>CAWFVY010000001.1:0-67818 GCA_963819365.1 uncultured Acidobacteriota bacterium
GCGAGCGGATAAGCAAGGCGAACTATAAATGACGCGGCGGAGGGATGTAAACGATTTCAGCCGCGCGGTTTCAGCGGGTGCGGCCGCGCCTGGCGCCCTCCGACGAGAGGGCGCCGGTATGGTAAATTCAAGAAGGTAGACCACCCTATTGGAGAGATGGCCGAGTGGCTGAAGGCGCACGCTTGGAAAGCGTGTTTAGGGGCAACTCTAACGTGGGTTCGAATCCCACTCTCTCCGCCAGTCATCCCCGCAAATGACTGATCTGGCTTGGTGAAACTCCTGCCTCGAGATTCAAGGTTTACTCCTGCTCCACCTCTACGGCGTCGACGCTGGCGTAGTTGACCTGGGGAACGAAGGAGACGATGAGCTTGCCCTGGGCGTTGGGGCGCAGGCCGCGGTACACCTTGACGAGAGCCCGCGCCGGACCCGCGTCCCTGGCGATGTCGAGGCCTCGGGTGAGAGCGTAGCCGTTGCAGAAGATATCGAAGACGCGCTTGCCGGAGGCGTCATTCTGGGCGGCGGCGACTCCCCAGTATTTCTCTGAGAAGTAGAGTGTCAGGCGGTAGGTTCCGCGATCGACGGGAAGAGCATAGGTGAAGTTGCCGTACCGCTCTCCCTCGAAGAGCCCCGGTTCGGGCGTGCCGTCGACCGCGACCTTGTCGGAGGCGAGCTGTCCGCTGCTGAAGTAGGCGTCGGGCATCCAGAGGTTGCCGGATTTGTCGACGAAGAAGGTGTTCTGCGCGACCATGCGGATGGGGCGCAGTTGATGCGGCACGCCGGGAATGATCTCGATGGCGTTGATCATGGGCAGGCCCAGCGACCCGTTGAAATCGAGATGAAGGTAGCCGTCCCGGTCGGGCGCGATATCGCGGAAGACGCGCACGTCGGCGGTGTTTGCGCCAGCGTCAGAGACGATGTCGAACTGGCTCAGCAGAGGCAGGCCGTTGAGGCGGACGTCGAAGACGCGGCTGTTCTCTCCGCCGCCGAGGGTGCTGGCAGGGCTGTAGGTCGTCTCGGCAAAGTGCAGGTGGAGTTCGTAGGCGCCGGGCGCGAGAGGGATTCTGTAAGAGAAGACGCCGGAGCGCGCGGTGAGATAGAGCTCAGGATTGCGGGTACGCGCGATGTGCTGGTTGGGCAGTTCCACGCTGAATCCGCCGGAGAAAAAGCGGTCGCCGGACCAGACATTTCCTTCGTCATCTTTGAAGATCGGCCGGGAGTATCCGCAGCGAATCCGCATCTCCGGGCCGGGCGGAGGAAGGGCCGCGGAGGTTGTGAGAGGTTCGGCTGGAGCGGTCGCCGCGTGAGGCCGAAGACGAGCCGGCCACCAGAAGATGGCGGCGAGCACGGCGACGAGGGCGAGAACAGCGGCGACGGACAGGATGGCAGGCCGGGTGAGGGGACGGCGTGAAGAGCGCGCCGCAGGTTGAACTTCTTCGAGGAGGGCGGGCTGCGGCTCTTCGGCTTCGTGGAAGTCGAGGGGGCTGGAGGCATCTGTCGTATAGGTAGCGGCTGGCGGTAGATGCGTATGTGGTGGGCGGGGTGATCGGTCGAAGAACTCCGGCCGGTAGTGTCCGGGAGCGATGACGACCTCGAGGGGCTGGTCAGCGCCTTCGCCTTCGTAGAATTCGCGGAGTCGCTTGCGCAGGCGGAAGACCTCGACGCGCACGATGGAGTCGGTCGCCTGATCAAACGAGTCGGGCCGGCGAAAAACTTCGGTGGCGATGGAATACTCCTTCAGGCCGTCGGCGTCGCCGTCGAAGTATCGCTCGCAGATGTATTCGAGAAGGCTGGCCAGGCGGGGACGAGCCTGGAAGACGCGGGATTGAAGCACGGACTGAAGGGCTGCGCGCTCTTCAGCGGACCGGTCCAGGGTGCTGGCGTGGGAGCGATAAGAATCCGCCTGCATGCTCATATCGATAACCTCTCCGGCGCCCCGGCGCGGGCGCTGCAATCAGGTGATTTCGATCTGTTGAGTCTTGCCGGCGCAGATTGGGGAAAACAGGCGAATCCGGCGAGTGACGCCGGATTGCAAATCCGCATGATAGACCAAGCGCAATGCTCGTGTAACGGCCCCATGTAACCGTCCCCGCAACTGCAAGGTAACGCGGGTAACGCTTCCCATCGTCAGCGGCCGGGCCTAGACTCGCTCGCGGCTGAATCAGAAGAGCGCCGGATAATGCCCAGGAGATGATGGCGGCGGCAAATCGATAGAAACACCCATAACTCCGGCCTTTCAGCCATGCTCTGCGCGGAACACCCGCAAGCCGTTCAGTTGCGGGGGCAGTTCAGCCGGCAGAGTCCTTCTTGATGATTCCCTGCCGAATCCGGGCACGCTGTGAAGCGCCAGCCCGCAAGCCCGGCATGCGGTGCTCTCTGCGTTGATGACAGACGATGACGGTCCATCAGGGGCCATGACGTGGGATGCGCCAATCACCGAAGGAAGGATGTGTGGATTCCGATGAGAACCAAGGCTTATTTGAGCTTCATGACTGTATGCGCCGGCGTCGCTTTCATGTCGGCGCAGAGCGCGCTTGCGGCCGAGGGACCGTACGGCGGAACTCCCGCCCCGGTTCCCGGCACGGTACAGGCTGAGAACTACGACACGGGCGGCCAGGGCGTCGCTTACAACGTCACCTCGGTGAACGGCACAGCAAACGGCTATCGCTCTGACGGCGTGGATCTTGAGGCGACCACCGATACCGGCGGCGGAGACAACATGGGCTGGACGGCGGCCGGACAGTGGTTCAGGTACACGGTGAACGTGGCGTCCGCCGGGACATACAACATTACCTTCCGCCTGGCGGCGATCAGCGCGGTCACGGACGGGCTGCACATCTCCAACTCCGGGGGTACGAACATCAGCGGCAACATCAACGTTCCCGCGACGGGAGCCTGGCAGACCTGGACCAATGTGACGGTGATGGTCTCACTACCCGCGGGCCAGCAGACGCTGACGATCAACCAGGACCATCCCGGGTGGAACATCAACTATGTTTCGTTCGCAGCGACCGGCGGAGCGTTCGGCGGAACTCCGGCGGCGATTCCCGGCACGGTGCAGGCCGAGAACTACGATCTTGGCGGCGAGGGAGTGGGGTATCACGTAACGTCAGTGAACGGAACCGCGAACAGCTACCGCTCCGACGGCGTGGATCTTGAAGCGACCACCGACACCGGCGGGGGAGACAACCTTGGCTGGACGGCGACCGGGCAGTGGTTCAAGTACACCGTGAACGTGGCGGCGGCGGGAACCTATACTGCAACGTTCCGTGTAGCCTCCATGAACGGCGTGAGCAGCGCGCTGCATATTTCCAACTCGTCAGGAACCAATCTCACCGGCTCCGTCAGCGTGCCCTCCACGGGCGGATGGCAAACCTGGACGAATGTTACGGCGAGCATCACGCTTCCTGCGGGTCAGCAGACGCTGACCGTCAACCAGGACAACGCCGGATGGAACATCAACTATGTGTCGTTCACCGGTGCGGGCGGCGAAGGGCCGTATGGCGGCACTCCCGCGGCGGTACCGGGAACGGTTCAGGCTGAAAACTACGACACCGGCGGCCAGGGTGTTGGCTACCAGGTGAGTTCCACGAACGGCTCGGCGAACAGCTATCGCTCCGACGGCGTGGACATTGAGGCGACCACCGACACCGGTGGCGGCTTCAACATCGGCTGGACGACGGGCGGCCAGTGGTTCCGCTACACGGTGAACGTGGCCAGTGCGGGCACTTACACGATCGGCTTCCGCGTGGCCGCGCCGACTGCCGTCACGGGTGCCTTCCATGTGACCAACGCGTCGGGTGTGAACCTGACAGGGTCCGTGAATGTGCCGGCGACCGGCGGCTATCAGACCTGGACGAACGTGTCGGCTATCGTCACACTGCCTGCCGGCCAGCAGATCCTCACGCTCGATCAGGATGCAGCCGGCTGGAACATCAACTACATGACGTTTACCGCGGGCAGCGGCGGCGGCACCGGCTCATGCGCGGGCGTCTCGTCGATTTCGGTGGGCGGAGTGACGTACACGCCGCAGTGGTGCCAGGAGTTCAACGGCGGCGCGGGGCCGCCGGACACTTCGGCGTGGACCTTCGACCTGGGCAACAACGGCGGTTGGGGTAACGGCGAGGCGGAGGTCTACTGCGGACCGCCGGGCTACCCGAGCAATCCGTCGCAATGCCCGACCAGCTTCAGCACTTCAACCGCGCCGGTTTACATCGACGGCAGCGGGCACCTGGTGATCCAGCCGAGGAACGTAGGCGGTACATGGCTCTCCGGCCGCATGAATACCTCAGGGAAGCAGACCTTCACCTACGGGGTTCTTGTTGCCAGCATCCAGGCGCCCAACACCACCAACCAGGGACTGTGGCCGGCGTGGTGGACGCTCGGCAACAACATCGGCACGGTGGGCTGGCCAACCTGCGGTGAAGGCGACATCATGGAAATCTGGTCGACGCAGGTGCTCAACGGACCGGGTCCCACCGGCAACAACTCCACCATTCACACCGCGAAGACCGGCGGCAGTGGCGTTGGTGCGCGCTATAACTTCCCCAGCGGGCAGGCCAACGACAATGCGTTCCACACCTACGGAATTGTCTGGTCGCAGAACCAGGTCGCGTTCTACGTGGACAACGCATCGTCGCCGTTCTTCACGGCCACGCCCAGCACCCTGCCTTCGGGTGACACGTGGCCGTTCAACCAGAGCATGTTCGCGATCCTGAACGTGGCCGTGGGCGGCACGCTCGGCGGATCGACGAGTGGCCTGTCGAATCCAACCCCCATGATCGTGGATTACGTGCGCTGGTATACACCGCAGTAAACCGGCGCGGGAGAAGACAAATTGAGGCAATTGCCGCGAGGTCTGCGGCAGTTGCTTCGATTTTTTGTGTGGGCTCACCGCGGGTTAACGCGAATGCCGCGGGTCAGGCCGGGGATCAGGACCACCAGGGCACTGGCGGCGCTCCGGCGTTTTGATTTTTTGCATCCTGCTTTCACATTTCTTCCGCATACTCATTACCATGCAATGTTCGAGAATTCTGACTGCGCTGTTTGCCGCCGCAGCACTCACTCTTCCCTGCGTATCCGCTGGCCAGACTGGCGTCACCGCCACGCTTCCCAATGGCCGTGAAATTCATCCCGCCGGAAACTGGATACCCCTTGCTCCTTATCCCTTCGCCCTGGCCGTTCGCCCCGACGGCGCGCAGGTTGCCGCGCCATCCATCGGGTTCCCGTTCGCTCTGAATGTGATTGATGCGCCGAACGATCTGCATCCCTCGGTGCGGCGGATGCCGGCAGGAGATAACAACGATCCGGCGATTGAGGTGCATGCCGGGCTTGCCTATTCTCCGGATGGATCCACCTTGTATGTCGCTACCGGCGACTCGGGCAAGATCCGCGCCTACTCGACGAGCGACTGGAAGGCGACAGGCGAACTTTCGCTTGACGGAGTTCTCGAAGGCAAGACCGCTGCTGCGTCGTTCGCGGCAACGCTGGTTGTCTCCGCCGATGGCAACACGCTCTACGTCCTCGATCAGGGCAACTGGCGCGTCGTTCTCATCGACGCACATCGACTTTCGCTCATCGCTTCGATTCCCACCGGCGCTTATCCTTTCGGCCTGGCGCTTTCGCCGGACGGCAAGCGCATGTATGTAACCAATACCGGCCTCTTCGAATACAAAACCATTCCCGGCGCGGACCGCGACCACATGCTCGAATCAGGACTTCACTTTCCTGCGTTCGGCTTCCCTTCGCAGGCGGCGCGCGAGGGCGCAACCGTGGAAGGCAAACAGATTCCCGGCCTGGGCGACGAGAACTCCGACCGCGGCAGTTCGCTCTGGACGTATGACATCAGCGATGCCGCGCATCCGGCAGTTACCGCGCGGCTGCGTCTCGGCGACCGGATTACTGAAGCAAAGCAAGGCACCGTCGGCGGTGCAGCGCCAACGGGAGTTGCCGCAGACAGCAAACGCAGTCTATGTGTCGCTGGCGCACGAAGACACTGTCGCCAAAGTCACTGCGGACGGCACACAAGTGCTGGCGCAAGCCGCACTCTCGCCATTTGAAGATGCGCGCTTCCGCGATGCGGCGGGACGGCCTTTGCGCGGCGTGATGCCCAGCGGCGTTGTCCTTCGTGAGGGTCGCGCTTATATCGCTGAATCCGGCATCAATGCAGTCGCTGTGTTGGATACGGCTTCGATGAAGGTCATCGAACATATCCCGGTGGGTTGGAATCCCTCGGCGATCGATCTTTCGCCCGATGGCAAGACGCTTTACGTCATCAACACAAAAGGCAAGGGAGCAGGCCCGAACGGTGGCGCACAGCATAATCCCAATTCGCCTTCTTATATTGGCTCGCTGGAGTTGGGCAGCTTGAGCGTGATTTCCCTCGCATCGCTTCCCGAACCCGAAGTACTCACGCAAACCGTGGTCGCCGGAAACACCGCAGCGATCGCCAATAAGGCCGCACTTCCGCATCTCAAGCATTGCTTTCTGATCATCCGCGAGAACCGCACTTACGACGAAGTGCTGGGGGATGTGGACGGCTCCAATGGAGACGCATCGCTGGCCCGCTACGGCATGCAGGGCTGGGTCACCGACAACGACTCCAGGCCGCGCAAGCAGCGCACGGCGGCGGGAAACGCAAAGTCCGCGACGGACCTTCGCGTCACGCCGAATCTGCACGCCATGGCGAAACACTTCGCCATGAGCGACAACTTCTATGTCGACTCCGATGTCTCCGCGGACGGCCATCGCTGGGTGGTCGGCATCAATCCCACGCCGTATTTCAATACAGCATGGACCTCGGGTTACGGGGGCCGCCGGCATGACGATGCGTTCGCCGCGCAGCCCGGCCGCCGCGCATTCTTCGGCGGCGCCGACGCTCCCATGCCCGAAGACGAACCGCAGTTCGGCACGTTGTGGGAACACATCGCTTCCGCGAATCAGGGTTCGCTCGGCATCCTCAATTACGGCGAGGGCATCGAGCTTGAAGGAGCCAGCGAGATAGATGGAGCCGCGCCTGAAGGCCAGCGTCTCTTCCTGAACACGCCTGTTCCGAAGCCGATGTTCGAGTCAACCGACCGCCACTATCCCACGTTCAATCTCGGCATTCCTGACCAGTTCCGCGCCACGGAGTTCGAGCGCGACTTCCGCCGGAGGATCGCTACCGGCAAGGTCCCGGCGCTCATCGTGATTCGCCTGCCCAACGATCACACGGCCGATCCCCGGGCCGGAGACGGCTATCCCTACCGCGCGTCCTATGTCGCCGATAACGATCTTGCCCTCGGCCGCATGGTTGCGTTTTTGTCGGGCACGTCGATCTGGAAGGACTCGGCTGTCTTTGTCACGGAAGATGATGCGCAGGGCGGCGTCGATCACGTCGATGCGCACCGTAGCATTCTCATGATTGCCAGCCCCTGGGCCAAGCCCGGCTTCATCAGTCATGAGCACACCAGTATGGGCTCGATCACCCGCACCATCGACGAGCTTCTCGGCGTCGGGCCGCTGAACCTGGAGGATGCGCTGGCGGGCGAGATCACGGGGATCTTCGACAGTCATCCACACCTCGAGCCTTTTACTACGAAGCCGGTCGATGCTCGTGTGTTCGTTCCTTCAAAGGCGAAGTTCGCACAGCCAAAGACGAAGGCGGAAGCTGCCGCGTTGCTCGACATGGACGACGCTGAAGAGATTCGCAAGGACGTCGAGAAATCGTCCCACCGGTTGCAAAGACCGAAGACCGACGACTGAATCCAACCCGGCGCGCCCTCTACGGGCGCGCTTATCCACAAGCGGCACAACGCTTTTAAAACTGTATTCACATAATTTACCTGCCCTTGTAATACACGCTTCGTACGCTGGAATTGTCACATAGATCAACTGAAGTTACCCCTGGGTTCATCCCCGAATCCGGTTTCATGACGGCCAGTTTGCGTTGACCTACCCTCAGCCTACGCCCAAGTTCTGGTGCGCATTTTTCAGACGACAACCATAACGCAGCCCAAAATTTTATCCACTTCAGGAGGCAGTACATGACGTACCCATCCAGGATCGAGACCCTGAGGGATCGCATACGAACCTTCATCGGGCGCCCGCGGGTGCTCAGCGTCTTCGTGTTCGCCCTGGCAGTGCTTTCCGTGCATGGAATCGCGCAAACCACCCAGGGCTCCATCGTCGGCACAGTCAAGGATGCCGCCGGGGCCGTGGTCAGCGGCGCAACGGTGACACTGACCAGCGCGGAAGAAGGCACCTCGCGCGAAGCCTCCACAAACACGTCCGGCGACTATCACTTCTCTGACGTCAAGGCCGGTCACTATTCACTCCAGGTGACCGCCAACGGATTCGCCAAGTGGTCCATCTCCGGCGCGACGCTCGCGGTACGCCAGGAATTGCGGATTGACGTGGCTCTGGCAGTGGGCGCCATTGAACAGTCCGTCCAGGTTACGGGCGAGACGGTCAGCGCCATCGATACGGACAATCCCACCATCAGCGGGACCTTCACCGCCGACGCCGCAACTAATCTTCCCGTGAACACCCGCGCCAGCTTCAGCGGAACCAGCGCAGCCGGCATTCTGGGCACGCTTCCCGGCGTGCAGGACGACGCCTCCGGCATCTCCGTGCAGGGTGCACTTCCCTACCAGGTCGAAGTCACGGTCGACGGCATCACCCTCAAGGACCCGCAGGGCGGCAGCTTCATCAAGGACTCCTTCCCCTCCACCGAATCCATCTCCGAGATCCGTAGCGATGGCGTGATGGCCAACGCGGAATACGGCGACCCCGCGCAGATTGTGGTTACCACTAAAGGTGGAACCAACGCATTCCACGGCTCGGGCTTCTGGTACTACCAGAACTCCGCATTCAACGCCATCCCGTACACCTATCCCACCACCACCACCAAGGCCGACATCACCGGCAACACCTTCGGCGGCAGCGTCGGCGGCCCCGTTATTCTTCCGCACTACAACGGCCACAACCGGTCGTTCTTCTATGGCGCTTATGAAGGCTGGCGGCATCCCGCGCAGACCACCATTCTTGAAAAAGTCCCCAGCACCCTGATGAAGCAGGGCGACTTCACCAAGTACGACTCGGAAGGCTTCACCAATCTCCGCAATCCCTACAACGGCACGAGCTACGGCAAGCAGATCCCGGGCAGCGCTATCAGCCAGATTGCCGGCAATACGCTGAAGCAGTTTTATCCCGATCCCAACATCGGTGACCCCACGCTCTACAACGACGACGGCGTTGCCAATTACCAGGCAAACGTCGATGAGAGCGGCCACTCGAATCAGTTCGACGTGCGCGGCGATCAGAACTTCGGCGCCAACCAGAAGTTCCTCCTCTGGGGCCGCTTCACCTGGAAGAACTTCCCCATCAACAGCGCCCAGATCCTGAACCTGCCCTCGTCGGTCCGCGACAGCCAGAGCCGCGTGCTTAAGGTCGACACCAACTGGACCATCACTCCCAATCTCATCAACGAAGGCGGCTTCGGCTTCACGCGGTACACCACCGGATCCACCAACAGCTTCGACGGCCACGGATGGACCACCGCACAAGGCTGGACAGGGTTGCAGAACCTCTACTACAACGGCATCCCGGAGATGGACTTCAACCACGTCCAGAGTCTCGATGCCGCTCGCCTCACCGGCCTGAACAAGTCGTACACCTACGAGTATGCAGACACGCTCATCTGGCTCAAGGGCAAGCACGCCTTCAAGTTCGGCGGCGATATCGAGCAGCTCGAAGCGATCTCTCCGCTGGGCTTCAACGGCGCCGATAACTACGGCACCTACACCTTCAACAGCAGCGCCAGCACCGGCATGTTCACGGGTGTCGACTTCGGCGACTTCCTTCTCGGCCTGCCCAATCAGAGTTTCTATGACGTCGTTCGCCAGGACAACGACGGCCTCTCCGGCCACTATCACGTCTTCGCCCAGGACGAGTGGCGCATCAATCCGCGCTTGACTCTCTCTTACGGCATTCGCTACGAGCTACACCCCGGCTACTACGACAAGTATGGCGACATCGGCAACTTCGATCCGACCCTCGCCAAGTCAGGCCGCGTGATCTATCCGCAGGGCAAGCAGGATCTTCTCGCGCAGGGCTTCCTGGCCAGCGCCAACGCCTGCAACCCCGACGGTGTGACCAACACCAACTCGGCCGTCATCAACGGCGCGCCGTGCATGCCCGTGATGGGCAACAGCGATGCAGGATTCCCCTCCGGCCTCAAGAAGGTTCCGCACCTGCGCTTCATGCCTCGGTTCGGCTTCGCCTTCCGGCCCGCGGCCAATGACAAGTGGGCGATTCGCGGCGGCTTCAGCATTTACAACATCAACATGCTGGGCTCCAGCTTCTACTCCCTCACCGGAACTGTGCAGGCTTACACGCAGCAGTTCTCCAACAGCTACAACGCCCAGACCCACGCCATCGGCTTCCAGTGGCCGCTGGTTCATCCCGGCGCCGGCGGCAACGGCTGCACCAACTGCTACGGCACCGACTACTTCGGCACCGCCAACAGCACCGAGTGGAAAGATCCCTACACCGAGCAGTGGATGCTCAGCGTCGATCACGACTTCGGATCGGGATACGCCGGCCGCGCCACCTACATCGGTTCCAACACTCACCAGCTTGTGTGGGCTCCGGACGAGAACACCCTTCCCTATTCGAGCACCGTATCGGCTTTCAATGCGCCCATCAGCGCGCGCCTGTTCCCGAACTGGGGCCGCATCAACACCCGCGCCACCGGCGCCAACGCCAGCTACAACTCATTGCAGTTTGAGGCCAGCCATCGCCTGCAACACGGTCTTGAGTTCCACTCCACCTTCACCTGGGCCAAGAACCTCGCCGACAACCAGGGTCCGAACAACATCGGATTCGGCGGCGAAGGCGGCGGCCAGCGCGCCACCTCAATCCTCGACCGCCACATTGACTTCGGCAACGCCTACGGCACGCGCCGTCTGCGCTGGAACACGACGGCTCTCTACGATCTGCCCGTTCGGTCGCGGCCGTATGTTCGGCGGTGGCATGAACCGCGCCGCGGATGCGGTCGTCGGCGGCTGGCGCCTGGCTTCCATCCTCACCCTCCAGACCGGCCCGTACGAAACGCCGTACTTCCCCAGCGGCCAGGGCGACCCCTCCGGCACCGGCTCGGGCCTCAACGGCTCGTTCGGCAACGGCACCGGCAGCTTTGACGGAGGCCATCGCGCCCAGCATGCTGATCAGCTTGCCGGCGTCAGCACTCGTCCGCATGGGCAGAACCGCTTCAACTGGACCAACCCTGCTGCGTTTGCCTGCCCCGGCGACAGCACTTGGACAGCCGGCAATTCCTGCCTCACCGGCGCCGGCTTCATGCCTCAGGAAGACGGCTCCTTCCAGCCCATTGGCCCCCACCCGCTGCCCATCGGCCGCTTTGGCAACAGCCAGGTCGGCTCGGTGGAAGGCCCCGGTCTCGTCAACCTTTCAGCCGGCCTGAGCAAGGCTTTCTCCATCACCGAGCGCGTTCACGTTAAAGTGGAAGGCACTTTCACCAACGTGCTCAACCACACCAACCTGGGCGATCCGCTGATGGACCTCACCTCGCCCAGCTTCAGCCTGATCACAAGCACCATCAGCTCCGACTTCGGGGGCGCCCGCACCGGCCAGGTCTCCGCGCGCGTCGAGTTCTAACACGCAACCTTACACAAACAAAAACGGCGCGGGCCAATCAGCCCGTGCCGTTTTCTTTTGGTAATGGATCCCCTGACGCAACCGTGCTCAACAACTCCACATCTGCCTGCTCGCCTATTTTTGGTTCCGTCCCCGTGGCACGGTTTTGCTCCGCCCTTGACTGGTTCTGGATGAAGGGTGAGAGGGCGTGGAAGAGACTTTTCACTATACAATCGGAACAGAGTCGGGGCGTAGCGCAGCCTGGTAGCGCATCTGCTTTGGGAGCAGAGGGTCGGGGGTTCGAATCCCTCCGCCCCGACCAGCATAGATCATAGATATTTCAAGCCGATAAAGCCGATTCCGGCCACGCATCTGCTTTTTGCCGCTGCACAAGTCCTTCCATCCCTTTCGATCAGTCGCCACTTATCCTAAGCCGCCGGTAACTCGTTGATAGATAAACCTACCACCAGAGCAGGTTGGCGACGAGGCATGCGAGTAGAAGAAGTCCAGCGAGAGTGGCGAGGGAGCGCGACGGGCGCAGCGAGTGGAGCGGCGCAGATTCGTTGGGAGTTTCAGCTTTGGCTCGCGCCTCGGGACGGGATGTCCTGCCAGGGACGCAGGCAAGGATCGTGGTGGTGAAGGTAATCAACGCAATATAGAAGTTCGCGGTCATCTGGCTGCCAAACGGTATGAGTCCGAGCCGGGCGCCCGCCTGCAAAGCAGCACTGACACCTACTCCAACGAAAATGGCGAGGCATGCGCGCCGTTCGGTCGGACGTCGCCTTAGAAATGCGCAGAGAACGACGGCGAACAGTGGCGCATAAAACAGAGAGACAACCAGCTGGAGGAATTCCATCAGATCTCCAAAATCGGCCGCGAAATATGCGGCGACTTCGGCAATAAGGAAGCACACGGTGACCGCCCACCGGCCGACCGCAATGTAATGCTGCTCGGGTTTGCCAGGACGGAAGCGCGTCCGATAGATCTCCTCCGTCCATGCGGCGGAAAAGCCGGACACGTTTCCGGCAATACCGGCCATGAGGCTGGCGAGGAGCGCCGCGACCCCTAAGCCGAGAAGTGTTGGTCCGTACACAATCGCCATCAGGCGGGGAATCGCTTCATTGAAATCCTGCGCTCCCGCGCATGCCGCGTAGGTTGGATAGGCGGCGCCCGGAACGACGATGAGGAATGCGATAAGCAGCTTCCCAAATCCCGCAATGATCGGAACTTTGCGCGCCGACTCTACTGTGCGCGCTGTCAAAGCACGCTGCACGATCACAAAATCTGTGCACCAGTACGAGAGGCTGATCACGAAACCGAGCCCGAAGACGATGCCGAATTTATCGAGAGTCGAATGAGGTGAAAAGGCGGGCAGATTCCGCCAGAGGTGCCAGTGATCCGCGCGAGCGGTGAAGCTGGCGGCATGGAAAGGGAACGTTTCAAACAGCAGAGGAAGAAGGCCTGCGACCATGACGATCAGCTGGAGGACGGAAGTGTGGATGGTGGCCCGGATTCCGCCGAGCAGCACGTATACCAGCACCACGGCCGCGGCGACAATAGATCCGGCGAGAACCTGGTAGCCGAGAATGGCATGGAGCACATGCGCGATCGCGAAGAGTGCTCCGCCGGCCATGGCCGCGGTGGCGAACAACGACAAGCTCGCGTTCAGCACTCGAAGCCGGGGGCCGTAACGGAGTTCGAGAAACTCAGGCAGGCTGCGCGCGCCGGTCCGCATGTATATGGGCACGACGAAAATGCCCATGAAGACCATGCCGGGAATGCCGCCAATCCAGTAGAAGTGGAAGGCCTGAATCCCATACTGGGCGGCCATTGCGCTCATGCCAATCACTTCGATGGAACCGCAGTTGTAGGCGAGAAATGAAAGGCTTGCTGCCCAGGTAGGCATGGAGCGGGAGGCGTTGAGGAAGTCGTTTGCGGTGCCGCTGCCGCGGCGGCGGGTCATGACACTGATCACAAAGATCAATGCCAGATAGAGCGGAATCCACAACAGCCCCCAGAAGTTCAATCCGTTCTCAGACACTCAGCACTCCAGCCGTTCAAAGCATACCGATCCGGCCGATGCTCTGCATTTGCGCTGAGGAAGGCTGCCGGCGGCGACTGGACCGAGTTGAAGCCGCGGCATTAAGATGCTTGGGAGACCTCAATCAGGCATGGTTCGCGTTCCCGAGGGAGCGAGCGCGTACCTTCCATCCGTTCATTCTCGAAAGACATGGGGGAACGAGTCTCAAGGTCCTCTCAAAACCAGAAGGAGAAAGAGTCGATGAATAGAAAGAGGAAGCGAATGGCACCGGCGAGAAAAGGATTTCTCAGCGTCTGCGCCGTACTGCTGGCAGTATCTGCATCGGCTCAAGCACCTGGTTCCGCGCCGGCGCGTCAACCCGATCTCGATTTTCCTACCGTCCTCTACGGCGCTGCTTACTACAACGAGTACATGCCCGGGGACCAGGACGCGCGGCTCGTGAAGGACATCGCGCTAATGAAGGCTGCGGGGCTCAATGTGGTGCGCATGGGCGAGTCGACGTGGAGCCTGTGGGAGCCTGAGGACGGCAAGTTCGAGTACGCATGGATGGACCACATCGTGGATGCCATGGGGAAGGCTGGGATCAAGGTGATTCTCGGCACGCCCACGTATTCAATCCCGGCGTGGATGGCTCACCAGCATCCGGAGATTCTTGCCGATCGGATTCCGGCTGGCGCATTCGGCGGCAAGGCTATCCCTGCCGCGTATGGGCAGCGGCAGAATATGGACACGGATTCACCGGCGTATCGGTTCTACGCGGAGCGGATGATCCGGCACATCGTGGCGCATTACAAGGACAATCCCACGGTGATCGGATGGCAGATCGACAACGAGACGTCGAGCTACGAAGCGGCAAATCAAGATGTGTTTATCGGGTTCCAGCACCATCTCGAGAAGAAGTTTCATACGCCTGAGGAACTGAGCAAGGCCTGGTTCCTGAACTACTGGAGCGAGAACCTCCATACATGGGAGGACCTGCCGGCGCGCGACGGCGCGCAGAGCACGGGGTACAAGCTGGAGTGGTCTCGCTGGAGCCAGATGCGGGTGACGGATTTTCTTCACTGGCAGGCGGAATTGGTGCGGGAGTGCGCGGGCTCGCGGCAGTTTGTGACAACAGACTACGGCGGCATGATGAAACGCGAAGTGAACGAAGAGGCGATTGCGGAATCTCTGGACATTCCCGCGGACAACATCTATCACGGCTCGCAGGATCATTTCGATGGCGCGGCGCAATCGATCCAGGCAGACTTTACACGCTCGCTGAAGCACGGGAACTTTTTGGTGACGGAGACAAATGCGCAATCCACGGACTGGACGTCTGCGTATCAGTTCCCGCCGTATGACGGGCAGCTGCGCGAAGATGTGTACACCCACGTGGCGAACGGCGCGAACATGGTGGAGTACTGGCATTGGGCATCGATAGCCGCCAACCAGGAGACGTATTGGAAAGGCGTACTGAGCCATGACCTGGAGCCGAATCGCGCTTATGCAGAGGTGAGCCGGACCGCGCATGAGTTGGAGAAGATCGGGCCGCACATTGTGGGGTTGAAGATTCACAACGACGTGGCGATCTTGTGGAGCCGCGACTCATACAACGGAATTGCGTTCATGCCCTTCACGTCAGCGGGGCCGCAGTGGGGCTTTGCGGGGCCGACGGCGGATTACCGCTCTCTTGTCGAGCAGATTCATCGGTCGCTCTATGACCTGAATGTCGGAACGGATTTCGTATTTCCAGAGACGGCGGATTTTTCCCAGTACAAGGTATTGATTGTGCCGGCGCTGTATATCGCAGACGACGCGCTGCTGCAGCGGATATCGGATTTCGTGAAGAGCGGCGGTCACGTGGTAATGACGTTCAAGAGCGGGTTTGCAAACGAGAACTCTGCGGTGCGGTGGGTGCGGGCTCCGGGGCCGTTGCGCGAGGCGGCCGGATTCAGCTATCAGGAATTTTCAAACCTGGAGAAACCGCTGGCGTTGAAAGACGATCCATACCATGCGGGCACAAATAACCAGACTCGCTACTGGGCAGAGTTTCTGATCCCGGAACACGCGAAGGCGGTGGCGTACTACGATCATCCGTTCTTCGGAAAATGGCCGGCAATCACTGAGAACGAATATGGCAAGGGCGCGCTGCTATACGAAGGCACGTACCTCTCGGACGCATTGCAGACTGCAGTATTGAAGGATGCGCTGGCGAAGGCGGGGCTGACGCAGACGGACCAGGATGTTCCCGCAAATGTGCACGTGCAGCACGGCGTAAACAAGATGGCGAAAAAGGTCCACTACTACTTCAACTACTCTTCAGTTCCGCAGCAGGCGAAGTACGCTTATGGAGCCGGGATGAATCTGCTGGATGGAACAATCGTGAACCACGGGACAACTCTGGCACTGGGTGCGTGGGACCTGGCAATCGTGGAAGAGCGGTAAGAACACTTGCGACTGAAGGGTATAAAGACATGAGTTGGCAGGACGTGCATTGAAACAGAATCGCAAATCCGGACGCGACATTCTGCAGGTCGCCAAGCGCGCGGGCGTATCGCCCGCAACGGTTTCGCGCGTCGCGAATGGCAGATCGACTGTCGACAAGCAACTCGCCAAGCGGGTGTGGGCGGCCATTCAGGAACTTGGCTACACCCCCAACCCTCAAGCACGTGCGTTGGTGTCGGGCCGGAGCCGCACACTCGGATTGCTGATCTCGGAGATGACGAATCCGTTCTTTCCGGAATTGATACAGAGCTTCGAAGATATTGCCGGCGCACACGACTACGAGGTTGTGGTTGGGTCGACGAACTATAACATCGAACGCGCTCGGATCTTCATTCGCAGGCTTGTTCAGCGTAGGGTGGAGGGCGTGGCCGTGATGACCTTCCGGGCGGAGTCGCACCTGCTGGATGAGTTGATTGCCGAGAAGATTCCGCTGGTGTCGATTGATGAGAGCACCAACGCACCTAACTCCAGCACTCTTGAAATCGATTACGCACACGGCATCAACGAGGCGGTGCAGCATCTTGGGATTCTCGGACATCGGCGGATCGGATTCGCCAGCGGCCCCATGCCTCACCTGACGAATGTGCGCCGCAAGGAGGCATTCGAGTCCGCAGCGAAGCGCATTGGGCTTGGTCCTTCGCAGGCTCCCGTGTGCATCGACGAGCACACGTTTGAAGGCGGAACGCGCGCGGCCGAGCACTTTCTCGCCATGGATCCGCGTCCAACGGCGATTGTCTGCTCGAACGATCTGATGGCGGTTGGCGTGCTGCGGGTTCTTGCGGAACGGCGAGTCAGGGTGCCAGAGCAGGTTTCGGTGATTGGCTTTGACGATATTCATCTCGCTGAGTTTGCGAACCCTCCTTTGTCGACCGTCAGGATGTCTCGCGAGGATCTTGCGCGCGCCGCATTTCAGGCACTCGACAAGCTTCGCGAACGAAGCGTTCCGCAGATCTCAGGGCCGATCGTCATTCCGACATACCTCGTCCTGAGGCAGTCCACCGCGTCACCGCACGACGCACCCGGGCTTCACATCGGGAATGGAAATGGAAGCTCTGCGGGCACTTTGCATGCTTCGTCAACAAATCCGGGAGATCCTTTTCAGCGCGGAGCAAAGCTTGCGGACTCCAGCAAGACGCTCCAACGACGGAACGCCCGCACGGCGAAGACCGGATTGCGCCTAACAAACGATTAGGGGCCGATCAACCGAGGCGTGCTTTCGGTCATGGGGATGCGAGGGCATTTTCAACTTCTTAACTTCATGAAAATAATATAGATGCACAAACATCCTGTTTGCTGCGTTTCGACAAAAAGATGCGCTGAGATATGTGTCTCAGACGAGTTCGATCCTGTCATTGACAGGGAAATTCAGCGAGGCATAGTATTGGAGCCGAGATGCTGGGAAAACGTTTGCTGGCGGTTTTATGAGGAGTTTTCGTAAGTTCTTCTGCCCTGGCGTTCACCGCGGTTCTTCTTGGGAGGCTACACTTGCAGTTCAGAATTAACCCTTTCCTCAGATTTGCAACACTGGCTCTGTTGCTTGTTTCCTTTGCCGCGAATCAGGCTGGTGCGCAGGCCACAACCGGCCAGATCGCCGGCCAGGTGACGGACGCCACAGGAGCCATCATCCGCGGAGCGGATATCACTCTCGTCGACCTGGAGAAGGGAGTAACGTTCAACGGCGTCAGCAATGAAGCAGGCACCTTCACCGTTGTCAGCGTCCCTCCCGGGACCTACTCGGTCACGGCTTCAGCACCGGGTTTTGCATCGTCCAAATTCAAGAGCGTGCTTCTGACGATTGATCAGCACATGACGCTGAACTTCAAACTGTCTGTAGGCACCGTTTCCACGTCGGTGGAAGTGAATGACGCGCCTCCGGTGCTGCAATCGTCCACTGCCGAGGTGGGAACCGTTATCGGCGGCGACGCCGTCGTGGACCTGCCCCTCGAGGGCCGCGACTTTTATGCCCTCACCATGCTGGTGCCCGGCGTAGCCCAGGTGGGCGGAAGCATCAACAGCTTTGCGCTCTCGGTGAGCGGCCAGCGCGAGTTCGCCAATTCCATCCAGCTCGACGGCATCGAGTCCACCACCAACCGAACCCAGGACGTGACCGTTCACCCCAACGTGGACTCGGTCGAAGAGTTCAAGGTGGTCACTGCCAGCTACAACGCGGAGTTCGGCAATGCCGCCGGCGGCGTGATTGCTGTCCAGACCAAGGCTGGAACCAACCGGATTCACGGCGACGCCTTCGAGTTCTTCCGGCCGAACTTCCTTACAGCGAGAGAAACGCTTGTCGGTGTGGACACGCCGCAGCCGGCGCCCATTCTCAAGCAGCACAACTTCGGCGGAACGCTGGGCGGCCCGATCAAGAAGGATCGCTCCTTCCTTTTTGGCGCCTACGAGGGCAGCCGGATGAAGAACGCGTATTCCTACGTCTATTCCACGGTCCCCTTCGGTCTGATCAACGTTACGCCTGCCGGCGATGTGGATTTATCCAGACTGGTGGATCCCTATGCGGGCATTGCAGGCGGCGCCGCGCCAGGGACAATCGATCCCATCTACGACCCCGTAGTGTCGGTCAACTCCTATGGCGGCGCCCTTGAGCAGTTCCAGGGCAACGTTATTCCTCACTCGCGCGTGAGCCCCGCGGGCTTGAACACGCTGATGAACTTCTTTCCGAAGCCGAATCTACCGGGCATCGACAACGGCTGGTTCCGCAACTACAGCGTGTACTCGCCGGTAAATGCCGATACGGACCAGGTGGACGTCCGCTTCGATCAGACGATCACGCAGAAGGACCGCCTCTACGCGGTGTATCACTGGCAGGCGTCGAACTCCCTGGTCACCGATCCCTATCACGGCAACACGCTGATTGCGGGCGCCGGCGATGCCGACCAGGCCAACAAGCAGGATGACGGCGCGCAGTCCATCTCCCTTACGTATGACCACATTTTTAAGCCCACCGCGCTCAACGAGGTGCGCTTCGGCTATCTGCGCTACTACCTTGATCAGTACAGCCTGCTGAACGGAACTGACTACTCGTCTAAGTTCGGCGTGGGCAATGTCTCGGTCCCCAATTACTCGGCTACTGTCGGCTATCCGCAGATATACATGGCAGACGGTTATCTATCCGGCGGATCGACTTACAAGCCCTATCACGTTCTGGACGCGAACTACCAGTTCACCGATGCCTATACATGGACGGGCCTGTCGCGGCACGAAATCAAGATCGGCGCGGACCTTCGCCTCTTGAATTCCCATCCCAACTTCAGCCTTTTCCCCACCGGCTTCGATTACTTCGGCAGCTTCGGCTATGCCGAGACATCGAACTTCTACTACACATACATTCCCGGCGCCTATAACTGGGCGGGCGGATCGGATATCGCCGACCTGGTTCTGGGATTGCCGACGGATGTGTACATTGGATTGCAGTTGACCAAGCCGCACACCAAGAGCTGGAATCTTGACTGGTATGCGCAGGACTCCTACAAGCCCACGCCCAACCTGACGCTGAACTACGGCCTGCGCTACGAGTTCCAGCAGCCGTGGAGCGAAGCCAACAACAACATGTCCAACTACGACCTGAAGAGCGGCCACATCCTGCTCGCGGGCCGCGCCGGAGCATCGACAGGGCTGGTTAATGCGCGCTTCAACGACTTCTCGCCGCGCTTCGGTTTCGCCTATCAGGCGGGCCCCAAGACCGTAATCCGGGCCGGCGCCGCGATCTTCTTCTCGCCGGAGAACGACGGCCGCGAAGACTTCCTTACCAAGAACGCGCCGTTTGCCACCCAGAACTCCTACACAAACTGGGTTTACAACGGACCTTCCACTGGGCCAACCGCCCCGTGGCAGTACACGCTCGATAAGGGCGTCGCGCGCAGCACTACCATCACCATCCCGCCTTCCGGGTTTATCGATCCTGCCACGCTGGTCAACGGCAATCTCCAGACCACTTACTCGGTCAAGCCCGACATCAAGACCGGAACGGCTGGCTCGTACAATTTCGCGGTGCAGAGACAGTTAGACCGCACCACCGCGCTGGATATCTCGCTGGTGGGCACGCTCGGCCGGCACCTTTCCTACCAGGTAGGCGACATCAACGCCGACCCGTCGACCGACGCCGACGGCCTGCTGACGCCCCACCTGGGCAAGATCCAATACCTCACCGACGCCGGCAACAGCAGCTTCACGGCGCTGGAAGCGAAGCTGACGCGGCAGATGTCGCAGAACACGAGCTTCCTGCTCAGCTACACCTACGGGCACAGCCTGGACAACGGCCCGGCGCCCTTCAACCTCGGCCACGTCAACAATGACAACCCGCAGAACCCCTACAATCTGAGTTCCGAGTGGGCGAGTTCCGATACGGACCTGCGCCACAACCTGGTCTTCAGTGGCGCATACACGCTGCCCTTCGGGACCGGACAGAAGTGGGGTTCGAGCTGGGGTACTGTGGCAAATGCCGTTCTGGGCGGATGGCGCTTCAGCCCCATCCTTATCGCCCGCACCGGCACGCCGGTGAACGTCATTCGCGCCACCAATCCCAATTCCGTGTTGCCCGGGTTGCGGCCTAACGTTACCCACAATCCGAACCTGTCGCGCAGCAAGCGAAACTACATGCAGTGGTTCGACACTACGGCCTTCACATGGCCGCAGAGCGAGGGCCAATCGTCTGAGCCGGGCAATGCCGGCCGTAACATTGTGGTGGGTCCCGCATATGTCAACCTCGACTCCTCACTGGCCAAGGTGTTCACGATAAGAGAGAGATACAAGCTGGAAGTGCGCGCAGAGGCATTCAACACTTCCAACACCGTTCATCTCTCCAACCCCGACGGAAGCTACTCGTCCGGCACCTTCGGACAGATCAACAGTGTGCTGCCCAATTCCAACCGCGTGGCGCAGTTGGCAGCCAAGGTCATCTTCTAAAAACCACTGCCTGTCTGTGTTATGTTTGCCGGAATCGAGGGTCGAACAGGCCCTCCATTCCGGCGATTCTTTGCCAGGGTATTCTCCGCGCAATTTACCGGGAGATGATCAAGATTGACTCGTTTCTATTCAGCCCGCCGCAGCGATACCTTCATTCGAATTACAAAGCTGCTTCTTTCCGGGGCGCTCGTTGTCTTCGCTTTCACAAACGCCTGCGGACAAAGCTCCGCCGATCCGGCCGGAAACCATTACTACATCGATTGCTCGGCCAGTGTGTCCGGCGACGGCTCCAAATCACATCCCTGGAACACGCTTGAGGCAGCACAGGCACATCGCTTCGTTCCAGGCGACGTGATTGCATTGGCGCGGGGTTCCGCTTGTCGCGGAACGTTCAACCCGCAAGGCTCCGGCACAGTAGACCGGCCGATCCGCCTTACCGCGTATGGGGAGGGGCCGCGTCCGCGCATCATCGCCTCCACAGATGCGCAGCAGATCCTTCAGTTGTCCGATCAGGAATATTGGCAGATTGATTCGCTGGATCTTTCCGGCGCGAACAAGTACGGAATCTTCATCAGCGCAGACAAGAGGCCACTGCATCACATCTACCTGAAGAACCTTTACGTTCACGACGTGTACGGCGGCGAGCTGAAGAACAAAGACAACGGCCTTGTGCTCGTGGGCCGCAGCAGTGAGACGGCCTTCCTTGATGACGTGCTCGTGGATGGAGTGGATGCGGCGCACACCAACCAATGGGCGGGCATCATGGTCGGCGGCGGCAACTATGGCAACGGGCCCGACCCCATCCTGAACCGGCACGTAACGGTGCGCAACTCGACGGCGCATGATGTGTATGGCGACGGCATTGTTCTCTTCCGCGATCAGGACAGCGTGATCCGCGCAAGCGCCGCATGGGAAACCGGTATGCAGCCGACCGAGACCACCGGCACGCCAAACGCCATCTGGACGTGGACCTGTACCGATTGCACCGTCGAAGATAACGAAGCCTACGTCACCGACAGTCCCGGCGTGGATGGCGGAGCCTACGACATCGACTGGCACAACACGCGCAATACCGTGCAGCGTAACTACGGCCACGATACGCAGGGTTACTGCATCGCCGTGTTCGCGGCCGGCTTCACTACCAGCGAGAGTGTTGTCCGCCAGAATCTCTGCGTCAACAACGGCCTGAGTCCGCGGCTCGCGGCCCTGCAAGGCGCCGTTTACTTGCACACCTGGAACGATGGACCCATCCGCGGCCTTGTGGTTCAGGGCAACACGATCGAATGGAACCCGCCGGTCCCTGGTGCAGCGGCGATTGTGAACGATGCGCTCGTAAACGGGGATCCATTCGTGTTTCGCCAGAATCGCGTGATCTCCGCGACGCCGCGCATCTATCGCAGCAATGCGCGGTGGGTTCCATCAGAGAACACATACGTGTCAGCCGGCGAGCCACTGTTCACATTGGGCGACCTGCATGATGTGAGCCTCGCCTCGCTTCAGAAAGCAGGACAGGAAATGGGCTCTGTCCTTTCGAAGCCGAATGCGCCGGCGCATTCCGAAATCGCTCTGGCCCTCGATGCCGACCTGGAATTGGCCTTTGATCGGGATGGCCTGCTCGCCCCTGAAACGCGCGCCCAGTTGGTTGTTCTCCGCAGCCTCGCAGGACAGTACGGTGCCGATCGCCTGAAAGTGAGCGTGCACCTGCGCAGCCAAGCTGCACCGGGCCTCGAGGCGAACGCGCTCCGTGATCTTGAGGATGTCTACGCAGGCGCGCTGCACTTCGACCACACACTCTCGCCGACCGGTTCCCTGGGAGTCATCACGCTTCGATCATCGGCCGGAGCAATGCTCCAGCAGTGGCGTGGATTCCAGAATGCAGCAATGCTTGGCGGAACAGTGCGCGCACTTCTTGGTGCTCCACAGTTCTCGCATATGCAGAGGCCGCTCTCTCCGGAGAAAAGGAAATGAAGGTGAGCCCGGTCCGAAGCAACCGCTGGCCTACGATTATGAATTGCTCTGCAGTGGCTGCACTCCTGAGCCACCGCCGCGGATCACGCTGGAGGGATCAGCCTATGTCGTCGCGCATTAATCCCCAACCACTCTCTGGAGGATGGATGAACCGGACATGCCGGAGATCTGTAGTCATCGCCTGTTTAATGCTTGCCTGCGCCATCGGCCGTGCGCAGACACTCGCGCTGCATGACGGCGATCGGGTAGCGTTCTACGGCGACAGCATCACTGCGCAGCGGCTCTACACGCGCTTTGTAGAGGACTTCGTTCTCACGCGGTATCCGCAGTTGCACGTCACCTTCTGGAATGCGGGCGTACCCGGCGACACCGTCAATGGCGGATATACGGGCGACCGCAAGACGAGGCTCGCGCGCGACTTGTTTCCTCAACAGTCCACCGTCATTACCGTCATGCTGGGAATGAACGACGGCTATTACATGCCGTTCAACCCCAAGTACCTGGGCATCTTCGAAGATGGCTATCGCGACCTCATCCATACCATTCAGACCCAGGACCCGGCGGCCCGCATCACCCTCATTTCCACCACTCCTTACGATGAAGTGACACATGGGACAGAATTCGCGCACTACAGCGAAGCGGTGGCACGGAACGCCCAATTTGCGCGGGAGTTTGCAACGGCGTCGCACTTCGCGTTCGCGGATTTCCATCAAGCCGTATCGAATCTGCTTGATTCCGGCCGCCAGATTAACGCATCTCTGGCCGCTCTGCTTGTTCCGGACCGCATTCATCCCAGCCAGGCCGCACACTGGGTAATGGCTGCGCAACTCGCACGCGCCTGGGGTGTTTCCTCCGTCGTCAGCAGCGTGCAACTCGATGCCCTCCGGGCGCGCGTTCTTTCCACTGAGAATGCCCAGGTCACTGGCCTGGCGTCGAAAGACGGATCGTTGACCTGGACCCAGCTTGAGAATGCTCTTCCGCTTCCCCTTCCGCTTAACGACGGTATGACACAGTTCGTTCTCGCAAATTCAGACCTTGCTGCCATGGACAAGCAAATGCTACGTATCGACAATCTGCCCGCCGAACGGTATACGCTCAAAATCGACGATCGCGTCATTGGGTCCTTCACACGCGCGCAACTTGCGTCGGGCGTGAACCTGGCTCTTTTGCCCACTCCAATGGAGGATCAGGCGAGGGACGTGGATGGAATCGAAGAGACGAGAGCGCGCCTGGATCAGGCTGCATTCAATCTTGCCATCGATGACCCGAAAGTCGACGGAGAGGCGGATGCAACAAAGGTGATTCGCATGAAGGATGCCGCCCTCTCTGTAGAACAGCGAAAGGCCGCTCAGCCAAAGCCGCATCGATTCGAGATCTCGCCTTCTCATTCTTAGCGCTCGATTCGCAGGAAGTGGAGCGTCGTTCCGGATAACTGGATTGCTTCCCGCCTCCCTGATCTGCAGCACCGGGCTTGTGCAGCGCAATAGGCCGAGACCTTACGCAGGAGCATGGCGCCCACTACCTTCAACAAGGCACGCCCGTGCGCTAACGGGTCTGGCAACGCCTCGACGGCGCGACCGCGCAAGCATTTCAACGTAGTTCATGACGCGAAAACAGGATACAATTCAAAGGGGATAGTCGTTTGCGCCTAGCCAGCCTGACCGGTACACTGTCGGAACAGGGTCACGCAGCGTAAGCCGATGATTCCAAGTAATTTATGGCGGCTATAGTTCAGAGGCAGAACGCCTGACTGTGGCTCAGGATGTCGTGGGTTCGATCCCCACTAGCCGCCCCAATAGAAAACAAAAGCCTTACACAAACCTCCTCACCTCATCGGGCAATGGGGCTATACTTCCTCTACTTTTCTGAGAGGTATAGTCGATGGGCCGGCAACTCTACCACCGCCATTCCAAAGCATGCAAAGCCGAGCGACATAGTTCGCAATAACGCCCTTTGCCTCTCTGTAATCAGGCGAGGGTGCCCAAACAACAGGCAACATAGCAAACGCGCCCTCAACACCTTTGAGCGCCGCCGCTATGGCTGTCGCATCGTTCCGGTCTTCATCCACCAACTCCACGCCCTAGTCTGCGGCGAGTCCGAACTGCGGCTTACAGCTCGCGAATCGCGGTCACAGGGTTTCGGCGCATCGCTCGATGTGCCGGAAGGTAGCATGCTAGCAATGACATTGCTCCCAGGAGCATGACGACGGAAGCAACGGTGACTGGATCGTTGGCGCCGATTCCGTACAACAGCCGGGCGATAAGACGCGTCAGTCCCAATGCAAACGCCAATCCCAGCGCCAGCCCAATGCCTGTGAGCCACAATCCCTGCACGAGCACGAGCCGCAGCACGTCCACACGTGAAGCACCTAGCGCCATTCGTATTCCGATCTCGTGGGTTCGCATTTGGGTTCGATAGGCCACGACTCCGTAGATTCCGGTTATCGCAAGAACCAGCCCGATCAGCGCGAACATTCCCGCCAGGGTGCTCTCGATGACGGCGAAACTGCTCGCCAACTGGGTGCTCTCTCGCATGGGGCGCACGTCGAAAACCGGCAGCCGTGTATCGATTGTGTGGATGGCGTTTTCCACCGCCGGCGCCAGGTCGGCCGGATTTCCCTCGGTCTCCACCTGCACGATCGTCTCGTACCCCTCCTGGAAAAAGCTCATATAGACCATAGCCTCCGGTGACTCATTCATTAACATATGTGTCGAATTTTTCGCGACTCCGACAACCGTGAAAAGTCTGCCCCATATCCTGAGTTTCTTTCCCAGCGGATCCTGCCCTGGCCAGTAGCGCCTCGCCGCGGTCTGATCCACGATGAGTACCCTCGGGGCCTTTTCATCGTCATCCGGTGTAAACTCGCGTCCTTCCAAAATGGGTATATGAAGGGATTCGAAATACCGCGGGGACACCTCGGCGTGGTACACCTGCAAAGATTCATGGGGGTGCGGCACATACCCTTCTGGATACGCATCCTCGCCCTTGTGGCTCAGGCTCATCGGAATCCAGTCCGTAAAAGACGCAACCTTCACACCGGGCAATGCCGACACGCGATCAAGTATCTTGTGACGGATCACCTGTTCCTCGTCGTTGCTGTAGCCGGCGATATTCAGTCCCACGGTCGCAGTGAGAATGTGGTCCTGCTCAAATCCGGGATTCGCGCCGGCGAGATTCCGCAGCGTTCGCAGAAATAGCCCTGAGCACAACAGCAGAGGAAGTGAAAGTGCGATTTGCGCCACCACCAGCGCGCTGAGCAATTTCCGGTTGCGTGAGCCGCCGGAGATGCTTGCAGACTCTGCCTTGAGTACCTCGATGGCAGGCGCGTGGGACGAACGCCAGGCGGGGAGCGCGCCGCACAGCATGCCGGCCAACAGGGACGACACCGCAATCCCGATCACCACGTTGTGGTCCATGCTCCCGTTCAGGGTGGTAGGACTCGAGCTCGCCCGAAAGAACCATGCGAATGTCTTCGAAGTCCACGATGTCAACAGCAAGGGCCACGGCTCCTGCGACGATGGAAAGCACCACGCCCTCGAGCACCATCTGCCGCACCAGTTGCATGCGATTCGCCCCGAGCGACTGCCGGATCGCAAGTTCACGCCGCCGGGATACAAACCGCACCAGCGTGAGCGTAGCCACATTCGCGCAGGTCAGCAACAGCACCACAGCAGCAAAGGCCAGCAAGATGGGCAGCGTCGCTGCCATGAATCCGTTGGCGCCGAATGGCGAGCGCCACATGGGATCCAGAGTGATCCGGTTCTCGCCCAGATGATCGTCCGGATACGCCGCCACAATTTTGTGCATCAGCGGTGTCGAGATCCTGGGCCGCCTGGCCACGGCTCACGCCGGGCCGCAATCTTCCTATTACGTTCAGCCAGACCGCACCACCACTGCGATGCGTGATCCGCCACACATCCGTCCCGAGGGGATCGAGCGTTACCCACAGATCGTCACGCAGCCCGGGCATTGCTCCTACAAACCCCTCCGGCGCCACACCGATCACCGTCACAGGATGCCGGGCGATCTCGATCGACTTGCCCACAATTGCCGGGTCTGCGGCATAGCGCGTCTTCCAGAGCGAGTAACTCAGGATCACGTTGGGAACCGCATCTGGACGCGTCTCTTCTTCAGCCAGAAAGAATCGTCCCAGCACCGGCTTGATGCCGAGCACATCGAAATAGTTCGCCGTCACGTTCGCTATGAAGACGCGCTCCGGCTGTGCGCCGCCAGTCAGCGTGATCCAATCGTGATGATAGGCA
The DNA here is from genome assembly GCA_963819365.1 of uncultured Acidobacteriota bacterium. Taxonomy (GTDB): domain Bacteria; phylum Acidobacteriota; class Terriglobia; order Terriglobales; family Acidobacteriaceae; genus Telmatobacter. Next base: position 27,310 of record CAWFVY010000001.1, read on the forward strand.
AGTATTCCGGCGAAGGTGTGGTTCTGCTCGCGCAGATCGCGATAGTCGAGATACGAGAAGGGCGGAGTCGGGGAGAAGTTCCGTTCCCCCCGCTGCAGGCTCACAAGATCGCCCGTGTCCCGCGCGCCAGGAATCGGACGCAACATGGTGCCGTCGATCCAACTGAATACGGTGCTGTTGGCGCAGATAGCTACTGCCAGCATCGCCGTCGCGGTGATCGAAAAGCCGGGGCTCTTGCGCAGTTGCCGTAACGCGTAACGGACGTCCCGGCCTAGTTGTTCAAGCCACGCTTGGCCCCACATGTCGCGCGTCACATCTTGCACCAGAGGAATATTTCCAAATTCCCGCGCCGCCGCTTGTCGCGCCGCCTCTGCCGTCTCGCCTCGCGCCACTCGATCTGCAATCGCCATCTGCAGGTGAGCGTCGATCTCTTCCTGCAATTCGCGCTTGCGCCGCTGAAAACCGAGGCTCGGGAACCACTTCATGACTCACTCTCCTCCGGCTTGACGTACATCACCGACCCAATCGCTTCGACAATGCGCTCCCATCGGCCCAGATCAGAGGCCAACTGCTTTTTCCCCTTGGCCGTGATTCGGTAATATCGGGCTTTTTGCTTGCTCTCTGACTGCTTCCACTCAGACTGCACCCAGCCCTGACGCTCCAATCGATGGAGAGCCGGATACAGTGATCCGGTCTCGACTTGAAGCACATCTCCGGATCGCAAACGTAAAGCCTGGACAATGCCGTATCCATGCTGCGGCCCCCATTGCAGGGTCTGAAGAATAAGCATGTCGAGTGTTCCCTGCAACAGCTCGATCCGGTTCTTATACTGGTCTTTTTCGCTCATAGACGTAGACACTCTACTCCCACTGGAGGTAGATTGTCTACTTGGCCTTCGTGGTGACGCTCAGGCGCATCATCGCCACCTCGCGTTTCCAGCGTCTCCTGCCGGAAACGTGCCAAGGCCCGGATTCTTCGACCAACGCATCAGATTTGAAGACTGCCGTCGCTCATTCTGAACCGGCTATCTTGCAAGGAATCTCCTAGTCGGTTGTGATCACTCAGCTTTGAGCACGTCTGCAGGATTAATTGCGGAAGCGCGAGAAGCTGGCAAATAGCTGGCAAGAGCGGCTGCCGCGACCAGGACCAGTGCCACAACGGCGAAGCTCAGAGGATCGAGCGGACTGACTCCAAAAAGGAGGGTCCTCATCAGTTGGGCTACTGCTGCGGCTGCGCAGAAGCCGATGACCAAGCCAACGCCGGTGAGCACCAGGGCGGAGCGAACGAACAGCCAGCGCAGTTCGCTTTTTTGAGCGCCGAGAGCGAGGCGAATGCCGATTTCGCGCGTGCGCTGCGAGACAGAGTAGGAGATGACCCCGTAGATGCCGATGACGCCGAGGGCCAGGGCCATGGCGGCGGCGATTCCGAGCATGGTGAGTGTAAACGAAGTTCGCGCCAGGGACTTCGAGTTGATCTCCTGCATGGTGCGGAGTCCACTGACGGGCAGCTCTCCGTTGATTTGCCAAACGGCCTGCTGCATCTCCTGCGTGAGGCTCTCCGAGCCGGCGCGCGGGCTGCGCGCGACAAACGTCACTCCCCGCACGGCATCGAGTGGCTCGGGGCCGTAGAGATTCGGCATCATCGTCGGCCAATAGACGATGGCCGGCGCCGGCGCGTCCACTCCGTTGTGCCGCACGTCCTCAACCACGCCGATCACTTGATGCCACGGCATCTGTTGGAAATAGGTGATCTGCTTGCCAATGGCGGCCTGGGCAGAGCCGAAAAGTTCGCGCGCAAGATTTTCCGACAGAATACCGACGGGCCGCTGGTTGTACACGTCGTCCCAGGTGAATTCACGGCCTGCGATCATGCGGGAACCCATGGTATGGAAGTAGTTGGGCGAAGTGTAGTTGAAGACGCGCATGGGAAGCGTGCTCTTCGCGCCCCACGGATCTCGTCCCTGAACGAAGATACTGTTCCAGTTGGGCTCGATGCCATCCATCGGCAGTTCCGCTGCATACCCAACTGAGGAGACGCCGGGGAGCTGGGCAAGCTTGTCGGCGATCTCATTCTGTGCGCGTGTCACGGTGACTGGATCGGAGGCGATTGATGGCAAAATCGCAACCCGCATGGTCTGGAGGTGCTCGGGAGTCGAAAAACCCGGCTGCGTGTTGAGCAGCACGGCGAAGCTGCGCATCATCAATCCGGCACAGACGAGCAAAACCAGCGCCATGGCAACCTGCGCGACCACCAGCACGTTTTGGGAACGATGCCGATCGCGCCCCGCGCTTGCGGTACGACTCGATCCGCGCAGAGCTACGCCGGGGCCGATGCGCGAGTACTTGAGCGACACGATCGATCCGAAGAAGAGCCCGGAAAAAATCGCCAGCCCGGCGGTGAAACACAATGACTCGAAGCTGAGCGAGATCTCACTCAGGCGAGGCAGATTGGCAGGCCCGATGGCCGAGAGCAGCCGCAGCGCTGCGTCCGCCACGGCAATCCCTCCCGCTCCACCGACCGCTCCTAGCGTAAGGCTCTCGAAAATGAGTTCGCGAGCGATGCGGCCGCGGCCGGCGCCCAGCGCTGCGCGCACTGCCAGTTCCTGCTGTCGGGAGTCGGCGCGCACGAGTAGCAGATTGGCCACGTTGGTGCAGACGATCAGCATCACCATACCAATCGTGCCCATTACGAGCCAGAGCACATTACCGATGCTGCCGATGACCTGTTGCTTGAGCGGCTTGAGCGCCGCGGTGATGCGCCAGATTGCAAAGAAGTGCGAATTGGAGCCGGGGCCATCCGACCAGGAATCCATCCAGACGGGAATCAGGCTCGAAACGTCCGCATCGGCCTGTCCGATGGTCACGCCGTCTTTCAGGCGTCCCACACCATTCCAGCCAAATCCTTCCATGATCTGATGGCTTGGGTCGAAGGCCGCGGGCGCGGGTTCCAAGACGTCAAACTCGGAGTCAACCACTTTGAACTCGCGCGGCATGATGCCAACAATCTGCGCGGACTGCGTATCCAATCGGATGGTCTGCCCGAGAACGCTTCGTTGACCGCCGAATTGCCGCTGCCAGAAGCCGTAGCCGATCATCACGCTTTTGCTCGCGTGGGGTTTTTGATCGCCTGCGTTCAACCAACGACCCGCGAGGGGCGGAACAGCCAGCGTCTCGAGCAATCCGCTGCTCACCGTGATCACGTGAACCTCTTCCGGCTGTGCAATTCCGGTAAGGTTCGCCGTACCCGCGTTCCACACCCCGAGCGACTGGAAGGTGCGATTGTGGTCGGCGAAGGTGAGGAACATGGATGAGGACAGGAGCAGGCCGTCGCGAAAGCTCGTCAGTCCCGCGGCTCCGGGTGCCTGGAGCGAAAGCGTGACCAGCCTGTCGGATTGCGGATAGGGGAGCGGCTTCAGAAGGACGCTGTTGACGACGCTGAATACCGCCGTATTCGCGCCGATGCCGATCGACAAAGTAAGAAGAACGGTGACGGCGAAGCCAGGGGACCTCGACAATCGACGAGCGACGAGCTTGAGATCGGCAAGAAGAGCCTCAAGCCTGGACCATTCCCATACCTCGCGGCTGCGCGTCTGAATCAGAGTGGGGTTGCCAAAGGCGCGGAGAGCGGCCTGGCGAGCCTCAGGTCGCGAGAAATTCTCGAGACGCATGATCTGTTCGGTTCTTTCTTCGATGTGCTCTCGCAACTCCTCGGTGAGGTCCTCATCGAGGTGCCTGCGGCGAAAGATATTTGCAAACCAGTTCATGCCAATGCTCCCTAGGAGTTGGTTGCGCGCCGGGCGGGGCCGAGCACCATCTGGATTCCTTCGAGCATCCGATCAAAACTCGAAATCTCCCGTTCGAGGTGCTGCAGACCGGCTTTAGTGATCTGGTAGATGCGCACACGGCGATTGGTCGAGGGCGAGATTGTCCATTCTGCCTTGACCATCTTCGTTTTGAGCAGCCGTTGGAGCGCCGGATACAACGAGCCTTCTTCCACCTGGAGAAGGTTTTTGGAGCGCTGTTGAATGTGCTGCACCAGGGCATAGCCATGAGCCGGCTGGCGGCGGAGAGATTCGAGAACCATCATCTCCAGGGCGCCGGGAAACAGATCCCGAGAAATATCTCTTTCATTTTCCATAAGGCATTGGCCGACAATGCCTAGAGTAAACAAGTAATAGAGAGCTGTCAAATTGATCATGCCGCGCGAAGAGCAGACGCACTATCGGCTATCGGAGACCGAAGCACAAGGAGACAGATCAGCATCGCTTTTCAGCGGATGGTCTCCTCAAAGGGTGCGCTATCGCAGAGTCGCTTATCGAGCCGAGATGTATATATCGGGCAAGCCGGCATCGCGCGCCCGTTTCCCGCTAGCCGATCCCATAGTAGCGGGAAGCTGGCCAGCGCCCCGGACTCAGGCATCTCTCTCGACGCCAGATCTCTGAGTTCCCCGCCCGGTTTGCTCTAATCTATCTTCATGGCAGATCGTACGCAGTACACGGCAACCACGCGAGGAATCACGGTAAGCGTTGAGCCGACTTACCTTGTTGCAAGATCATCGCCCGACGACGCGCAGTATTTCTGGGCATATCACGTGATCATCGAGAATCACGGACAGGAAACGGTGCAACTCTTGAGCCGGCATTGGATGATTTCGAATTCGCGTGGCGAACTGACTGAGGTCAAGGGGATAGGCGTTATCGGGGAACAACCCGTGCTCAAGCCCGGCGGGAGCCACGAGTATACAAGTGGGGTTCCCCTCGACACGCCGTCGGGGATGATGGGCGGGTCATACCAGATGGAGAGTGAGACCGGCGAGAGGTTTGATATCGAGATACCAACGTTCTCGCTGCATCTTCCGAATCAGGGAGTGTTGCTGAATTGAGCATCAGGCAGACTCAGACCGCCTATCAAACGGCGGAGTTGCCGATAGAACCTCTATCGCTCGCGACAGGTCGGCTTGTCGACAGTTCTCGCGCTCTGGCACCAATCGGACACAGTTCGAGTCCTTCAACAGCGCGGATGTGCACGATTCAAGTAACGCTACTGATGGCCAGTCAATGACCCTGCGCTCGCTTCCTTTTCGCCGTCACGGGAGTGTTCGACCGGCTGTTCCTGGCTTTGCTGCTCAACCAGGCTTACACCATCCCGTGTTAACGCTCTCAAACATTTTGCGCCTTTCGAACCGTCCGCTCGGAGTGAACGGTCGCGGCCCCGAGCGCCCTTCCCACCTGCTGGCGCCACTTGTCCTTTGTCGTCCGGTACTTACCAGATAGCGAGAGACAGAGTGGGCCGCCTGATCGGCCATAACTCGACTCGTCCATTGACATTCCTGATGTGTTCCCTCTAGGATTCCGCCGCTGTCTGCACACCTCTTCGCCTGCACTGGACCAGCAGGTAATCCCTTAACTCGGAATCACACACGAATTGAGGAGATCTCATCATGATTCCCGCCAACAGAAATCCCCATTCTCTTTTCAGGATGACTGCACGCACCTTCACGTTTCTGCTTCTACTATTCACCGCAGTTCCGCCTCTCTTCGCCAGCGATCCACCTATTCCCGCCGGCAAGATCCGCGTTCACTATCACCGGCCCGATGGCAACTACAGCGGTTGGACCGTCTACGCCTTTGACGACACCACGGAAAACACAGGCGGATACGGCACCGGCCCTGTGCAAGTTGCCGGAACCGACAGTTACGGTGCCTACTTCGACCTGGGCGTGATCATTGGCGCGCAACAGGTGGGCATCATCATTCACAATCCCACGGCTTCGGGAGGCGATCAGAAGGATCCCGGGCCCAATGAGTTTGTCGATCCAGCCAACATGGGCAGCGAGTACTGGGCTTATTCCGGGATTGCGAAGGTCTACGACGTAGCGATTGATGTGAACAATCCCGCCGCTCTCCTGCCCGGCTACGTGCGCGTGCACTATCACCGCACCGATGGCAACTACGGACCATGGACCGTCTACGCATTCTTTGACACGACTGAGTACACCGGCAATTACAACAACGGTCTCGTCCCTCCGACAAACTACGATTCCTACGGCGCCTATTTCGATGTCGGAGTCATCAGCGGCGCGCAGAATGTGGGCCTCATCATTCACAATCCATCGGCGCCAGGCGGCGATCAGAAGGACCCCGGGCCGAACGTATTCGTGGATCCGTCAACGGAGGGGTACGAATACTGGGGCTACACCGGGATCGGCAAGCTCTACAAGAGCCAGGTTGACGTCAATATCCCCACGGCGCTGTTGCCGGGCTATGCGCGTATTCACTATTTCCGGGCCGACGGCAACTATTTCAACTGGACCGTCTACGCATTCAACGACACCGAGGAGTACACGGGCGACTTCAACGACGGTCTCACCGGCGTAACCAATTACGATTCGCTCGGCGCCTACTTCGATATCAGCCTCAAGCCGAATCCGCAGGATCTCGGTTTTATCGTGCATAACATCGGCACGGGTGCGAAAGATCCCGGCCCCGACATGCATCTCGCGGTCAACACTTTAACGCAGGCATGGATCCTGTCCGGCGTCGACACGGTGTACACCTCCACACCTACGCCCGCGCAAATCCTTCAATCTGAACTGGCCGGCCAGCAGGCCTACTGGATCGACCACCAGCGGGTCGCCATCCAGCCTCAGTTCCTGCAGAGCGGCAGCACCTACGCCATCAACTCGAGCCTCACGGGTGGCCTTGCAGCCACGCAAACCGGCATCACCGGCGGCACCGTTATCCCGCTTGCGCCAGGCGGTACTCTTACTAATGACGAGCTGATGCGCTCACCCGCAACTCGCAGGCTACGCTGTGCTGCAGATTCCTTCGAGCGTGAGTCTTTCCACCATCCAAACCGCGCTTACCGGGCAGCTAGCTCTGTCTGAGGTGAATTCGAGTGGCAATCTTGCCTACGCCACCGGACTACAGATCGCCGGCGCGCTCGACGACCTCTACTACTACAGGGGCAGGCTCGGTGTCGTTTTCCATCACGGCGAGGAATCCGCCTGGAGCGACTGGCCTGACGACGAGAACTGTGCCGTCAAGATCAAGCTGTGGGCGCCCACCGCTCAAAGTGTTTCCCTTGAGATCTTCAATCACGCCATGGATACCGCACCCTCATCGACGATCCCAATGCATGAACACAACGGCGTGTGGGTGGCCAATGGCAAAGCGGACTGGGCCGGCAAGTTCTACCTCTACAACGTCCGTGTGTGGGTGCCTGCGGACGGGGCGCTCGACAGCAACGTCACGAGCGATCCTTATTCGATCGACCTTGCCATCAATGGAACCAAAAGCCGCATCACCGATCTCGACTCGGATGGGACCAAGCCGCAGGATTGGGATGAAGACCGCTCGCCCACACTTGCCAGTGTCGGCGACTTGAGTCTTTACGAACTTCACATCCGCGACTTCAGCGTGAACGACATGACTGTGCCGCAGAAGGCACGCGGCATGTACGATGCATTCACTTATCCGCAAACCGACGGCATGAAACATTTGCGCGACGCTCGCGCGCAGCGGATTGAAGGCCGTGCACATCCTGCCTTCGTTCCATTTCGCGAGCGTGAATGAGGACAAGAGCACATGGCTCTTCCCCGGTGATCTTTCGCAGGACCCGCCTGACGGTACGCAGCAGCAGGCCGCCGTGCAGGCTACACTTACCAGCCCACCTTATAACTGGGGCTACGATCCGGTGCACTACATGGCTCCGGCAGGCAACTATGCGATCGACCCCTACAGCCGCGTGCGCGAGTACCGTTCCATGGTGCACGCGCTGCATCAATCGGGCCTGCGTGTTGTCCAGGATGTGGTCTTCAACCACACCAATGCCAGCGGCGAAGGGCCGAATTCGAATCTCGATGAGGTCGTTCCCGGCTACTATCACCGCCTCGACGCCAATGGCAGTCTTGAAACAGCATCGTGCTGCGCGGATACGGCGGCCGAACATCGCATGATGGAAAAGTTGATCATCGACACACTTGTGCTGAACGCTCGGGACTACAAGATCGACGGATTCCGCTTCGACATCATGAGCTTCATGTTCACTTACAACATGCAGCATATCCAGCAGGCACTGAACGCGCTCACGCTGGAGAAGGACGGCGTCGACGGATCGAAGATCTACCTGTATGGCGAGGGCTTCAACTTCGGCGATACCGCAAATAACCAGATCGGGCCGAACGCATCGCAGGTGAACATGTACGGCTTCGGTATCGGCTCGTTCAACGATCGCATCCGCGACGGCATGCGCGGGGGAAGCCCCTTTACTGACGAGCGCGTGCAGGGCTTTGCCACGGGTCTTTTCACGGATTCGAGCACGTTCACCAACGGAAGCATGGCACCGAGCTCACAACAAGGTCAGCTTCTGCAATACGCCGACTGGATTCGCGTTGGCCTCACCGGCAACCTGCGCGATTACACGCTTCCAGGACAGCGCAGGCTCAACCGTTACCGGGGCGCAGGTCAATTACAACGGCCAGCCGACGGGTTACACGAAGAGTCCGATCGAGGCCGTCAACTACGCTTCAGTGCACGACAACCAGGATCTCTTCGACGCCGTGCAACTCAAATCGAGCTTTACGGATGACATTGCCATGCGTGCCCGCCGGCAGATCATGGGCATGAGCCTCGTCTTGCTCGGCGAGGGCATCCCGTTCTTCCAGGCCGGCGACGACCTGCTCCGGTCAAAGGACATGGACCAGAACAGCTATAACTCTGGTGACTGGTTCAACAAGATCGACTGGACCGGGCAGACCGCCAACTGGGGTATCGGTCTACCGATCGCGAGCCAGAATCAGGGCCAGTGGCCTTTGATGCAGCCGCTGCTCAGCAATCCCGCCTACACGCCGCAGCCGCAGAACATCGCCTACAGCGCCGAAGCGTTCCAGGAGTTACTGCGCATCCGCTACAGCTCAGGCCTGTTCCGCATGTCTAAGCTGTCGGAGATTCAGAAGAACCTCACTTTTCTCAACACTGGCCCAAGCCAGGTTCCGGGCCTGATCGTCATGAAGCTCGATGCCAATGGAGGAGGCTACGGCCCCTACCAGCACATTGTGGTGGTCTTCAACGCCACCAATGCGCAGGTCAGCTTCAGCGATGGCAGCCTGCAAGGCCTCAGACTCCGCCTGCATCCGGAGCAGCATAATTCCGCTGACCCGGTCGTGCGCCAATCCACATTCGACAGGCGGCACGGAACAACGACTGTTCCGGCACTCACCACCGCCGTTTTCGTAAGCGAAGGCGACTAGCGCCCTCGCATGCTTCAGTGCCCGTCTGAGTCTGCATCATGCGGGACTCAGGCGGGCACCTTCGTGCATCCGCGAATCTGCCAACGACTCAGCTGCTTTACAAGCTGCGGACTCTGCCGGAGAATACCGCCACTTGGATTACCTTCTTCGCCGCTCCGAAGTATAGAAGGCCCGCAGAGCCGTGATGATCGTTGTATCTTATTTCTCGTCGGCGCTTTTCAGAATCGGCTGCATGAGATCTTGAAGGGCGGTAACACTGGTCCCCGCAGGCTCTGACTGAATGTGCTTCCCAAGTTCCTGCACCCGATTCGACTCGAGTTCGTAAGCTGGCCATTCGGGAAGACCCGGACCGCCTGGATGACTGGCCTTTGCAAAGTCAGTCCAATATCTGCGCAGGATCTCGCCAAAAGCATTCTCGCCATCGACAGGCAGCCAGTCGCGCGGAAAGTCATTGCTGAGGAAGTAGAGTTCCTCCCCGTGGCAGGCGCCGAGCCGGGCTCGTTTGCCGGCGTCGGCCCAGGTCAACAGATATAGATAAGCCGGTTCTCCAGCGCGAGACATAGCGTGCGCCATACTCCACGCACCGTAGGCGAATGTTTCGTTTTGGAGCTTCAGGTATTGCTCGCCAACCTCAGCGTCTGAAGACACCGGCCACAACTGGAATTCCTTCTCCGCCCGCGCTCCGGTATCGGCTCGAAGATAACTCCAGTAATCGGAGGTCGTCGCTGGTCCCGGTCCAAAGACCGTTGCTTCGTCAGCGTTGCTGCCAACCAGAACTGGAACGTGGGTCTGTCTGCCTTCAGCAAAAATCCTGGCCGGTTGTTGGGGGATCACCCAGCCGTCAACGATCGCGTCAAATTGAACGCTTGAATCGTGGCGCCATGTCTTCAGAATCGTCTCGGCAGGAAGGTCGCGGAGTCTTCGTATCGCGTCGGGACCATTGGCGATCCCCAGGTCGCCCGCCAGTCGCTCGCCGTTGCCTTCTCCCGTGCCGTGGATACCGTTGAAGGGGACGGGAGTGTGAATGTCGCCTATCAAAGTGCCCTGGCAATCGCCGCTCTCCATGATGGCCTGCTGGAACAATCCGCGCGCAAGCGGAGAAGCCATCATCAGGCATATATCGAAGGCCCCGGAGGACTGACCCATGGCGGTGACGCGGCTGGGATCGCCCCCAAAGGCCGCAATATTTTGCCTGACCCAGCGAAGCACCTGGATCTGGTCGAGAATTCCGTAGTTCCCCGAGGAGTGGTGCGACGATGCCGCAGTCAAACCCGGGTGAGCGAAGAATCCGAACGGTCCAAGCCGGTAATTTGCGGTAACCAAAACAACTCCCAGCGGAGAAAGGGCAGGGCCGAGCGGAGTGAGTTGGCTGTAACCGGCGCGATTGGACCCTCCATGAAAGAAGACGATCACCGGGAGCCCTGCGTCGCGCGCGAGCTTCGGAGTCCAGATGTTGAGATACAGACAGTCTTCGCTCCAGACCGGATAAGGCAGCCATCCGGCGGGCAGTTGAGCACACGCCGGAGCATATCGCATGGCCTTGCGTGTGCCGGCCCAGGAGCGTGGCGGCTGTGGCGGTTCCCAACGCAAACTGCCGACCGGCGGAGCCGCATACGGAACGCCGAGGAACGCCGCGCCGTCCTCTCCCGCTTTCAGACGCATCCCCTCCAGCACCCCGGCGCTCGTTCGAACCTGCGGCGCTGCGAAATCGGTCTGCGCAGCATAAGCGCGGCTTCCGGCGAGCGCCAGCACCAACACGCATGGAATCCACCAACCTGGCAGGCACTTCATCTCGCCTCCTCTGCGCTTCATCTGCTCAGGGCTGCTTTCGCGTGTATTCCCCGCGAAAGGCGGTTGTCCAGGTCTTGCCGCCATCGGAAGACTTCTCCCAAATCTGCTCCACGCGATCGCCGGCGACCCGGTGAATGGTGACTCGATTCAGGACCGTCTCTCCCTGCGGGCCTCGGCTGGGGCCGGAGAACTGGGCAGAACCCGATGCCGCCTTGCCATCGACGAAGATGTGCACGCGGCCCTCATTGTCGGCAAAAAGTCCGTGCCAGCTGTTGTCGTCCGCGCTGTATCCAAAAAAGTTCTCGCCACTGTGGCCGCGGCCGCCGTCCCAGTGCTCGACGATCAGGCACTTATCGAGTGCGAGGGTGACGTTGCTGGTGGCGCGCGGCCCTCCGCCAGGTGCGGCAATGGTCCATTCACCCAGCCAGAAATCGAGCGCCCGGTTTTCTGGATTCGCAGCGCAGGCCGCCGCATCCACGGCCCCCCAGGCTTGCGGCGAAATGCTCAGCCATGATCCCGCGACCACCGCCGCAAGAAGCAAACTAGACCAACGAGTTCTCTCTGTGAATCGATATTGCATCTGGATTCCTCCTGATTCTGAGTCGGCGGTAGCCGTCTCGATGGTTGATGAATTCACGGTTGTTCCTGACGTTCCTTGTGCTCGTCTGCACCCACGCCTCCATGCTGACGTCGCGCATGAAACCGAAAGAAGTTTGTCGCTCTTTCCACCCGAATCACCTCGAAACCCGCGGCCTCCAGACGGTTGGGCAGGCCGTCCGGATCGACCGGAACGAAGGTGTCGCCAATGTGGATCAGCCGCATGAATGCGCCGGGCAGGCTGTCGCATCCCGCCAGTTCTCCGCCCGGGCGCAGGACTCTTCGTATTTCGCGCAGCACCTTGTCCTGCATTTCAGCGGAAGGCACATGATGCAGCATGGTGAACGTCGCGCATCCCGAAAACGCCGCATCGGGAAAGGGCATCGCAGCCGCGTTGCCGGTGACCACCGCAACGTTGGTACCTCCTAACCGCAGCCGCAGTTTCGCCGCCAGCTTGGGTTCGGCTTCAAGCGCCGTGAGGCGCTCGACCCGTGCGCGAAGGAAGTCAGAGGTAAGGCCCGGGCCAGGTCCAACTTCCAGCACCTCACTGCCCAGCTCCGTCCCGGAGAGAATCCAGGGCATGCGCTGATCCAGCGTGCGCCGCCAATGGGCTGAGCTGCATAACCAGTGATGGGGACGGTTCATGCGCATTTTCCAGGGGAAAGGCTCTGCAAAGAATTCAAGATAGGACTTTCCGAGCCGTCAGACATTCGATATTGTGTCAACTAGTGTTGAAAAAGCGACAAACCGCCGTCTTCGATCGCTTGCCTCGACAACACCGCCCCAATCGTCACGCTGACCCAAGACTACGCGGCAGGGCACGTCATCCCGCTACACTTTCATGACCGGGATCAACTCGTCTTTGCATCCCACGGGGTGATGACGGTAGCCACCGGTGACAGCGCGTGGGTGGTCCCCATGCATCGCGCCGTGTGGATCCCCGCCAGGACAGCGCACACCGTTACGATGTCGGGTTCCGTGGCAATGCGGACGCTTTATTTCAGGCCACGGCTGGCTGCCTCGCTGCCTCGGGAGTGCTGCGTTGTCAATGTCCCCGGCTTGCTCAGAGAGCTGATTCTCCAGGCGTGCGCCTGCGGCTCTCTCCGGCGCCGGCCCCCCTGGAAGAGTCACCTCATCGACGTCATCCTTGACCAACTTCGGATCGTTCAGGTCGCGCCGCTTCAGCTTCCGGTCCCCAACGATCCACGAGCGCTTCGAGTAGCCGAAGTGTTGATAGCGGATCCGTCCGACCGAAGACCCCTTGCAAAAATCTGCCGGCAAAGCGGCGCCGGCAGGAGAACGATCGAGCGGCTCTTTCTCGCTTCCTCAGGGATGACGTTCGGAAAGTGGCGCCAGCAATTACGCTTCATGCAAGCCCTGCGAATGCTGGGCGAGCGGCGCAAAGGTCACACACGCGGCACTTGAAGCAGGCTACAGCACACCCAGTGCAATGATTGCGGCTTTCCGAAAGACGTTTGGCACCACGCCAACCCGATACTTCAGGATTTCTCCCGGCGACTGAGTCTTCCCACTTCGGCCGCGTGACGATACACGCATGCCGCGCGGATGTTTGTTTGTTGCGTACAGGCCAGCCTGTAATTCCACCGCTGGCCGCCCTGGAAATATGCTCAGGTGATATACGGAATCCAAAAAATGGCCAATATGGACGGCCTTAAGCATTTCAGAGCGTCGACGAAGGCTTGTCCCCTTACCTCGTACATTCTCAGCGGGCACGGCGTAGCTACCTGACCATGCGTGGCCTAGTCCGCACCATCTCGGGAATGAGATAGAGAATGCATTGCAGCCTGTTCCAGGTTCTCGAGTGACTGCCCCTTCGTCTCGGCCACGGACAGCGTGACAAACACCGCGCCAGCGAAACAGATGGCAGCGTAGATGAGGAATGTGGCGGAGGTTCCGAGTGACTGATTGAGCAGAGGGAATGTATAGGTGAGCACGAAGGACGCGACCCACAACGTGGCAACCGACACGGACACTGCCGACGCGCGCATACGATTGGGGAAGATCTCGGTGATGAGGACCCAGGTGACGGGGGCAAGTGACATCGCATAGCTCGCGATGGCGCAGAGCGTGAGAACGAGAACCCAGGTGCCCTGCATGTGGGCGCGATAGGCCAGGCTGGCAGCAAGGTGCGAGAATCCGATGGCAACACATCCGAAGATCATGAGGCGGCTGACGGCCGAAGCGATCGACGAGCAACATGGCGACGATGGTGAAGACGAGGTTGATGACGCCAGTGATAACGATGTTGAAAAGGATTTCGCTGACACCATAGCCGGCGCTGCGATACACCTCCTGGGCGTAGTTAAAGAGGACGTTGATGCCCGTCCATTGCTGCAGAACAGCCAGGGCGGCACCGATAGCGAGGAGTTTGCGCCCGGGCGAGGACAGCAGTTCGCGCCAGGCGACGGTCCCATGAGAAGCGGGGAGCGACATCTGAATAGCCGCTAATTCGGATTGCGCATAGTGTTCGCCGCCGATTCTGCGCAGCACGCCGAGTGCGGTATCGATGTTCTCCCGGGCGGCAAGCCAGCGCGGGCTCTCGGGAATGAACGGGGCCGAGCAAAGGAACAGGACCGCTGGGAATGCGACGGCTGTGAACATCCATCGCCAACCATACTGCGCATTCCAGGAAGAAGCGAGGACGGCTCCGTGAAGATGCGGAGGGAATGTTCTCCGCAATACGCCAGTTCGCAAGCTGTGCGGTGAGGATTCCAATGACGATGGCGAGTTGATTCAGGCTGACGAGGCGGCCGCGCCACTGGGCCGGGCTGATTTCGGCGATATACATGGGCGATACGTTCGAGGCCAGTCCGATTGCCAGCTCCGCCGGTAATGCGCCAAAAACTAAATGCACTGAAGGTGTGGGCCCATCCCGGTGAAAACGGAAGAGACCGCGAACAAGACAGCGGAGATGACGAGAAGTTTCTTCCGGCCGAACTTGTCGGCGGCAGGACCGGCGATCAGGGATCCAGCAAAGCAGCCGAGAAGCGCGCAACTGTTGGCCCATGCGATGAGCGCCGCGGAGGTGAGGTGGAAGTACATCTCGTAAAACGGCTTGGCGCCTCCGATCACCACCCAGTCATAGCCAAACAGCAATCCGCCGAGGGCAGCGACGAATGCGATGGTCCAAAGATAGCCAAGGCGGAGGTCCGCGGAGGCGGAGGACCCGGGCAGGGGCGACGACATGGGTGTATGCATGGTCAGCGCACCGCCGAGCGCATCGCGACCGGCTGATTTGCTTGAGGAGATCGGAAGCGCCCGGCGTGAGTTATGATCGATGGCGAGCAGTTCACGAAGCATATCCGCCAGCCTCGCCTGTGCGCCTCAGTCCAGCCAATGCCTGCGCCCGAAGAAACAGAGCATCGATGCGATTGCGCCGGCGATGTCTTCGTCAAACAGCAGCATGGTGGGTAACGATGTGGCGAAGTAGTCGATTGCCGGCTTGGCGTTTTCAAGTTCCGCCGAGTAGGCGAAGATGCGATTGAACAGCGCTGTCGCTTCCTCCTGTCTGCCCAGACGCTCGGAGCGAGACCAGTCCAGAACGTCATGTCGGAGACGTCGCGGACGGACATCTGCTGGAAGTCGCCTTTCCGTTGTGCCGCGCGAAGCCACCATGCACGCGCGTCTCGTTATCTCCGCGGCGGTGAAACGACTCGCCAATCCAGTAGTGGATGTCGCTCTGGTTGGCAAGCAGGTGTTTTGCCTCGCTGAGGTTCTGCGGCGGTTCCAGGGCGGCGACGAAATGCTCGGTGAGCTTCCGCGAATTCGCCGCGTTCAAGTGCGCGACGCCCCAGCAAGAGTCGGGCGCGTACATACTGGGCGAGGACGAAACCCTCCCCGCCTTCCCATGGCTGAAACGTCTGACTGAGCAGAAGGTGCAGGGCATCCTCGGGTCTGCCCACCTGGTTGAGGAGCATTGCCAGTTCCACGCAAGTCATCGCGCGATTCGACCAGCTTTGGAAATTGCACGCAGTTCGTGCAGACGCTCGTCCGGCGATGCGCCCTGTCCGCTTCCAGAGTTGGTCCCGCTCATAGAGCACGCGGGCATCCTGCGGATTCGCTGCAAATGCGGATTCGAAGCTGTTCAGCGAGCGCTGCACGGATCTTGACGCACGTTGAAGTAAGCGATGCCCAGATTGCGGTGGACCGTTGCAAGCGCGGGATTTCCTTCGGCGGCATTCTCCCAGTGCCGTATGGCGTCCTCATAACGCTTCCTGTCATAGAGCAAAGTGCCGAGAAGGTAGGCAGGCATCCAGTGAGCCGGCGCTTTGTAAGCGCCCACTGAAGAGTCAGCATTTCTTCCAGCCGGCTCGGAAACAATAATCAAGGGGGACGGATAGCCTGGTCCAGCGATGTGCAAGGCGTTTGGGTCGCCGAGCCTTATCCTTCACGCAGGCGAGAGTAGAAGGATCATGGGCACGGAACCATCCTGCGCGGTCATGTCCGCCGACTGCAGCACATCGCGCGCGGAGTCTCCTGGCAAGCCCGGCGCGCAACAGGTCGAATGCAAGATCGAGACACTCCTGGCCATTGGCCGGGGCGATGCCTCTCTGCCATCGTGCCCCGATGTCGAGAGCATCGAGCGCGAGCGTTTCGTCAGAGGCGGCGTCCGCGGCTGAGGCATCTCCGAGCCTGCGCAAGAGGATGCCGAGGAGATTGCGGGCATTCAGATTATCTGCATCGGACGCTCAGACTGCGTTGCAGCGTGGTCGAGAGCGGTGCGCCAGTCTTGTTTTGCCGCATCACACTCGGCCAGCGCAAAGATATGCCGGCGCGCGCCACGAGGCGTTCCATGCGCTTTGTAAAACGCATCGTAGGCCTCCTTGTCACGGCGCTGATAGCGGCGTGACCAGTCCCAAATTGTAGAAGGGTTCGCCATCGCGCGGGTTGGGGTTCAGCGCAGTGAGCCGAGCGATGGCAGCCTCGAAGTGCTCCGCAGCCTGTTCGAATTCGCCGCGGCGAAGGTGCCACAGACCCATCGCATTGCTGATCCGGGAATCGTTGGGCTCGCGGCGCAAGCCCTTCGGCCCAGTACGATTCCGGCATGCGCGTTGCATGACGATACTGCTCAAGGTGCAAGCCGGTCAGGTACAACTCTTCAACACTCTCGATCTCTTCCGGCGCTTTCGGCTCCGTCGCGACGACGGGTGGGGCAGCCGACTGGATCCCGCAGGATCGTATTCATCGAGGATGCGTTCGCCTGCGTACACAACGACGGCGAGGCCGCGGGGTCGAGGCCGGATGGAAGGGGCGATTCGATGAGAGCGGGATGGTCGCAATCGATCTCCGTGACTCCATCTCGCGAGTTCGATATCGAGGCACTTCAAAACGATGACCGCCGAGTTGACAGGTCTCGTCACACAAACTCCGATCGCGCTGTGCCCCGCTCGGTCGATGACGACTCAACGCTGCATCCACATTCGCTGCGACGGGCGCGCCGATGCCGTGAATCGGATACCAGTTCTGGGTGAAGGTCTTTGTCTCCCAGGGCGCCAGATAGGAGAAGTCCGGCTGGTTGTCGGTATACACGCCGGCCATCAACTCGATGTACGGCCCATCGTGGTCGGTCAGGTTGCGGTCCCACGCGTAACCGAACTCGTGATTGCCCCATGTCCACTGCTTCTTGCCCGGAGCGATGTGGTGATTCGCCACGTGCACCACGCCGGCGCTGGCTTTGTGATCGTAGCCGCCAAAGAAATCATGCCCGGTGCCGCGTGATCATGTAGCTGGTGGGGACAGGAATGTTCGCGTACCAGCTCAGATCGTTCGGCGGATAGGTGCCGTCTGGAACGAACTGGCGCGGCTTCTCCTCCGCAGGCACGCCGCTCCGCGGAGCGCTCGCCGTAGTCCACGCCGTAGTAATGACCGTCGCTTCAAGGGAACGACGTGACGGCGCGCCTGGCATGATCAGCCACGAAGCGCACGTCCGGCGGGAAGAAGGACTGATATTTCTCGTGTACGCGCGTGGCAACATTGGCCCACCAGAGAAAAGTCTGCGTGAACGGCCGTGCGGTTGTAGAGACGGACCTTGAGTTCGACCACGGCGCGTCCTGGCCGCAGGCAGATACCGTGCATGCCCTTCATCCGCAGCATTGGATCGTGGTCGCTGCACCAGATCGTAACGAGCCGTCGTGCGCCCTTTCAATCTCGGCCGAAACCGGCATGAACGTCGCGGGCCGGTGATGCTGAGGCCAGTTGAATTCGACTCCGCCTGAGATCCATGGTCCCGCGAGGCCCACCAGCGCGGGCTTAATCACGTTCTGGCGATAGAAGAAGTCGTAGCCGCTTGTCTTGTCGTAGCCGATGTGGATGCGCCCGCCGATCTCAGGCAGGATCATGAGCCGGAGATATTCGTTCTCGATATGAAAGGCTTTCCACAGTTTCGGCCTGGGCTCGGTCGCGATTCGATCAATGAAAGGGAGCGGGTAAACCCTGCCACTGCTGCCTTGGTAAACGCGCTTTTCGAGGAACATCGGATTGCGATCCGGCCGGTCCGGGTCGTAGGTCAGGATCTCCACGTCCTGCTGCCAGGCCTTGACCGGCCCGCGCTGCTCTGCAGGAGCCTCCGGCAGGATGAGGCTGTGGGCGGGGACTTCGTCTTGCTCAACTGGTCCGGGCGGCATTCGGAGCTCCCGAGAGTATTGTGGAACGTACACGAGAATATGCTCTGCGAGGTGGCCGTGGGAACTCGTCGTCGGTTCATTCAGGCTCTTTCGGCGAGCGGACTCATCCTGGCGGGCGCGGAAGGCCTTGCATTGGAGCCGCTCGCGCCCATGGAACAGCGCGGGTACAGCATTCCGTTCCGGGACGGCTGGGAATTTCGGCTCGATCCCACGGGAGCCGGCCAGGCGGACGCGCTCGATCAGGCCGAGGGGTGGTCCCCGGTGCAGGTGCCCCATACCTGGCAATCGCTGGGCAGGTCGCCGGAGCATGTGGGAATTGCGTGGTACCGGTATCGCTTTGTAGCACCGGTGAGCTGGGCTTCTCAGCATGTGCGCATCGAGTTCGAGGCCGTGAATCATACGGCTCACGTGTTCCTGAACCGAACTTCTGCAGGCGAGCATGTGGGCAAGGGATACACCGCGTTTGCGCTTGACCTTTCAGCGAACCTCAATTTTGGCCGCGATAATACATTGCTGGTGCGAGTCGACAACCGGCCGAGCGACCGCATGCTTCCGCGCAACAAGAGCTACGACTGGACCGATGACGGCGGAATCATTCGTCCGGTCAACCTGCTGGTGACTGCGCGCGCCTTCGTCGAACGAGTGGAGATCGACGCGAATCCCGATCTGGACAGTGGATCAGCTGAGATCCGCATCCGCGCGATGGTTCGCAACACCGCTTCGCAGCCTCTATAGGCAAGTATTCAGGCGACGATTCGCAGGGAAGGCAGCGCGGAGGAGACGTTGCTCATCGGTCCGGTGTCCGTGGCTTTGGAACCCAACAGCAATCAGGTCGTGGATCTCGGTCCCGCGACGCTGCGCAATACAGAGCTATGGCACTTCGATCATCCTCACCTGTACGAGGCCTCGATCGAGCTCAAGAGCCCGCAGGCAGTCATGAGCTGATCGAGCTATTCGGCATTCGCAAGATCGAGATACGCGGGGATGCTTTCTATCTGAATGGAGAGAAGGTCTCGCTGATCGGGGTGGAGCGCATGGCCGGGAGCCACCCTGAGCTGGGCTTTGCCGAAACCACAGAGTGGATCGACAGCAATCACCGCGACATGAAGGAACTGAACTGCATTTTCACACGCGCGCACTGGCCGCAGGACAAGCGTGTTCTTGAGTTTTGCGATCGGCACGGCATCCTGATGCAGGAGGAAGTGCCGGCGTGGGGACCGGAGACATTCGGGAAAACTTCTGATGAGATTCAGCACGCGCTCGAACAGAACGGTCTGGAACAGTTGCGCGAGATGATCCATCGCGATCGCAATCACCCATGCATAATGGCCTGGGGACTGTGCAACGAAGTTGACGGGAAGAACCCAAGTACGCGGCAGTTTGCGCACGCCGTGAGTGCAGAGGCGCGGCGCCTCGATCCATCGCGGCTGCAAACTTATGCCTCAAACACACTGGATACGGACCCTGGAGCCGACATGGCTGGGGAGTTCGATTTCATCTCGACCAACGAGTACTACGGCAGTTGGGCTCCCGGTGGGCCCGACGACGTGGACGCGCATCTTGACCGCATTTGCAAGGCATTCCCGGGGAAGCCGATCGTCGTATCCGAGTACGGCTGGTGCGAATGCCAGCCGAAGATCATGCCAGGAGACGAGAATCGCGTCGCGATGGTGAACTCCCACACCGAGGTATTTCGCAAGTTCCCGCAGGTCGCGGGCGCCATTTACTTCGATTACAACGATTACCGCACGCTGGTGGGTGACAAGGGTGCCGGAGCCCTGCGTCAGAGAGTGCATGGGGTGGTGGATCTGTATGGAGCGCGGAAGCCATCGTTTGAAGCTCTCCGGCTGCAGGCCAGCCCCATTGACCGGGCCGTACTGCGCAAATCGGGTGAGGCCCGCTACGAGTTCGAGGTGCAAACGCGGAGACAGCTTCCCGGGTACGTGCTTCGCGGCTATTCGCTGCGATGGCTGGCTTACGGCTACGACAATCTGCCCATGGACGGATTCAAGGCGGAGTTACCTGAGCTGCATCCTGGCTCGTCGCAGACCTATGAAACTAGTTTTTCAGTGATCGGCATCAGGAGAGTAGTTGTGGACCTGCTGCGGCCCACCGGGTTTTCTGCGATCACCGTCGAGTATCTGGACGAAGCGGCCCAGAAGTGAATCAGAAGTGAAAAGCGCCGGCCAACGCAATATGGTTGGCAAGGTTCTAGCCAAAAATGATCGAGCGCATTCGTTTCACAGCGGACGGAATCTGTTCGTTGGCGATGCTTCCAAAGCCGAGGATAAATCCGTTTCTGGGTTTCCCTCCTGCATATGTGGGAGACAGCGGAAGAAGCCACAGACGTTCGCGAGCAGCGCGGGCCGCGATCGCGCGATCGTCGAAGCCCTCGGGCAGTGTGACCGTAACATGCATTCCCGCGGCGGCGCCGTGCACGGGGAGCATACCTCCGAACTCGGCCTGAAGGCAATCAATGAGCGTCGACCTGCGCGCGCCGTAAACCTGTCTCATCTTCCGGATGTGCCGTCCGAAATGGCCGAGCGACATAAAATCGGCGAGCACCTCCTGGTAAAGATAAGGAGGAAAGATATCCATGGCAAACCGCACCGACAAGAAGTGGTCCACGAGATCGCGCGGTATGACAATGTAGCCGATGCGGATTGATGGAAAGAGGATTTTGCTGAAAGTGCCGATGTAGATTACGCGGGAGTTCACGTCGAGGCCCTGCAGGGACGCGATGGGACTGGTATCAAAACGGTATTCACTGTCGTAGTCATCTTCGATGACCCATGCGCCGAAGGCCTGAGCCCAGTTGAGTAGAAGCAGCCGGCGCGTGGCGCTCATGGTGGAGCCCAGCGGGTAATGATGGGATGGCGTAACAAAAGCGGCTTTGGCATCGGGATACATCCGGATTCCGCGCGTCACGTCCATTCCCTCGTCATCGACAGGTACCAGGTTCAATCGGCATCCCGAAGCCGCAAGGAGCGTCCTTTCAAGGCCGTATCCTGGTTCCTCAATCAGCACTGAATCTCCCGGATCGAGCAGAACCCGCGCGGTGATATCGAGAGCCTGCTGGGAACCCGACACAACCATAATCTGAGCGGGGTCGCACTTGACGCCTCGCGAAGTTCGAAGATAGGCGCATATCTCTTCGCGAAAGCGCTCGGAGCCGAGTGGATTGATGTTGTGAATCGCACTCGCATGAGGGTTGCGGCTGTGGCGTGCAACGAGCGAAGACCAGATCTGAAACGGAAACTGGTCGAAGGCCGGCTGATGGACGCCAAAGGCGCCCCATCCGCGCAGGTGCGCGTTCCACTCAAAACGCGGATAGAGCGTTGTGCGGCGCGAGACAGGGCGACACCCCGACAAGGCTGCCGGGCGGCCGTTCGCGTGATGTTCCAGCGACATCATCTGTTCCGGCAGCGTAGCTGAAATGAAAGTTCCGGAACCGACCAGGCTTTCGAAATATCCCTCCGCCAGGAGCTGCGCATAGGCGTGCAGAACCGGAAAGCGAGAGATCTGGATTTGGGTCGCCAGCTCCCGGCTGGACGGAATCTTTTGTCCAGGCCGCAAATCGCCGCGGAGTATCGCTTCACGATATCCGTCGTAAACCTGCTGATGCAATGGCGGTCCGGCGCTTCGATCTACAGCAATGATGGGGGAGATGGGCGTAGCCAACAGGCTCATGACGCCGTATTAGACGCCAAATTAGGGGTCTGGATAGCTTCCCTCAATCCGGCTCGTGGGAGATAACCGCCGGTTCAGCACATATCGTGTCGAAGTAGCTTCAAGACTGCGGCCTGCTCATGGCGGCGCCAAGAACTTTTCCCTGGCCGGACTGCTGCAGGAAGACAACCAGGCGCAGATTGCGAGGGTCCACACCAGATGGGAGTTTCGTCTGGAAGTCGAGCAAAACATCGTGTCGCTTTTCCAGTCTCCCGATCTTCTTCATCTCTTGGACAACCGCTGTGTGGGTCAGATGCTTTCCTCCATTTTCGCCCCGTTGAACCTGAGATTCGGCATGGTCCAGCACGATCGCACCATAAACATCGGCAGCGACTTTCTCTGCCTGTCCCGCGATTTCGATATGCGCGCGGAGCAGAGCCGGATTGCCTCCGTCCACGCTCACCCGGCTGATCGTGATGGGTATCATGCTGGCTTCAGCGGACTTCTGGAACACATCGATGGTCTGTTGCGGATTGTTCAGGTGCAGTTCGGTCTGGCCGTCCACGATGACCTGCGGAGTGTATGGAGAACTCAACCCGAACTCTCGCGCGTAGAAACTCTGGCGCTCAGTCAATGCCGAAGATGAATACGGATCCTTCCATCCGTCGTGGTCCCAGTAGTCCACGTGCTCGCTGAGCACGATGATCTCTGCGCCGGGAATGGGCTGGGATGCGTCGACCTGTCGGAGCCACGCGTCGGCGGGCGGGCAGCTTGAACAGCCCTCGGAAGTAAACAGCTCGACGAAGACGGGAACAGATGGATGGCTGGGGGCCTGCGCGGCAGCGGCCCCGGAAGCGATTAACAAGATAAGTGCGTAAGTCGGCGTATTCATTGGCCTGCTGTCGTTCAGAGTAACTCCGCAAGATTTCAACCCTTGCAATGACATTGTCGCAGGGTGGCGGGCGCGCCGCCATAACCACTTTCGCGCGACTCTCCCGACCACGATGAGTCACATCAGTCACTTGCGAGACGGGGACCGCCTCACTTCTGCGCGACGAGCGGCAGTGGTCATGAGGGAACGTCGCAAGCGGCTATGGCACGCCGCAGTCAACGACCTCACTCTGGAATCTTGACGGCGGTGCCCCTTGCCGCCGGCCTAAACGCATGATGGAGCGAAAAGGATGAATTCTATGCGAGATTCAATTTTGAGGTCAGGCGTCAATCTTCCTTCGTCCGTACGGAATCGAACTTTCCTGCGGTTCACACTCCTGCTACTCGCGTCTGTGTTCGGCTTGTCGTTGTCTGCGGCCGCGCAACAGGCCACCGTTGTGGGCACAGTCACTGATTCAGCCGGTGCGGCACTCCCAAACGTAAACATCACCGTCATTAATATCGAGTCAGGCGTGGCCCGAAGTATTCAGACGAATCCTGCAGGTCAATATGTTCTTCCGGATCTGAATATTGGTCACTACAAAGTGAAGGCCGAAGCAACGAACTTCAAAACAGTGGAGCGAACAAATGTCGCGTTGGAGGTCGGCGACCGTGCTCGCATTGATTTCCAGATGACGGTGGGCGAAGTTCAGGAAACCGTAACCGTGGAAGCAGATTCGGTGCGAGTTCAGACTGACTCCGGCGAACAAAGCAGCGTAATCACCGGGCAGCAGATTTCACAGCTCGCCGTGAGCGGTCGCAGCATGTACCAGCTTGCGGCCCTGGTGCCCGGCGCTTCAAGCCAGATCGGCGCCGGCGGCATGAGCGCCGGAGAAGTCAATACTCCGGTCGGCGGTGACGCCAGCGTCGAATTCAACGGCCTGCGCCAGAACCACAACATCTATCTCCTCGATGGCGGGGAAAACGATGATCGCGGCGGCGCCGGCGGCATGAGTATCGCTCCCTCGAGCGACGCAATCGCGGAGTTCCGGACGCTTACATCGAACTACAGCGCGGACTTTGGACTGTCATCGGCGGGGACGATGGCCATGGTTCTCAAATCCGGGACAAGGACGTTTCACGCGTCGGCATGGGAGTTCAATCGTAACGATGCCTATGACGCGCGCAATTACTTCAACCCGTCTCCCCAGAAGGTGGCCAAGCTGCGTCTCAATGTGTTCGGCTTCAATGCCGGCGGCCCGGTCACGCTGGGAAAGTTTTACAATCCGGACCGGAAGCGCACCTTCTTCTTCTACAACCAGGAATGGCGCCGCCTGATTCAAGGCGGCCTGACGAATCAGCCCGTACCGGATTCGTCGACATACGGCGGCAACTTTGGCGCCCAGACAATCAATGTTCCGAGTGCGGGCGAGGTGTCGAGTTCGGTGCTGGCGCGCAATTGCCCCGGCGGCGTTCTGCCTGCAGGCATCGTGCAGGGGCAGCCTTTTCCCCACAACACCATCCCGACCTGCATGATTTCGCCGAATGCCACTGCATTGCTGACCGCCGGCATCTTCCCCGCTTCCAATACGGTTGCGGCAGATGGCAAGCCTACCTTTATCGGAGGGAACGACTCGCCGACAAACCTGACGGAAGAAGTGGTCCGTATCGATCACAACTTCTCCAGCAAGTGGTCGATCTTCGGACATTTCATTGCTGAACAAGTCTCGCAGGGCTTTGGCGTGAGTCAATGGAGCGGTGCCAATGTGCCGACTGTCGGCGACACATTCAGTAACCCTTCCTACAGCGCAGTGGTGCATACGACCAACACCATCAGCCCGAACCTGCTCAACGAGACCGCCTTCAACTACAACGGAAATCGAATCAGCATCACTCCCTACGCTGGATCGGGATTAAAGAGCCTCTCGCTTCCCGACGGCTACGACTCGTCGCATTCACGGCTTTTCACGGGTCCGAACAACATGAATCGCATACCCAACATCGACCTGAATGGAGCGCTTGGGACTCACTTCGAGATCTCCAGCTGGCCGTGGAACAACATAGCGGACGATTACCAGGTGCGCGACGATGTTTCGTGGGCCAGAGGCGCGCACCAGTTCAAAATCGGCGGAAGCTGGGCACTCTACAAAAAGGTGCAGGACCTCTTCGGCCAAACCCAGGGCTCATTCAATTTTGACGGCACGTTCACGGGAAGCGACTTCGCCGATTACCTTCTTGGCACGGCGAAGAACTACAGTGAACTGGCTGTTCAGGATCAAGGCCTCTGGAACAACGTCTCATGGGCCACATACATTCAAGATAACTGGCGCGCAACCCACAATCTCACTCTCAACCTGGGGCTCCGTTGGGACGGGATTCCGCACACCTACGAAGCCAACAATCGCATGGGGAACTTTTACCCCTCGTTGTATAAACAGGCCGACGCGGCGATCCTTCTCCCTGACGGAACGATCAGTCCCCAGAGCCCAGGGCTAGGTGCAAGTCCGAATCCCATCCTGAAGGGCGTCCCGCTCTACCTGAACGGCATCGGCATTCCCGAGCACAACGGCGTTCCCAAGGGACTGGTCAACAATAACTGGGCAACATTCGGACCGCGTCTCGGCTTTGCCTACGACGTTATGGGCAATGGCAAGACAGTGATTCGTGGCGGCTTCGGGATGATGTATGAGCGTATCCAGGGCAACGACATGTACAACGCCGGCGCCAACATCCCCTTCAGCCTCAACGTAACAAACAACAGCGTCACCATGGAAAATCCAAGCATCCTGGTTTCGACCGGCAGCGAAGCGGCCAAGCCGATCAACCCGGCCAGCATCACTGGCCTGGATATCGACAAGTACAAGCAACCGGCCAGCTACCAGTACAGCGCGGGGGTACAGCGTCAGTTGAACGCCCGATCTGTTCTGTCGATCGCCTACGTAGGAAACCAGAACCGGTATCAGAATAACTATCGCCAGATGAATCTGCCCGACGAAAGCTACCTCCCCGAGCTCATCGCGGGCAAACAGTACACGACGGCGCCGGGTCTGCCTTACCCCGGTTTCCAGTCGATCAACATGTCCGTAAATGAAGCCAACTCGCACTATAACGCCCTGCAGGTTGACCTGAACTCCCAGATCAAAACACTGACCATGCGCGCATACTACACGCTGTCGAGCACCGTCGATCCTACGCTTGGCGGTGGCGGCGGCGCCGACCTCTCCAATGTGTCCAATCCGTATATGGGATGGAAGTACGACAGCGGGCCGGGCGGCTACGACAGAACGCACAATGGCGCAGTGAACTTCATCTACGACATGCCGTTCTTCCAGAAGAGTCAGAACCGCCTGCTGAGAACCACACTTGGTGGTTGGGAGGTATCCGGCATCGTCACCATGACATCCGGTTTGCCGATCAATCCCCAACTGACGGGCGGCCAGAGCAACAACGGCTTGCCGATTGCCAATAACCGTCCTGATAGGGTGGCGGGCAGCGTTTCGTATCCCCACAAGGTCGGCGAGTGGTTCGATACAAAGGCCTTTTCCGCTCCTGCTGTCGGGGCGTGGGGAAATGCAGGCATGAACTCCCTGCGCGGCCCGGGTCGTGACAACTGGAATCTATCGCTGTTCAAGAGTTTCCGGTTTAGCGAGGACGGAGACAGACGGTTCGAATTCCGCGCCGAGAGCTTCAACGTCTGGAACCACACCCAATTCAATGCGGTCAGCAATGGGCTGGGCGCCAGCAACTTCGGCCAGGTGACGTCTGCCTTTGACCCGCGAGTCTTCCAGTTCGGCGGGAAACTCTATTTCTGACCTTTCCGGATCGTGACCTTCCGGAGTCCTGTTCCCGCCGAATTCGACGGGAACGGGACTTTTTTTGCCCGGAAGCGGAACCTGCAGTGATGGAAAGAATTGGTGTCAATTTGGCGCTTATCTGCACCGACCCGACCGGTGCGCGCTATCGCCTCGGACTGGTATGGGTCGATGAGGTTGGGTGATATTAAGCTCCCGCGTGCTCCGCGGGGCGGTCTCGCCCCGCACTTTAACGCGCGAAGACCCAGCCGCTCAAGGAGCCGAAGGCGCTTGAGTTTCAATGGCCCGTCTGTCCACGCGGCGCACTGCTGTCGTTGAGTTGAAGATCAGTCAAATCGCGACTGCATCGCTCTCGGCCAGCGCCGGAACACCAATCCTAAACTGAAAACTACCTGGGAATCCATTGAGGATGGCTTGTAAACAGCCCTCCGACAAAGCCGAGTTGGTAAACCAGGACCGAGCCAAAACAAAGGCTGACCATCCCTGAAGCAACTCCCAGATACCGGCTCAGTCTGGTAAAGCGATCTCCGGCAAATGCAAGTGGAACGGCGATTGCGGCAGTCATGCACATCATCCCAATCATGGTTCCAGCGCCGAAGATGAGCAGATATGCCGTCGCCCATACAGGGTTGTGAATCGTAGACAAGACCAGCAGAGCTACGGCCGCGGACCCGGCAAGTCCATGAACAAGACCGATAGCCAAAGGTCTCAGGCATTGATAGAGGCCGAAGCGGCCAATTGAGTTTTCCAGTAGCTTCTCGATCCTTGTTGTGCTGGTTTCCTTCCGGTCCGCGGCGGGTTTGATCCCGGGGCCCGTAATTGCTGGGGTGAAGCGGGTTGTCATCTTCTGCATTACGCCGGTAAGGTTCAGAACGCCGAGCAAAATGAGCATGAGGGCGACGCTGAATTCCATGGATAACCCTAGACGAGGTGGAATCTCAACCCCGAAGAGAATGATCATCGAGCCGACGATGAAAATCGTAATGGTGTGACCCATTCCCCAGACGGATCCAATGAAAGCGGCATTGCGGATACTCCGCTGTTTGCTGACGATTGTTGAAATGGCAACCACGTGATCGGCATCGGTGGAATGGCGTATCCCAAGAATCAGCCCCAGGCCAGTAACAAACAAGATGGGACCAAGTCTCCCGTGGAAGAACGAGTGCTTATCGAGGTGCACGGCGGAAAGGGCCTGAATCGTCAGGATCAAGCCGAGGATTGCGATGAATGCAGAGGATGCGGCAGGAAGCCAACGCCTCGTTAGCGGGCCGTCGATTTGAAGATGAGTCATAAAGCGGCGCGCGTAGACCATCAGCATTCCAAATCCAATCAGCACGGCGGCGAGTCCAACACTGAAGGCCACAATCAGGAAGAATCCCAAGCCGATTCTGTGCAGCGCGAATGCGCTCAAGAGTACGATCAGTGCGGCAGGACATGGAATGATTCCGCCGGTAATTCCCAAAGTCAAGAGCTGAGCCACGCCTACAGATTGTGTCCCGCTGGTATTGCTTCGGATGGGATTCACTTCTGTCTCTTCGCCCGCAGGGCGCTTCCAGAACATCCAGTGAGCATGGGGTGCACCCGGGGCATGAGAGTGATCTGTAGCCGTGCCACTCAACCGGCGCAGGAGCATATAACAGCCAAGCCCCGCAATTGTGATCCCGGAGAGAGCGCCAAGCCAGGGATAGAGCTGCTCCGGAACGATGTAGCGTGAAGCGTACAGTGTGATTGCTCCAAGAGCGAATACGCCGACCGTGTGCGAAGCGGTAACAATGATACCCAGAAGCGCGGCATGACGCGCCGTCCCCCTGGAGCCGACGAGATAGGCGGCGACAATGGTCTTGCCGTGGCCAGGCTCCAAAGCGTGAAGCCCGCCCAGACCGATGGCAATGAGAGCCGCGGTGAACAGGAACCATGCGCTCAAATCCCGAGCTTGAATCAATTCGGTGAATCTGCTCCGTGGCGTCTGCTGTTGATTGGCCTGGAGATGTACGGTAGTCGAGAGCGCTGATCCTGAGGGCAAAGATTCATGAGACCTTGCGACGGGCGGAGTTACCGACTGCTTAAGCACGGTTCCGGCATCTCCCTTGGAATGATTCATCGCAGCCACCGCTACAGTTTTCGAAACCGTTGCAGGCCGCAATAGGAGCATCGACTGCGCATCGGTAACTGTTGCCGACAATGGCGGCAGCGTGGCCACAAGGGAAGCTTCGAGATCCTGAGGTGGGATGGTCAGCAGATCGGTTGGATAATTGCTCAACTCGCCGCTTCGGTCTGTTGCAGGAACTGAGCTGCGCAGCAAGGAACCGGCAGAAGCCAGAGCTGTAATCTCCTTCCATCCAGTGTGACCGGGGTAGTTGTTGTCAGAATAATGAAGTCTGACCTCCTGCCGGTCCCTGGTCGATTGAGTCGATGGGTAGGCCGCTTCATAAACAAAACCCATCTTCATGGTGGGAAGGCCGCCCGCGCCGCCGGGAAAGATGACTCCGCTCGAGATAAGGCGAAGAGTTGCCGGCATGCCATCCACATCGAGAGTCAGTCCGTGTCCCAGTTCCGCACCTCGGGCAGTCAGGTAGTCGATAACTGCCGTCGAATTCGGATCGATTGCAGTCGCAGAGATATTCGCCCGCTGTAATTCCTGGTAGGTGGGAATCTCCGCCAGATCGATGAGGTACCGAATGCGGATCCGGTCACTCTCGAGGGTAATTTTGGAGTAGTGGTTCACGCTGAAATTTCCCATGGGGTGAGCCGAAGCCAAATTACAGAGGCCCAGCAAGAAAAGCAGCGGCAAGAATCTGCAGAATCTTCTAGCGAGCATGGTCATTCGCACCTCCCTTTGAGTCGGCTTGTGCGCTCAGCGCGTCGAGTTTCTGTTTCGCTGCATTTGCGTAGATCAGATGAAAATGCGGATTGATCTGGAGCGCTTCTTCCAGCTCACTGCGAGCCTGCTCGCCGTGTCCCAGTCCTGCGGCGATCGTTCCGGCGTGAAACAGAAGAAGCGCGTCCCGCGTTCCGTAGCGCAAGGCCTTTTCGCTTGCCTGGGCGGCCTCTGCCAGCTTGCCATTCTTATAGAGGGCCCACGCCAGCGCATCCCAGGTGTATACGTCGTGCCGGACTTCAAGCTCTTTTTGCGCGAGATCGAGAGCTTCGGCGAGCTTCATATCGTGATCGGCGTAGAAGAGCGCCAGATCCCGATTGTGCAGCACTTGATTGATGCGGCCGAGCAATCCGATGTACTCCACCAGCGCATACTGCTTCTGCGCCTCCGCCTGGTTTCCGGTCGTGGCATAGAGATCGCCAAGCTCTGCGATGAAGCTCGGCATGGGCACGACGGCGATGGCCTTTTGATAGAGAACGATCGCTTCCGCGTACCTGCCGTTGTTCGCTCGCAGCCTGGCCAGAGCGGCTAAAGCCCTATAGTCCCCCGGATGCGTGTTGAGCGCAGCAAGGTAAGCCGCATCGGCGGAAGCGGGGTCGCCGGCCTGCGTGTCATACTCTCCCAGCTCGTAATACAACCAGGCCAAGTTCTCTCCCGGAAGTTGAGCCTCGACTCCCTCCATAATGGCCGTCTTCATCAGAGCGATCGCCCCGGCCGTGTCTCCCGCGATGAACTTGAGATAGGAGAGCCGGCTGTCTCGCGCGTATGCGGCACGCGGAGAAAGCGTCATGTCGGCGGGCGTCAATCGGCTGTATGCGGCGGCGGCTTTGTCGTACTCACCCATGTCCGCGTAGGCATCGCCAACGATGGCGAAGGGCGAGACATCGCCGCTTCCGAGCGACAATGCCTTATGGGCATAGCTGAGCGCGTCATCGAAGCGATGCTCTCCCATGCATACCTGGGCCATGGTTCCCAATGCTGCGTCTGCCGGGAAGTCGGTGGAATCGAGATCGAGCGACCTGGAAAGGGATTCTTCAGCTAGTTGATAGTCGCTTACGTCGCCTGTTTCCCTGGCGCGCTGGAAATAGGCTGCGCCCAATCCGGTATATCCCGCGGCGTCCTTGGGATTGCGCGCTACCGTAGCCTGAGCGACCTGTATCAGGTGGCCGGTTTCAGTGTGTTGAGGCGTCAGCAGAGCCTCCGGCACGGGAGTAAAGACGGGATCGACCTTTACCATTCCAGCCCTGGCAGCCGCCGCATTGCGATCGGGACGAGGCGAAGGGGTCAAAGGCTCCAGCTGTACTGCGGCCTGCGGCCGATCGGACGACCTCTCGGAAACATTCCGCTTGCCGTCGTGTGTCGCGGCGGCGAGGCTCGCAGACTTGAGAGCATCCTCGGCATACTCCGATGCTGAATTGGATTGAACCGAGAGCTTGAAGTACCTGGCCGCATCCGCACTGTGGTTCTGCTTCAGCGCGATGTGGCCGGCGTGGTCCCATATCTGCGCGCTTTGGATTCCAACTGCGAGCGCCTTCTGCACGGCCGCGTCTGCGTCCTGGAGCTTCGCATTGGCATAGAGCGCCCATGCGTATGCGTCCAGCGTCCACACATCCTGCCGCGCCGCCATCTCCCGCTGCGCAAGCTTCAGCGCATCGGGCGCGGTAGTGGGGCTTCCCGCATACATCAAAATGAGGTCAAGTCTTGACTCATCCGTTGCACCACCGGGATCGCTGGCGAGCTTCTCGAACTCCGCATACGTGGCGCGCGCTTCCTTGGATTGTCCCGCGGCCTCCCGCGCTTTTGCCAATTCATAGAGCGCGTGCGGATCGTGATCGATAAGCGTGGCCTGCTCCCACAGTTGAAGCGCATCGTTCACCCGATTCTGGCCGGCACGAACCCGGGCTAGATTCTCGATTGTGCAGGGATAACTCGGGAAGATCTGCTCAGCCTGCTCCAGAGTCTGCGCTGCCGCTTCGATCTGGCCCGAATCGATCTCGATCGACGCGATCTGGTTGGCGATCCAGGCCTGCTCTTCCACTTCGGTTGGCGACGTCTGCGAATATGCCCGGTTGAGAAACTCGATGGCTCCATGCGCATCGCCGTACAACGTCCGAAGTTCAGCCCCAACCAGCAATGCTGGAGTGTTGTTGGGCCGCAAATTCATCATCCACTGCGCGTTCGTCTCCGCTTCCGGATAGTTGCCAACCGCGATATCCGCTTCGGCCAGATATCCATAGGTCATAACGTCGTCCGGAACGCGGCGATTGAGGACTAACGCGAGTTCCCTTGCCTTCACGAACTCATGCCGGCTCAACAGAAGGGCTGCCTGAGTCTTCCGCAACTGGAAGTCTGTCGAATCCAGCTTCAAACCCTGGGCGAGAGCGGCTTCCGCGTCCTTCAGGTAACTGGAACCCGCAGTCTCTCGGGCTCGCCGCTGAAAGGCGAGAGCCAACTCGTTGTAGGCCTGCACCTTTTGGGGATCCGCCTGGAGTTGCAGCCGGGCTGCCGCGATGCGTTGCTGCGCGGGACTGTCATCCTGAATGGCCGCAGGAGTGGATGAGACAGGACGATCCGCGCCGGCTAATCCCGATTGTTGAGCGAGGCCTGGCCAGGCGAGGAAGACACCAAGAATAAATAGCAATCCGTGCGGAGATCTCATAGGGCACCTGTTCGCTAAAGTCCTGGGAAAGGGTTCTCTGCGCGAAGAACAGCTCCGCGCAGAGAACCGAGTTGGTTACACGCAACCATCGGCCCGGCTGACAGTAACCGGGCGTTACTGTATGGGGCAGGGCGCAGAGCCACCCTGGTTTAGTGGCGGATCATCTGAGTTTTGAGAGCTGTTGGGTTTCGGCTGGTCTCCGCAGCCGGTTGGATCGCCCGGGCTGATATGACGGCTGTCGCGTCCACTGTATGCATAGTGAACATACGGGAACGTCTCCTGCGGGGGAACGTCGGGCGCGTTGACGCCATCGCCGATCAGGTTGTTTGGGGCGACGTTGAAGCCCGAGCTAAGGATGCCACCCCCGACAACCCGAGCGGCAATATCTACCACGTCATCGGTAAGGCGGCGGCCATTGGGAAAACCGGCAGGATCGCCTCCGATCAGTCCCAGGCGGCTCCGCTTGGCAAGCGGCGTGGGAGGTACGCCAGTGTTGAGTCTGAGAAGGTCAGCGACTGGCCCGGCCGGAGTGCCTTTCGGAGCAATCGGCGGCGCATACGTTACCAGCGGCAGCAGATCGGTTCGCGGTGGAGTAGGTATCTTGATCCCGTATACGGCATTGAGCACTCTGGCCAGCAGCGGATCGAGATCGTACGAGGCAAACTGACTGTCGTTCACCGGCGATGACATGCTCCAGCGGTCTTTGCTCCCCGTCCCGATCAACAACTCGTTCACCAGCGGGTTGCCAAGGCGCTGCACCTGGGCCAGGTTGCCCAGGTTTTGGTTGGGTATGCCGGGTTGGCGAATGGTGACCTCCGACCTGTAGGTCGTAGCCCAGCTGCCGATTGTTCCCTTCGGGTCCGTGGCGGCGTGGGTCTTTCCATCGCTGGTCAGGAGCGCAATCGGAACCTCGATGGCGATGGTGTTGACGTTGTATCCGGCCACGGAGTTCGGGGCCTGGTTGAGGTAGTTGTCCTTGTCGTGGGCAGCGGTGAGAACCCCGCCGCCTGCGCCGGTGCGGAAGTTGAAGCTGTCGAAGGCCGCGCCCAGGTCGATGAAGAAGGGATCTGCAACCGTGCCGGCGAAGACCCGGATGCCGGAAATCCCGCCGCTGCCTTGCAGGCTGTAGATTCCCTCAGCGGCCAAAGAGTCGTAGTCCGGCATGGTGCGCGGGCCCACGTTGCTGGGAACGGCGATCAGCGGGCTGCCGGTGGCATTTGTCAGAGCGATGGATTTGTGTGCCCTTGATCATGGTTACGGTGAAGGTCTGTTGCAGACTCAGGCCCGCGGCCCCGGCGCCGCTCAGAGAAGTGATCGCCGGAGGCACAATGGGCGTGCCTGGCTTGACCGGCGGCGGTGAGTTGGGCGGCGCGTCGATCCCGTTGCCTGCTCCTACAAAGCCGGTAAACACGCCGGGAGCGCGAATGACGGTCTGAAATCGGAACTGGAAGCTTACATTTGACAGCGCGCTCTGTGTGTTGTCTATGTTGATCCGATACACGACCGATGGGTCGAACGGGAAGTAATTCGGTCCGTTGCTCGGCTGCAGAAACGGATCGACGTTCATGATGAAGGTGACGCGGTCCGGATGATCGTAGCTGACAAAGGCGTAGAAATCGGTGATGTCAGCGGCGTGATCCAGCGCGGTGATGGGCGCCTCCCGGTGGCTCGACGCGTACGCGCCCGGTGGAATGGCAATCAGCAGACTCAACGTGAGTCCGAGTGCGGACTTCAGTTTTGACATGGGGCTCTCCTGATTCAATTCGCTGCGTTGGGGAACGGGACGGCCCGAACCAGGTGGAAGCAGATTGCTGAAAGCTCGGGGACTCGCCGCTCGTTTCAACAGGTACGGCTCAATCTCCGCCTTGGATTGCACTTGCACCAAAAAAAACAAACCACTTCGAGTTCCGCAATCTACATGCCCGCGCGATGCGTATCCTAAAAGAGGAAGATCATGAGCAGTGAGAGCACGAATTTGAAGATCGTAATCCCGGCGATTTTCGTTCTGATCTCTGCCCTTATGGCGATGGCGCAGGACGTCACCGCCCGCGTCAACGGAACGGTTCTTGATCCAGCAGCCCGCCCGTTTGAAGGAGCACGCGTCGAGTTCGACTCCGCTACGGGCGCGCGACTGATCTGCACAACTGGAGCCGACGGCGGATTTAGCATTGCGCTGCCCGCGTGGGGCGTCTTCACCGTTCGCGTGGACGCGGTTGGATTTGCGCCGGTAACGCGCAAGGTGAATTTGAACGCAGCGAACGCAAACATCCAATTGCGGCTGGAGCAGGTGGCCGCGGCTTCCGATCAGGTGATTGTCACCGCCGACGTGAGCGAAATTACTATGGATTCTCCCGATCCTTCGCAAAGAGTGATGGTGCGCGAGGAGTTGCTGGACGCCAATCCAGGACGGCCTGGCGCGCCGATCTCGATTCCCGGTCTGCCCATTGAAACTGCATCCGGCGGAATCAAGGCGCCGGTGTACTTTGTACCGGGCGTGGCCGGCGATCATGGCGAACCCATTGCCCAGTACATCGCGGTGGGCGGCTACCTGGTTACGAACAACCTCTCAGCCAACGCGCATGGCAACGGCTACGCGGACCCGAATATCTACGTCTCCGGAGCGCTGGGCAGCGTAACGACCGACGGTGGCGCCTTCAATGTGCTCGAAGGCAATCACGCCCTGAACCTGGCTGCCACCTACAGCCTGCGCCCGCAACTGAGCCGCTTCCTCACCCTCACCGGCGACTACCGCGACGCGGATTTGACGGCCGGACTTGCGCCCAAAGATCCCGCCAGGAAAGCGTGGGTGGCCCTCGAAGCTAACTACGGCAACGGCCTGATGAAGCGGTTGGAACACCGCAAACAATTCAAGTGGAATGCGCTGCGCGTTTTCGATGCGGGCAAGCACGAGATTACGCTCTTCAGCCTCGGATATTGGGGCAAGTCATACGAGGGAAACCTGGTTCCAGTGGGATCTGGCCTGGAGGTGGGGGACACCGTCGACGCGCGGCAGTTTGACCAGACCCACACCTCGATCCTGGCCGTCAACGACGATTGGAAGCTGAGTGACAACGATGCGGCCGCCTTTTCCGGATTTTTTCGCACGTACAATCTCGCGCTCTATTCAAATTTCGGCGAGGGGCTGATCCGCCAGAGCGAGTTCCGCACGGTGGAAGGCGCGGAGGCGCGCGAGACGCACACGTTTACGCCGTGGCTGCAGGCAATGGCCGGACTCGACTACCACGAGGACGACATTTACCGCGACAATCTGGACCACTATCTCTCCGACGATGTGCTCGTCTACGGTCCTTTTCTCAAAGTGTTGTCCAGCAACGTCACCATTCGCGACGCGACGCCCTATGTGGCCTTGCATGGCGACCTCGGCAGACATCTGCGCTTCTACGCTGGCCTGAGGTCAGAATCGATCGAGTTGAAAAACACCGATATGCTGAATTCCAACTTTTCGTTCGACGAGTGGAAGACCTTCCTGGCTCCCAAGGCCACGCTGGCCTGGACGCCGGGCACGGGGTCTGACGCACTGGCTGCCCTCGGCTTCATTCAGCATCGGGCAGGCCTTCTTCACCCAGGATCCGCGCATCTCCGCGACACAGGGAAGGCCGGCTCAAGCGGAGGGTCCAACCGGAACGGCGTCGCTTCCTTCCCCCTTCGAGCGCTCTCACTCGGAGCAACTGGTGCTCGAAAGAGCTTTCACCGGAACCGATGTGCGCGTTACGGTGGGCCGGACGACAACCACGCAGACCCTCGGTAAGATCGATCCCGACAACGGCACACAGGAGCCGCTGGGACCGGGCACGCTGAAGTTTCTCACCGCCAGCGTACGCCATCAGTTCAGCAGCTTCGGCACTTTGCAAGCGGTCTTCTCGAAGGCCGATGCACGCCTGTTGGGCACCACGATAGACGGGATACCGATCCCCGCGCAGATTACGCCGGAAGCGCCCCGTACCATCTTCGACGGCCTTGCCACGCTTGACCGGCTGCCTCTGCGCCTCCACGCACGCGGCGAGTACGAGTACGTGGGCCACAAGCAGTTGGACTTAGGCGGGTTCGAGGCCATGCCGGTGGGCGAAACGAGGTTGGCAGTGGTGCGTTCCTTCCTGAACGGCCGATTGGAACTGGGTGCGAACGGCATGCTGGCTCGCGGCTACACAGGCCAGACTACCGAGACCTTCAATCCCGGCTGGAGGTTGGGCACGATTCCGTACTGCGCTTCAGGGTCGGGCCCGAGCGGCGCCGAGAACGATTTCAATTGCGGGACAAACGAGCAGAGCGTCGGCATACGCATGGTGTCGTGGGTGGGCGGGTCAATCTCATGGCGGTTTAACTCAGAGAAGTAGGCCTGCTCACGCCGTAGCCTCGACGTGAGCAGCATTTTTTGGCCCTGCAATGCTTCGAGGTTCCTCCTCAGTGAATGCGCGAGGCAACAATCTCGGTCCCCGCGGCGTTCGAGGTCAACCAGGATCGCTCCCTGAAACCTGCCCTTATACTCATTCACATGCTCACACCGCATGTGCGCCGCAGCGCCGCCCTCCTGATCGCATTGTCCTTGAATGTCGCCCTGTCCCTGCACGCGCAGAGCTTTCGCGTGCACATTCCCCAGGACGCACGCCCGCTCGCCAGTGGCGGAGAGCGCGCAGCCCAACCCGGTCCCCTTGATGGCCGCCTGCTGCTTCTCCTCTCCAACGACCCCACCGCCGAGCCGCGCATGCAGATCAGCCTCGGGGCGAATACCCAGAACATCTTCGGCCTTACGATCGACAGCGCCAAGCCCGGCAGCGTCGTCACCGTCGACAACAGCGCCGCCAGTTATCCGCGCCAGCATCTCAGCGACGTCCCGCCCGGCACGTACACAGTGCAAGCTGTGCTGAACCTCTACGAGACCTTTCACAGGTCCGACGGCCGCGTCTTGAAACTCGCTCCCGATCGCGGCGAAGGACAGCACTGGAACATCGCCCCCGGCAATCTCTACAGCAAGCCCTTTCAGATCACCATCGGCGCAAACGGCAAGCCTGTCCACGACACCGACATCACGCTCACCGAAGTGATTCCGCCCATCGCGCCCATCCCGGACTCCGAGTTCGTCCGCCGTCTCCGCATTCAGTCACCTCTGCTGACAAAGTTCTGGGGCCGCCCTGTCTATCTCGCCGCCACCGTGCTCGTCCCGGCCGGCTTCGATCAGCATCCCGACGCGCGCTTCCCGCTGATGCTCTTTGAAGACCACTTCGACGACGCCTTCGACGAGTTCCGGACCACCCCTCCCGATCCGGATCTCAAGCCTGACTACTCCGATCGCTTTCACCTCGCCGGTTACAACCACATCCAGCAGCAGGAAGCGTACAACTTCTACCAGACCTGGATCTCCAAGGATTTCCCGCGCTTCCTCGTCCTCAAAATCCAGACCGCGAATCCCTTCTACGACGACAGCTATGCCGTCGATTCCGCCAACCTCGGCCCCTACGGCGAAGCCATCGAAACCGAGCTGATCCCCGCGGTCGAAACAAAGTTCCGCGCCATCGGCCAGGGCTGGGCGCGCTTCCTCTACGGCGGCTCCACCGGCGGCTGGGAAGCCATGGCTGCGCAGGTCTTTTATCCCGATCACTACAACGGCGCCTTCATTGCTTGCCCTGACCCGGTGGACTTCCGCGCCTACACCAACATCGACATCTACAAGGACGCCAACGCCTACTTCATCCCCGGCGCAAACAAGCAAATCGAGCAGCCCTCCATGCGCGACTACCTTGGCCACACGCTGATCACGCAACGCGGCGCAAACCAGTATGAAGCCGCGCTCGGCGACCACGGCCGCTCCGGCGAGCAGTACGACATCTGGCAGGCAGTCTTCTCACCCATCGGCCCCGACGGCTACCCCGCGTCCATCATCGACAAGCAGACCGGCGCAATCGACCACACCGTCGCGCAGTACTGGCACGATCACTACGACCTCACCGCCAAGCTCCAGCGCGAGTGGCCGCAGCTACAACCAAAACTCGACGGCAAGCTGCACGTCTATGTCGGCTCCGACGACAACTACATGCTCAACGACGCCGTCTATCTGCTTCAGGACTTTCTAGACACCGCCAATCCGCCTGCCCATGCGGAAGTCGCCTACGGCCCCCGCGCGGAACACTGTTGGAACGGCGACCCCAAACTCCCCAACGCCTACAGCCGCCTGCATTACGAAACCATGTACGTACCGAAAATCATGCAGCGCATGGAGCAGACGGCTCCGAAGGGCGCAGACCTGACAAGCTGGCGATACTGAGAACCCTTACCCTGCGATCACGCCGGATGAATGCCTTCGAGTTCAGGCAGCAGAACCACGCTCTCCTGCTCATGCGGATCGGTTCGTGAAATCACCGCCACCACAGGCTCTGTCTGGCTGGGGTTATAGGGCAGGTGCGGCATATCGGCTGGAATGTACAGGAAGTTCCCCGGCTCCACAACGACATGATGCTCCAGTCGCTCCCCGTACCACATTCCAGACGTGCCGCTGAGCGCATAGATGGCGGTCTCATGTGTGGCGTGCTTGTGCGCATACGCGCGCCCTCCCGGCGGAATCGTTACCAGTTGCATGTGCAGCGCCTTCGATCCCACCGTCTCCGCCGAAATCGCCACTTGATACTGCAGCCCCTGTTTGCCGATGAAAGCATCGCCGGCCTTCAGCAGACGGCATGTTGGACGCGCAGACGCATTCTCTTCGAGCCGCATACCTTCTCCCTGTCTCGAATCAAGATCAAGAACATCTTCACGGTATCCGAAGAGGCAGCCGCAGGAAAGCGGCCCATAGCCAGCGTAGGAAGGAGGTGTCTTACGAATTCTGAGCGGGGTAAATCACTAAAAACACCAACGGCGCAGCCGCAAAAGCCACGCCGTTCACCACCAGGCAAACCTCGCCCGTCCCGGGAATGGAACAGGCAATCACCTAGGAAACCTTGGCTGCCTCCTCGGGATTCACAAGGTCCCGTAACTCCTTTGAAGGCTTGAAGTAAGGCACGCGCTTGGCCGGCACTTCAACGCGCTCGCCGGTCTTGGGATTGCGCCCGATCCGCGGGTTGCGCTGCCGGATCCGGAACGATCCAAATCCGCGAATCTCGATCTTGTCGCCGCTTTGCAGAGCCCCAATCACCGACTCAAAGATCGTCTCCACAATAACCTCACCATCCCGGCGAGTCAGATCGCCCAGGCGGGTTACTTTTTCCACCAGGTCTGCCTTGGTCATTTGTTCCTCTCGACCTCCGCTTTCAGCATACCCAAATTCCCACCGCTTTGGCGTGAAAAAAGAAAGCACGCGAGTTCCATTTCGCCTTTCTGCATCAGTACTTTGGCGGACTCCCCTGCAGGCAACCGTCCACCGTACCTGCGTCGCGACCGGCCCATTTATCCTATGCAGAGCCTTCCGATCAGCATGGCATCAACCATAGAGAAGCCACCAGGAGGTCCGTCAGGTGACCGAGTATCCCAGGTACAGCATCGTGATTCCGGCCTACAACGAGCGCTGCGCGATCATTGCCACGCTCGAACCGTCGTGGCCTGCGTGCGCCGCAACACTGGGATGCTGAAGTCATCGTGGTCAACGACGGCTCCACCGATGAAACCGCCCATCTTGTGCGCGATTTCGCGCGCAGGCGCCCGAAGTCCGCCTCATGGAGAACCCCAGCAATCGCGGCAAAGGCTACAGCGTTCGCAACGGCCTGATGCACGCCAACGGCGAAATCGTGATGTTCACAGACGCCGATCTCTCCGCGCCCATCGAAGAGGCCGAGCGCCTCTTCGCCGCCATCGAAGAGGAGGCGCGGACATCGCCATCGGCTCGCGCTGGCTCGCGACCAGCCGCCAGACGCATCGCCAGCCGCTCTATCGGCAAATATTCGGCCGCTGATTCAACGCTCTCACCCGCATGGTGATGCGCCTGCCCTATGCCGATACGCAGTGCGGATTCAAGGCGTTCACCCGCGAGCCGCCCAGACCGTCTTCCAGTTGCAGACCATCGAGCGCTGGGGCTTCGATCCGGAAATCCTGTTCATCGCCCGCAAGCGCGGTTCAAGGTAAAGGAAGTCCCGGTGAGCTGGGCGCACGATGCGCGCGTCGCGCATCAGCTATCTGCGAGACGGCCTGCAGATGCTGAAGGAACTTGCCATCGTGCGCTGGAACGCGCTCCTAGGCCGCTACGGCCGCGACATAACCGAAGTCGAGCGGCCTGAAATACCGCGATAATGGCTGAAGCCGTTCACTTCGCCAAGTTGCCCGCCATCACGTCGATCACCTGCAGATCCGTGTCGCGATCCTTCAGCGTCAGCAGAATCTTCCCCGTCCCATCGGCCA
>CAWFVY010000002.1:0-88319 GCA_963819365.1 uncultured Acidobacteriota bacterium
GACAGTTGCGCAGCGGATCCGCTTACGGGCCGCACTGGCCGCCCTTCATGCCGCATGGAATGCATTCTTCGGGCTTATGGACGCACATATCGTCAGCGTCCACCAGTTCGCTTCCGATCAGATCTGCGAATGCTTTTTTCGCCTCGAGCTGGACCATACCGAGACACCACTTTACCCTGCGGCAACTGGATGACATATGCCTTGAATGTCCCCATACTCGCGCAGCTTGAGTGCGGCGGGGACTTCGACCGCGATGGCGAGGCGGTCAGAACCGTGACCCAACCAACCAATGGCAACGACGTTTGGATATTCGGGGTCGAAACAAGTGGGCCTGAACAGACGACGACCATTGGGTACCGGTTCGATGACGCGGATGCCCGCCTCCGTGACGTACACGACGCGAACATGGTAGGTCCGGACCATTCCCGCATCGCTGTAGGTCACGAAAAAGGCCCTGGAGTCCGGTGACCACGCGGCCTCGGCGTTCACCAGGGCGCCTATCTTCAGTACGGTAAACATGGCTTCCTGCGCGAATCAGAACGGTGTGTGTTTCCTCTGCGGCCGGGTCCTCTGGGGGCCTTACCACAATGGCTCTTCTGCCATCGGGC
Source organism: uncultured Acidobacteriota bacterium (assembly GCA_963819365.1). Lineage (GTDB taxonomy): Bacteria > Acidobacteriota > Terriglobia > Terriglobales > Acidobacteriaceae > Telmatobacter. The sequence goes on from CAWFVY010000002.1 coordinate 609, forward strand.
GACGGGATCGTTATCTCGCCGGAACCCCATATCGACGTGGCGGAGCGGGAGAAGCCCGAGCCTTCATCGAGCTTCTCCTGCGGCCACACCGGAATGGCAAGCAGAACAGCCAGAGCGAGGAGTCTGAAATTCACACGGGAAGTTTAGCGCAATGCGCCGCGGCCCTCATCGCGACGTGCGGTTGAGGACACCCGCACAACAGCCGCTCTCCACCCCACCGAGCACAAATCGCTCGGCGGGGGCCCCGGTCCGGAGACCGGCGGTACGCGTAGAAACCGGTCAGGCCTTGATGAACTGGACTTCGAGGGTGATGCTGACGTCTTCGCCGACCAGGATGCCGCCGGTCTCGAGGGCTGCATTCCAGCTCAGGCCGAAGTCCTTGCGGTTGATCTTGGTGGTGGCTGACAGGCCGATGCGCGTGTTGCCCCAGGGGTCTTTGCCGGGGGCGCTGGGGCCTTCGACGGCGAAGGTGACGGGCTTGGTTTCACCATGCAGGGTCAGATCGCCGGTAACGGCGTACTCGCCTTCACCCTTCTTGACCACCTTGGTGGACTTGAAGGTCATGACGGGGTGCTGTTCGTGATGGAAGAAGTCGGCGCTCTTGAGGTGGGCATCGCGCTGGGCGTCGCCGGTGGTGATGGTGCCGATGTCGACGGTGGCCTCGACGCTGCTGAGGCTGGAGTCGGCGATGTTCTCGGTCAGGGTGCCGGAGAGGCCGCTGAAGCTTCCTTTCACGTGCGAGATCATCATGTGCTCCACCTTGAAGTCGGCGCTGGAGTGCGCGAGGAATTGAGATCTTCCAGGTGGTGGTGGAGGCGGAGAGCGGAAGGGGTGGTTGCCATGGGTGGTGTGTCTCCTTTTCGCTTTCTTGGATGCGCGGCGGAGATATTCGTTGCAACAACTATTTGGGAGAATCAGACGCGGCGAGGGGTTAACCCGGAAGTAACATTCTGTTGCAATCGTGCGGAGCGGAGTATCGAGGATTTGGCTTAGAAATGCCGGAAAGCGAAAAATCGGTGAAGCAATAAAAAGCGAAGAAATTCGGCGTATCATTATTTTTAATACGACTTCATGGCTAGTCTGAAGCTGGGAAAACAATGACCGTTGGTTTTCTGGTTAACGGTTGACCCTTCCGAGAAGGGCCTGGAGCCGATTTCGGAAGCCGATCCGACGGAATAGACACTCGTCCTTCGGGGCGAATCCGGAGCGGTAAGTATGGCGAAGCCGGGTGGGGATTGCTGTGCGCGCCGTCACAGAGGGTGGGTCGTCCGGGCCAGTGGGGCTTGCGGAGAAGTGCAGGGCTTTATCGGCACAACTGAACGGCTTGGTGAAAAAGTCAGGGCTTCGAGTGAGACCTCGGTAAAAAGCAATGCCTCAGGGGATAAACAGGCTGCGGAAAAAGGCGATCGGAACGGTTTCAAGTGCGCAGAAAGAGCGCAGGGGCTAAAGCCCTAGCATTTAGAATGAGCCGTTTCAGCGGGACTAAAAGTCCCGCCCTGACGCGTTCAGGAAGCAACGCTCTAGTTTTCCGCAGCCTGTAAAGCCCCGATGATTCTGCGTCGCTTATGCCGGGGATAAATCCCCAGCCTAGCGCCCATTGAAAAATCGGCTTGACAATAAAGACTTCTCATTGCAATATACATTGCTATACGAGGTATATGGCAATGATGAGGCTGAGAGCGCAACCCGTCGATGACGAGTCGCCAGACCGATGGGAAGCGCAGCTTCGAAAAGGCGCCCTGGAGATGGCTGCTCTGGCCAGCCTCTGGCAGGGTCGCCGTATGGTCTTGAAATCATTCGCTTTCTTGAGAAAAATTCGCGGCTGGTACTGGCCGAGGGCACCATCTACCCTATCCTTAACCGGCTCAAAGCCGAGGGTATGCTCACTTCCGATTGGGTTGAGGCCGAGGCTGGCCACCCCCGCAAGTACTACGCGCTTACCGACTCTGGACGTCAACGCCTGCGCCAGATGGCCCAGGCCTGGGCCAATTTCGCCGGCGGACTCAGCCAGCTGCTGGAGCCTGTCCTGAAACCCCACGCAGAAGATCAATCAGACATTGGCGCCCTGGAAAAGAAGGAGTTATCGCGATGACCGAGACCATGCAGATCGACACCTATTTGTCTTCTCTTCGCACCCATCTGGGACCTATGACACTGAGCGAGCGCGACGAGATTGTTCGTGAGATCAGCGCGCATATTCGCGACTCGGCAGAAGAGAGCGGCGTGAGTGTGGAGACCATCCTCGCCCGGCTCGGCTCCGCGGAAGAACTGGCCGCCCAATACCGCGATGGAATTCTCATCCGCCAGGCCAGCCGCAGCATCTCGCCCGTGAAACTGATGCGGGGCGCGCTGCGGCTTGCCACCAAAGGCGTTTCTGGTGTGATTGTCTTCTTTGTCGGCATAATCGGCTACTGCATCGGCGGCGGTCTGGTGCTCTCCGGGATGCTCAAGCCCATTTTTCCCGCCCAGACCGGGGTGTGGTTTCGCGATGGACACATGATCTCGAGTGGCACTCAGTTTTATCCTCCACCGCCGCCCGCCCATGAGGTTCTGGGCATCTGGTACATCCCGTTGATGCTTACCGCAGGCAGTCTCACGTTGTTGGCGACCACGTTCATGATCCGCGCATCCCTGCGCGTGTCGCAACGGTGGCAGGCGAAGCTATCGCGTGGCGAATAAACGGGTCGGACTGAATCCGGACTGATAAGCATGGCTGAGCGGGTGAGCATGGCTGTGTGCGCGGTCACAGAGGGCGGGCCGCCCGGGGCCAGCGGAAATAGTCCGAATCTTGCCTAGTCGAACTAATTGTGAGCCAGGACCGACACCGAAGGCCGTGAGCCATGGTTTCTGCAATCGAAGCTTCCGCATCGGCGGTGATACGACCGCGATTATCAAGGAAGGGAATGTCTTCCTGTCTTCGGTGAATTAACACTGTGGCTGAGCCAGTCTAGCGCAGCCTGCACGACAGGATCGCTTGATGGCTGCATTGACTGGGTAGCGGCGGGAAAGGCTTCGTCTGGTGCTAATCCGTCGATATACTGATTGCCGTTCCTATCAGCGTCGACGCCTACCGTCAGCCACATCGATGCTCCATCCGACAGGGTGATCGTCTGATTCGCAGTTGACAATCCCTGTGTGTGCTCACCGAAGAAACGGGTATTCGGTCGTCCGCGAAATGCGATAGCTATAGCTTCGCCCGAACTACTAGTACTGCGGTCTATCAGCACCGCTACCATCGGTGTCCCGGATATGTGATATGGAGCGCCTTCGACCGCCGGGTAAGCCGTAGCTTTGCCGTTTTCGAGTTCAGCCGCCACACCGTTGCGGTACTCCCAAGTCGAATGCCGCACAGAATCTGTGAATTGACCGAGATTATCGCCTTCCCCAATCAGTGGACCAATACCGCCGAGCATCGGCCACATGTTGCCACCGACGTTGCCACGAAGATCCACGATCCATCCGGCAGGATGCGACTGGTCGAGTTCCGCGAGAATCCTCTGCAGTTTGGTTTCGTACGCGACGAATTGCTGATCGTTCTCGGGAAAGCATTTGGTCAGCACGACATATCCGAAGGACTTATCGCCGCTCCGCTCAAGGTGACCTTCGGGTTTATATCTCCCGACGTAGGGGCTGAAGTTCTCCTGCCTTACCGGTAGCGGATTTGGCGAAGGATGTGTGGCTTTTTCCTCGGCTTCGAGTGCCTCGAGGGCCAGCGTTAGGTGCAGTGAACTGTGATGGTCGCCAAGACTCGCGAGTGCAAAACGTATGGCGTCGTAGGTCCCGGCGGTGCTTTCCGCGTGCGCCGCCATGGCAACGGCAGCGGCCCGGATTTTCGTCCAGTCAACCGAGTTTCGTCGCAGCGCCTTGGTCTGCATAATGTCGATTGCCTGATTAAGGTAGGCAACCGGGTCTGTTTTTGTAGCGGCCGCACTTTGAGGAGACTGCGCGACGCAGACTGCCGGCAAAACGAAAAGAAAGATCGCGATTCGAATCGAGCAATTCACTCTAGTGTTCTCCGGAAAACGAGCGACGAGTCTGCAATCCAGTCGACTGACATCGTCGTCTCGCTGCCCAGCGTCCATGAGCCCGCGTGTTTTGTTGGGCTTAATCGGCCCGGCTGAAGCCGTGCCCTGTTACAGAGTTCGTTTCGAGCTAGCTTTTTGCAGCCTGTAAGGCCCCCAATGATTCTGCGTCTCTTATGCCGGGGATAAATCCCCGGCCTACTGCCCGATTGAGTTTCCTGCCGCCTGATCGCGTCTCCTGCCGCCCGATCGCTAGATGAGACTTTGTAAGCGGCGATCATCCGGTTTGACGGAGAGAGTCACGGAGCTGTTTGCTGGCGTTTAGCAGAATCGAGGAATCGATGCCCACCGCGATGAGGTCGAAGCCCTGGGCGGCGTATTGCCGCGCCTTTTCTGCGGTCGCCGCGAAGATGCCGCAGGGCTTGCCTGCCTGGTTGCAGATGGCGCGCACCTCGGCGATGGCTGCAACCACCTCGGGCGCTTCGATCTGCCCGGGAATTCCGAAGGAGCCGCTGAGGTCGTAGGGTCCGAGGATCACCGCATCGACGGCGTCGTGCTGCACGATCGTTCGCGCATTGCGCACGCCGGCGACGGTCTCAATCTGCACCACGATCGAGTAGCTCTTGGTGCGCAGGTATTCCTGAAAGGTCGCGCCGTAGCCCTGCGCCCGGGCGATGCCCACGCTGCGCTGTCCACGTGGGGGATAAAGCGCGGCACGGGCAATTGCCTGCACGTCTTCGAGGGTTGAAACCGCGGGCAGGATGATGGCGTCGCATCCGGTTTCGAGAAAGCGCTTGATGGCGGTGGGCGAGAAATCAGGCAGCCGCACAAACGATGGCGGGACCCCCGGCGCAGAGTGCGCAGGCCGCGGCGGCGCTGACCTCATTGAACTGTCCGTGCTCGCCGTCGATCCAGAGCCAGTCGAACCCGGCCAGCCGGGCTATTTCGACGGTTGCGGCGTTGTCGATGGCGAGCAACATTGCAAAGCGCGGAGTTCGTTCACGTACCCAGGCATTCAGATCCATGTGTGCCGCCTTTCGCAGCCAAGCCGTTCCCATTGTAGCCAAACCGTTGATTCGGCTGATCAACCGTGGGCTGGTGTTCCGGCGCGACCGAGTACGCCCGACGGAAAAAATCTCTTTCCTTTGCGGCTCCGCGTGACGTACATTGATCCCGGCGCGCACTCTGTGCTGCGCGATCTCGCTCGGAGGAACTATGCGCAAGTTTCGACTCTGGGTCCCCGTGGGTTGTCTGGCCGCATCTGCTCTTCTTCTTTTCGCACAGGCTGACCGCAAGCCGGGGCTATATGAAATGACTTCGAACATGTCGTGGCAGCAGTCGCCGATGCCACAGGGCATGCAAATGCCTCCCAATTCACCCTTCGGCGGTGGACCCCACACCTCGCAGGTCTGCGTGACACAGCAGATGATCGATCGCTACGGCGGTCCGATGCCGCAGTCGCGCGGCGAATGCCAGATGAAGAACATGACCAAGAGCGCCACGGGCATGACGGCCGACTATGTCTGCACCGGCCACATGAGCGGCTCCGGCAAGATGGAAGCGAGCTGGACGCCGAACGGCGAATCGCACAGCAAGGTTCACTTTACGGGGACCATGCAGATGGGCCAGCGCAGCGCGCCGGTGGAGTGGACTATCGATACCACGTCGGTTTACAAGGGCGCCGATTGCGGCAGCGTCAAGCCGATCGCTCTTCCGCCGGAATAACCGGATCGCAAACGGATCAACCCGAAGCGCGCAGTGGCCGGCCAGGCTGCGGCGCGCTTTCTGTTTTTGCGCGCGGCGAAACAGCCGGCATCAGGCTTCGCCCAGTTCCAGCAGGGGAGGGAACTCAAGCATCGTCTGGGCTACCGGGCTCCAGTTCTTGCGATGCAGCGGCGTGGGTCCCAGCTTCGCAAGGGCCGCCATGTGCTCAGCCGAGCAGTAGCCTTTGTGGCTGGCCAGGCCGTAGCCGGGATACTGGGTGTCCAGTTCCACGATCATGCGGTCGCGGTAGACCTTGGCGAGGATGCTGGCCGCGGCAATCGAAAAGCTGGCGCCGTCGCCCTGAATCACGGCCTGTTGCGGGCACGCATAGTCAATCGTGTCCAGGCCGTCGATGAGGAGGTAGTCCGGCGTCAGGGCCAGTTGCTCGACCGCGCGCTTCATGGCCAGCAGCGAGGCGTTGCGGATATTGATCTGATTGATGGTCTCGACGTCGATGGCGGCGATGGCCCAGGCCACGGCGTTTTCGCGGATCTCGATATCGAGCTGGGTGCGCTTCTTCTCGGAGACCTTCTTGGAGTCGTTCAGGCCTTCGAGGCGGCATTTGGGCGCGAGGATCACCGCCGCAGCCACAACAGGGCCGAACATCGGGCCGCGCCCCACCTCGTCCACACCGGCAATGCGCAGCGCGCCGCACTTGCGCGCAGCCCGCTCGAGCTTCCATCCACACACCGGTGTCTTTGCCATGCGACCAGTATAGGTTCAGCGGGCCTGTGGGAAAGCAGGCCTGCTCCCATGCTGTCGCGGCGGTCAGCCGGTTGTCTTGCAGGGGGGAAGGATGGAATCGAGTCGAGGACCCCGGGCTCAGCTCCCGCCTGCATCTCCTGGGGTCGCGGACCGTCTTGACGGTGGGCCGGTCCGGCGGGTGTCTGCCTTCGCCCTGGAGAGGGTGCTTTCCTGGGCGTAGAACGTCTGCGCTTCAGAATAGGTGTGGGGCAAAAGCCTCCCCACCATCCAGGAGCCGCCGCGAAGGCTGGTTACAGCTACTTCGCCGGCGAATTCGACCTCGTAGTCCCCATCGGGCAGATCGGAGGGCGCCTCGATGATGGCGCAGTGCGAGTAAACGGCCCGGGACGCCTCGGGAAGCACTGTTTTGGTCGCCAGCAGTTCACAGACTGCCTCGCGCCCCATGCCGCGCAGAACACCCTTGGAGAGAACAGCAAACCGCATGAACCAAACCCCGGATAAAAGATTCGTTTGTTGGATGGCGGACATAGCGGCGATGGTTGCCCGGCCGTCGGAGTCTTTCAGACGCTTTCCACACCGGAGACGGTAAACGTTCCGACGATGCCGGTGAACCGGCCGGTGGCATTGTGCAAGGGTGTTCCCTGCACATCAACCCAGATGGGGCTTCCGTCTGCACGGCGCAACCTGAAGCGGAAGGGCGCATTGCTGCCGGCCTGTTTTGTCGCGAAGAGCCGCTGTGCCGCGGGCAGATCCTCAGGAAAGACGTAGAGAAACGAATCCTGGCTGCTGAGTTGCGATGGGGTGGTACCCAGAATCTCGGCCATGGGGTCGTTGGCGAAGAGGGTCTTTCCTTCGGCATCAATGATCCAGATTCCGTCGGATTGCGTTTGGGGAGAGGGGAATGCGATGGACATAAACTCCGATCATGCTTGGCGGACAGGCCGCGGCAGCATGGTGTTTCCTAAAAGGGATGGGTTCGAGGCAGATCGGTCTCAATCCGAGAGCGGTTTCACCCGCAATCTGCTTCTGATTCATAAGATGCAAGTTCAGGCCGACCCGCAAAATTCACTGCCGGCCCCGTTACACTGGCGACGTATGGTTCTTCACTTTCTTATCCGTGGCCGTGTTCAGGGTGTCGGTTTCCGCTGGTTCGTGCAGCGCGAGGCAAGCGAGCTGGAACTGCGGGGCTGGGTCCGCAACACGGAAGATGGCGATCTGGAGGTGGTTGCGGCCGGCACCCCCGAGGACTTGCACGAGCTGCGCACCAGCCTCCGCCGCGGCCCGCGGGGGGCGCGGGTGGACAACCTCATCGAGCACCACCTCGACGAATCTGAAGCCGCCGATCTCAACGCGTTCCGGATCGAAGGCGCCTGGTAGCAGGGGTTTCCTGGCGGCGGCGCAGATTTTCATTTCTCCTCCGCCTCCGATCTGGCATCATGCAGACACGGTTCCGGACGTCACAAAAGGCGCGTTGCCTGGCAGTTTCCCGCAGGCAGTTCTGATTCGCTTTATGTCCAGGGCCTTCGCAGCAAGAGAGGTTGTGTCTGTATGCTCACGCTTGAAATTCTTCAGCAGCTCTGGCCGAACGGGAATCAGCGCGTGGCGGGCCTCGTGGAAGGCATTGCCGCGGCTGCTCCCGACGTGTTTCCGCGCTACGGACTCAATGACGATATGAGCATTGCGCATGCCATGGCCCAGTTTTCCGTGGAGTGCGGCGGGGGCGTGGCGATGGTGGAAAACCTGAACTACAGCGCCCAGGGCCTGATGGCCACGTGGCCCTCGCGCTTCAACGCGGACAACGTCAACGACTATGCCCGCAACCCGCAGAAGATAGCCGACATGGTCTATGGCGGGCGCATGGGCAACGCGGCGCCGCCCTCCGACGACGGCTGGAATTACCGCGGGCGCGGCCTGAGCCAGCTCACGGGCAAGGCAAACTACCAGGCGCTCACCGACAAGTTCGGGCTCAACGTGGTGGACGATCCCGACCTGCCACTCGATCCGGTGCAGGCGCTGGAGATCGGCGTAGCCAGCTTTGTGATGTGCGGGTGCCTGCCCCACGCCCAGGCCGACGATGTGAAGGGAGTGACCAAGGCGCTCAACGGCGGTCTTATCGGCTTTGCCGAGCGGCAGGCCTGGCTGGTCAAGTGGAAGACGGCGCTTGGTGTCGACATGGATTCGGACTCGTCCAGCTCGTCGTAGTCCGCGGCTATTCCCGGTTCGGGGCGGCGTCGAGAGGGGTCACGGTGATGCGGATTTCCGGCCCCGTTTCGACGGCTGCGCCCTGCATCCAGACGATGCGGCCGGTCAGCTCGAGCACCGGCCACTGCGCCCGTTCGGTCCCGGAAACCTTCATCCGCTCCAGGACCTCCTTCACTTTGCGCGGGCCGCTGGAGTGCCGCAGATGTACCCGGTCGCCCGCCTTCCAGTTCCGCAGAACGGCGCGCGGAGGGCTTGCGGTCGCCGGCTGAGGGCCAGGGATCTCAATCTTCACCCGCAAGCCGAACCCCTCGGCCTCCCCCGGAACCGGGATCTCGACTGCTTCCGGCACGGCGGCTTCTTCGGCCGCCGCCGGTTGGATGGAGAGCCGCAGCTCGCGATGGCTGCGCTCGGCCCGCACGCCGCCGGCCAGCTCGCACCGCTGCCCGGCGCGGCCGGTCAGGGCCAGTTCGCGCAGGTTTTCAGTTCCGGCAAAGTCTGCGGCGGCGCCGAGCCGCTGTACCGCATGACGGACGATCCGCCGCTGCAGGGCAACGGCCAGCGCCGCCAGCTTGGATACGTCCAGCGCGACACCCTCGGCAGCGGCCCGTCCGCCGCCGCGCACCGGCCGTCCGATCAGCATCACCTCCGGCGCGACCCGGGCCACCTCTAACTGCCACCAGCTTTCCTCGTCCCGTGCCAGCTCCGCCATCTGCCCCAGATGCTCCCTGAGTTTCGGGTTCCAGTCTTCCAGCAACGGAAGCAATTCGTGCCGGATCCGGTTACGCGTAAACGTCAGATGCCGGTTCGACGAGTCTTCGCGCCACTCCTGGCCCAGCGCCTTGAGATACGCTTCCACCTCGGTACGGCGTGCGGCAAGGAGCGGCCGGACCACGCGGCCCTCCGCAAACTCCACTACCGGATGGATTCCCGCGATGCCTTCGGTCCACGCCCCGCGGAGCACCTTGGCGATCACGGTCTCCGCCTGGTCGTCGAGCGTATGCGCGGTGGCTACGGCATCGATGGCGCCGGAGGACATCAGGTCTCGAAACCACTGATAGCGCAGCCGGCGCGCGGCTTCTTCGATGGTTTCCGCGGGCTTGCCCGGCAGGCGGGCGGCCTCCGCTGCGATGTCCACCCGTTTGGAGTGAAAAGGCAGGCGCAGGTGTTTGGCCAGCGCCCGGACAAACTCCAGGTCGGCGTCGGCCTCTGCGCCGCGCAGCCCGTGGTGCAGATGCGCCACATGCAGGACCAACCCAAGCTCGGCGGCACAGCTTGCGAGCGCCCGCAGCAGCGCCACCGAGTCCGCTCCGCCTGACACGCCGACGGCGAGGCGTGTTCCGGGCGGCAGCAGGTTTGTGTCCATCGGCAGGATTGGAATGACACTTCGCACCAGAGAGATGATAGCGCCCGCAACTTTGTCCCTCAGCCTACTTGTTCCCTTGTTCCCTCTATCCCTTTGTCCCTGTTCTTGTATACTCGCCAAGTTATGCAAGTTTTCGCTATTTTGCCCGCTGCGGGCCTGGGTACACGTATGGCCGGGCCGCAGCCCAAGCAATTTCTCTCCTCGGCGGCATTCCTATTCTGATTCACTCGCTGCGCGCCTTCGCCGCCGTGCCCCGCATTACCCAGATCGTGGTGGCCGTGCGCAAGACGGAGATGGAGCGCGTCCAGGCCCAGATCGCCGATCACGGCTTTGCCCATCGCGTGCAGGTGGTGGAAGGCGGGGACAACCGGCAGGAATCCGTGGCCCACGCGCTGGCTGCCATTCAGGCCGCGCCCGATGACATCGTCCTGGTCCACGATGCGGTGCGCCCCCTTATTGACGCCGCGACCATCGACCGCACCATCGACGCCGTCGGCGAGCACGGGGCCGCTATTGTTGGCGTGCCCGCCGTGGATACGATCAAGCAGGTGGAACGCACCGCTCATGGCGCGATCGTGACCGCCACCCTTCCGCGTGAGTCGATCGTCTATGCGCAGACGCCCCAGGGCTTCCGCTTCGGCCTGCTGAAATCCGCCTTTGCCGAAGCCACTGCCGATGGCTTTGTGGGCACCGACGAGGCTTCCGTGGTGGAGCGCGCCGGGCACCGGGTTGCCGTTGTTCCCGGCTCGCCGCTTAATCTGAAGATTACCCAGCCCGGCGACCTAGAACTGGCGGAGTTCTATATGCAGCACCAGCGCGCCCGCTGAACGACGCGGCTAACGGCAGCGCCCCCGCGGGCGGGCCGGATTCAATCTGCTCGCAAAAACCCGCGTTTCTACCTTGATTTAGCTTTATCTTGAAACTGGAGACCATGGATACACGCATCGGATTCGGCTACGACTCGCACGCCTTCAAAGCGGGCGTAACCCTGCGCATTGGCGGCCTGACCATCGACCACCCCGAAGGCCTTGCCGGCCACTCCGACGGCGACGTCCTGCTGCACGCCGTGACCGATGCCCTGCTTGGGGCCGTCGCTGCCGGCGACATTGGAAGCTTTTTTCCCCCGGGCGACCCCCGATGGAAGGACGCCGATTCCGCGATCTTCCTTAAGCTGGCTCTCGAAGAGCTGGAGCATGCCGGCTACCGCATCGTGAACATCGACACCACGCTGATTCTCGCGGCGCCGAAGATCTCGCCCATCGCGGGCGATATGCGGGTCCGCGTCGCCGACCTGCTGGGCCTCGAGCTCAACCAGGTCAGCATCAAGGCCAAGACGCCGGAAGGACTGGGCCTCGATCACGTCGCGCAATGCCACGCCGTGGCCCTGGTGGAACGCGACCTCAGCGAAGAAGACCTCAAGAGCATGTCGGCGGTCATCGAATCGCAGCGCCAGCTTGAAGACGTCGTCGAAGACCTGCTCAGCCAGGTGCACGGCGTCCCCAAAAAGCGGACGATCTCTCCCATCTTCGACACCGAAGACATTACGTAAGCGCAGGGATAGGGAATGGGCAAAGGCCGCGCTGCCGCGGACGGCTCCTATCCCTGCTTCCTATCCCTTTTCTATTGCGCTGCTCCCTCATTCCGGGTACCTTGGCTTCGAGCTTCCATCTCAAATCAAGGAGTATTGCCCTATGCTCTCGCTGGCGTTGGCCTTCCTGCAGCAACAGCAGCTTGATCCCGCCCAGGCACAGAAGATGGCAATGGCTGTCCTTGCCATCATGCCTTTTATCTTCATTATCGGGCTGGCCATTGTCATCCTTCCGACGTGGTTCATCTGCAAGAAGGCAGGATTCTCGCCCTGGCTTTCACTGCTGGTGGTGGTCCCGTTCGGCGGCCTGGTGCTGCTCTATGTACTTGCCTTTGCTGAGTGGAAGGTCGTACCCGCTCCGCAAACGGCGTACACCCCGCCCATGCCGCCGGCTTTTCCACCGCAGGCCTAGCCGGGACGTCGGACCTGCGTATTTTCGACCGGGCCCTGAAACCGACCGCTTCGGGGCCCGGCGGCGAATACAAAAATCTCTTTCCGGTTGACCTGAAGCGATGCTACGATTTGCGCGTCGTTTCTTCCCTGGTAACCGGAGGCCCTTGATGGGCTACCTGCTTGCGCACGCTTACTTCTTCTTCTTCGTCGCCATCCCCTTCGTGCTGGCGTTCTGGATGCTGCCTCTCTGGTTCATCTGCAAGAAGGCCGGGTTTTCTCCGTGGCTGACGCTGCTGAACTGCATTCCCTTCGGCAATGCGGTCCTGCTCTACCTGCTCGCTTTCGCCGACTGGAAACGGCACCCCATGTTCCAGGCCGAGCCGATTCCGCCGCGGGTTGCGACGCAGAACGCTACCCGTCCGCACATCGTCGCCCGCCGCACCCAATCCTGACGGCGAAACCCATCTGCACCCTGCCCATGGGACTTCCCTTTGTCCCTCGTTCCCTGTTCCTATAGCATCGAAGAGAAAGCTCTCGAACGATGCCTCAAGAAAACGCCTCTTCCGCTTCGTCTCCTCGCGTCCGCTTTGCCCCCTCGCCCACCGGATTCCTGCACGTCGGCAGCGCCCGCACCTTCATCTTCAACTGGCTCTATGCGCGCCATAATCACGGAACCATGGTCTTCCGCCTCGACGATACGGATGTGGAGCGCAACACCGATGCCAGCGTGCAATCCATCTTCGAGGGCCTGAGCTGGCTCGGCCTGGACTGGGACGAGAGCTACAAGCAGTCAGAACGCCTGGACATGCACCGCGCCGCCGCGTGGCAGATCTTCGATCGCGGACTGGCCTATCGCGACTTTACGCCGGCCCGCGCCGATGCTGGCGACGATCAGTCGTCTGCCCAGGGCGCGTGGCTGTTCAACCCCGGCGTGCGCGAGCTTTCCCGCGAGGAGAGTGATCGCCGCGCCGCCGCCGGCGAACCGTTTGCCCTGCGGTATCGCGTGCCGCGCGTTGAAGGTCGCATCGTCCGATTCGATGACTCGGTCTATGGTGAGATGGCCAAGGCCGCGGACGAGATTGAGGACTTTGCGCTGCTGCGCTCCGACGGCAACCCCACGTATCACCTGTCGTCGTGCTTCGACGACGCCGATCTGCGCATCACGCAGATCATCAGGGGCCAGGACCACCTGACCAATACCTTCAAGCATGTGCTGATTTTTGAAGGCCTTGCCGCCGAACCGCCCCGCTTTGCGCATCTGCCGCTGCTGGTTGCCCCCGACGGCGCCAAGCTGAGCAAACGCAAACACGGGCCAGTGGTGAGCGTGACGACGTATCGCGACGCGGGGTTCCTGCCCGAGGCGTTCATCAACTTTCTGTGCCTGCTGGGCTGGTCGCCCAAGAACGATCTTGAGTTCATGCCGATCGCGCAGCTTACGGAGCTGTTTACGCTGGAAGGCGTGAACCGGTCGAATGCGGTTGTTAATTTCTCTGAAGAGTCGCCGTTCGATCCGAAGGCGGTTCATCTGAATGGGGAGCATCTGCGCGGCCTCGCCGTTGAGGACCTGAGCGCGCGGCTGCAGCCGTTTTTCGACAAGGCTGGGCTGAAGGCTTCGCCCGAAAAGCTGCGCGAAGTTACGCCGCTGATCCGCGAGCGAATCAAGCTGATGGGCGAGGCGGCGGCGGCGGCGGATTTCTTCTTTGTCGAGGAACTGGCGCCGTATGACCCGGCGGAACTGATTCCGCCCAAGGGCGCTGACGCCGCCATGACTCTGCGCGTTCTCAAGCACGCAGCGGAAGTCCTCGACGAGACCGACTTCCATCACGACGCGCTGGAGCATGCCCTGCGCGAAGCCGCCGCCGATCTGGGACTGAAAGCAGGGCCGATGTTCCAGCCGATTCGGGTGGCGGTGTGCGGGCGCAAGAATGCGCCGCCGCTGTTTGAGACGATGGCGGTGCTGGGGCGCGATGTGTGCCTGAAGCGGATCCGCCAGGCGGCAGCGAATCTGCAATCGCCGGTTTGATCAAGAGTTTCCGCGAGGAAAGCAGCCGCCTGAAGAAATCAGAGATTCACCTTGAGCGCATCGCCCAGGCGCTGGCTAAAATAGTGTAGCTTTCATCAGCACACTAAGAGCCATGCCGCACGGAGTTCGATGATGCTCTCTTCGCCGCTCACTATTTTTGCGCTTGCCATCGCGCCCATCGTCACGGTGATTTTCGTCGTGTTCTACTGGCGCAGACGCGATCCGGTATCGCAACCCTCCATTGTGGCCGCAGCAGCGCTCTGCTTGAGCTCCATCGCCATTCTTCTGGCGCAGAGCTCGCAGGTTATTCTGGCCGCGTTCCAGCAGATTGCGACCCAGCGGGCTGCCGGTATCAAAGCTGTGGTTGCGGGCTTGATGCGCGCACAGCGGCCGCTTGCGTGGGGGCTGCTGGATGTCGCGATTTGCCTGGTTGTGACGGTGCTGGTCTGTGTCTTTCTTCGCTACTCGCGCGACGAGGAAACGCCGCTGATGCACGCCTACGTCTCGATGCCCGCGCTGATTGTCACGGCGGTGTTCGTCCTCACGCTATTCCTGATCGTCTACCTTCAGTACGGCACGGTTGACCTGGTGATGATGATCTGCGACAAGCACCGCTACCAGGAACTGGGTTCACAATTCGGCATGACGAACCCCGCTGATTTCGCGGCCAGGATCAGCGCGCGGCTAGTCTCCATCTTCTTTCTCTCGATCTTCCAGTTCTTCGCGCTAGTCGTGACCGGAGTGCTGGACCTGGCGTGGCGGCAAAAGCAGGAGGTTCGGCCGAGGTTCGCGACGGTTCTCACGCTGGGCGCGCTGGTAGGTTGCGGGGCTGGCGCCCTCAGCGAGTTTGGATTTATCGATTATCTGGTGCATGTGCACTAGCCGAAACGTGATTATCGGAAGGCTCAGAATACGTACTTGCGGGGACTCAAGGTTGGACGGGGATCACAAGAGCGCAGTCGCCCGGTGGGATAATAGTTCATAGATATGACCGACACTAATCCGGAAAGCAGCGACGTCCGCATCACCTCCAATTTTCTCCGCGACATGATCGCGGAGGACGTTCGCACCAGGAAGTACGGCGACGCCACGGTGCAGACGCGCTTTCCGCCCGAGCCCAACGGCTATCTGCACATCGGCCACGCCAAGGCCATCTGCCTCGACTTCGGCCTTGCGGATGAGGTGGGTGGCAAGACCAACCTGCGCTTCGACGACACCAACCCCGAAAAAGAAGAGCAGGAGTATGTCGACTCCATCCAAGCCGATGTCCGCTGGCTCGGCTTCGAGTGGGAGCGGCTGTGCTACGCCTCCGACTACTTCCATCAGCTTTACGAGTGGGCTCTCAAGCTGATCCGCGATGGCAAGGCCTATGTCGACGATCTCTCGGCCGATGAGATTCGGCAGTACCGTGGCACACTCATCGAGCCGGGCAAGAATTCGCCGTACCGGGATCGCTCGGTCGAGGAGAATCTCGACCTGTTCACGCGGATGAAGGCCGGCGAGTTCCCCGACGGGGCGCGGGTGCTGCGGGCCAAGATCGATATGGCGTCGCCCAACATCAATATGCGCGACCCCATCATGTACCGCATCCTGCACGCCTCGCATCACCGCACCGGCGACGAGTGGTGCATTTATCCGATGTACGACTACGCGCACGGGCAGTCTGATTCGATCGAGAACATTACGCACTCGATGTGCACGCTCGAGTTTGCCGATCACCAGCCGCTCTACCGCTGGTTCATCGAGAACCTGGGCATCTTCCCGTCGCAGCAGATCGAGTTCGACCGGCTGAACCTGACTTACACGATGCTGTCGAAGCGCAAGCTGCTGCAACTGGTGCAGGAGAACCGGGTCTCCGGCTGGGACGATCCGCGCATGCCCACGCTCTCAGGCATTCGCCGCCGCGGCTTCACGCCGGAAGCCCTGCGCGCGTTTTGCGCTTTTATCGGCGCCACACGCACCAATGGGACGACGGACATCGAAGTGCTGGAGCATTTTCAGCGCGACGATCTCAACCACCGCGCCTCGCGTGCCATGGCGGTGCTGCGGCCGCTCAAGCTGGTGATTACGAACTACGCAGAGGGCGAGACCGAGTACGTTGAGGCCCAGAACAATCCAGAGGATCCCGGCGCCGGAACGCGCCAGGTGCCGTTCTCGCGCGAAATTTACATTGAGCAGGACGATTTCCGCGAAGTCCCGCCGCCCAAGTACTACCGCCTGTCGCCGGGTAAGGAAGTGCGCCTGCGCTCGGCTTACTTCATCACGGCGCAGAGCGTGGTGAAAGACGCGGAGGGCAATGTCATCGAGGTGCACTGCACTTACGATCCGGCCAGCCGCGGCGGCAACTCGCCGGACGGCCGCAAGGTGAAGTCGACGATGCATTGGGTGTCGGCCGCGCACGCGTTGAGCGCCGAGGTGCGGCTCTATGACAAGCTGTTCTCGACGCCTGACCCGTTCGACTTTCCGGAAGGCGGCGACCTGTTCGACAACCTCAATCCCGACTCGCTCGAAGTGATCTCCGATGCCAAGCTTGAGCCGTCCCTTGCACAGGCGAAGGCCGGGGAACCCTATCAATTCGAGCGCGTGGGCTACTTTACCCCCGACTCCGATTCGACGGCAGACAAGTTGGTCTTCAATCGGACGCTGCCGCTGAAGGATTCGTGGGCGAAGATTGAAAAGAAAGCCGGGGCCTAGCAACACTCGAGGTCCGACGCTCTATCGTCTACGCAGAGAGAGGAATTGCCATGGCCGAATTCGTTCGCATCTGTGCTCAGTCGGAGCTGCCCCAGCCCGGAAACGTGCTCGAGTTCACGGCGAACGGGCGCGCGCTTTGTGTTGCCAACTTTGAGGGCGCGATCTGCGTACTGGACGGCACTTGTCCGCACGAAGAGGGACCGCTGGGCGAGGGGACGATCGAGGACGGTCGCGTGGTTTGTCCGTGGCACGGCTATGCCTTCGATCTCCGCACGGGTGAAGCGGAAGGCGAACCCAGCCTCAAGGCGGAAGTATTTGAAGCGAAGGTGGAAGACGGAGAGCTGCGGGCGAAGCTCTGATCACTGACAACTGATAAGAGTTTTCCGTCATAATGCTTCAGTGATTCCCGAACAGAACCTGCCTGCCGTCAGGCGAGCCCTTCAATCTGCTATCCGGCATTGATGTGCGTGATGATCGCTGCAACGGGAGTCCCATCGAGCAGCTCTCGCTTGACGATGCACCGGGCTTCGACGACTTCCACCGCGGCCTGATCTCCGGCGAAATCTCTCTCACCACTCCCGCCGAGAAGATCGACTATGCCCGCGTCCACCTCGCACGCTTTCACCAGAACGCTAACCCTAACTCATCACTTCTCCGCCTTGCCAACGAGCAGCTTCCAGTTCGCATAGTCTGTGCCGTCCAGCGAATCCAGCGAGTTCACCAGAAACTGCAGCCGTCCCGTCGCCGGTGTCTTCGTCTGGTAGCGATCCGCCAGGAAATAAGGAGGCACCGTCTGCGAGTACAAGCTCACGGTCGCGTGCACGCTCGCCGGATCCGTCTCGGCGGGCAGCGGAATCTCATACCGCACAATCGACTGCCCTTTGCCCTCCAGGTAAACAGGATCTTTCAGCGCATCGCCCTTCGGCCGCGTCGACTCCAGATACGGCTCGGGAATCTTCAAGTCCTTCGGCCCATCCATCCGCCATCCGTATGGCAGCAGCCGGTTGTCCTTGATTTCATAGTCGCGACGCGTAAACTCCGTCGTGAACTGATGATTCACGTCCTGCGTCAGCTCCTCGTAAATCTGTACCTGGTCGCTGGTCGTAATCGGATTCGCCTGACTGAAGTGGGGCTGATATGTCCCGTTCTCAAACGACTCCGTCGGCAACACCTGTCCCGCAAAGTTCGTTACCTGCCCCTTCGCATTGGTCGCTCCCGAGCTGAAGAGTGTCTTGCCTCCCACGGTCGCTTCAAAATCGATGAATGCGCGACGGAATCCCACGCCGCTGGGGAAGCGGTGCCCAGCCTTATTCGTTACCGTGACCTCCGCAATCAGCTTGTTGTTCTCGATTGACCACTTTGTAATCGCCACCGTTGCAGTGATGCTCTGCGCCTGCTGCACCACGTTGTCGCTGGCTGCCTGCAGATCGCTCGTCAGCCCCGACATGTAGTCGCTCAGTCGGACGCCCAGCGGTTCGTTATTACCCTGCTCATTCACCGGCTTCAAGAACATCTGCAGCAGGAATCCGTTTGTCCCCAGCAACTCATGCCGCCTGAAACCCGTCTCGCGATAGCGCACATTCACGTCACTCGGCGAAGCCAGGTGCTCCACTGCGGGATAAGTCCCGTCCTGCACAATCGCAATCTTGTCCTTGATCTGCGCCACATCCACGCCCGTTTTGGAGTTGTCATAGCCAATCGGCATGTGACATTCCTGGCACGTCTTCGGTGTCGCGCCCACTGAGCCGTACTCGTTCCGGTAGTCGCTGTTCAGCCACTCCGGATATGTTGCCTGCTCCACTGACTGCTCGTTCGGATGCGGGCTGTCCAGCACCGGCAGCAGAATCGTATGGCACGTTCCGCACATCTGCGGCGACTGAATATATGCGTCGTATTTCGGCTTCACGTTCACGCCCTGCAGCATCGGATAGGTCGTGATCTCGTTGTCCTTGAAGGGCCCATGCAGCTCGTCTTGCGGCGTCACATTGAACACGCCGTTGATCTGGTGATCAAGGAAGTACGGCAGGCTCGGATCCTTGGGCGCCTGCATCCGATGGCATACTTCGCAACTGATCCCGTCGCGCGCCAGTCCGCCAATCCTGAACCCTTTGCTGTGAGGGTCGGTGTCGAACACGAATGCCATTTTGTAGTCTTCGTTCGGATGCTCCGCCGCGAACGTCCTCTTGCCCATGGCATTGTGGCATTGCGTGCAGGTATTGATCACGCCCTGCTGCTTATCCTGCATCTTCAGCTTTTCGAGATAGGCAAGCTCGCTGTCCATCTGCGAGTAGAACACTGGATCGCGCCCGGCGAGCCCCATCGGCGTCCAGCGCCACTCGCCATATGGCGATACATTGATCGTCGGCGAGGTGCTCGATGTCAGCACCATCGTCGGCCCCAGTCCCGCGCCTGTCAGTCCGCTGTGGCATCCTGTGCATTGGTCCGACGTCACGAATCCGGGCGAGTTCGCCGGGCCCGCTCCCTTCGGTTCCGCTACCACCGTATCCAGCGGCTCCGGCGGCATGTTTTGCACTGGAGTTCCATTGGCGCGCAGCAACTTCACGAGCGCCATTGTTTTTGGAGCCTTCGGCATCGCGGCCACGTTTTCCTGGATTGCCGCATTTCTCTGGTGCTCCGGAAACAGGGCCGGTGGAATCGCTTCTTCGTGCTCCAGCCGCGGCCGCTCGGTCAGCGGCGTGCGCGCGGTCTCAATCGCGTCAATCAGCGTTGGCCCAAATCCGCATGTCGCCGGCGGCAGCGGCGCAGTCGTGCTCCGCCAGCTATCGTCCACGCGGAACTGCAGCGGCCACCCCGGCGATCCCTCAATATTGTTCAGCGTCACGAAGGTGTGCTGGTTTTCCGCACTCGCGTGGCACCGCAAACACACCAGCCCATATCCCGCATTCGGATACTGGAAGGGATTGTCGAACTTCATCGAAGTCGTCGGCTTGCTTCCGTTCCACACCTCCGCCCAGAACCAGCCATCGAATGACCCCTTCGAATCCTTGATCATGATGGTCCAGTCGTTCGAGCAGCCCAGCTTGTTTTCCGGAATATCGCGATAACGCGCCGCCGGAATCGGCGAGAACTGTTCCTTGATGATCACCGCGCCATCGGGAACCTCGCCCTTGCGCCCGTTCGCGAGCCACTGCGACACCTCCGGCGAGTAATAGATGTGCACCGCTGGATGTACGATCGATGCTGTTCCCTGAATCAGCGGACCCGTGTCGCGCACCCACTTGTCGCGGCACCAGCCCAGGTTGCGATAGCCCAGCGTATTCAGGTACGCCAGCAACTGCTTTTCCACTGCCACCGGCTCGCCCGGCGGAATGAACGCCGGCAGCTTCAACTGCGCCGGTACCGGCTGCGCATCTGGACAGGGATTGCCAGCAGACTGGGCATGCACAGCATGCACAGCAACGGCAAGGCAAACCGCAAACAAGGCACAAGCACGCAGGACCCGCATTGCACTACCTCGGCAGTGATCTATTCGCTAAACAGATCTCGGGAACGCGAAGAAGAGAGTGGATTTGATTTGTTGTCGATTGGGGAAACAAGCCAAGTCTCTGCGAACCGGGCCTAAGTGTCAACATTGAAGTTAGCGCCGAGTTACTAATTCCTGGTGTCCAAGCTCTGTCGCAACTCCGGATGCTCGTGCAGATAGCGCAACGCAATCGGGCAGATCACATCGACACGCAACTCATTTGCCTTGGCATAGTCGAAAGCGGACTTCACCAACTCGGTCGCCAATCCGCGCCCGCGCAGCGTCTCCGGAACCTCCGTATGCCAGATCGTCATCCACCCGGCCCCATCCAGTTCGAACTCGAGCCAGGCGGTCTGCCCATCCTCGGTGATCTCGAACCGGCTCTTCGTATTCCTCTCACTCTCTCGCTTGTCCATAAGCCAAAGATGCTCTCCACGCCAATTCGTCTCGCCTAATCCCTTTGTCCCTGCTTTGCTGTTCCCTGGTCCCTTTTGGCTGTTTTCGCACCATCTTTCCCCTTGACAGCTTAGGAGAGTGGCGCTAATCTCCTAATCACCTTAGGAGAGACCTCCATGGGCGATCAGGCACAGATCCTTCCCGGCACGCTCGACCTCCTCATCCTGAAAGCCGTCTCGCTCGGCCCGCTTCACGGTTACGGGATTCTGCTCCGCATCGGCCAGATCTCCGGTTCCGCTCTGTTGATTGAGCAGGGCGCGCTTTATCCCGCGCTCTTCCGGCTTGTCCGCCAGGGGTGGCTCCAGGCCGATTGGGGCACTAGCGAGAACAACCGCCGGGCCAAGTTTTACGAGCTAACCGCCACTGGCCGCAAGCGCCTCCGCGAAGAAGAAGATGGCTGGAACCGTCTTGCCGCCGCCATGGCCACTGTTCTCTCCGCCCGACCGGAGGAAGTATGAGCATCCTGGCTTCGATCCGCACGCTCGCCGCCCGCCTCTTCCGTCCCGCCGCTATCGCTGGCGACATGGAAGAAGAGCTCGCCGCCCATATCGCATTCCGCGCCGACGATCTGGAGCGCAGCGGATTCGCGCGGCCGGAAGCCGAACGCCGCGCCCGCATCGAGTTTGGCGCCCGCGCGCGTTACAAAGAGGAGAGCTTTGCCGCCCTGGGCGGAAATGCAGTGGACACCCTGCTCCGCGACCTCCGCTACACCGTCCGCGTCCTGCGCAAGAGTCCTGGTTTTACCGTCGCGGCAGTCGTCACGCTCGCCATGGCTATCGGCGCCAACGCCCTTGTTTTTGGCTTGCTCAACGCGCTGATCCTGCGTCCGCTCAACGTGCCGCAGCCCGACAGCTTCTACGCGCTCGACCATACTGGCCCACTCGAATACGAGTCCTATCCCGCCTACCTCGATCTGCGCGACCGCAACCGCAGCTTCTCCGGCATCGCCGCGGAAAACATCTCCGCCGCCGCCATCGACACCGGCAACAATCCTTCCCGCGCCTGGCTCATTGAGACGAGCGGAAACTACTTCGACATCGTTGGCATTCAGCCCTTCCTGGGCCGGTTCTTCCACCCGTCCGACGAGCGCGGCCCCGACAGCGCTCCTTACATCGTCCTCAGCCATGCCTACTGGCAAGCCCGGTTCCAGGGCGACCGCAACGTCATCGGCCGCACGGTGCAGCTCAACAAGCATCCGTTCACCATCCTCGGAGTCGCCCCGCCCACGTTTACCGGCAGCCTCCTCATCTTCCGCCCCGACTTCTGGGTCCCCATGGTGAATCAGCCCATGCTCGACGGCCAGAACCTCCTTGCCGACCGCGGCAACCACTGGGTCTCCGGCCTCGTCGCGCGCCTCAGGCCCGGCGTGACACCCGAGCAGGCGGCGGCCGACCTCAACACCATCCGGCTCGGCCTCAATAAGACCTACCCCCGCTATGAGGACAAGGAGCCCTTCGTCCTCGTGCGCCCCGGCCTCGGCGGCAACTTCCTCGGCCCCGCCATCACCGCCTTCATCGGCGGGCTTATGCTGCTCGCGGCCCTTATCCTGCTCGCAGCCTGTGCCAACCTCGGCAGCCTCTTTGCCGCCCGCGCCTCCGATCGCTCCCGAGAAGTCGCGCTCCGCCTCGCGCTCGGAGCCCGCCGCTCCCGCATCCTCGGCCAGCTTTTCACTGAGGCCATTCTCGTCTCGCTTATCGGCGGTGCCATCGGCCTCTGGGGATCGATGCTTCTGCTGCGCTCTCTCAGCACGTGGCGTCCCTTTCCCGAGTTCCCCCTCAACGTCCCTGTTACGCCTGACGCCCGCGTCTACCTCTTCGCGCTCTTCATGGCACTGGTCAGCGGATTCCTCTTCGGAGCTGTCCCCGTCCGCCAGGTTCTCCGCACCGATCCCTACCAGGTGGTCAAAAACGCCAACGCCGGTAAAGCGAGCCGCCGCTTCTCCGCCCGCGACGTTCTTCTTGTGACCCAGATCGCGATTTGCGCCGTGCTCGTCACTTCATCCATGGTCGCGGTCCGCGGACTCGTCCGGACGCTCCACGTCTATACCGGCTTCAACCCCAACAACGTCCTGCTTGCCAATACCAATCTCGGCATGGCCGGCTACCCCAGCGACCGCGACTCCGCCATGCAGCGCCGCATGATCGAAGCCGTCCAGACTATCCCCGGCGTCAGGCAGGTGTCCGTTATCAGCATTCCGCCGCTGCACATGGGCTGGGAGTCCACCAACGTCTTTTCTGACCAGACCACCGACTTCCGTCCCTCCAACGCGTCCGCCTCGCCGCTCTCCTACCGCGTCATGCCCGGCTACTTCGAGACCGCGGGTACTGGCCTTGTCGCCGGCCGCCAGCTCACGTGGGACGACGACGAGCACGCCCCGCGCGTAGCCATGGTCAACGCCGAATTCGCGCGCAAGGTCTTCGGGTCGCCCGAGGCTGCCATCAACCATATCTTCAAGCTCCGCGACGGCTCGCGCATCCAGGTCATCGGCGTGGTTGAAGACGGCAAATACACCGCCAACATCGCGGAAGACCGCCAGTCAGCCCTCTTCCGCCCCATGTTGCAGTTCCCGGTGAGCGACAGTTGGCTCGTGATCCGTTCGCCGCGCGACCCGCAGCGGCTCGCCGCCGAAGTCCGCGACCGCATCCACCAGCTCGATCCCGGCCTGCCCGTCTTCACCCAGACCTGGTACACATCGATGAACGGCGCTTTCTTCGCCTCGCGCGTCGCGACAGTCTCGCTGGGAATCCTCGGCGTGATGGGCGCCATTCTCTCTATCACCGGCATCTTCGGGATGGCGGCTTATTCGGTTTCGCGGCGGCTGAAGGAGCTGGGCATACGCGTTGCTCTCGGCGCGCGCCGCAGCGTTGTGCTGCGCACCGCGCTGGGCCGCGCGTTCAATCTGCTCGCCCTTGGCTCTGTCGCCGGCCTCATCTTCGGCTTCATCGCTTCCCGCGTCTTGTCTTACATCGTCTACGAAGCCACGCCGCGCGACCCCATCGTCCTGGCCGGTGTAGTGGTCGCCATGGGGCTGCTTGGCCTCTTCGCTACGTGGATCCCAGCGCAGCGCGCGCTGGCGGTCAATCCGCTGGTGCTGCTAAGGGAGGATTAGGCGAGCCTGCGTGGAGTCAAACGACTCAACGCTGTGTCTCAGCGTGGGCCGCGATCGCAGGTCGCGCGCAACGGCTTGCCGGCAACGATCCGGTTGGCTTCGTCCAACCCCGGCAGGTTGTCGTAGTTCCACCGCGGGGGAAGGGCGAACACATAGCGATTGTTTTGGGCGAGCGCCTGCGGCCCTATGGGCGCGGCGCTCACAATCAGTTTTTCCTTCTGGACCAGCCGCCACTGCGAGGTGGTGAATACGAGAATGGGAATATCCTCCCGCGGATCGGCCTCGGTCCATTGCGGGCTGCGGAACAGGAGCTTCGGGCCGGCGACGCCGCCGCTGGGCGCACTGCTCTCCCATTTCTCCTGGATAACCTCATACCCCGCCCACCGCGCCGGCAGATCGACGCAGAACCCGTACTGCGCGTTGCGATAGACGACGTGCCTCGGCCATCCCAGCAGCGCCAGGCTGGCGTACGCCGTGGCGGCGTCGCTCATGAACTTTCCGGTGCCCGATTCCGGATCGCGATTCTTGTTCAGCGACCAGGCAGGCCACGAGCCCGTATCCGGATTCTGGTTGGCTCGCAGCCATGCCAGGGCCCGCTCAATCCGTGCCGCCGCCGGCGCGGCCGTATGCTGTGAGCCGGCGACAACCTCTTCCAGAACCAGCGCGATGAACGCGGTAGCGTATCCGTCCGAGCGCGTTTCGAGCGGGGTGCCATCGCGGCGATGCCAGTTGCCGAGGTCGGTCGCAGACCAGCCGCCGTCGACTCTCTGCAGCGAGTAAATACGCCTCAAGAGCGAATCCTTTTGCTGCTGGCTCAGAATCCCCGCGAAGGACCCGGATGCCCACAAGGCGGCAATCTTATTCAGCAGCGGCTGCGTTTCGTAGTGGGTCTTGAGGTAGCTTCTCAGCGCCTTCAGCGGCTCCTGAACTTCCTGCTGGCCGGTGTACGACCCGGGCTCGCGGGCGGATTGCACGGCCATGAGCGCGGCCCAGTGATACTGCGACTCCTTCGATTCCCAGGGCGCGTAATCGAAGTTCTGCCAGACCCAGGCGCCCGCATCCGGCCCTGTTTTGGTCTGCAGCTCCCACGCGTGGCGGATCGCCTGCAGCGTTATGTCACTCTGGCGTCCGGCGTCGACATCGTAGTTCGACAGGATGATGGCGTTGAGCACCGACTCGGCATTTCGCGACTCAATCTCTTTTCCCTTGCCGTAGACCTCGTCGCTGTAAAACGGCTGCATCTCGCTCCAGGCCTGCACCCGTTTGCGCACGTCGTCCAGCATGGCGGTCTCTTCATTCGTAAGGGCCGGCGCGCCGATGCTGGCACGGAGCGCGGGGCGTGCGAAAGCGTAGGTGGCCTGCGTATGGCAGGAGACGCATCGCGTCCCGTGGTCGCGTTTCGCCCGGTCCCAACCCTGCCACCAGGACTCCCGCGCATCCAGATAGCGTGCCGCGGCGGCGGCGTCCCAACCCGCCTTCGCCGGTGTCTTCGGTTGGTCCGCGCCTGCCGCGTGCACCCTCGTCGTCAACGACAGGATCAACGCCGCGGTTGCGAACAGGAGCCCCTTGTTCATATCTGGAAGCTTAGCCCAGCCGCGGCCGGTTTCCCATGCACTTTTCAGTTTCGCTTCGCCGGGGCTGGATGGAACCCGCCGATGTGCCTGAGAATGTATCTATCTCATTTCCAGATCGGATAGGTCATGCCAAACAGTGTTCGCCTGCAAGCCATCGTATTGGGCGTTCTGATGGGGCTCTCGATACCCACATTCAGCCAGGGGTCGTCCAGCGGGGCCGGCGCCGAGCGTCCGTGGACGGACACGTCGCTGCCGATCGACAAGCGCGTCGATGCGCTGATCGGGCAGATGACGCTGGAGGAAAAGGTTCAGCAGATGCGCGATCATGCGCCTGCCATTCCGCGGCTGGGCGTGCCCAAATATGACTGGTGGAACGAAGGGCTGCACGGCGTCGCGTTTTCAGGCTACGCAACCAACTTTCCGCAGGTGATTGGGATGGCGGCCACGTGGGATGCGCCGCTGGTGCACCAGATGGCGGAGACCATTTCGACCGAGGCCCGCGCCAAGTACAACCAGGCGATGCGGGAGAACGATCACGAGGCATTCTTCGGCCTGACTTTCTGGGCGCCCAACATCAATATCTTCCGCGATCCGCGCTGGGGACGGGGGCAGGAGACCTACGGAGAAGATCCCTTCCTTACCGGGAGGATGGCCGTCGCGTTCGTCAGCGGGATGCAGGGGAACGATCCGGCGCATCTGAAGGTGGTTTCTACGCCCAAGCATTTTGCCGTGCACAGCGGGCCGGAGAGCACGCGTCACCGCGCGAACGTCGAAATCTCGAATCATGATCTGGAAGACACGTATCTGCCCGCGTTTCGCGCCGCCGTCACGGAGGCGCATGCCCAATCGGTGATGTGCGCTTACAACTCCATTGACGGCGCGCCGGCATGCGCGAACGAGATGCTGCTGAAGGAGCATCTGCGCGATGCATGGCACTTTGATGGATACGTGGTGAGCGACTGCGCCGCGGTTGCGGATGTGTTCAGCGGCCATCACTATGCGAGCGACATTGCGGGCGCCGCCGCAGCTGCGGTGAAGAGCGGGACGGATCTGGAATGCGGGTATGGGGAGGGGCAGGCGTTTCCGTCGCTGGTGGAGGCAGTGCAACGAAAGCTGATCAGTGAAGTAGAGATCGACCGCGGGCTGCGACGGCTGTACACGGCGCGGTTCAGGCTGGGGATGTTCGATCCTCCTTCGAGCTACGCTTATGGCCGCATCGGCATGGATGAGAACAATACTCCGCAGCACCGCCAGATTTCGCTGAAGGCGGCGCGGGAGTCGATGGTGCTGCTCAAGAATGACAGGGTGCTTCCGCTGAAGGCGGGCGTGAAGAAGATCGCCGTGATTGGACCGGCTGCGGAGCTGGTTCAGTCGCTGCAGGGGAATTACAACGGGCCGCCACCGAATCCGGTGTATCCGCTCAACGGGATCGAGAAGCGCTTCAAGTCCGCACAGGTTGCCTACGCCATGGGGTCAACTCTGGCCGAAGGCTTTGCCATGCCCATCGAGCACACTGCGCTGCATCCTTCGCCGGGCAGCAGCGAGTCTGGCCTCAAGGGCGAGTATTTTGCGTCAGAGGATTTGAGCGGCGCACCGGTGCTCACGCGCGTGGATCGCAACGTGAACTTCAACTGGGACAAGGTCATTCCGGTGAAGGGCCTGCAGCGCAACAACTACTCCATTCGCTGGAGCGGCGTATTCGTGCCGCCGGCGCCGGGCGATTACCGCATCGGGGTGCGGATCAACTACTGCTACGCCTGCGAGAACGCCGAGGGCTTCATGCTCTATCTCGACGACAAGCTCATTGCACAGAGCGGATCGAAGAGCGCAGAACGTGGCGAGGTGTTCGAATCGCCGATGCACTTCGACGATACGCGGCCGCATGCAATCCGGCTGGAGTATTTGCACAAGGAAGGCACTGCGGGAATCGATCTAACCTGGCAGGCTCCCGCCCAGGTGCTGCGTGACGAGGCAGTCCGGCAGGCCAAGGGCGCAGACGTGATCGTCGCATGCGTCGGGCTTTCGCCTTCGCTCGAGGGCGAAGAAATGCCGGTGAAGCTTGAAGGATTCTCAGGCGGCGACCGCACCGAGATCACCCTTCCGGCCGCGCAGGAGGAGTTGCTCAAGAGCCTGATCGCCACGGGGACGCCGGTGGTGGTGGTGCTCGAAAACGGATCGGCGCTCGCGGTCAACTATGCGGCGGAGCACGCCGCGGCGATCCTCGAAGCGTGGTATCCGGGCGAGGAAGGCGGCACTGCGATTGCCGAAACTCTGGCGGGCGACAACAATCCGTCCGGGCGGCTGCCCGTCACCTTCTACCGCTCGCTGGCGCAGTTGCCCTCGTTTGACGACTACGCGATGAAGGGCCGCACGTATCGGTACATGACGGAGAAGCCGCTGTTTGGCTTCGGCTATGGGCTGAGCTACACGGCCTTCAGCTACGGCGAAATCAAACTGGCCGCAGGCGGCGTGAAGGCCGGCGATCCGGTGCATGTGCAGAGCGATGTGAAGAATACGGGCAAGGTGGCAGGAGACGAAGTGGTGGAGCTCTATCTTGCGCAGCCGCAGACCCAGGTCTCTCCGCGCCTTGTTCTCGCCGGATTCAAGCGCATCCATCTGGAAGCGGGCAAATCGGCCGCTGTTGAGTTCGCACTCGATCCGCGGGCTCTCTCGGAAGTTGGCGCCGATGGGAAACGCGTGATCCTCCCCGGCGAATACAAGGTCTACGTGGGCAGCACACAACCCGGAGGGGAAGTCCAGACCCGGACGGCGACCTTCACGGTGAATGGCAACGCCGAATTGCCGAAATAATTGAACGTCGCTTCGGTCCTGAAAATGCTCGATAAAAGAAAACGGCTCGCGCAGACTTCAATCTGCGCGAGCCGTTTTTGTTGCATCTTGACCCAGCAACAACTCAGCTTGCCGGCACCGCCATCACCGCCTTGAACGCAGGCTTGGGCTTTCCATCGCGGTCAAACAGCAGCGGGTAAGAGGAGCGTCCTCTAACCGGCCAGTTGTTGAGCCAAGAACCCGCATCGGTCACGCCCCAGAACGTCACGCGGCTTACCACGTCGCGATGCTTCCAATACACGGCGAACAGCTCGGCATAGCGCTTTGCCAGTTGCTGCTGCACATCGTCGGGCAATCCGTTGGGATACGGGTTGAGCTTGGGATTCTCCTGAATGTTCATCGAGACATCCGCGGTGTGTCCCCACGCCGAGGGCAGCACGTCGATGTCGAACTCGGTGATCGCAACCTTGACGCCGGTGGCGGCGAGTTCCGTGATGGTGGCTTCTTCGTCGGCAGCCGTTGCTCCGTCCAGATGCAGATGAGCCTGGTCGCCGACGATCGCGATGGGCACGCCCGCGGCCTGCAGCTTCTTCACAATCGCAATGGCGCCCTTGCGCTTGGCGGGAGTTTCAAGGTTGTAGTCGTTGTAGGTCAGCAGCATCTTGGGGTCCGCCTCGTGCGCATACTGAAATGCCTTGATGAGGTAGTCTTCGCCGATGATCTTCATCCACGGCGATTGCCGCAGCGTGCCATCTTCATTGAGGGCTTCGTTCACGACGTCCCAACTGCCGATCTTTCCCTTGTAGCGGCCCACAACTGTTTGAATATGGTCGTGAAGGCGCTGGAGCAGCGCGTCGCGCGTGATGGGGTCGCCCTTGTCATCCTTGAAGACCCAGGCGGGCGTCTGTGAGTGCCAGCAGAGATTGTGCCCCACGATGAACATGTGATGCTTCACGCCGAACTCGACATACTTGTCAGCCATCGTGAAGTCATAAGCATCGGGGCGCGGATGAATCACTTCCCACTTCATCACGTTCTCAGGCGAAATGGAGTTGAACTGCTGCACGATCAACGCGTCACCGCGCGCGTCCCCGCCGGTGATCTGGTCGGTATTGATGGCCACGCCAACAAGAAAGCCATTGCGGTAAGCATCTTTGAGAGCGGTAGGTGCGGGAGCCTGGGCTGCGGCGGCCACGCTCAACCAGCATGCGGTTGAAGCCATTAGTAGAGTGCGGTGCTTTAACATCTGATTCTCTCCACGGTTGTTTCTAAATCCGTCAAAGTGCTTGCGAGGCTCGAGGACCTTCCGTTCCGCGGCCCCGCATGATTTGTCGCTGCATTATGCCGAAAAGCCCTTGCGGCGTTCGGCCAGATCGTGCGAGATGGTGAGGTTGAGCTTCATGGTGATGCCGTAGAAGAGCAGGCAAACGGCGGAGGCCAGGAACGCTGCGCCGGCATAGACGGAGGCGGTGAGGCGAATGCCCTCGAGCGCCTCGGGAGTCTGCACAGCCGCTTGCGGCGCATAGCCGTACAAGGAGAGCAGCCATCCCGCGATGGCGCCACCCAGCGCCACGCCGACCCACAGCGCAAACACCACTCCGGCGGTCACCGTGGCGGTAGCGCGGCGTCCCGTCTTCCATTCGCCGAAGTCGGCCACGTCGCCCATCATGGACCACAAGATCGGACCGGAGCAGCCAAAGGCGAATTGGCGCAGAACTTCGAGACCGATGATCGGCACGGTGGCCGTTGCAGGAATAAAGAACAGCGCGATGCACATGACCCCCGTCAACAGCATGCTCCAAAAGAACACCGCGCGCTTGCCCATGCGTTTTGTCAGCGCAGTGGAGCAGGCGACGCCGACCAGAAGCGCGATCAATCCAAAGCCATTGAACCAGCTGAAGAGGATCTTGTTTCCAGCGCATCTCTCAAAGTAGGGCAGCATCACGTTGCCGCGAATCAGCAGCGCTGTGAAGTAAAACACGGTTACCAGGAACAGCGTGATCCACGGGCCATTCCCGAACAGGTCGCCGATATCGCGGGCCACGGAGGTTTTCTGGCGAACATCGGGCTGAATCCTCTCCTTCGATACGGCGAAGGCAATCAGGAAAAAGACAACTGAGAGTGCCAGGAAACTGCCCATCGTCAACTGATAGCCCAAGGCATCGTTGCCATGGCCAAGAAGGGCAACCATGGGGACAGCCAAGCTGCCGACGATGAATCCCGCGCTATTGGCAAACATCTGCCGGTACGATGCGATGCTGTTGCGCTCATTGGGATCGTCGGTCATCACGGCGGTGAGCGACGCATAGGGCACATTGTTGGCGGCATAGATCAGTCGCAGCAACAGGTATGTGACCCAGGCATATACGAGCTTGGCGGCAGGGCTGAAATTCGGCGTGGTGAAGGTCAGAATTCCAATGACGCCGAACGGGACGGAGGTCCACAGCAGCCAGGGACGGAAGCGGCCCCAGCGGGTCTTGGTGCGGTCGGCAATCACACCCATGATGGGGTTGAAGACGGCGGAGCCCAGACCGACCACCAGAAACATGGAGCCCGCCTGTGCCGGCGTCAACCCGTAGGTCGTGGTGTAAAAAGCCAACTGCAGGGCCATCAAGGCCTGAAAAACGAAATTTGCTGCCAGGTCGCCCAGGCCGTATCCGAACTTCTCTGAAAATGAGAGGCTGCCGCTGCCGTTCATCGATTCCTGCTTCCTTTCCACCGCGCGGGGCGGGGAAGACGACCTTGCCAATTCGGCTCGACCCAAGCCGATTCTGCGAAGTGCGCGGTCGCCGTAGCTATGTTTTGTGTCACGCAACTATATCGCTTTACTACGAGGACTGGCTACTGCGAAAATGGCTGCGGCACTCATCCCTGAGAACGTAAAATTCGCTGCGAGGAATTACCGTGACCAAACACGCACCACTCACTGTGGGCTTCAATGCACAGCATTCGCCCATGGGCGCATTCATGAGCTTTACCTGCGGCAACTTCGGAACTCGCGGCGGCATTGGCCTCCAGATCGGCCAGCCCGGCGATCAGGAGGTGTTCATCGGCTTCAAGGACGGCGACCGGTATTCTGACGCAACCCTGAAGTGCCTGCCGTTTTATACGGCCGCCGTCGATCGCTCCGCCGACGCCTTTCTGGTGGAGCAGGCCGGCCCCTCCGAACAGAATGTCAAGCCCGACGCGGTGCCGTTCAGCGCTGGAGAGCTTTCACGCTCCTATGGCTGGGCCAGCGATCGATGGGCCGCCGAGGGGTTGAGCTTCAGCGTCTATTCGCCGTTTGGCCCCATCCCGGATCCTGCGGTGGATAGCGAACAGCGGCTGCGCGACGGCTTGCTGCCCGCCGTGATCGCCCGCCTCGAGCTCGACAACACCTCCGGCACGACGACGCGGACCGCGATGTTCGCGCTCAATCATGCAAGGCCCGGCAGCCGCATTCTGGAAGATGATCTGGGCAGCGGCCGCGTGGCTTTTGCGTTCCGGCGCGAGGCGGGCGGAGCCGCTGAACTACTTGATTTCACATCCTCTGAAGAAGGCGTGAAGATCGATGCGGCGCCGTTCATCTTCATGCGCTGGTCGGCCAGCGACGGCGTGAGGGAGCGGCATAACCCCGTGCACCTGCTCGGCTCCTGCCCCGGGTTCGGATTCGAAGTTCCGGCGGGCAAGAAGTACGGGATCAACCTCGCGCTCGGCTCCTATCTTGAAGGCTTCCAGACCAACGGCCTCGACGGCCGCTATCTCTATACCCGTTACTTCAAGGGCCTGGGCGATGTGCTGAAGACCGCGCTCGACAATTCAGCGAAGATGATTGCCGATGCCGGGGCGCTCGACAGCAAGCTCGACAGCGCGGCGCTCTCGGACGATCAGCGCTTCCTCATCGCGCACGCCACCCACAGCTACTACGGCAGCACGCAGTTGCTTGAAATCGAAGACCAGCCGTTCTGGGTGGTCAACGAGGGCGAGTACTGCATGATGAACACCCTCGATCTGTCCGTCGATCACGTCTTCTGGGAGCTCGAGCACAACCCCTGGCTGGTGCGCAATCTGCTCGACAGCTTCGTTCGCCGCTATAGCTACATCGACGAAGTGAAGGTCTACAAGTCGGAGTTCGCGCCTTCCACTGAAACTATGCAGATCGATCCGTCGCAGACTCCGCCGCCGCCCGACGATGCTCAGCTCAACCGCCCCTATGACACCAAGCCCGGCGGCATCAGCTTCTGCCACGACATGGGCGCGCACAACAACTTCTCGCCCAAAGGCCGCAGCAGCTACGAGCTCGCAAACCTCACTGGCTGCTTCAGCTACATGACCGTGGAGCAGCTCTGCAACTGGTCGCTTACCGCCGGCTGTTACGTGGCCAAGACGCGCGACACCGAGTGGCTCAAGAGCAACAAGGACGTGGTCGACGCCTGCCTGTCGAGCATGATCAACCGCAGCGGCGACGTGGGCTTTGCGCAGTTTGACAGCACGCGTTGCGTGGGCGGGCAGGAGATTACCACCTACGACTCGCTCGACCACTCGCTGGCGCAGACCCGCAACAATGTCTACATCGCTGTGAAGTCGTGGGCTACCTACAAAGCTCTCGCGCTCATGTTCCGCGAACTGGGCGATGCGGCCAGTCAGGCGAAGTGCGAAGAACTCGCCGCTAAAGTGGCCGCGGTGGTCGCGGATCAGGCCGTCGACGGCGTGCTTCCGGCGATCTTTGAGAAGGCCAACCCTGGATATGCCTCGCGCATTCTGCCCGCGGTTGAAGGCTGCGTCTATCCGCTCTATTTCGTGAACACCGGCTTCGCCGGCTGCACGCTCGACCAGGTCTACAGCTCGCCCGCCGAGAAGCGCATGTTCGATGTGCTGGAGGAACACACGCGTAACCTGCTGCTCGATCCCGAGCGGCGCAACCTGTTTGCCGATGGCGGCATCAAGCTCTCCTCTACCAGCAACAACTCGTGGATGAGCAAGATTTCGATCTTTATGCACGTCACCCGCAAGGTCTTCCATCTGGACGAGGACCCTGAGGTGGCCGAGGTCTTCCGCAATGCCGATGCCGCGCACGTCAAATGGCAGACGGAAGGCAGCTCCTACTGGGCCTGCTGCGACCAGATCGTCTCCGGCGAAGGCAAGGCCAGCCGCTACTATCCACGCATCATCACCAGCGCGCTATGGATGGAGTAGCTATCCTGACCGGGCGCATGCGACTCCGGGCGTGCGCCCGATTGCTTTCCCGTTCTTCGCTTTCGCCGAACTCAGCGTCCCATCGGGCAGTTAGAATCTTCTCTGAACAGCGCGGAATGCGTACAGGAAGAGGAAAGCGCCGAATGGGTAAATGGGGACAAGTGCGAAGCACCGCAGCGGCGGGTCTGCTTGCGGCGGCAGCCGCCTTCTGCCATCCGCAAGCACCGGCTGAGCACGCTGCAACCGGATTTGCCATCGATAATGACTGGGAACTGCGGAACGGAATCATCGCCGCCACATTCTTTTATCCCAGCGGCCGGCCCGACAATCTTGTCATCACGGATCGGTTGCACGACGCTGACATTCCCGTCGCGCAGCCCTTCGCGATCCTGCTGAAGAACGGCACAATCTATCGCGCTGCTGACGTCTCCATATCCGGCCCCATCTCTCCCCACGAGCTCGCTCCGCGCGCCACCGCATCGCGCATGTCCGATCGCATTCATGGCTATGAGATCGATGTGCCGCTGGAGACGCCGGATCACGCGCTGCATCTGACCTGGTCGCTGATTCTACGCGATGGCTCGTCGTACATCCGCCAGTCGTTGACCATCGCTGCCGCGGATCGCGATGCCGCCATCAGTCGGGTACAACTCATCGATCTGCCTCTGGCCGGCGCGTACGTGGCTGGATCCGTCGACGGCTCGCCCATCGTCGCCGGCAATCTCTTCCTCGGGTTCGAGCACCCTCTCTCGCACAGCAAGGTCACAGCGGGCCGCGCCACTGCGTGGATCGAGCGTGATCTGCCGCTGAAAGCGGGGCAGTCCGTCACATACTCCGCGGTAATCGGCGTCGCGCGCGAGGGGCAGATGCGCCGCGACTTCCTGGCCTACGTGGAACGCGAACGCGCGCACCCCTACCGCACGTTTCTGCATTACAACTCGTGGTTCGATCTCGGCTTCGGCAACGACTTCGATTCTGCCGGCGCGCTCGATCGCGTCAACGCCTTTGGCCGCGAGCTGAAAGAGAAGCGTGGTGTCACTCTCGACTCCTACCTCTTCGATGATGGGTGGGACGGGCATCATTCGCTGTGGAAGTTCAACGCGGGATTTCCCGATGGCTTCACGCCCGTCAAGCAAGCCGCCGAGAAATATGGCGCCGAGCCCGGCGTGTGGATGTCGCCGTGGGGCGGCTACGGCAAGGCCAAGCGCGAGCGCATCGACTTCGGCAAGTCGCAGGGCTATGAGATCGTCTCCGGCGGCTACGCGCTCTCCGGGCCGAAGTACTACGCGGCGTTCCGCGATGTCGCGCTCGACATGATGCGCACCTACGGCGTGAATCAGTTCAAGTTCGACGGCACCGGCAACGTCGATTCCGTCTTTCCCGGCAGCCAGTTCGACAGCGACTTCTCAGCGGCCATCCATCTGATCGACGAACTGCGCGCGGCCAAACCCGATGTTTTCATCAATCTCACCACGGGAACATGGCCGTCGCCGTTCTGGCTGCGCTATGCGGACTCAACCTGGCGCGGCGGCGAGGACGATGATGCCACCGGCGTGGGCCCCTACCGCGAGCGCTGGATCACCTATCGCGACGCCGTAACTTATCAGAACATCGTGCAGGCCGGCCCGCTCTATCCGCTCAACTCGCTCATGCTCCACGGCATCATCTATGCGAAGCAGCATCCGCATCTGAACGTCGATCCCGACAACCGCTTCCGCAATGAAGTGCGCTCTTATTTCGGCACCGGTACGCAGTTGCAGGAGATGTATATTACGCCGGAGCTTCTGACCGATCAGAACTGGGACGACCTAGCCGAGGCCGCGAAGTGGGCGCGCGCCAATCAGGACGTACTGAAGGACACGCACTGGGTGGGCGGCAATCCCGCGTGGCTCGAGGTCTACGGCTGGGCTGCCTGGTCACCCGCCAAAGCCACCCTCGTCCTTCGCAATCCGAGCAACAAGCCCCAAAGCATTACTCTGAAGTTGGCGGCGGTTTTCGAGCTTCCCGCCGGTGCCGCGCAAGCTTACACGGCCAAGAGCCCGTGGAAAAGCGACGCGGCCCGGGCCGCCCTCAACTTGAACGCGCAGACCATGCACGAGTTTCATCTAGAGCCGTTTGAAGTGCTTACACTAGATATGACCGCACGCTAACCGAAATCGAACCAACTCCATGAATGGAAGGAAACGAATGCAATCACCCACTCTTCTTGTGATGGCGGCGGGCATGGGCAGCCGCTACGGTGGACTCAAGCAGATTGATCCCGTCGGTCCGGCGGGCGAGACGATCATCGACTATTCCATTTACGATGCCATGCGCGCGGGGTTCGGCAAACTGGTCTTCGTCATCCGCAAAGACATCGAAGAGCCCTTCAAGGAAATCGTAGGCGCGCGCTTTGAGAAGCGCATCCCCGTCGAGTACGTCTTCCAGGAGCTCGACAAGCTGCCCGCCGGCTTCACCGTCCCTGAAGGCCGCACCAAGCCATGGGGCACTACGCAGGCCGTGCTCATGGCGGAAGACGTGATCCACGAGCCTTTCGCGGTGATCAACGCCGACGACTTCTACGGCGCGGAAAGCTATAGCGTGCTGGCCGAGCATCTCAAGTCGGCGACAGACGACTACTCCATGGTCGGCTTTATTCTGCGCAACACGCTGTCCGACTTCGGCTCCGTCGCCCGCGGTGTGTGCCGCGTCAGCTCTGATAACTATCTGTTGCGCATCGAGGAGCTCACCAACATCGAGCGCGATGGCAACGGCGCGAAGAACACCTCGCCCGACGGCTCCGTGACCAGGCTCTGCGGCGACGAGCCCGTCTCCATGAACTACTGGGGATTCACGCCGCAGATCTTCCCGCAGCTTCGCCAGGTCTTCCAGCGCTTCCTGGAGAAGAGCGGCAAGGAGATGAAGACCGAGAGCTACATCCCCATGGCGGTCGGCGAGCTCGTATCGGATGGCGAGGCGAAGGTGAAGGTGTTGCAGTCGCGCGATCCATGGTTCGGCGTCACCTACCGCGAAGACCGCCCCCGCGTGGTCGACAGCATTCGCGCTCTGGTGGATGCGGGCAAGTATCCCAATCCGCTGTGGTCATGAGCACTGGTTCATCCGACGAAGCGCCGGCTCACCAAGCCGGCGCTGTCCTCGCTGAAGTAGCCGGAGAGTTTCAGATCGCTGGCGCCTTCCGCTCGGCCGAGCCCTTCGGCAACGGTCTTATCCATCGCTCCTATTTGGTAACGGTTGACTCCGGTGCGCGATCCCTCCTGCAGCGCGTGAACACGCGTGTCTTTCCGCAGCCTGTGGCGCTGATGGAAAACATCGACCGCGTGACGGCGCATCTCTCCGATCTCGCAGCCTACACAGGCGGCCGCGCGCTCCAACTCATCCCGGCGCGTGACGGCCAATCGTGGTGCGTCGACTCCACCGGCATGTACTGGCGCATGTACCGCTACCTCGACAACACGCGGACCGCCGAGCAGATTGAGAGTCCCGAGCAGTGCTTCACCGTGGCGCGCGCGTTCGGCGACTTCCAGCTTCAGCTCGCCTCGCTTCCGTCGCCGCGCCTGCACGATACGATCCCCGGCTTTCACGACACGCCCAGCCGCATCGCCACACTCGAAAACGCCATCGCCGCCGACCCCGCCGGCCGCGTTCAGTTCGCCGGTCCTGAGATCGACTTCGTCCTTGCGCGCCTTCCGCTCGCCCGCGTCCTTCTTGACCGCGGCATGCCGGAGCGCGTCACCCACAACGACACCAAAATCAACAACGTCCTGCTCGACGAGAGCACCGGCCAGGCCGTCTGCGTCATCGATCTCGACACCGTCATGCCGGGGCTCGCCGTCTACGACTTCGGCGACATGGTGCGCACCGCCACTTCTCCCGTTGCCGAAGACGAACGCGAGCTCGGCAAGATTTATGCGCGCTTCGATTACTTCGAGGCACTTGCGCGAGGCTACCTGCAGGGCGCCGGAGCGATTCTCACCCGCGACGAGAAGGAGTCGCTCACGGCGGCGGGCAAGCTCATCACGTTCGAGCAAGGCGTCCGCTTCCTCACCGACTACCTTTGCGGAGACACCTACTACCCCGTCACGCGCGATAGCCACAACCTCGACCGCACCCGGACGCAGTTCCGGCTGCTTGACTCAATCGAGGCGCAGGAGCGTCCAATGGAGCGAGTGGTGCGGTCACTTATAAGTTGAGTGCCGCAACCGCGGAATCGCGGGTTGACCGCCGCGGATACAATCGAAGATACCGGCCTGCGGGTGGGATAGGCGCAGGCAACGCCCTCGAAACACGGAGCTTACACATGCCCTTGATGAAGACCTCGAATCCGGCCCTTGGTGAAAACACGTTCCGCAACGCCGGCGGCGAACTCATCGACGCCACCGCGCGCATGACCCTGATCGGCACCGTCAACAAGACCGGCATGCTGCTGATCCTCACCTTTGCTTCCGCCGCCTGGACATGGTTCAAGTACCTCTCGGCTGGCAGCCCCTCCGCGGTTGGTGGACTCATGGCGGTCGGCGCCATTGGCGGATTCATCTGCGCTATGGTCACCATCTTCAAAAAGGAATGGTCGCCGGTCACCGCGCCGATCTATGCGCTGCTTGAAGGGTTGCTGTTGGGCGGCATCTCCGCGATGTTCGACCAGAAATATCCCGGCATCGCCATCCAGGCTGTGGGCCTCACCTTCGGAACGCTGCTCGCTCTGCTGCTGGCCTACAGCGCCCGCATCATCCGCGTCACGCAGAAGTTCGCCCTCGGCATCGTCGCCGCCACTGGCGGAATCGCGCTGTTCTACTTCGCGCAGATGATCCTCGGCTTCTTCCACATCCCGTTCCTGTCGTCCGTGCACGGCTCCGGCACCATCGGCATCGTCTTCAGCCTGATCGTCGTCGCCATCGCCGCCCTCAACCTGGTGCTCGACTTCGACTTCATCGAGCGCGGCGTCAACTACGGCGCCCCCAAGTACATGGAGTGGTACGGCGCCTTCGGCATCATGGTCACGCTGATCTGGCTCTACCTGGAGATTCTGCGGCTGCTGGCCAAGTCGCGTAGCCGCAACTGAGCCACGACGGAAGCAAACCCAAAGCCTGCGATCGGTCCCGGCCGCAGGCTTTGTTGTCCCCTGGGCGCCGTTGACGCGGCCACGGGCGGATTTTTCATCGCGCAGTTTGGGCGATGACCCACTTCTGCAGAGGGCAGGATTCTTTCCCTGTAAGTGCTATTGCGCGCTCACCGGTGTGCAAAGAACAGAGGCATAAGTGGCGCGTCATAACCGGGATCACAAGCCTAGCGCCGGGCTGCCAAATCCGGCCCTGCTATCTGCAGAGCAGGCTCCGACTCAAGCGCGCTTGTGGGTTTGACGGCTCCGGGTCTGTGTAATCATAAGTTATGGCTGACTACGACGGAATATTGGTACCCGGCGGTGGTGTGCGTGAGGATGGGACTTTGCCGCTCTGGGTTCAACTCCGTCTTGATCGGGCCATCCATCTGGCGGATGGCAAGCCCATCCTGCCTCTGAGTGCGGGAACAACGCACAAGATGCCTCCGCGCGAGCCAAACGGATGGCCCGTCCTCGAGGCGATCGCGATGGGACGGTATCTGGCGGCGCGGGGCTATCCTGCAGACCAAATCTGGCCCGAAGCTGCATCGTTCGACACCATCGGAAACGCGTACTTTTCTCGGATGATCCACACGGAACCGGCAGAGCTCCGCCACCTGGGTGTTGTTACATCCGAATTCCATCTGGCCAGAACAGAGCTAACCTTCCGCTGGATATTTTCGTTGGATCCGCCGGCGCGACCTTACCGCCTTCAGTTTGAGTGCACGCCTGACACCGGCATGAAGGCTGACGTGCTTGAGGCACGGCGCGCGAAGGAACGGGACCGAATCGAATCCCTGCAAGCGGTGACTGAAAGTTGCCGAAGCCTGGCGGCTCTGCACCGGTGGCTATATACGGCGCATAGCGCATATGCCATCGCAGTCTGGAGCGAGAGAGACCAGGCCCGCGATAAGCTGCTCGATTCTTATTGACGGGAACCAGCTTCCGATGGAGTTCAGTCGCAACAGAACTTGGCATGGGCGTGAGGCCGATGTCAGGTCAGGTTCGGTTAGTTCAACACAATCGAATGCTGATCTCTGTGCTTCCTGGGTTGTAGTGGGCATCCGCATATTGATCGCTTCGGCTGTACAATGGAATAACCCCTGAGAAGATCGAACGGGAGCGCGGCTTCTGTGGTGAGTCGCCCGGGTTTGCAGATGAGGAATAGCACTGTGGTGAGTTGGCCGTGACTATTCAGCTCAGGTGTGGGCAGGGTTGCAATAGCAGATACGTATTTTGACTAGAGTTCAGTTCTTGCTCGGCCGCCGAGCCGTTCGAGAAACCACCGTATTGATAAAAACCATTTCTGACCCCTCAGGAGAGCACAAAATGTCAAAGCCAGTCTCAATTTGCGTTATTGGATCGGGGTATGTGGGTCTTGTTGCAGCGGTCTGTTTTGCCGAAATGGGACATGAGGTGATCTGTGTCGATAACGACGAGCGAAAGGTAAAGATGCTGCAGCAGGGCGGTGTTCCGATTTATGAGCAGCACTTGCCCGAACTGCTTCGCAAGCACGGCGGCCGCAATGTCAAATTCACGACCAATCTGGGCGAGTCGGTCAAAAAAAGCGAAGCGATTTTCATTGCCGTAGGCACGCCGCAGGGAGACACGGGCGCAGCCGATCTTTCGTTTGTCGAGGCGGTGGTGTCGGAAATCGCCAATGCAATCCGGGAATACAAGGTCATCGTAGAGAAGAGCACCGTTCCCGTCTACACCAACGAGTGGATAAGTAGGGTCTTGCATCGGCACGGCGTGGCCCCGAATGATTTCGACATAGTTTCGAATCCTGAATTCCTGCGCGAAGGCACGGCAATCAGCGATTTTCTGCATCCCGATCGTATCGTTGTGGGAGTGGGGACGGAACGAGCCTCCGAATTGTTATGCCGAATTTATGCACCCCTTACCGATGGTTCCTATTACGAGCGCGAAGATGCCCTGCCGGGCGTCTGCAATCCTCACAAACCGGCGCAGATTTTGCTTACGTCGGCGCAGAGCGCGGAGATTATCAAGCATGCCTCGAACGCATTCCTGGCACTGAAGATATCGTTCATCAATGCGGTTGCCAATCTGGCCGAGACTGTTGATGCCGACATTGAAGAGATAGCAGCCGGAATCGGCATGGATTCCCGGATCGGTCCGAAGTTCCTGCGTGCGGGGCTTGGCTATGGAGGGTCGTGCTTTCCCAAAGACGTCGCCGCCTTTCAATGGGTCGCGCAACAGCAGGGTCTCAAGTTCCAGTTGCTTGAGGAGATTCGGCGAATCAATGATGCGCAGCAGGATGTCTACTTCAACAAGATCCGATCCACGCTGTGGACGTTGCGCGGCAAACGTGTGGCGGCTCTCGGGTTGGCGTTCAAGGCGGGCACGGACGATATCCGGGAGTCTCCAGCAATTGCGGTGATTCAAAAGCTGCTTGAAGCGGGCGTATGTGTGACGGCATACGATCCAGCAGCCATGGAGAAGGCACAGAAGGTACTTGCTCCGTCGGACCGCATGCAGTATGCCGCGAATCTATACGAAGCTTCGAAAGACGCCGACGCAGTACTGATCCTGACGGAGTGGAAAGAGTTTTCTGAGATTGATCTGCCAAAGTTGAACCGGGCGGCGAAGTTTCCGATCGTGATCGATGGACGGAACCTGTACCATCCTGATCGAATGGCGGAGCACGGCTTTACCTATGTAAGTATCGGCCGGCCTGGCAGATACTATGCGACGCAGGGCAAGCCGAAGCAAACCGTTCTGCAGGCAGACTAGAGACTCATTGGGCAGCAGGCGCGACGCGCGGGCGCGAAAAAGTCGCAATCCGCGCCTGCCCAACATGTGCCGAACTGTGCATGCGCTCTGAGCGCGTCCGCACCACGGTTAATTGCCGTCGTGGAGCTTACACATCGAACGTCACCGACCTGCACACTAGCGAGAAAACCAACTCGCTACATATCCGGACTTGAAAGCGTCGCTTGGAGTCCAGTCGTGGCTGTTGCCGCCACCGACAATTGTGTACCCGGAATAGACATTCAGATCCTCCGTCGTCTTGTCTACCACAATGGGTTCCCCTTCGAACTGAGCCAAGCGCTTTCCATTTCGCCAGAGCTCCAGCATCTGCTTCCCCGGAGCAAAGTCGATCTCGGTTGAACTGAGTCCAGCGGGAACGCGAACCGTATGAGAGGTGTTTCCGCTCGAGACGCGCACTTCTGCGGGTGCAGTGAGCGCGGTCGTAATGTAGATAACATCCTTCGGATTGCCCCAAATTTGCTTCGGATTCGTGGGCCCAAGCTGGCATGCGCTGTCATGGTTAGGGATGGAACTTAACGGCCGCGTGCGGTAGAAGAAGAAGAGCGCGTCTTTCGTGATGTTGGGAGCGATACCCGTGTGATACCACTGAATGTAATATTTCAGAAGCTCGTAATACCCGACATGGGAAAACGACTCGATTCCGGGTGTGTGTGTCTGGGGTTTTTTGGAAGGTTCAAGATATGTAGATTCCGAGTAGTCATTCCATGTTACGATCTCGACCATTTCGGGATGCTGAACACGCAGGATTGACTGCCAGGTGTTATCCATGCCGCGGCCGCCCTGGAACTCGAGGTACTGGCGGACTGGGTGGCACACTGCCCAGTAATAGGGCATGTATTCGCCTATGAAAAACTTATTGCTGTTATGAAGCGCGGTACTTAGGCTTTCTGCACCTTCCACAGCGGACCAGTAGTGATTCCCGAGATTGGGATCGCCTGAATAGAACGGAGCCGAAGCAGCAAAGTGGAAGTTAAAGAGTCCTTCGGCGCTGGGATACTTGCGAATCACGTTCTTCCAATTGTCCACGGAGGGGTCGACTCTGTTCGGATCATCTCGCTCGAAGTTCGGGATGAAGGTGACCGCCATGCCCGTTCTGCGGAGCGGTTCGATGACCCCTTGTTGCCACCAGTCGTTTCCCAGCCTTTCGCCGCGATAGGTCGACAGCAAAGGTTTGTTGTTAAACTGCAGATAGTGAGGGTTTCTTCCGAACTCTGTCATCACCCGAACGATGTCACTGGCCGGAAAGTTCTTCGACATATCGGCAGAGAGGAATACTTTGAAGTTTGTTGCGCCGACCGCATCGGCAGCCTTGATGAAGGCGGCAAGTCTGCTCTCTGCTTCTGGGCCGTTGAACGCATCTACGGCGAAGCCGTCGATGCCTTCTTCTCGCGCAGTCCGGACGTCATCCTTGAATATTTCGGAGTTCGGCTCGCCATCGTAATAGCTCATTGGAATTATCCAATGAGCGACGACGTAGTGCGGTCCGGCCGACCTGGTTTGGCCGATGCAGAATAGAGCGGAGCAGAACGTCAGTAAGCCGAACAAGATGACATGCCAACCCTTTTGAACCACGATAAGCCTCCTGTCAATCAGCGACTTCGTTTCTAGTTTGTCGCAACTGTGGCCACTTGGGTCAGGACTCCTGAGGGAGGCAAAGCCATGGTCCCTTACTGGGAATACCGGAGCAAAGCGAACTTGTGTCGAACAGTCTATAACGCGAACGACGTTCGCGGCAATCGACAGTGGACGGGCAAGAAATGAGGACCCGCAAGGCACATGAATTCCAATTGCTCGCGTTGTGATCGCGCTGCTCGCGTGGTGATCGCGCAAGCAGAAACGGCGCTCCTCAGGGCAGGATGCCGCCTTCTTGCGGGCTGCTGCTGTTGATACGAGTGCTCGATCGTACTATTGATCGGTAAAGTCGTTGATTACACGAGGAGGTTCAGAGAGAGGCACGGTGCTCGAACCTTACGCTCAAACCGACATTCCTGCTGCGAGACGCGCTGTTGAGGTGTGCCTTGCGCCCTACGACGGCGTATATCGTCAGAGCGGCATAACGACAACTGGCGCTGCTGCAGAAACCTCAAGCATGTGCCGCAGTTGAATTTGCGAGCGGATACGGGCACGCCGCTCGCAGTGATCGACCACCGCTTGCGCTTCGGGGCGAGCCACCAGGCAGTGCATCCGCTGCGCCCATTTCGAGTTGTCTATTGCGGACTTGTGATACTCTCTTCTAAAGAGATAATCCCTTTTACGGGTCGGCCCCTGCGCAGGGTTGTCGTGCGCAATTAATATCAAATCAGGAGTTCTCCGGCTCTGGTCAGGGATGAAGTCGAGCCTTGGGGATTTCGAAGTATTCCATCCGCAGTCGCTCTTGGTTCGGAAAAGGTCGGGTTTTTGAGGGCGAAATACCTGTAACACTTAGATTCTTCAGTTCGGTTCCGCAGGGCGTTCCCTTGAGGGGCTCCCTGTAAATTTCTATCGGGAGATATTGGCTTTGAAACGAGCTCTTATAACTGGCGTGACGGGGCAAGATGGCGCATATCTGACCGAATTGCTTCTTGCTAAGGGGTATGAGGTGCATGGAATAAAGCGCCGCTCATCTCTTTTCAACACAAGCCGAATCGATCATCTTTACGAGGACCCGCACCGCCCTTCGCCTCGTCTGACGTTACACTACGGTGACCTCACAGATTCAAGTAGCCTTATTCAGGTTGTGGCGAAGCTGCGGCCGGACGAGATCTATAATCTCGCGGCGCAGAGCCATGTGAAGGTTTCATTTGAGCAGCCAGAATACACCGCTAATGCCGATGCTTTGGGTACGTTGAGGCTTTTGGAAGCGATTCGTATCGCGGGTCTCGAAAAGACCGTTCGCTTCTATCAGGCGTCAACCTCCGAGTTGTATGGTCTGGTCCAGGAAGTCCCGCAGACGGAGAGGACTCCTTTCTATCCGCGCTCTCCTTACGCGGTCGCCAAGCTCTATGCATACTGGATCACCGTGAACTACCGTGAAGCTTATGGCATTTATGCCTGTAACGGAATCCTGTTTAACCATGAATCTCCCATGCGTGGCGAAACGTTCGTCACTCGCAAGATCACGCGTGCTCTGGCGCGCATCAAGGTGGGCCTACAGGATAAGTTGTA
Source organism: uncultured Acidobacteriota bacterium (assembly GCA_963819365.1). Taxonomy (GTDB): domain Bacteria; phylum Acidobacteriota; class Terriglobia; order Terriglobales; family Acidobacteriaceae; genus Telmatobacter. The sequence goes on from CAWFVY010000002.1 coordinate 44,983, forward strand.
TCTCGGAAATCTGGATGCTCTGCGCGACTGGGGGCATGCGCGTGACTATGTCGAAATGCAATGGAGAATGCTGCAGCAAGAAGAGGCTCGCGATTACGTGATTGCAACCGGGGAGCAGCACAGTGTCCGCGAGTTTGTGGAGATTGCGGCGCAGCTTCTGGGAATTACTATTATGTGGCGCGGCTCGGGTGCAGACGAAAAAGGATATGACCAGAGTGGTAACGAGATCGTCTCCGTAGATCCTCGCTATTACCGTCCGACCGAGGTGGAGACATTGCTGGGTGACCCATCCAAGGCTCATGCGGAGCTTGGCTGGAAACCCGAGGTTTCATTCCGCGGGCTTGTGGAGGAGATGGTCTCAGAAGATCTGAAGATGGCGGAAAAAGATGCCCTGATTAGTAAGCATGGGTATGTGGTGATGAACTACCATGAAAACTAATCTGTTCGAGGCCTCACCAATTCAAAAGGAAAACCGGATATATGTCGCCGGTCATCGCGGCCTGGTAGGCTCAGCGATCATTCGTGAACTTGAGCGCCAGGGCTATAACAACCTGCTCACTCGTACGCGGGATGAAGTAGACCTCTTGGATTTCAACCAGGTAGATAATATGTTTCGCAAGGAGCGGCCAGAATATGTGTTTATGGCGGCTGCAAAAGTGGGCGGCATACTTGCGAACGATACTTACCCGGCTGACTTTATCCGAGAGAATCTTTTCATCCAGACAAACCTTATCGAGGCGAGCTATCGCCATCGCGTGAAGCGCCTGTTGTTCCTCGGTTCCAGTTGTATCTATCCCAAGCTGGCGCCCCAGCCACTTAGGGAGGAGTATCTTCTCACCGGACCGCTGGAGCCAACCAATCGGGCCTACGCTCTAGCGAAGATTGCCGGCATTGAGATGTGCTGGTCTTACAATCGGCAGTTTGGCACCAGATTCCTGGCGGCGATGCCCACTAACCTCTATGGGCCTCGTGACAATTTCGATCTAACCAACTCGCATGTGCTGCCTGCGTTAATGCGCAAGGTCGTTCGCGCGAAGCTGGCCGGTGACCGGAAACTTGTGATATGGGGAACCGGTTCTCCCCGACGGGAGTTTTTGTACAGCGAGGATTTGGCTGAGGCCTGTATATTTCTTATGAGTCTTCCTGGTACGATTTTTGAATCGCTCTTCTCCGATGATTCCGCTCCGCTCGTAAATATTGGTACAGGCGAAGATGTTACGGTGCGAGAACTGGCTGAAGCGATAGCAGAAATTCTTGAATTTGATGGTGAGCTTGTCTTTGATCCCTCCCGGCCGGATGGCACTCCCCGAAAGCTGTTGGATGTGAGCAAGATTCAATCGCTCGGATGGCGCGCAAAACCGGTCTTGCGGAAGGCATACGAAATACATATAAGCTGGTCCGAGCCGATTTGGAACGGATGGAAAGGGATGCCATCGCCGCGAGCTGATCTCGTGCGGTTTAGCGAGCTGGTCGGCAAAAACTGGAATGGAACTCAAGCCCGCAAATCACTATCAGTGCCTAGACCAGTTTAGGGTTCCGGCCGACTTTCGGGGCCGATCGCGGTTCTACACGCAGGTGTGGTGGATTGTACAATCGACGCTCTTTGGGCTATCTCCACAGGTCATGTATGGCTGGCGAAGGTGGCTGTTGAGATTATTCGGCGCCCGTATTGGGAAAGGGGTAATCCTTCGTCCGTCCGTCCGCATTACATATCCATGGAAGCTGTCGATCGGAGATCATTGTCATATCGGAGATGATGTCGCGCTTTACACCCTTGGCGAAATTCAGATTGGGCAATGCAGCGTAATTTCGCAGAGATCCTATATCTGTACCGGGTCACACGATTTAACAAGCCCTACGTTCGATATCTTTGCAAAGACGATTGTGATCGAGCCTGAAGTCTGGGTGGCCACAGATGTGTTTGTGGCTCCCGGAGTGACTATTGGAAGGGGGGCTGTCATTGGCGCTCGAAGTTCAGTGTTTGAAAACATTCCACCGGCCGTAGTTTGCGTCGGGAGCCCCGCAAGGATTATCAAGACGCGCATCATGAAGACCGATGTGGGTGGACGTTGAGTAACAAAGCAGGCGCAGCACGCAAGTAGCAATCGGCCGGACATTGAGGTCTGCCCGAACCGAGCGCAGTTGCTTACGTAATCTTAGGGAGGCTGGGTTCGTAAACCGGCTTCGATTTCATCGGGACAGCACCTTCCGAATTGGGATCAGAGGAGTTCAGAAAACATGTCGGCGATTTCACCTAGAAACGACGGAGAACAGCAAGCCTTGGCGAGGGCCGGGGATCGGATGTTTGCGCCAACCGCGGTTCGCTCAGACGCCGGAATGCGAAATACATTTCGTGTGCTCCGCAAGCATCGGCTACTCATCTTCTCCTGTCTAGCGCTAGCGCTGGCGTTGGCTGTGGCTGCTTCCCTGCTGATGCGTCCCATTTTCGAGGCGACTGCGCTACTCGAGGTGATGCCGGAACAGGGCAGCATGGGTTCCGACCTGCTGTCGGGAGCAGTGTCGAGTCTGATGGGCGACGAGCAACTAAAGCCTGAAGTGCTGACGCAGGTGAGCGTGTTGCAAGATAACGCAGTGTTGCTTGACACCGCTAAGACTCTGAATCTCAAGGATCGGGATCCCTACAGGTATAAGCCAGGGTGGTTGTTCAAGAATGATGATCTGCTCCGCGAGCAGGGCATGCCACTGGACAAAGCTCCTTTTACTCGTCTGCGTATCAAAGAGAAATTATGGAAGTTCGTCAAGGTTGAACCCATTCCTAACACGCGCCTGATCAAGTTGAGGGTTCAGGATCCGGATCCTGAAGGCGCTGCGAAGATCGCTAACACGCTGGTCACCTCACTTATCCGGAATCACTTACAGGTCCGGTATTCCACTGTCGCCCAGACTTCCGACTGGATCACTTCGCAGCTTGATGGTTTGAAGCGAAGGGTGGATGAGTCGGAAGATCGGCTTGCAAAATTCGAAGAGCAAAGCAAGATCTTTACAGTTAGCTCTGGCCAGGGCGGAGGTTCCGGAGGGATTGCCGGCGCAATGACGGGTGGCGCCATGGGCGGTCAGACCGCCATCAGTGCTCACAGCCCGATCTTGGATAAATTCGCTGCTCTGAATAACGAATTGACCGCCGCCGAAAGCACCCGGATCGCGAAGGAGGCGGTTTACCGCCTCACCATGACCCAGAATCCCGATGTGGTGATCGGGTTGAACGGCGCATCCATCGCGGCCACCGCGGGCATGGATCCGAGTGAAGTTGACTCTCTTGCCAGGCTACAATCCCTTCGCAACCAAGAGACATCCCTGAAGCTTGAGTTCGCGGATGCCAGCAGCAAATATGGAGAGAACAATCCACGAATCTCCGATCTCCAGAATCAAATCACGCAGATCCACAAGCAGATGTCGGAGGAGCTCAATCGGATTTCGCAACGGGCCAAAAATGACTTTGAACTCGCCAAATCGTCTGAGGACAGCATTCGCGCGAAGTATAACGAACAGGAAAAGGAAGCAATCAAAGTCAATAGTGATGCTCTGAAGGCCCAGGTACTGACTCAAGAAGCAGCTTCCACTCAGATGCTGTACGAAGAGCTCTACGCTCGTCTGCAGGAGGCCAGCGTGTCCGTCGGCGTACAGGGATCAAATATTGACCTTATTGACCCGGCAACCTCACCGGCCAAGCCCAAGTGGCCCAACGCCGCCCTGAATGTTGCCGTCGGTCTGTTCCTTGGTCTAGGTCTTGGCGTAGGTTCTGCGTTTGCCATCGAGAATCTTAGCGACAGCGTGATTACCGGGGCCGACGTGGAAGAACTTATCCATGCGCCCGTACTTGGTACGATTCCTAACTTCGAGATCGCTTCGAAGAAAGCCTACGGGACGTCTTCGCCTGCCCTTGCTGTGCCGAATGCGGATAGCGCTTCGCGCAATTCTCCAATCTGGACAATTAAGGATCCGAGGTCGACGGTTTCAGAAGCCTATCGAACCCTGCGCACTTCGATCCTCCTCTCCCGTCCGAGCGGCACGTTGAAGGTTGTGACGGTGACCAGTTCAACGCCAGGGGAGGGGAAAAGCACGACAAGCCTCAATCTCGCAGCAGCATTTGCGCAGAGCGGTCAGAAGGTACTGTTGATCGATGCCGATATGCGCAAGCCTCGCTTGCATGTTCTTCTCAATACCAAGAATGCTCCCGGCTTGAGCAATATCCTAGCGGCTGGACTGCCGGTAGAAGCTGCGATTCAGCAGGGCGGCTTCGTGGAGAACCTGGACTTCCTTCCGGCGGGCACCATTCCGCCAACTCCTGCGGAACTTCTCACCTCTTCCAGGTATGATGCGCTGCTTGACGAACTGCGGTCGAGATACGACATCATTCTGATCGATACACCTCCCGTGCTTCACGTGGCCGACGCCATGCTTGTGGGCAACCGATCCGACACATTGCTTATGGTTGTGCGAAGCGGCAGGACGGGTCGGCAAATGATGCTGCGCGCAGCGGAATCCCTCCAGCGACATTGCGATGCTTCCCTCGGCTTGATCGTTAATGGTGTCGATACCAGTTCAGCTGATTATTACTACGCCTACGGTTATTACGGGGCGAAGGAATATTACGGCACAACCGAGAACGAAAGAAACGATTAGCCTGTCCTTGAAAGCTTGGAGTGCAACAAAACCAAAGGCGGCCGGCGGATTGCCGAGTTCCAGATTGGCGAACAGGAGTTTCACAATGACAAATAAAGTCCTAACGGGTTTGATCCTGGTGATTGCCGGTATGGTTGGATTTCCGGCGTTTTCGCAAACCGTGCCGCCTTCTATTCAGAATGCGCCTAGTAGCATGCCCTACAACCCAGCCGCGCCCAGCACGGCAAACATGCGCAATCCCGCAGCTCCCGCAGCACTTTTAGCGGTTCCGGAGGACTTCTCGAAGCTGAAGATCGCTCCCGGCTTTCTTCTTAAGTGTGACGTATACGATGCGCCCGAACTTTCCGCTGAGTTGAGAGTGGATGATTCAGGAAACATCACATTTCCCCTGATAGGGACGATACGAGCGGCCGATCGCACGCTATCTCAGTTACGAGAGGAGATTGAAGCCCTCTTACTCTCAAAGAAGATCCTGAACTATCCACAGGTCACCGTCAACATCGAGCAATATGCTCCGTTCTTCGTGGCGGTTCTCGGCGAAGTGCAGTCTCCCGGCCGGCTGCAACTACTTGCGCCTCACTCGCTGCTCGATATCGTCTCCCAGGTTGGGGGTGAAACTCCTATGGCGGGCGGTGAAATAGAAGTTCGGCATGAAGTCGACGGAAAAGTTGAAATTAAGACATACAAGTACGACCGGACAAGCGATGGATCGAGCATTGACACGGTCATGATTCATAACGGAGACACGATCATCATTCCGCGCGCTGGAATCGTGTATGTCCTAGGTTCCGTAAGCCGTCCTGGAGGTTACGTTATGCAGGAAGGAGGAAAGCTCGACGTGGCTCAAGCGCTTTCTCTTGCGATGGGAACCACACTTCAGGCAAGCGTGGGGAGCATCAAGGTGATAAGGCGTAACCCTGATGGCTCATGGCTGCAACTTCCTGTGGACTATAAGGCCATCGGAGCTGGAAAGCAGATTCCACTGCGGTTGCAGGCCGAGGACATTGTCTATGTTCCGATTAGCAAGACCAAGACAGTCTTGACGACTGGTTCCGGCATCATCGGAGAAGCGACTTACGCAACCGTTTACGGATTGAAGTAATCGCCCCGTTTCACCTTCGACCGAGCGCAGTGACTCAGTAGGCACTGCGCAGAAGCATCAAAGTAGATAGGTTCAAAGCCTTGGTCACAACGAGGAGGCTAACTGAAAGCTGCTTTGGTGGCATGGCGCCAACAGGATAGACCTCTTGAATTGGAGAAGGAAGAAATAGTATGGCATTCACGCTCTTCAATATTCTGCTGAGTCCCATAATATTCTTGCTTCTTCTTTTCGTGGTGAGTTCGCGCATGAAGCCAGCACTGTTATCTCCCACATACGGCCTTGTGGTCCTGTATACCGGAATGTTTCTTTTCGGACCGTTTGCCTACGATCCCAACTACAAAGGCGCGAGCATTCGAATCGATATCTCCCCGCTCGACGTAATGGTTATTCTGCCGGCTGTCTTCTGGATGCTCTGCGCGTTCCTGGCGGGCGTACTCGTGTTTTCAATGGTGGCTCCCAGCGGACCGACTCTCAAGAGGAATGTGCGCGAATTTCATCCTGTTGAACTCACTACACGCAGATCGATTTACATTCTGATGTTCTCGGTGGGTGCGGTTGGATTGGAAATCTACGCCGAGGGTCTGTCGGGCCTATGGTTCCGGCATACGTACTTCACCGACATGGAGAACGCGAAAGTGCTCTTCACGGCGGCCCGAGCCTTAATGTTCACATCACTCCCGATGCTCGGCCTAGTTGATGGGCAAGTAGGAGCATCGGCAGGATTGAAGCGCATCGCGCGGCTCACTCTACTGGCCGCGATCCTTATCTATCTTGGAGAATCAACCCGGCAAGTGGCCTTTGCACCGCTGCTATTTTTCCTTGGCAAGTTTCTGGCGAATCCGTCCCATCGGAAGGGACAGCGGCGCATTGTCATTGCGGCAGTGGTCATGCCGGCGTTGATTGCATTCCCTATTGCGGCGCGCGAGAGTCCCGACCAAGGTATTGCCGCAATCCCTCAAAATGCGCTTTCGCTCCTCGGGCTTGAACCTTCAGCAGGCGAAGCAGCTCAGGGCGGATATCGCGTTATTCTCAATAACATCTTCATCAGTGTGCCGATCACAAAGGCCACCATGGAGTACTCCAGCGGCAACGATACAGATTACGTGCTCAACGCCATCAATCCAATGCCTAGCGCCGTAGCCGATCTGGGCGGAATCGATCTGATGCGGCTGAACGCATACACTCCACTGAATGCCGTGGGAGACTTGATCCGAGCGGGCCTTTTCTTTGGTATGTCGTACTACTTTGTAGTAGGTATATTCTTTGCCTCACTCGAGGCAAATTTGCGCTTTGAAAGCGGACCCACGATTTTGCGTGTAGGACAGCTGGGGCTGGTATTCGTTTTTGCTCTTGAAACCCTGCAATACCCTCTCCGCAATGTCACGAGATTGCTCTATTACTCACTTGCGATCGGACTAGCAATGCGCTTGTTTACCCTGCTTAAGGCAAAGCGTAGCAAAAGGGTTAAGAGCCGTGCCGACGGAGGGGCCCTGCCAGGAAAAGTGGTTCCGACGTTTCGGCCGGTTCGCTTTAAGGGAACTGATTATCTGCCTCCAACCAAGTTGGGCGATAGGTAACAACCTGTCTTCCGAGATTGACAAATTCAATGACCTTAAGATCCAGATTGATGAGGAGCTTCGCCGCGTCGGCGTTGGGACCAGTGGTTACCAGCCTCTTTCAGGTAATCACAGTCCCTCTCTATCTTCGCTCGTGGGGGACAAACCTCTACGGCGATTGGCTCATCGTCAGTGCCGTTCCTGCTTATCTTACGCTGACTGATTTCGGATTTGCGTCCGTCGCCGCGAATACCATGACGATGGATGTCGCACGCAAGAAGCGAGATGAAGCGCTCTCGACATTTCAATGCGCCTGGGCTCTCACAGTTGCTGTAGGTATTGTGGTTGCCGCTCTCGTGGGCCTGATGGCCTGCCTGCCGCTGAAGGGGCTTCTTCACCTCTCTTCTATGTCGCCGGCTCAGGTGAAGATCATCTTTGTGCTGCAGTGTGTGCGAGTTCTTATCGGGCTCCAATCAAACCTGAATCAGGCAGGATTTCGGTGCGATGGTAATTATGCTGTCGGCATGCTGTGCGTAAACTCCACGAGGCTGGCAGAGGTGATCTTCGTTAGTATTGCCGTTTTTGCAAGAGCCACTCCGATAACCGTGTCTCTTCTGATGGTCATTGTGTGGATTGCTGGAGTGATTTATGCGCGGCTGAAACTCAGAAAGCTTAGCAACTGGATCAAATTCAGTTTTGAGCACGCGACCTTCGCCAAAACGCGAGAATTGCTTATGCCAGCCTTGGCTTACATGGCGTTTCCGATTGGGGATGCGATCAGTATTCAGGGAATGACGTTGGCCGTGGGACTATTCCTTGGACCCGGCGAGGTCGTTATCTTTGCCACCTTGCGGACTCTCACGCGCCTCGTCATTCAAGCGATCCGAATCATCATGTACAGCATGGCGCCGGAGATTTCCATGGCTTGGGGAGCAGGCGATTGGAGGGAAACGCAAAGGTTGCATCGCATCAGCTGCCAGCTTTCTCTTTGGACTTCAACCGTCATCTCTCTCCTGCTGGCACTTACAGGCGATGCGCTTTTGAAGATCTGGACGCACAACCGCGTCCCGATGGTGCATTCAGTTTATTGGATGCTTCTTGGCGTTGTCGTCGCAAACTCACTCTGGCACGGCAGCTCCGCACTCCTCTTAGCATCGAATCTGCATAGCAAGGCCGCCACAATATATGTTGTGGTGACTACGCTCTCCCTCGGGGCGGCCATTCCGCTGATGAAGATTCTAGGGCTTGGCGGCGCCGCTGCGGCTCTTTTGCTGATCGATATTCTCTACGGGTCTTACGTCGTTGTATATTCATTGTCCTTGTTGAAGGAACCTTTTTGGAGCTGGGTGCGAGCGATCCTGCACTTCCCGGGAAATCTTCCGCGACATGCGCAGGTCCTTGAATAGACTTCCGCTTTGGAGAGATAGCAGCCAATTCATTTTTACGGGAGATTGACTATGTCTTACTTAGTTACCGGCGCCGCAGGCTTTATCGGATTTCATGTCTGCCGAACTCTGCTCGAACGAGATGAGAAGGTGATCGGGATTGACGTCGTGAACGACTACTACGATCCGGCATTGAAGGAGGCTCGCCTAGGCGTCCTCACACGGTATTCCAATTTCCACTTCTTCCGCGCAGACATTGCAGACCGCGATGCGATGAACGGGGTGGCCCAAAAGCATCCAGACATCTCTCGCTTTATCCATCTCGCCGCACAGGCAGGCGTCCGCTACTCGCTGCTGAACCCGTACGCGTACTCGCACTCGAATATCGATGGCCATCTCGTGATGCTCGAGATGGCCAGGCATTTGACCAAGTTGAAGCACTTTGTTTACGCGAGTTCGTCTTCTGTTTATGGTGCTAACGAGAAACTCCCGTTCTCGGAGATTGACCGCGTCGATAATCCAGTCTCACTCTATGCTGCAACTAAGAAAGCTTGCGAGTTGATGTCGCATGCATACAGCCACCTATATCAGATTCCAACGACAGGTCTGAGATTCTTCACAGTCTATGGGCCGTGGGGACGACCGGATATGTCCGCCTTCCTGTTCGTCAAGGCCATCTTGGAAGGGAAGCCGATCCGGGTGTTCAATCACGGCAACATGCGCCGTGATTTCACCTACATTGACGATATTGTGAGTGGCGTTCTTTGCGTGGCAGACTCGAACGTGGGATGCTCGGACCCGCCATATCGCCTGTATAACATAGGTAATCATCGTTCGGAATCTCTTATGCGGTTCATCTCGGTGGTCGAAAACGCACTGGGGATTAAGGCAGAACTCCAAATGGAGCCTATGCAGGCGGGCGACGTAGTGGAGACTTTTGCCGACATAGCCACAATTCAGCGGGATTTCGGCTTCGAGCCGAAGACAACGATCGATGAGGGGGTTCCGTTATTTGTGAAGTGGTACAGACATTTCTACAACACGTAATGCCCGCGCCCAAGGAAGCAATTCCGCTTTTGCCCACCCAAAATAGCGATGTAACCATGGTAACGCGGTAGGGACCGAGAGGAGAATTGAATGAAAGTGCTGCACTATTCAGCATCTCTATCGAGGTCGGCCGGCGGCCTATATATGTCAGTGTCTGGACTTTCGAAAGCCCAGAAGGATCTGGGGCATTCAGTTGCCGTTGCCGGCGGAAGAGACGGATTTTTTGAGCAGGACAAATCTCAATGGGGGGACGTGGATGTTTTCCCGACGCAAGATTCGGCAGGATACGGCCTAAATACATCGGCCTTCTGGCTCATCAAGAACCTATCTCCTGATGTCTTTCACGTTCACGGAATCTGGTACGCAGGGTCGATTTACGGGAGATTCGCGCAGTCCCTCGGCATTCCCGTTGTGGTTTCACCCAGAGGGATGGTAGATCGATGGATCTTGGCGCGTAGGCCCCAGGTCAAAGCTATTCATAGCCTTCTCTTCGAGCATCCCCTCTTCAAGAAGGCCCATTTGCACGCTCTCACGCCGCAGGAATGCAATGCGATAGCTGCGTTCGAGCCGAGAGCCGCGGACCGCTCGTTTATCGTACCCAACGGAATCTCGCTTCCACACTCTTCAGTTGAGATTGAGCAGAAATCAGACGCGCTCTTTCTGGGTCGATTGCACCCGAAGAAGCAGGTGCTTCAGCTAATTGAAGTGTGGAAGAAGCCCCTCTTTAAGAATATTCAACTCACGATTGCAGGTTGGGGTGACGCAGCCTACGAGGACGAGGTGAAGCAATGCGTGCAGGATTCACCGAACGTCCATTTTGTTGGTTCACTGTATGGAGTTGCAAAGGACGAGGCGCTCCGTAGAGCGCGCTTCTTCTTTCTGCCGTCATTGAGCGAAGGCCTTCCAATGTCGGTTCTAGAAGCCCTTGCCTATGGCTGCATTCCGGTTATTACTTGCGATTGCAATCTACCCGAGTTGGTCGCCAATGGATCGGCAAGAGAGATGAAGAGTGATTTTTCGGATTTTGAAGAAGTTTGCGGCTCACTGTTTCAATTGAACGAAGTGACCCTGACAACTTTAGGCAGGCGTGCTCAGGAAGCGGCTGGCGCCTATACGTGGGAAAGCATAGCGGAAAAGGTCATTGAAAAGTATGACCAAATTCGCGTTCAGAGGCCTGTCACCATCCAAGTCTGATTTTCGCTGGCGGCTAGCGCTGCTAAGAGCGGAAGTCCTGCGCGATGGAAGGTGGCCTGGAGGGCAGGATGAGGATTCTGATCTTAAGTATCAACTATTGGCCGGAAGAAACAGGGATAGGCGCGTTCACTACAACTCGCGCTGAATATCTTGCATCCGTCGGCCATCATGTAACCGTCTGTACGACCTTCCCCTACTATCCGGAGTGGAAGGTCCGTACTGGATATAGTGGGAAGTTGTTCCGCGCCGAGGAGCGCAACGGAGTTAAGATCCTGCGGTCTTACAGCTACGTCCCGGAGAGAGTAACTTCCGTGAAGCGCGTAGTGCATGAAGCCAGCTTCATTGCGGGTTCGCTGATGAGCGCATTGGGTAGCCGGCGGCCCGATCTTCTATATGTGGTATCACCCCCGCTGGGTCTTGGCGTGAGCGCTCAGTTTCTGAGCAGATGGTGGAAGATTCCATATATCTTCGATGTTGAGGATCTTCAGCCCGATGCGGCAGCAGATCTCAACATGCTTCCCCCGTTGCTTCTGAGGGCTATGTATAGGATAGAGAAGATGGCCTACCGGAATGCCGCTGTGGTAAGTACCCTTACCAACGGAATGCGCGAAAGAATAATCGACAAGGGAATTGAGCGCGACAAAGTCGTGCTCTTTGAACCTTGTGCAGATGAATCTCTCGAGACCGTTTCTGCAGAGGATGGAAATCGATTCCGAAAGCAGTTCGATATCGGGGATAAGTTCGTGGTAAGTCATAGCGGAAACATGGGAATCAAGCAGGGTCTTGAAGTGATCATTCACGCGGCAGAGAAGAGCCGTGTCGACGACTCCATTCTGTTTCTCATCGTAGGGGATGGAGCGGCTAGGAACTCAATCAAGGCTCGAGCGGAGGAGTTACGATTGACCAACGTTCGTTTCCTGCCGTTGCTCGATCCGATGGACTTTCGCGGGTTATTGGCCGCCACCGACATAGCTCTCGTAACTCAAAGAAAAGCTGTTTCTGACATCGTCTTTCCCTCGAAAACGGTGACCTATCTCGGAGCGGGATGTCCAGTGGTCGCCTCTGTAAACGAGTACAGTGAAGTCGCTCGCGCCATTACAGAGTCTGGGGCTGGATTGGTGGTTCCTCCAGAAGATCCGGCTGCGCTGATTGCAGGCATTAATCAACTCAAGAAGGGCGGGCTGGATAACTGCCGGCGCGTGGCGCGTGCGTATGCCGTGGAGAGATGGTCAGGGGCAAGGGTCCTGTCCTTCATGGAGCAGACCTTGGCTCGCGCCTGTTCCAGCCCCAAACTAATACTTAGGAACGACTGCGCATGACGCTTTGAGCGCGCAGTTCATCGGTCTTCGTTTGTCCCCCTGGGCCTACTCGGGTTGGTGGGATCACTTTGACATACACATGCGCTGTGACAGGGCAGTAGTTGATCAAATCGCCTGGCGTGAATGTAACTGAGAGCTTCTGAGTGCCTGCGGACAAGACGGTTCCGGCCTGAGGGGAGTAGGTGAACCTCCCCGGGACATCGGCTGCCGCGTTCAGTTGGATTGCAGAGAGCGCCGTACCGTAAACAATGGATGCGGGAGTCGTCCACGAAATGGCTGGAACCCGCCGCGCAACCTGCACATACACATGCGGTGTGACAGGGCAGTAGTTGATCGAATCGTTTGGGGTGAATGTAACTGAGAGCTTCTGAGTGCCCGCAGATAGAACGCTTCCGGCCTGAGGCAAATAGGTGAACTTCCCCGGGACATCGGCCGCCGCGTTCAGCTGGATTGCAGAAAGCGCCGTGCCATCAGCGATGGGAGCAGGATTGGCCCATGAAATCGCGGGTACACGCCGCGTGACTTGAACATACACGTGCGCCGTGACCGAACCATAGACCGCGGTATCAGACGGGATAAATGTCACGTTCAGTTTCTGGGTGCCTGCGGACAAGACGGTCCCGCTTTGAGGCAGATAGGTGAACTTCCCCGGGACATTGGCAGCGGCGTTCAGTTGCGCGGCGGTGAGCGCTGCGCCATAAACAATAGCTTTCGGAGTCTCCCATGTAATCGTTGATGTTGTTGGAACGACTTGGAGAGATACCGACGCTGTGGTAGTTACGTAATTGGTCGAATCGGTGGGTTTGAATGTCACCGTGAGCGTTTGCCGGCCGACTGCGACCACCGATCCCAGCGCAGGCGTATAGGTGAAGGTGCCGGGCACGCTAGCGGTGGCATTCAATTGCGCAGCACTCAAGGGAGTCCCGTAAGCAATTTCGACCGGGGTAGGCCACGTCAGCGTCGGCGTGGACTGCATGACAATCTGGGTTGCGCTCGCTGATGCCTCCGTATAGTTGATCAGTCATTGGGCGTAAAGGTCACTTTGAGCGTATTCTCCCCAGACGGTAATATCGCACCCGTACCCGGTGAGTAAGTAAACGTGCCGGGCACGTTGGCGCTTGCATTGAGCTGGGCCGGGCCGAGCGCTGCGCCATAGGTGATCGGAACCGGTGGGGCCCACGTGATTGACGGTGTGACCGGGTCCACCTGGAGTTCGGCGGCGGCGCTTACGGGCGCGTATTTCACCGCATCGGTGGGCGGAAAGCTGACCGTTAAAGTGTAATCATTAGCTGCTAGCACCGTCGATGTGGAAACTGGTGCCGAACGATTGCCGGGAGTGGCAGCCGCGAAGTTGAAGGACCCTGGCACCGTGTCCACCGACGGGGCTACTGTCCCGACCACGGGAAATGGATAAAACGCGAGCTGGATCTTTCCGGCCAGCGCACTTCCAGCAATAGGTGAAGTCAACACAACTGTGTTGTCACCCACTACGGAAGCAACTGTATAGGTTCCCGCCTGAGACAGGTTGTAGATGAGGTCTCCCTTGAGCAGGGTGCTGGTGGCATTTCCCCCAACTGCGGTGATCGTGGCGCTCCCAACGGTGAAGGTCCATGTTCCCGAAACCTCGGGAAGTCGATGCTTGTAAGTTGAGATCGGATTAGCGGGCAGCGCAGTCTGGATGCTGTCGGAGACCAGCCAGGGCGCCTGCGCCCGAATTAGCGGGGCCATATCACTCCCCAGCGCCAGGTGCCAATATTGCGTAGGATGTGACCCCTTATCTCCCGACAAGGTGCAGTAAACAGGATCACTGGCCGCCTGAGTGCACCCAGCGAGATTCTGAAGATACCAACCCAATGCTCCCGGTGATGCCAGGTAGTAAACGGCCTCACCGTTCTGCTGCATCTGAGCAACTGCAGCCTTAATCCCTACGTCCACCTGCTGCAGAGCGGGAGTGTATCCGGTGGTGTGGGGAACCGGACCAAACACAAGCACAACCGCAGTCGGAGAGCAAGCAAGAGCGGCAGAGAACGCGCTATATGCAGCGGCTTGTATCTGCGCTGCGGGATACCCTGCATCGTTAATGCCACCGGCAAATATATATGCACTGAATGGCTCGCTGCATCCGTCAGACCCGCTCATGTGTCCCGTGTAGTTAACCCGCAAGCCGGCATCCGTCGAGATATAATCGGTGGCTCCTTCAGAGAAATTGAAATAGTTGTTCCATCCGAGTAGGTTTGAGGCTTGATCGAGTATTCCCACCCAGCCGTTGTAATCTCCGCTTACCGTGGGCTCACCGATGCTGTTGCTGAACCAGGCGATCGGCGGTCCGAGGGGCCAGTCGGGCGCTTGCAGATCCGACGGTCCGTCTGGCGCAAGGAATCCTCCAAAGCTGCAACTCGTCTCAAGTTCGATTCGATGTGGTTTCCTGTCGGTAAATGCCAACCGGTATTCGTCGTAGACGCCATTTATGTTGGGCTGTGCTGTGAAATAGCCGGAAGCTACTCCATCTACCCAAACGCGAAAACGCTGACCGTCTTCATAGAGGATGAAGTCCACAAATTCGGAATTGACGATAGTTGCAATTCGATACCGCCTTGGAAGCGACTGCGCCGTTATGCACGACCACGTAGGTACGCGAGTTCCGGTCCCGTGATTAAAGTCCTTCGTGGGACAGCCCTCCAGCCGCAGCAGCGCAGAGCTGGGTGAGACGACGAGGCTCTGCCACGAATAGTGGGTGGGCACTTTGGTTATCGAGTAGCTATTCGTGGTGCCTGAGATTGCAGTGGGAGGGGATGAAAACGCTGCGGAGAGGGGCGTTCCATAAGAAATCGGGCTATTGATGTTCAGCGACACAGTCGGGGTAGAGCGGCCTATCTGGACGCTTAATAGAAGGGGGTTGGATGATGCCTGATAGTTAGCATCGCCGTTATAACTTACCAGGACAGTGTACGGGCCATTCTCAAGTGTGCCGGGAATAGGCACGTTCGCAACGCCGTTCGAAAGTGGAAGGTTGTAGCCGGATGCGACCAGCGAGCCCAACGCTGTTAGCCCGGTGTGCACCTCATAATAGATACCGTTTGTTGGTGAGGGAGCCGAAGATGACGCATGGATCGGCTCAACAGAAATGGGGATGACGGAGGGTTGACCAAGCGGCAATCCGACGGGCTGGGTTTCCGGGCCCGCCAGCACAACTGGCTGCGCTTGGGCCGCCACAACTTGATCCGCAATAGTGCAGAAAGTGATCAGCAGCAGGCCGGAAATTCCAGCATGTACAAACGCGCCGCGTAAAAGTAGCTTAAAAAGAATCCCCACGGTCCCCCTGGCTCCCATTCCGGAACGATGCGCGTAGGCTCGCTCGCTCCATTCAAGGCCTCAAGGTGACACTCCAGTATATCATTGAAGGCCGATCGCAGGCGCTTGTGACCTTCAAGGAGCGGCGGCGCCTGGACTCGGCCGGTACAAACGGAATAGTCAGCGCAGCCTGCTCGTCTTTCGGCCGAATTTTCGTGGATTCTGTCTTCTGTGGGGTATCCGCCGCGCCAGCCCAGCAGGATTGCGGACCGAGTCGATCATCGGCGGGCCGGACCGTTCGCTAGAATGCGAGCTTCGTCGGGGTGATCGGTATTACCCTGACAAGATGCCGACAATGACCGACTGCAAAGCGCAATCCAATGGTGACGAAACAGGGGGCCGGCATCTCGCAATTCCGGCGTTGGGATTCTGGCTTGTGTTTTTAGTCTTGACGATTATTCCGGCTCCGAATGCACAACCAGCTCATCGCTCGGCTCATCCCTCCGAGGACATCGAATGGACTTGGGAGGTCCGGCCGCCGAAGCCCAACGAAGCACTTCCGAACGTCCTTCTTATCGGAGATTCAATCTCACGCAACTATTATCCCGAAGTCCAGCGACAATTGGACGGAGTAGCCAATGTCTATCTCTTCGCCGCGTCCACATCGGTGGGCGACCCGCGCTTGAAGGTTCAACTCAGGGAGTTTTGCAGGATGGAAGGAGTCCCTTTCGCAGTCATCCACTTCAATAATGGAATGCATGGGTGGGAATACTCGGAGGAGTCGTATCATAAGGCATTTCTCGCGTTTGTCCGTACGGTTCGCGGGCTTTCTCCCGGGGCATCACTCGTCTGGGCATCCACCACCCCCGTGAAGGCGGATAGCACGGGCGGCGCGACAAACAGCCGGGTGGATGCGCGCAACGCCATTGCATTCTCCACCATCCGAAAGCTCCATATACGACTCGATGACCAGCACGATCTGATGATGCAACATAGCGATACCTATCAGGACGACGTTCACTTCAATGACCGGGGCTCCGCTCTTCAAGGCAGACAAGCTGCCGATGTCATTCATAAGCTTCTGGATGCCAGGCCCTGACGGTTCGCGATCGCATGAGCAGTTCTCGATCGGTGTTCCAATCGCCGGAGGGGCCTTCCCCATGCCGTCAATGGATCGCGTGGCAAGACTCTCGAATCGTAGGACAGACTTTTTCAAGCATGAACGGGCAAGGAGCCAGAGATCAAAATGCAGAATTCCCGGAGAGCTTTTTTGAATGCCGCCGGACTCGGAGTTCTCGGAGGAGCAACGCTGGCGAATGGCGTCGGATGTTCCGGGCAGCGCAGTCCAGTAAACACATCGTCGAGTTCGAGCACTCCCTATGACGTGAGGCGTTTTGGCGCCGTGGGAGACGGGAGATCGATTGACTCGGCGGCGATCAATGCCGCCATTGATGCTGCCGCAAAGTCCGGCGGTGGGACAGTGATCTTTCCCTGCGGTGTTTATGCCAGCTACTCGATTCGCCTGAAGAGTAATGTGACACTCTTCCTCGACTCAGGCGCGACAATTCTCGCTGCCCCGACTCCCCTCCACGGTATGGATGCCGGCGGTTATGATCCGGCCGAATCGAATGGGGGAGCCGAACCCTATCAGGACTACGGCCACAACCACTGGCATAACAGTCTCATTTGGGGCGAGAACCTCGCTAATGTTGGCATCACGGGGCCGGGCCTTGTTTGGGGAAAGGGGCTGAGCCGAGGCCACGACGAGCGATCGCTCCCAGACACGACAGCCAAGGGCGTCGGTAACAAGGCCATTGCGCTTAAGAACTGCCATAACATCATCCTGAGCGACTTTTCGATTCTGCAGGGCGGATGGTTCGGAATTCTTGCGACCGGTGTCGATAACCTCACCATCGACAATGTGAAGATCGACACCAATCGCGACGGGATGGACATCGATTGTTGTCGTAACGTCCGTGTCTCTAACTGCACAGTGAACTCGCCATGGGACGACGCGATCTGCCTGAAGAGCTCCTACGGCCTTGGGTATCCACGGGACACGCGAGATGTGACTGTCTCGAACTGCTATGTTACCGGTGCGTACGAGTTAGGCAGCGTACTTGACGGAACATGGAAGCGGATGAACATGAAACCCGAGCAATGGGGGACAGGCCGAATCAAGTGCGGAACGGAATCCAATGGTGGTTTCAAGAATATCGTCATTTCCAACTGTATCTTTGACAGTTGTCGCGGTCTTGCCATCGAGTCGGCGGATGGAGCGATAGTCGAAGACATCGCCATCACCAATCTCACGATGCGCAATGTGTTGGCGCCCATTTTTCTACGTCTGGGTACGCGGCTTCGCGGTCCCGCCGCAAGCACTCAAGTGGGTTCGATGAAGCGGATATTAATCCGCAATATCGTCAGCTCCAGCGCCCTGCAGTTGCCATCATCGATCGCGGGTATAGTGGGGCACGATATCGAGGACATCAAGATCAGCGATGTCTATCTAGAACAGGTGGGCGGCGGGCCGGCAGAGTGGAAAGCGATTCAGCCTGACGAAAAGGCCGAGGCATATCCCGAACCGTCTATGTTCGGCCCACTGCCTGCCAGCGGCATATTTGTTCGGCACGCAGGCAATGTGGAGCTGAGCAATGTGGAGATCGCGGTTCTGCAGCCCGATTCGCGCCCCGCCTTCTATCTCGATCACGTCCGCGGCGCCGACCTCTTCCGCCTGAAAACACCGCGCGGACAAACAGGTCAACAATTTCGGCTAAAGAACGTCTCAGACTTTCGCCTCTTCGGTTGCAAGAACCATCCCGACGCTGTATTCGACGAGAGTGGTGACAGAATGATTTGACGGCTGTCGCCTCAAAGGTCAAGGTGCGTCAGTTCGCGGAACTGCTGGAACCGCGCGTCGATTTCTTCGCGCGTGAGCTTCTGCATACGCGACGTGCCGAACTCCTCGACTGCAAACGAACCCATCACGCTGCCGTAGAACATGGCGCGGCGGAAGGCGCCGGGCGTCAACTCCGGCTGCGAGGCGAGATAGCCGAAGAATCCGCCGGCGAAGCTGTCGCCCGCACCGGTGGGGTCGACGACTTCTTCGAGGGGGAGAGCAGGCGCACGAAACGTCTTCGCACCGATGCCATCCTGTCCATAGAAAGCGGTCGCGCCATATTCCCCGTGTTTGACCACGAGCATGCGCGGTCCCATGTCAAGGACGGCGCGCGCGGCTTTGACGAGGTTGCTGTTGTCGGCGAGCATTTTGGTTTCGGTGTCGTTGATGAGCAGGATGTCGAGGCCGCGAAGAACTTCAAGCAGGGCCGGCTTGTGATCCTTGATCCAGTAATTCATGGTGTCGCCGGCGACGAGTTTCACATCGGGCATGGCTTCTCGCACACGGCGTTGCAGGATGGGATCGATGTTGGCGAGGAAGAGGAACTCGGAGTCGCGATAGGCGTCGGGGATCTTGGGCTGGAAGGCGCCGAAGACATTCAGTTCAGTGTTGTGGGTTTTAGCTTCGTTGAGGCTGTCGAGGTAAGAGCCTTCCCAGAAGAAGCTTTTGCCGGGGGCGTGCTCGATGCCGCGGGTGTCGATGTTGCGGGCGTCAAAGGCGGCCTGCTGCTTGGTGCCGAAGTCGTCGCCGACGACCGCGATGACGCGGACGTCAGTGAAGAAGCTGGCGGAGAGCGAAAAGTAAGTTGCCGCGCCCCCGAGGCAGCGCTCGCGGCGGCCGGCGGGGGTTTCAATTGAGTCGAAGGCAACACTGCCGACCACGGTAATGGCCATTCATATCTCCTGTTTTTTGCGATTCCAAAGTTCGATTCTAGCGCGCGCCATGCGCGGGCGGGGACCCCTATTATGTGGGATCGTAGTTGAGCCAAGGACCCAGCCAGCGTTCGACTTCGGCGACGCTTATGCCTTTGCGCAGGTGGTAGTCCTCGACCTGATCGCGATCGATCTTGCCGATGCTGAAGTAGCGCGATTGCGGATGCGCGAAGTAGAGGCCGCTGACGCTTGAGCCCGGCCACATGGCAAATGACTCGGTCAGCTTGATGCCGGTGTTGACCTGCGCGTCGAGCACCTGCCAGATCGTAGCTTTCTCCGTATGGTCGGGGCAGGCGGGGTAGCCGGGAGCGGGACGGATGCCGCGGTACTTTTCGTGAATCAGCTCTTCGGGCGTGAAGTTCTCGTCCCGGCCGTAACCCCACTCGTCGCGCACGCATTTGTGCAGGCACTCGGCGAAGGCTTCAGCGAGACGATCAGCAAGTGCCTCAGCCATGATGGCGTTGTAGTCGTCATGCTTCGCGCGGAAGCTGTCGCGCAGCTCATCGAGGCCGATGCCGGTGGTCACGGCGAAGGCGCCAATGTGATCTTGCAGCCCGGTCTCTTTGGGTGCGACGAAGTCGGCGAGCGAGCGGCAGGGCTCGTTGCCTTCACGATCGGACTGCTGGCGCAGAAAATGGAACTGCGTGAGGACTGATTTGCGCGAGCTGTCGGTGTAGAGCTCAACGTCATCGCCGATGGCGTTGGCTGGGAAGAATCCGTAGACCGCGCGTGCCGTGAGCAAGTCTTCCGCAACGATGCGATCGAGGAGGGTGTTGGCTTCTTCAAATATCTGGCGCGCCTGCACGCCGTATTTCGAATCATCGAGAATGCGCGGGTAGACGCCTTTCAGCTCCCACGTGTGGAAGAAGGGTGTCCAGTCGATATATCTGCGCAGCGTGGCCAGCGGGAATTTGTCAAGCACGCGCACACCCGTGAATGAGGGTTCGGGGACGTCTTCAGCGCGCCACTCGATGGGAGTACGGCGGCCGCGCGCGACATCAATGGGAGTGGTCTTCTTGCGGGGCGCGGCATACTGTTTACGGACGGTTTCGTATTCGGCGGTGTGTGCAGCGATGAAGTCAGACCGGTTCTCATCACTGAGAAGACTGGTGGCCACAGGAACAGCGCGGCTGGCGTCGATCACATGAATCACCGGCTGGCTGTAGTGAGGCGCGATCTTGATGGCGGTGTGCGCGCGGCTGGTGGTCGCTCCTCCGATAAGGAGAGGCTGCTTGAACTCCTGTCGCTCCATCTCGCGGGCCACGTGCACCATCTCATCGAGCGAGGGCGTGATGAGCCCGCTGAGACCGATGATGTCGGCTTTCTCCTGCCGTGCGCGTTCGAGGATGCGCTCGGCAGGAACCATCACACCAAGGTCGATGACTTCGTAATTGTTGCAGGCGAGGACAACGCCCACGATGTTCTTGCCGATGTCGTGGACGTCGCCTTTCACGGTGGCGAGGACGATCTTGCCCTGGGCTCGAACTTCGTGACCCGCCGCCACAAGCGCGGCTTTTTCGGCTTCCATGAAAGGGGTGAGATAGGCAACGGCCTTCTTCATCACGCGTGCGGATTTGACGACCTGCGGCAGGAACATCTTGCCCGCGCCGAAGAGATCGCCGACGACACCCATGCCGTCCATCAGAGGGCCTTCGATCACAGCGAGCGGCCGGCCGAGTTTGGCACGCGCCTCTTCCGTGTCGATTTCGATGTGGGTGTCGATGCCGCGCACCAGCGCGTGCGAGAGCCGATCTTCGACCGGAGCGTTGCGCCATTCTTCGGTCTTCTTTTCGTCCTGGGCAGGCCCGTCCTTCGCGGACTTCAGGGTCTCGCCATATTGCAGCAGGCGCTCGGTGGCGTCGGGGCGTCGATTCAACAGGACGTCCTCGACGAGATCTTTCAGCTCTGGCTCGATGTCTTCATAGACCTCGAGCATGCCGGCGTTGACGATGCCCATGTCGAGGCCGGCCGCGATGGCGTGATAGAGGAAGGCGGAGTGCATTGCCTCGCGTACCTTGTTGTTGCCGCGGAAGCTGAAAGAGATGTTGGAGACACCGCCGCTGACCTTCGCGTGGGGCAGGTTCTGCTTGATCCAGCGCGTGGCGTTAATGAAATCGACCGCATAGTTGTTGTGCTCCTCCATGCCTGTGGCGACAGTGAGGATGTTGGGGTCGAAGATGATGTCTTCGGGCGGAAAGCCAACTTCATCGACGAGGATGCGATAGGCGCGCTCGCAGATGCGGGTCTTGTCTTCGTAAGTCGCAGCCTGTCCCTGCTCGTCGAACGCCATGACGACCGCGGCTGCGCCGTACTTGCGTACGGTGGCGGCGTGTTCGCGGAACTTGTCTTCGCCTTCCTTGAGCGAGATGGAGTTGACGATGCTCTTGCCCTGGATGCACTTGAGGCCGGCTTCGATCACGCTCCAGTTGGAGGAGTCGACCATGAATGGCACGTTGGCGACCTCAGGCTCGCTGGCCAGTAGATGAAGGAAGCGCGACATGGCGGCGACGCCGTCGATCATGCCTTCGTCCATGCAGACATCAAGAACGTTGGCGCCGTTCTCTACCTGCTGTCGCGCGACGGATGTGGCCTCTTCGAATTTGCCTTCCTTGATGAGCTTGGCGAATTTGGGCGAGCCGGCCACGTTGGTGCGCTCGCCAATCATCATGAAGACACCCTGCTGCTGCGTGAAGGGTTGCGAACCCGAAAGGCGCAGCGGACGGAAGTCCATGGACGTGGTGGCCTTCAGGTCGACGATGGTGCGCGGTTCGGAGGACTCTTCCTGCAATTCGCGCGGGTGTTTGCCTTCGAGAGCTTTGGCGATCGCGGCAATGTGTTCGGGAGTGTTGCCGCAGCAGCCGCCGGCGATGTTGATGAGCCCGCCGCGCGCGAAATTGGCCAGATAGCGGCCCATGTCCTCAGGCCCGAGATCGAATCCTGTGGGCGAAAGCGGATTGGGAAGGCCGGCGTTCGGATAGCACGAGATCGCGGCCGTCGATTTGCTTGATAGCTCTTCGAGGAACGGGTACATCAGGTCGGGGCCGAGCGAGCAGTTGAGCCCGACGGAAAGTGGATGCACGTGTTCGACGGCGTTCCAGAAGGCTTCGACGGTCTGCGCGGAGATCATGGTTTCGCCGCCGCGACCGACGGCTGCCGATATCATGACGGGCAGTTCTTTCTGGTCCTGGTCGAAGACCTCGCGAATGGCGACCAGCGCAGCCTTGGCGTTGAGCGAGTCAAAGATGGTCTCCACCAGGAGGAGGTCAACTCCGCCGGCGATGAGCGCACGAACCTGGTGTGCGTAGGCGGACTTCACCTGGTCGAAGGTGACCACGCGGAAGCCCGGATCATCGGCGTCGGGCGAATTCGAGAGCGATACGGTCAGCGGGCCGATCGCTCCCGCGACGAAGCGCGGGCGCGAGGTTTCATTGCCGAAACGATCAGCCCATTCGCGGCACTGGCGCGCGGACTGCTCGTTGATCTCCCATGCAAGGTCGTTCAGGGACGGGCTCTCGACGATGTCCTGATAGAAAGCGGGGTCCTTGCGCCCGCCGAACTCGCGTGGGTCGTCGACGAAGAACTCGCTCTGCGAGATCGAGGTGGCGCCGAAAGTGTTGGTCTCGATGATGTCCGCGCCGGCTTCGAGAAAGCGGCGGTGAATGTCGCCGATCATCTGCGGCTGCGTAAGCGAGAACAGGTCGCCGTTGTTGAGCAGGTCTTTGGTGGCGCTTTTGAAGCGCTCGCCGCGGATGTGGGCTTCGGTCATCCCATAGGCGCGAATCGTCGTGCCCATGGCCCCATCGAGGATAGCGATGCGGCTTTCGAGGATATGGTGGAGAAGATGTCGCGCTGTTTTCATATCAATGAAGGGGTATTGTTGCTTCTGCTCGGCGACCACAATGAGTTATCGATTGAGAAATTTGTCCGCAACCTAGATGATTTCACATACCCCAGCTTCCCGTAACCCACAGTCTCTTTCGGAAGGCGACGGAGTTGCCCGGCAGCGGCAAGCAGCGATCTGAGCCATTGAAGTCACGCACGGCTCATAGTCCGCCCCGTTCGTCGTAATTCTGCCGGATCCAGTCGCGATAAGATCCCGAACGCACGTGCGCGACCCATTCGGAATGGGCCAGGTACCACTCGATAGTTCGCCTCAACCCGTCCTCGAATCTCACAGACGGCTGCCAGCCGAGTTCGCGAGCCATCTTCGATGCATCGATTGCGTAGCGGCGATCATGACCCGGTCGGTCTGTCACGAAAGAGATCAGACTGCTCGCGGATTCTCTGGGCCGATCCGGGCGCAACTCGTCAACAAGGGCGCAGATTGTTCTTACTACATCGCAATTCGCACAGCGCTTATCTCAATGCGGATTAGATCGGCGATCTCTCCGTAGTCCTCGTGATTCCCGAATCATCACTTCTCGGGAGGAACCGGACTCGACTTCGTCGTTGCCAATGGTACCTCTTGCGGAGCGGTTACGGGCCTGGTCGTCAAGACGATCGACTTCACCTGGAGTTGTCGATCGAATTCGATCTTCCAGTCCTGAAGCAGATGATCGGGGCCTACTACGCTGAACGACATCCTCTGCACTTTTCCCTCGGATGACTCAGACATGATCGGCGTTATCGCTTCGGGGGCGGTGACATTAGGGGAAGTTGGCTCAGCCCCCGCCAGAGCAGCGTAACAGAACGCCAGACTCTTCCACTCCGGAGCGGCGGATGCCGAAGCAGACGCAATCTCTTTCATCGGTATGACCTGGTTTATGAGTTCGCGCTGCGAAGGAGAAGAGCCAAAAACATGTGTGGCCGGCGCACCGTGATACAGCATTGGGATGATCCGAACCTGGGAGTGCAGCGGCCCTGACTGTTCGCGCTGTACTACCGCCGTGAACAGTGAAACCGCCCCATTCTGGCTCAGCTTCAGGTAGTGCATGATCATGTGCCTCGGGGCATCCGGACACACCACCTGATTCCGTATCCAGGTGCCTGAGACGAGGTCATAGCCATTCAGTTCGGCAGCCGAAATCAGTTCGTTCTGCCGCGAGGCCAGCAGCTCCGTATCCGTTTTAGCCATTTGGCTTGCTGAGAGAACCTGTACTTCCATCGCCGCAGGCACTGCCTTGGCCGCCTGCGAGGACGAGTCCGGCTGCGCTCCGGCCGAGGAAACTGCCAGGCAGCAGAGAGCGACGGCAACGCACGAAATCGATTTGTCCATGATTGCCTCTTTTCCCAGTTTGCCGCCCTCTACCTTATTTATCGTCCCTGCGGGGCGGATACCAGGTGAATCGCACTGCCACGGTTGTATCGCTCTGTGCACCGCTCTTGTAGAGTGGCACCTTCCAGGACTCATACTGCACATTTCCCTGGATCTCGTACTGTTTCGCGAACCACTTCCGGGCGGAGAACGTGTATTCGTTCTGTGTCGTGCCCCCGGCAAGAAACTGCTGCGAAGCTTTGGCGCGCCGGTATGACACGCCAACTTCTTCTTTGGGAGAAAGGTGCCACGTCAGCCAGGCCTGGCCGCCTTTGCCGGTGCGCCCGATCCAATCACCCAAAAGCGAACCTTCGTTCGTCGGCCCCTGTTTTTGAATCACCTCCCAGTAGAAAAAGCGGCCGTTTTTCTGGCGCGATCCCACCGCATCAGAATCCGTGGTTGCGCCCTCGGCGCGGAAATCCAGTTTCTGAAGTCCCGGGAATCGTGACAGGTAGATGCCCGGGTGATAGGCAGCACGCCGCGGAGCATCTACGGGACTCACGTCATCGTGGACAAATGAATCGGTATACAGCGTGAGCCAGCGGCTGAGATAAGGCAGTCGCCAGTTGAAGTCGAAAGCCGCGAAGCGCGCGCCGGGGTCGTCTCGTGAGAACTTCTCTTTGACTGTGACATTTGAGACGCTGAAGAAGCTCTTCAGGAACGAATGCAACGTGATAGGCACATGGCCTTCCCCGCCCCAGATCACCATCCTGGAAAAGCCGAACTCGAGATTGCTCATCGGTTTGAAGCTGATTTTCTCCACGTGCGCCCACGGTGAATTCGGGCTGGTGTGTCCCTTCAGGCTTCCCACATAGAACTGATAGCGGAATGGCCCGGTAAGCTTCGACAGCAATGGAATGCGAAGCGGTTCAACCCGGTCAATCTCGAAGTCGTACATGCCCTGCGCATTGTTGCTCCAAAGCATTGCCCCGCCACGATCAGGCGCCAGCCAATGGTCCTTCTTGCCGAACGACACCTCGTGGTTGAGCACCTCATAGGAGACGTACCCATTCAGCAGACGGGCATTGTTCTCGGCCGGGAGGGGACCCCTTGGAAGCGTATCTTGCTCCGGATTGGTCGCGGGATCGATCGTGTCCGTCGTCTTTGAAAGATAGTCCGCCAGTTGGTCGGAATACCCAGCCGCTCCGGGGGAGTGCTGATACTCGCCCCGGAAGTACAGCGAAAATCGGCCGGCGTCGGCTCTCGCACTCAGGCCCCCATAGAAGTTGAACCCCTCCTGGTAGGGACGTCCGTAATCATTCACGATCGTCTGGCCAAAATGAAAGCTGTCGCGAAGAGCGGTTCCCGAGATGCCTCGTGCTTCCGCGTAGACGCTTTCCAATTGGCCATCGGGATGCCGAAAGGTCGTGGGATTGTCGATATCCGGCTGGACTTCCTTGCGCGCAGCCAGAAATAGCTCGCGCGCCTCGTCATCGGAACTGCTCTGGATCTCGTCTGCGCTGTTTTCGAGCATGTGCGCGACGCTCAGCCGCGTCCATGGCTTGATGCCGAGATAGGCCGTATCGATGTAGCCCATTCCATGCAGCCGATCCAATACGTTGTAGATCCAGTGATCGAGCGGGATATAGGATGACCCCTGGGCCGCCGAGGTCATAGCCGGGGCTGCGTCCCCGCCCGAGCTCGCTGGTGACCAACTCGACCGAATGGACTGCGCCATAAGGCTCAACGATGCAGGGCACAGGAGTAAGACAACCGCATATTGACGATAAATCTTCACGAACATGCCTCAGCGCTCAATTTATTTACTGCAACAACAGCTAGGTACGTGAATCTAGCCTGAACTGCAGCCCGTCCGATGTCAAGGCAATCAAAGGTTTACGTCCGAAGAACGCCGTGACAAACCTGCGCGTGCTGCGGCCTTTCCCGAGGATTCCAGGCTCATCTGGCATCGGGCGTACCATATTCGCGGCAACCAGGCCGCCCTTAATGCATGAAGGCCGCTGAGTTTCTCTGCGGGCTGCCCCTTGGCTATACTCAGTCCACGCAGCAAGGCATCTTGAGATTGCCCCGCTCGTTTCATCAGATTACCAAAGTGATGAGAGATTCCCGCGAAATCGACGGGCTGAATCAGCGAACGAGAACGATTCAGCTGCAAAAGAGCCCCCGGGGTAGCGCAGGTGGGCAACTCCGAGCCTGCCCCTTCAATCAGACCCTGGCAGCCGAAAGCCCGGCCGCGCCGTGCGCACCGCCCCCCGCGGCCTCACTTGAGATCACGGAAACAGAATGCACATGGGAGACGCGCAGTCATACGTCTTGCCGTCGCCGGCCAGCGCGCCGGTTTTGGGATTGCGCGCGAAGATCGCGATGGTGCTGGAGTTCTGATTGGCGACGAGCATCCACCGCTCGGTGGGGTCGAGGACGAAGTTGCGCGGTGTCTTGCCGCCGCTGGGGGTCTTGCCGATGGCGGTGAGGGCGCCTGTCTTCGGGTCTGCATTGCAAGCGCAGATGAAATCGTCGCCGCGGTTGGCGAAGTAGACGAATCGGCCGTCCCGCGTAATGACGGTATCGCAGCCCGTCGAAGTCGGCTTGGTGCGATCGGGGTTCAGCTCAAAACGCGTAAGAGTTCGGAGGCTTCCGTCGGCCTTGTTCCAGGCAAGAACATCGACGGCTGAGGCGAGCTCGTCCATGCAGTAGGCGGTGGTGCCATTGGGATGGAAGTGCAGCGTGCGCGGGCCGGAGCCGGGCTTTGCCTGCCATTTGCCGGCGGCGGTCAGCTCCGCAGCTTCGGCGTCGAGCTTGTAAATGTGAATGCAGTCGCTGCCAAGGTCGTTGATGTAGGCGAAACGGTTGTCGGGCGAGAACGAGGCAAAGTGCGCGTGCGCGGCTTCCTGGCGATCGGTGACGGGGCCGCTGCCAGTGTAGTGATCGGTCCAGACTGCGGGACTGAGTTTGCCGGCGGTGATTTTGAAGCTCGCCGCCGCGCCGCCGCCGTAGTCGGCGGAAAGCAGCACGCGGCCGCTGTGGTCGAGGCCGGCGTAGCAGGTCCCCTTGGCTGCGGAGTTCTGCGCGGAGAGCTGGGTGAGCTGGCCGTTTTCCACGCTGTAGCTGGCCACTGCGCCGGTGGGCTTGCCGTTGAAGCTGTCGACCTCGGATGCCGCGAAGATGTGCTTGCGGTCGCGCGAGTAGACGATCCAGTCGACGTTGGCCAGTTTGGCGGCGACTTCCACCTGCTTCAATTCGGCCGTACCCGGATCCCAGTCGAAGGCGAGAATGCCGTCGGGCGTGTTGGAGCCGATAAAGACGCGTTGGCGAGGAGTCACAGCAAAACCTCCGGGGGCAACAGCCGCGAGTGCGGCAGCAGGAACGGTGCGAAGAACATCACGGCGAGTCGGCTTTCTCATGGCAAGAGTGATTGTCACCGATGGGACTTCAAGAATGCCAGCTTGGAGCGGGATCGAATGGAGCCGGTTTCTAGATCAAGGGTTCCCGGGCGCGTTTGCAGACAGAGGTTTTTCGTACAGCGCCATTTCTTCGGCAGTCGGGACCTCGAAGGCCTGGACCCATTGCGAGAGTTGCTCGCGCGTGATGGGAGGATCTTCGAGAGCGCGGCGCTGGATACGTTCCAACAGAATGTCGCGCGGGGCGGTTGTATGGTGCAACTCGACGGTCGCGCCGAGGATTCGTGCCTGCGTGCGCAGAACGTCGCGCTCGCTGCGGGACCACGTTCCCCATTCGATGATGACGACGTTGCCGAGCGAGAGCAGGCGCTGTCCGAAAACCCATTGCAGCGCCTCGACCCGGGCCCGTGCCTCTTCGTTCCAGAGATTCGCGGCGAGCACATCCATCCAGTCGTCGGCGCTTAGACGAATTGCACTAAGACTGCTTTCGAGTCGCTTGGCGAGCGTGGTCTTGCCGGACCCCGGCAGGCCGCAGATGAGGATGAGGCGGGCGCTTCTGCTCACAAAGGCGATTATCGACGAGCAGCGAAACATCGGAACGGTCAACAGGTGAGAAAAGTGAACTTCGCCGATCCACAGGTTTGCGGATCGGCGAAGGCGGCGCGCGCGGTCTCGCTCCCGCCGCGGCGCCAACGCCGCGGTTACTGGCTGAGGCCGAAGACGACGTTGACGGTGGTCTCGACATCGACGGGTTGGCCGTTAAGCAGGTACGGGCGATAGCGCCACTGGCTTACGGCATCGATGGCGGCCTGCTGCAGCAAGGGTGAACCGCTGATCACGCGGAGGTTTTCGATGGTGCCGGTCTTCGAGATGACGGCCTGCAGGACCACCGTACCCTGCGTGCGAGAGGCCCGCGCGATGGGCGGATAGTGAGGCACGATGCGCTGGATCACCATGCCTTCGGCCACGCCCTTGGAGATCACAGTGGGGCCGCGAGGTTCTTCACGGACAACGACCGGCGGTTTGGATGAGCCGTGCGCGAAAGGATCGCCGCCCGGAATGCCGTTGCCGGAATCGAGGCCGACGATGTCTCCGTTGCCGGACGGGCGCTCGGCGATGTTTGGGTTCGTGATTGACGGGATGAGCCTGGGTGCGGTGAGGCGCAGATCGACGAACTCCGATCGGCCATGAAAGGCCTCCGCTCTGGGCTGCTGCGGGACAGGTCTCGGCGCAGCCGGCGGTGGCGGCGGCGCGACGAGCAGCAGATTCATCATCTGCTTCGGCAGCGCCTCAGGGTAGATCAGCGGAATGGCGATCAGCGCCGCGAGAATCGCGGAGTTGAAGGTGAACGCGGCCAGACCCCAGCCGCGGCTGCGCGTGCGAATCCGGTTTGCCGATTCAAAGGTGGAGTCTTCAAACATGGACTGCCTCCTATCCGTTCAGCCGCGCCGCGGGAGGCAGATTCCGGGGCGCGAGCCGGCGAGCCGCTTCGCGCGCCCGTTGCGGCGCGAGAAGTGGAGACTAACCGCCTCGCCGACGTGGAGCTGTCGACGAGGAACCTCGGAATCCGCACATCCCCATCGGTACCACTGTGCTTCTGTAGACACCGTGGACGATGAAACTGTTCCCATAGCTACGAAGAAAGATGGAGCGGGAGACGGTGCGCGTGCGTTACACTCCGGTGCATCGACCGGGAACCCGGCGGAGTAACACATGAAATTGTTTCGCTTGTTTGTATTTGCAGTAGCCGCAATCCACATCTCAGGCGCGCAGGAGGCAGGGCAGGGGCCGAATCCCGAGGCCACGCTGCACTATATCCAGGGCGCGTGGGACACGCTGACACGCTCTATGACCGACTGCCATTCGTTGGTCGACATCAAAGTCACAACCAATCCGATCCTGTATCTGCCGGCGGGTATGAAAGCTCCTGCCGCGGTGAAGGAGCTAACTGACAAGTGCCATGTGCGCCTTGTCTCGCTCCCCAAGCCGATCGAGAAGTTGGGAGACCTCGACCCCAAGGTGCTGCCCGATGAGGGCCTGCTCTATCTGCCACAGCCGTACGTGGTGCCGGGCGGGCGCTTCAACGAGATGTACGGGTGGGACAGTTACTTCATCCTGCTGGGCCTCGAAGCCGACCATCGCGAGGCGCTGGCCAGGGGGATGGTGGATAACTTCCTGTTCGAAATTGAGAACTACGGCGGGGTGCTGAATGCGAATCGCACGTATTATCTGACTCGGTCGCAGCCGCCGTTCCTCACGTCGATGATCCGTGCTGTGTATGAAAATCCGGCGAGCTTCGAGCGGACGCCGGCAGGCAGGACAGAGGCGCGTCAATGGCTTGAACATGCGTATGCGCTGGCGGATAAAGACTACGCGACCTGGATCCGCCCCGAGCACCTGGCGGGTACAACAGGGCTGGCGCGGTACTTCGACTATGGCAAGGGGCCGGTGCCGGAGATGGCCGACGACAACGCCTACTACTCAGACGTGATCCGGTGGGTTGTGGCGCATCCGCGCGGGGGCGGCGATGCATATCTGGTCAAGGGCGGCGAGCATCCCGATGCGGCCGAGGCCGAGCGCCTGAAGCAGACCAGCTGTGACGTAACGGCCAGCGTGGTGTGCATGCGGGCGTGGGCCGGCGGCTATCGGCTGACGAAGGATTATTACGTCGGCGACCGCGCGATGCGTGAATCAGGATTCGACCCCAGCAACCGCTTCGGGCCGTTCAGCGGCGAGACGCATCACTTTGCGCCCGTATGCCTGAACAGCCTGCTCTATCGCTATGAGCGCGACATGGAACACCTGGCGCACGTGCTGGGCAAGCCTGCGGACGCGCAGAAGTGGAACCGGCGTGCGCAGAAGCGCAACGCGGCAATTCACCGCTACCTGTGGTGGCCGCGCGAGGGGGTGTTTGCCGATTGGGACTTCACGCATTCGCGGCCGGACCAGTACGCCTACATCACATCGCTCTATCCGCTGTGGGCAGGGGTCGCGACGCGGGAAGAGGCGCGGCAGGTCGTGGCGAAACTGGGGCTGTTCGAGCGCCAGGGCGGCCTGTCGATGAGCAACACAAATACCGGCCTGCAGTGGGATGAGCCCTTTGGGTGGGCGCCCACGAACTGGATTGCGGTGGACGGGCTCGAGGCGAGCGGCTTCCACGAAGACGCGGCGCGCATTGCGAAGAAGTTCGGACAGACAGTGGACCAGGGATTTGCCCAGGATGGAACGATCCGCGAGAAGTACAACGTGGTGTCGGCCAACGCCGAGGTGCACGTGGCGACAGGGTACAAGCAGAACGTGATCGGCTTCGGCTGGACGAATGCGGTGTACCTGAAGATGAAGGGGATTGCGGAAAAGACGTCAATCCCGATGGCAGCATCTGCAGGTCGGTGACAAGCCACCAGTTTGCCGGGGTGGGTATGATTTCGGTCAGGATCTTTACATAGGACCGGTGCCCACCTTGGAGACTCTCCAAAGCATAGCGAAGCCCAAATCCTTCTCCATCATCATCACCACCTTCATCCTGGCGCTCAGCACATTCAGTGCGCGGCCTATCGCGGCGCAGGTTGAGTATGTCGACCCGACGATCGGCAATGTCGGCGTCCTCCTGGTCCCGACGCGGCCGGCTGTCTATCTGCCCAACAGCATGGTCAGGGTGTATCCCATGCGGGCTGACGCAATGGACGACCGCATCGAATCGTTTCCTCTGACCATCAGCTCGCATCGGCAGCCGGAACTGTTCAGCATCATCCCTGGAGACGGCAGGCCCGCCGCATACGACCAGGAGCAGACCACGCCGTACTACTACTCGACGCGCTTCGACGATTCGCTGATTCGAGCCGAGTTCACTCCCACCGAGCGCTGCGGCTATTTCCGGTTCAGTTTTCCGGAGGGCCATGTCTCGGTCGTGCTTGCCAACCGTCAGCCCGGCAGCCTGCCTGCAGAGCGGAACGGCGCGGTGAGCGGCGAAGAGACTGTTGATGGCCTGCACGCATACTTCTACGGAGAGTTCAACGCTCCTGTCAGGATCACGACTGAGAGCGCGAACGGCAAAGACAAGCTCATCGCAACTGGCGATGGAACCGCGCTTGAATTTCGCTATGGGATTTCCTTCATCAGCGTTGAGCAGGCGGAGAAGAATCTGCGGCGCGAGATTCCCCAGTGGGGCTTTGAGGCCGTGAAGGAAGCAGCGAAGGCGCGCTGGAACGAGACGCTGGGACGCATCGCAGTCGAAGGCGGCACAGACGCGCAGCGCAAGGTGTTTTATACCGCGCTCTACCGCTCGTTCGAGCGCATGATCAACATCAGCGAGGACGGCCAATACTACAGCGCGTTCGATCACAAGGTGCACCGCGACCCGCGTCCGTTTTACGTGGATAACTGGCTATGGGACACGTTCCGCGCGCTGGAACCGCTGCAGACGCTGCTCAATCCCGACGTACAGGCGGACAAGATCCAGTCGTATGTGCGCATGTATCAGCAGTCGGGCATCATGCCCACATTCGCGCTGGCTACGGGCCCGTATGCGTGCATGAACGGGAACCATTCCGCCCCATGGTTCGCCGATGCGTGGTTCAAGGGCGTGCGCAACTTCGATCTCGCGACTGCCTACGATGGCATCCGCAAGCGATCGCTTGAGGACACGCTGCTTCCCTGGCGCCTTGGCCCCAAGGGCCCGCTCGATGATTTCTACAACGCCCACGGCTACATGCCGGCTCTTCGCCCCGGCGAAAAAGAGACCGACCCGCATGTGCATCCCTTTGAAAAGCGCCAGCCCGTTCCGGTGACTCTCGAAAACAGCCTGGACGATTGGGAGATCGCGCAACTGGCCCGCGAGCTGAAGAAGCCGGAGGACGAAAGCCTCTTCCTCAAGCGCGCGGCCAACTACAAAAACCTCTTCCGCGCGGACAAGGGAATGATGTGGCCGAAGGATGCGGCGGCAAATGGATTGAGCCGCTCGATCCCAAGTTCGACGGCGGCATGGGCGGCCGCGACTACTACGACGAGAACAACGGCTACACCTACACGTGGGATGTGGCGCAGGACTTCAGCGGCCTGATCACGCTGATGGGCGGCACGGCGCAAGCCGAAGCCAATCTCGACCAGCTCTTCCGCGAGCCGCTCGATCGCTCAAAATACGAGTTCCAGGCAAAGTTTCCCGACTCGACGTCGATGGTCGGCCAGTTCTCCATGGGCAATGAGCCGAGCCTCGCGATTCCGTATATCTACAACCGGCTGGGCGCTCCGTGGAAGACGCAAAAGCGCGTCCGCATGCTGCTCGAGTCGTTCTTCCCTGATACGCTTCAGGGCATTCCCGGAGACGAGGATGGAGGCGGTATGAGCGCCTTCGTGGTCTTCTCCATGATGGGCTTCTATCCCGTCACGCCGGGGATTCCGACCTATGACGTGGGCAGTCCGGTCTTCGAGAAGGCGACCATCCATCTCAAGAACGGGAAGGACTTCGTCATCGTGGCGCGGAACACGTCGCGGGAGAACAAGTACGTCCAGAGCATCCGGCTGAACGGGAAAGCCCTCAACCAGGTCTGGTTTCGTCACGCGGATATTGCGAACGGGGGAACGCTGGAAGTGACGATGGGCGATACGCCGAATCTCACTCTGGGCGCGGATCCGGCGACATTTCCGCCGGATTCGCTCGCGGTCAGGCCGGAGGACTTCATCCGCTGAACGCCGGACCCGAACCGCAGCACAAACAGTGAAGGCGCCCCAGGCCGGGGCGCCTTCACTGTTCTTGCGGATCTGTTACTCCGGCAGGATCAGGCTGCCGTTGATCTTCAGTTTGGCGGTGGCGTTCGGCGCATCTGTCCCCGGCTGGCCGCCGCCGATCGAGACCGTATACTCGCCCGCCGAGATCATGGGGTCTCCGGCTTCGGAGACCATGCTCAGGTCGCGCGGCTTCAGGTCGAAGTGCACCTTCTGCGACTCGCCTGGTTCGAGGTGGACGCGCTTGAAAGCGCGCAGGGCGCGGATGGGAGCGCCGGGGACGCTCGGGAAGGTGAGGTAGAGCTGGGCGACTTCATCGCCGGCCAGCTTGCCGGTGTTGGTGACGGTGACGTCGGCCGCGAGTGGTTCGCCGGCCTTGAGATCGCCCGGGAGGCTCAAGTCCTTGTACGCGAAGGTGGTGTAGCTGAGGCCATAGCCAAAGGGGTAAAGCGGCTTGCCCTTGAAGTAGCGGTAAGTGCGGTTCGACATCGAGTAGTCTTCGAAGTGCGGCAACTGGTCGGTGCCCGTGTAGAACGTGACCGGCAGGCGGCCGGCGGGATTGTTCTTGCCGCTGAGCGTGGCCGCGATGGCCGCGCCGCCCTCTTCGCCCGAGTACCACGCTTCGAGGATGGCGTTGGCGTGCTCCTTCTCCCAGTTAACGGAGAGCGCAGAGCCGTTCATGAGGACGACGACCAGCGGCTTGCCGGCCTTGGCGACTGCCTGGACGAGGTCTTCTTCCGGCTTCGGCAGGTCGAGGCTGGTGCGGTCGCCGCCCAGGAAGCCGGGCTCGCTGACGGGCATCTCTTCGCCTTCAAGCTGGCTGGTGATGCCGACTACAGCGATGACGACGTCGGCCTTGCGCGCGGCTTCAATGGCGGCCGGCGAGGGCATGTTGTCGACCTTGGCCCAGACCAGTTTTGCCGAGACTTTCTCGCCTTTGCGCTGGCCATAGGAGACATTGATGGCGGCCTTTTCGCCCTTCTCGAGGTGGACACGGCCCATGTAGGTACCGGCGCCGAAGCCCTGGGCGACCTGCTTCTCGTTGACGCGAACTCCGGCAAAGCCGGAGGCCTGAATGCCGATGAGGTAGTCGCCGGACTCAGGCACAGTAATGAAACCGGTCCACTGGACGGAGAGGTCTTTCCCTTTAGCTTCGGCGGGCACAGCCGCGTCGGAGAGGTCAACGTTGGATTCGACGCGCCCGGTGATGGGCTTGGGGGTCCCGCCGAAGCTGAAGCCTTCAGCGTATTCCGCTTTCAGGCCGGCTTTGCCGTCGGGGGTGGTGAGCAGGTTCGCGGGGATCGGGGCGCCTTCAGGATGCAGAAACTGCGTGCCTGCAACATAGGTGATTTTGGCGTTGGGAAACTCGGCTTTGAGGCCATCCATGAAGCTGACGGAGTGCGTGGGTACGCCGTTGTAGTTGCCCAGCAGGACGCCGGTCTGATCAGCGAGGGGACCGACCACGGCGATGTTCTTCACTTCCGGCTTGAGCGGCAGTACGCCGTCGTTCTTGAGCAGCACCATGGCTTCTTCGGCAACCTTGCGGGCCATCGCGCGATGCTCGGCACTGTCGAGCAGCTTCTCGTCGATTTTGGTGTAGGGCACCATGTCGGGCGGATCGAACATGCCGAGCTTCATGCGCGCCGTGAACAGGCGGACCAGAGCCAGATCGACGGCGGACTCAGGCAGGTACCCCTGCTGCACGGCGTCGATGTAAGGCTTGTAGTCGTGGTTGTCGTTGACCTTGGCGAAGAAGTCGGCGCACTCATTGTCCATGCCGCGCAGAAGGGAAATGCCCGAGGCCTTGGCCTGGGTGTCGCGATAGTGGTGGCCGTTGAAGATGTCGATGACGGCGCCGCAGTCGGAGACCACGTAGCCCTGGAATCCCCACTTGTTGCGAAGCTGATCAACAAGTTGGAACTCGCTGGCGCAACCCGGCTGGCCGTTGATGGAGTTGTAAGAGCACATGATGGAGCCGGCCTTGCCTTCGGTAATGGCGGCGCGGAAGGCGGGCAGGTAGGTGTCCATCTGGTCGTGCTTGCTCACGTCCACGTCGGCAAAGTGGCGGGTCGGCTCGGGGCCGGAGTGCACGGCGAAGTGCTTCGGTGTGGCGATCACGCGGTAGTACTTCGGATCGTCGCCCTGCATGCCGGTGACAAAGGCCACGCCCATGCGGCCGGTGAGGAAGGGGTCTTCGCCGTAGGTTTCCTGGCCGCGGCCCCAACGGGGATCGCGGAAGATGTTGATGTTGGGCGCCCAGAAGTCGAGGCCCTCAAAGATGTTGCTGAAGCCGCCGTTCTTCTTCACGGCCTGCATGTGCTTGATGCGCCCCTCGGTGCTGATCACTTCGCCCATCTTGTGGATGGCGTCGGTGTCGAAGGTAGAGGCAAGGCCGATGGGCTCGGGGAACTCGGTCGTCCCGTTCACGGCGACGCCGTGCAGGGATTCGCTCCACCAGTCGTAGGCGGCGACTTTGAGGCGCGGAATGGCGCGGGCCTGGTTGACCAACTGGGTGGCTTTTTCTTCCAGCGTCATGCGCTTGACCAGGTCGGCGGCGCGCTGTTCAGGCGAGAGGCTGGTGTCGAGGTAAGCGGACTTCTCGGCGTCCTGCCCGGCAAGGCTGGAAACGCCGCCGAGCAGCAGCGCCGCTACGACGGCAAGGCTTGCAAACTTTCTCATGAAATCCCCCGGAGCGGGCGGTATTTGAGGCGTACGGATGTTGGCGACGGTGAAATCCGCGCCCGCTCTCCGGAAGCCAAAACTAATGTGCGCAACGGGTTCTGTCAAGCATGCGGAGAGGGTAAGCGCCCCTTGAAAAATCGTTTTACTCTTCGATCGCACTCCTACCATCTACGAGGCGGATACGGCGGCTGCACGTAGTACATATACGGCGAAGGCGCGGTGACGGCCCAGATGAGGGCGATGATCCAGCCGATGCAGGTCCAGCCGAGAAAGAGATTGAGCAGGAAGATCCCGGTGCGCTCTGGCAGGTGGCGTCCGTTGGCGATGAGGGTGGGGAGGAAGTAGAGGGCGATGAGAACCAGCAGGTGGAGCATGAAGCGCAGCCTCCGCGGCGGGCACCACGTCTGACTCCCGCCAGAAACAGATACGGTGTAACCTTGCGGGCAGTTCCACGTAAGACAAGACGAGGGCAGTACAAAGGACCAGAGGCGCGAAGTCCAATGATGGCGGCAGTCGAGATCGTGAGCGATGCAGGCGAAGGGCCCCTGCTGCTGGCGTTCCGCGCTGGAAGCGAAGAGGCCTTCGAGTCGCTGTTCCGGAGCTACCAGCGCGAGGTCTACGGGTGGGTCGTGCGCATCGTGCGGGATCGGGGCGTGGCCGAAGACCTGACCATCGAGACGTTCTTTCGAATCCATCGGGCGCACGCGCGGTTTGAGCCGGAGCGTGAGTTCGGGCCGTGGGCCCGGCGGATTGCCACACACGCGGCGCTGGACTGGTTGCGGCGGCAGCGGCCCGAACAGGCGATGCCGGATGAGTTCTTCGCCTCGGTGCCGGGACGGCGCGAGGCCGATCCCCTGGTGACGGATGAGATCCGGCGCGAGGTGGCCCAGGCGCTGGGACGATTGCCCCCCAAGCTGCGCGTCGCCGCGGTGCTGGCGGTGATTGAAGAACTGTCGCAGAAGGAGATTGCCGACGCGCTGGGCGTGACCGTGGCCGCGGTCAAGCTGCGGGTGTTTCGCGCCATGCGAAGGCTGAGAAGGGAATTGGAACAGAGAGGGATCAGGCCATGAAGCAGAGAACAGGGAACAAGGAAGAGGGAACTGAGAACCTGGCCGCGACGCTGAGGAACGCGATTCCGCCCGTTGGAGACGACGCCCAATTGGAACGGGATCTGTGGCCCATGATGCAGGCGCGGCTCCGTCAGCCCGATGCCGTGGCGCAGCTCAAGTCGGTTCCGTGGTTTGACTGGGCGCTTGCCGGTGCGGTGGCGTTGTTCGCCGTGGCGGTTCCTGCTGCGATTCCGGCGCTGCTCTATTACCTGTAGTGCCGCGGTCGTTGCGGCCCGCTGAGAGGAAGATTGTCATGAATAGTCATCCCTATCTGCGCGCGTTTCTTGCCGGCGTGTTCGTGCCTACGCTGGTCCTGCCGCTGCTGTTGTGTGTGTTCATCGTGGTGCGCCTGGTGTTTGAGGTTCCCTATCCCATCGAGCGCGGGCTGGTATTCCCCATGGCGCTGGTTCCCGCGCTGTGGGGCGTATGGAACATGCTCTGGTCCTGGTCGCGCTCCACAACGAATTTGTCTCTGGGTTCGCACGGGGCGATTCTGCCCCTGCTGATTATGCCTGCCGGCACGGTGATTGCCCGGTACCTGGGCATCGTCGAGTTCAGTGCGGGCGGCGCAACCAAGTTCGTCCACTTTCACATTTCATATTTGCTGGTCGCGGTTTTCTTCTGCGTCGCGGTGGCCGCTTACTACCTCATCTGGAAGTATGTTGTCGGATTCGTGAATCGGACCCTGGGAATCGCGTGAAGCCAGCTTCAAAAAACCTCAGCACTGGAAGAGCGCGGTAGATCCCGCTACGCGGGGAAGTAGAAATCCGCGAGCCCCGCGCGGTGCGCGTGTGTCTCCATCGCCTTCTGAATTTCGAGCGCCAGTGCCAGCGCGGCGCGGCCTTGGCGCGCGGTGACGCGAGGCTCGCGATGGGTACGGACCGAATCGAGAAACGATTCGATTTCGAGGCGCAGCGGCTCGCCGGGTGTCACCTCCGGTTTAATAAATGACAGCCCAGGCGCCGGACCCGACGGAGCCGGTGGTTCCGCCAGTGTTTTGGCGAACGCGCGAATCTTCTCCGGATCCCCCTTTGCCGCCATGAACTGCCCCAGCAACGGCGCAGGAATCTGGCCGGAGAAGAACATCTGCTGCAGCACGGCGGCATCGAAGCGGCCAGTGGCCAGAAACTCGGCGGCCGCGGCGGCAAGCTGCGGTGGAACGCCCGCGGCAGCCTGATCATCGATGCGGATGACGAGCAGCTCGCGCCGCGCATAATCGATCGACACATACTGGCGCGGCTCAAAGAAGCGCAGCTTGCGCACCCGCTCAGTGGACACGCGCGAGGCGGTGAAGTTGGCCACGCAGCCCGACTCAAACTCGACGCGCACGTTGGCGATGTCGACCTTGGGAGACAGGATAGGCAGGCCGACGGCGCGGACTTCGCGTACCGGCGAGTTCGCGAACGTCAGCACGATGTCGAGGTCGTGGATCATCAGGTCGAGCACCACATCCACATCGAGCGAGCGCGGCGTGAAGACGCTCAGGCGGTGCGCCTCAAAGAACATGGGCCGCTTCAATCGAGGCTGCACGGCCATCACCGCGGGATTGAAGCGTTCGAGATGGCCGACCTGAAGGACGCGCTCCGCCTTCTCGGCTCGCGCCATCAGATCGTCAGCTTCCGGCAGGGCGGCGCAGAGCGGCTTCTCGACCAGCAGGTCGAGGCCGGCATCGAGAAACTGCGACGCTACGGCGTGGTGATGAACGGTGGGCACGGCGACGGAGGCGGCATCGAGGCGCAGGTCTGCCCCGAGAAGCTCTTCGACGGAGGCAAACACCGGAATGCCGTACTCGCTTCGACTTCGCCTGCGCGGCCAGCGTCGGGCTCGACGGCTGCGCCAGCACGACGCCCGCATCGGACGACTCCAGCTCATGGTAGACACGAAGATGGTTGCGCCCAAAGGCTCCGGTCCCTGCGACAGCGACACGCACTGGGATCGGCTGTCTATCTCTCTACCCTTTGCCTTCCACGGCCTTCAGGCACCGTCCGTAAAGCGCCAGCAGTTCGGTCACATGCTCTTCGGGCTTGGGCCGGAGCTGCCGTAAAGCCGGTGGACGACGCGGCCGGCCGGCCGGCGTTGGTGACGCTGGCCACGAACTTCAGCAGGTCAAGGGCGATATCTTCATTGCGCCGGGCGCCAAGGCCGGCATTCGTGATCGAATCCATATGGTAGCTCTCCGAAGGGCGATGCTAGCAGAATCGGGGGCGGCGCATCTCAGCAGGCAGCAGCGAAAGACAGTCCCGCAGGACGGGAGCGCAAGATCTGAGCGCGGCAGGCTAGGCTGAACATATGCAGACCGCCTACATCGGCATGGGCGGGAACATCCCCAGCCCGGCGGGGCCACCGGAGACGACACTGGCCGCGGCGCTGGCGCGGCTCGGGTCGCTCGGCCGCATCGTGCGCGGGTCGTCGCTCTACTCAACCGAGCCCGTGGGCTATGCGGATCAGCCGCGCTTCGTCAATGCAGTGGTGGCGATCGAAACAAATTTGAGCGCACGCGGTGCTCGAGTCCTGCTCTGCATCGAACGCGCGTTCGGGCGCGACCGTTCGGCGGGAATCAAAGACGGGCCGCGCACCCTCGATCTCGATATGCTGCTGCTGGGCGATGAAGTCGTACATGAGGAGGGGCTGGAGATTCCTCATCCGCGCCTGGCCGAGCGCGCTTTTGTGCTGGTGCCGCTCGCGGAGATCGCGTCGGACTGGTGATCGTCACACAAGGGAAAAGCGTGAAAGAATTGCTGCAACGTTTGACCAGTGACAGACACGCAATGCGGTAATTCCTCTACAAAATGATCAGTGGCGTGCTGGCGCTTGCGGCGACAGTCTCCGCGCGCAGATGCGCGTCACGCTGACGGTAACCGATAGCGCAGGTTCCGCGATCGCGGGCGCGCAGGTCGAGAATCCTACGGGCGAACGTTGGGTACCAGTGACACCGACGGACACGCGGCGTTCCCGTGCAATACTCCATGCAATTTCACCGTGAAAGCAGAAGGGTTGCGCCAGCGGCAGCGGTTGTCGCCGAGGATCGCCCGCGCATGGCAGTGAGCACACGATGACCCTGCAACTGGCTCCGCCGCGACCGTCGAGCAGGTGACCGTCACGGCATATCGCGCTCCGCTGGGCGAGCTGGAGAGCCCGGCGATCACGCGGCAGCTTTCGCAATCTGCACTGCAAAGCACGGCCACCGTAACTATGGACGACAAGCTGCGGCAGTTGCCGGGCGTCGAATTGTTCCGGCGATCCCGTTCGCTGGTGGCCAATCCTTCTTCGCAGGGAATGAGCCTGCGCGGGCTGGGGTCGACGTCGGCCAGCCGCACGCTGCTGACCCTAGACGATGTTCCTCTCAATGATCCCGTGGGCGGCTGGATTCACTGGCTGGAACAGCCGCAGCTGGCCATCGGCAACATCGACGTGGTGCGCGGCGGCGCCAGCGATCTCTACGGATCGAGCGCGATCGGCGGCGTCATGAACTTGGGTGTAGCGCGGCCTTCTGCAGACGCGGCCGAACTGCGATCGACTCTATGGCATGCGGGCACTTACGCGCAAGCGGGCTCGCCCAGACAAGCATGGCCCCTGGGGCGTGATGGGCGCCGGCGCGCCTGGGCACCGACGGCTATATCCAGGAGGCGCCATGGCAGCGCGGGCCGGTGGACATCAACTCCAACGTGGACGCCCAGAATGCTTTGGTGCTTGGGGAGCACGACAAAGGGCCGCTACGCCTGTTTGCGCGCGGCAGCGGGTTCAACGAGAACCGGTCCAACGGCACGCCCTACCAGGTCAACAGCACGCGCTTGTGGCGCTACGCCGTGGGCGGCGACTGGCAGGCGCCGCACGAGGGCTCGCTGACGGTGCGGCTCTACGGCTCGGCAGAACACTATTGGCAGACTTTTTCGAGCATTTCAAATCTGCCCAACTTCGGCGACCCGGCCTGCTCGTACCGCTGCGGCGAGATTCCCACCGATGACGCAACATTCCGGACAACGAACTCGGTGCGGCGGCGCACTGGAGCCAGCAGGTGGGCGCGGGTTTCTGCTGCTGGCCGGGACCGATGTGCGCGACGTGCGCGTCTGGGACCAGGAACAGACCTTGCGCCACGGCAGCCCTGACCAATCTTTCGGTTCACCAGCGCGAACCCGGGATTTTATGGCGAGGGGATCTGGGCGCACGGCGTGGACCATCGTCGGCTCGGCGCGCATGGACTGGTTCAAGAATTACGACGGCGACCTGCGGGCGTGGAATGGAACGGATGGCAACCGTCGCCGGTGCAGCCTCCCAGCCTCGATGAGACTCTCTTCGACCCGCGCCTCGGCATTTCGCGCAAATTCCGTGAACACTGGGCGGTGTCGGCCTCGGGATTTCGGGCCTATCGCGCGCCCACGCCCAGCGAACTGTACCGGTCGACGCAGGTGGGCAATCAACTCACCCGTCCCAACCCGGCTTTGCAGAGCGAGCGCGCGACCGGCTGGGAGACCGGCCTGGCCTCGCAGTGGAACTGGGGCACGATCCGGGGAAGCTAGTTCGACACCGAGATCAACCGGCCGATCTCGGCAGTCACTATCAATCCGAACTCGTCGCCGATTCTGCTGTTGCGCGAAAACCTTGGCCAGATCGAGAGCCGCGGGGTTTCGCTCGATGCCGAACTGGCTCCGATGCGAATGGCTGGCCGTCGATGGCGGCTATCAGTACGCGCACGCCACGGTCACCAAGGGCTCGGTGACGTCGGCTACTGGATTCCGGCGGTGTGCCCGCAACATGGGGGCGCTGAACCTGCGTGCCTTCAAGCCGCGGATCGGCACGCTGAGTCTGCAGAGCCGGATCAGCGGCCGCCTGTACGACGACGACGCGAACACCTCTGCTGCACAGCTACTTCAAGCTGGATGCGTACGCGGCGCATGATTTCGGCTCGCGGCTGCAGTTGTTCGCGGCGGGAGAGAACCTTTTCGACCGAACCATTGAAGTAGCGAAGACGCCGACCACCACGCTGTCGATGCGCGCGTGGCGCGTGCGGGGGTGACTGATCAGGCTTCCGGAGCGGCAGGTAACGCGCTCGCGCGCGTTCGGCTCAGGTACAATCGTTAAGTGAGTCTCAAGTTCAAACTGATTCAGACCACCGCCGACGGCGGACGCCGTGCGCGGCTCGATCTGCCGCATCAGACCGTGGAAACGCCGGTATTCATGCCCGTGGGCACGGCGGGTTCGGTGAAAGCGGTTGCGCAGGACGTCGTCGAGTCTCTGGGGGCGCAGATCATCCTCGGCAACACGTATCATCTCTATCTGCGCCCGGGCCATGAAGCTATTCGCCGCATGGGCGGACTGCATCGCTTCATCAGTTGGCCGCGCGCCATGCTGACGGACTCCGGCGGCTTCCAGGTGTTCAGCCTCAGCCAGCTGCGCAAAGTATCGGATGAGGGTGTGCGCTTCCGCTCGCACCTGGACGGCAGCAGCCACTTTTTCACGCCTGAACACTCCATGGACGTGCAGATCGCGCTCGGCGCCGATATCGCCATGGCCTTCGACGAGTGCACCGAATATCCCGCCGATCGCAGCCGCGCCGAGGAGAGCCTGCGGCTGACGATGGCCTGGGCGCGGCGTTCGCTCGATCACTTTCGCGCCCATCAGGACGAAGTAGTATGGCACGAGCGAGTTTGGCGGGCGCACGCAGAGCCTGTTCGGAATCGTCCAGGGCGGCATGCATCGGGATCTTCGCCGCGAGAGCGCGGAACGCCTCGTCGAGATGGACTTTGACGGCTACGCCATCGGGGGCCTGAGCGTGGGCGAACCGCGCGAGATGACGCTGGAGATGATTGCCGAAGTGTTGCCGCTTGCTGCCGCGAGACAAGCCG
>CAWFVY010000003.1:0-207982 GCA_963819365.1 uncultured Acidobacteriota bacterium
CAAGATCGTGCAACTCGACGGCGTGAATCTGCGACACGAGACACACGTAGCCTCGGATCGGAGCCGCCTCCTGCATCGTGATCCAGGAAGCTTCTAGCTTTGCCACTATGTCCAGAGGCTCACGGCGGACACATATGGGACAAGTCCACCGGAACAAAGCTCTGCCCACCCAGTAGGATCATTCCATAAACTCATTTGACCAACCTTCAAGCGTTACGATCGAGTAAGAGTACCTGTATGGTGTGCGTCGGCAAAGCTAGCTCATCAAACCGGTTGACAATCGCTTTTAATGACAGTTATTCCCGAAGTTGGGTGTCCGTTGCCGACGCAGGTCAAAGCACGTTTCCGGGCGGGTGAAACTGAAAACCTCGCCTTGGCGATTTGCACTAAGCCGCTAGCGC
Organism: uncultured Acidobacteriota bacterium; assembly: GCA_963819365.1. GTDB lineage: Bacteria > Acidobacteriota > Terriglobia > Terriglobales > Acidobacteriaceae > Telmatobacter. The sequence goes on from CAWFVY010000003.1 coordinate 402, forward strand.
GGCAGGGTTTTGAGCGGTTGCGATTCGTTTCAGATTCTCTCACAGGCTTGCGAGGGTTAATTAGTGCGCGCTGGGCCGTAGTTCTCCAACACGCAGACTCCGCCCCACGGCTTGTCCGGCTTGCGTCCAGCAGGATCGGGGAGAAGCGACAACAGCCGCATCCCGAACGACAGGCGCTTCAACTTCGCCGCGGTATGTAACAGAGAACGCGTCTCGACCAACCGCCACCCGTGTAGGGCAAAGAATCCCGGGCCTTCCCGAGGCGCGAATTTCAGCGGCGAACCGGCATCAACCAGCGGGCCGCCAATGGTCTTCTGGAGCATCTTGAGAAGCGCAGGTGATGTAAGATCGGTGACCCAATGCCGGAGGCTAGAGCGGGCCGCCAAGATCTCGGGCCAGCTCAGCGACCCCGTCGGATTCAAGGTAAATGATGAGCCCTTCGCTTACCACCACCACGCGCTTCGCTTCGTCCCCGAGCCGCTGAAACAGCGCACGCCGGCCTGCAATATCTTTCAAATCGAGCGGCACGCGCTCGAGGGTGCAGAGCGGACGTTCAGCGGCGAGAACTTCCTGCTTGTAATTCAGCATATCAGGCAGGTCGATCTCGATCCATCGGAGCGAAACGGGAAGCTGCATCCGGTACGGCCTGGAATCGAGCCCAGCAGCCAGGTTTATGACCATGTCCGCGCCTTGCTGCACTTCGCGTTCGATGACCTGATCGACCAGCCAGGTGCGCGCCGTGTAAGACCTGCGTGCCGCTGGGCGAATGGCATCGCGGCGGCGATTTGCATGCCGCGATCTCCGGCCAATTTGCGCGCATAGGGGTCACGGAAGACGGCGTCGGGGAGCTCGCTCTCCTGCGCGCGGTACACCGCTACCCATAAGGCGGTATCCGAAATGTTGCGAATTGGGTTTGCCAAGCTCACGGCAGCAGAATCATACCTGTTTGCAGTTGCGGAATGCACGCAGCATTATCCTCTAACTCCACACCATATGAACTTGATGAAATCAGGCCTTGGCGCGCTTCCAGAATTGCAAGAGATGGAGACGAGCACAGAGACGTGTGAGCCAGCCGAGCAGAAGGAGTGCTGGCTTCTGCTGTCAATCTCCAGCCTCGGGGCGGGCAGCAATTCATGCCTTAGGGATGGAAGCCTTACGCACTTCGATCTGTCCATCGCGTGTGCGAGCCTCGAGGCATGGCTGTGGGTGTACGGCAGGTCCGTTAACGACATGGCCATCGTCAAGATCAAACCGGGAAGCGTGATACGGACACTCAATGCAGTTGTCCACCAGCTTACCGTCCGAAAGAGGCCCACCAAAATGAGAACACGTGTCGGCCATGGCAAATAGACGGCCGGCGCGACGGACGAGGAGAATTTGTACGCCCTGAACCATCGCCTGGGTTGGTTTGTCGTCGGGTAACTGTGATTCCGGAAGAACGGCGACGAAATTATCCGGAAATACCTGACCATCGGTGCGATCGACTCCCACTCGGTGTTCATAGACCAATTTGCCACCGAGATGTGCCGCGTAACTCATAACTGCGTAGCCGAGTGCACTGGCAATGCGGCCGCTTCCACGGCACTTCTTGCTTCGTAACAACAGAGACATCGCAAATAACGCTGTACCACCAAGATTCACGAGCCCGTGAACCAATCCGAGACGGCGGCCTGGAGGATCCACGTCGGACCAATCCGTGATGCCGGTTACTGCGGCACCTGCTGCTCCCGCCAGTCCGATGCCGATGGAAACATCCGCTGCTGAGGCGAACTCATGTCGGCCAACCATCAAATCCAAGAGGTCGAAGACCATCGCGGCGGTCCATGCCCCGACCGGCAAGTCTGTCAGCACGACGTGCAACGGCTCGCCTAGCCAGGTACCGTTCAGGAAGTTCCTGAGCTTCTGTGCCTCGGGACTTCCATCGGCGTACAGAGCTTTATCAAGGATCTTCTGGAGTCTTTCGTCGACAGAAGGTTGTGGTGCCGTTTTCGACACCTCGTCGTTGAAGTCGACCGTCATTCCATCTTTTGTGCCAGCATCTTGGTTTTCCATGCTGCTCCTATTCCGAAGCTGATGACCACCGCAGGAGGCGGGCTGGTCCGCGCTGCTTAGGAAACCAGTTTCAATTGTTTACTCTTGGAGTCGATCGCATTCAGTAGTTCTTCCCACGATTTATCAAAGGCCTTCGCGCCGTTCGATTGCAAGTCGGCCGCCAATTGGTCGAGGTCGTATCCTGCCTTCCAGAACTCGTCCAGAACAACTTCGCAATCCCCTCCGTCTCGCGGAAGAGTTCCGGTCAGCTTGACATGGTCGGCGAAAGCCAGAAGCGTCTTCTCCGGTATCGTGTTGACCGTGTTCGGCGCAGCCAGAGCACCGATATAGAAAACGTCCGAAGCTTTTGGGTCCTTGGTACCGGTACTGGCGAACAAGAGTCTCTGCGGGCGGGCACCAAAGTTGTTCAACCGCTGCCAGCGGTCCGAGGCGAGGATATCGCGATAGGCTTTGTATACCTGCTGTCCGACGGCGATGACGAGCTTGTCTCGCAGCCGGTCAGGCACTTTCTCGATCGTTGCACCGTCCCAGCGGCTCAGGAAGACCGAGGCTAACGTATTGCCGCTTACCGGAGACTTTTTTGTGTACGGCGGTCTGTATCGTCCGGTAAGCCTTGTCTTCACCAGTATGTTCGCTGGAGGCGTAAAGACGAGCTTGTACCAGCCGACGCCCTGCGTGGTGACGACGTTCTGCGCGGTGTTGATATGGGACGCGGGCGCGTCCTTGTAGTATCCCGCCCGATTCCGGGTGTGTGGCACGCTAACAGTTGTCCACGTCGAATCCGGTTCATCTTGGAGCTCTGTCGCAGATTCTGGACCCAGCCTGAAGCGCCAAGCATCGCGGAGTGGCATCTCGACGCGGGGTTCTACAGCCGTGGAACGCTGGGTTCCGCTCGTCGGTGATTTCTGCGCAAGATTCTCCAAGGTGAGCGGCAAGAGGCACAGCACAAGCAAACAAAGAGTGCGGTTCAAAGGCAAGCTCCTGCAAGCTCTACTTGCTTGCGTGTTCGGCGAAGATGATGGATTTTCCCATTGCGATAGCCCTCTAGGAGATGTGAAAAATTCGCTTGCGGCCGACCGTGCTAATTATGCTCAACTCTCGAGCGGAAAAGCGGACCAAGCTTGATTCCGTTACATGGCAAGTGACAATACTGAATACGATCGCGCCGGTAACTGGAACGTCATGCGCGATCCAACCTTCGGGTTTTCGATCGTTTGCGGCATCACCCGCTTGGGATTGGCAAACGTGTTGCCCGCCTTCAGGTCCGGCCCGGTCATCGTTAAAAAGGCTTTCACTGAGCTTGGCGTCGCATCGCGCCACACCACTTCCACATCATGCGGCTTGTCCAGATTCCGATTGAACAGAAACAGTGCGGCTGTCCTATTGTCCGCATCCATGGTTGCCGCGACGTCGACCCAGGGCACTGCGCCAAACCCTGGAAGCGGCAACCCGGCGCTCTCAATTGGCCGGCCCAGGGTGGGCACTTCGTAGCCGGGACCCTCAAACTGAACGCTCAAGGCGCGCCCGTGTGCATATTTCAGAGCCCAGGCGTACGGGTAGTAGATCGTGTGCCGCAATATCCCGCTCTCATTCGTCGCGATCGGTGCGATCACATTTACAAGCTGCGCCAGGCACGCGACCTTCACCCGATCCGAGTTGCGAATCAGCGAATTCGCCAGCCCACCCACGAGCAGCGCGTCTTCCAGGTTGTACGGTTCTTCCAATAGATGCGGATGGGGTTTGCGATGCCCGTCCGCGAAATCCCCTCCCCGCGCGCGATACCACACGTTCCATTCGTCGAAGGACAACCACAGTTGCTTGCCCGAACGCTTCTGGGCGCGAACCGTATCGCACACTGCGGCGATCTCGCGGATCTGCCGGTCCATCGCCAGATTCATAGACATATAAGTCTGGCTGTCGCGATTTGTCTCCTCTGTATTTCCCCAGTAATGGTGCAGTGAAATTCCATCCACTTCGTCATAGCACTCTTCCAGCACAGAGCGGTCCCAGTCAATGTAAGTGGGCATAAACGGCCCGCTCGATCCGCAGGCAATCAGCTTGATCGTTGGATCCACTGCGCGCATCTGCCGTGCAGCGTCGGTCGCCTTTAGCCCATAGTCGCGCGCGGCCATGTGTCCGATCTGCCATGGACCGTCCATCTCGTTGCCCACACACCAGAACTTCACGCCGTGAGGTTCCGTGTACCCGTGGGCACGCCGCAGATCGCTCCACTTCGTTCCTCCGGATATGTTGCAATATTCCACCAACGCGGCCGCATCCTCCGCGGATCCCGTACCGAAGTTCAGCCCCAGCAGTGGCACTGTCCCGACAAGTCGCGCCCACGTGATGAACTCATTCGTCCCGAACTGGTTTGTCTCCAGCGTGTCCCACGCGCGATCGAGCACAGCCGGACGCTTGTCCTTCGGGCCCACGCCATCGAGCCAGTGATACCCCGACACAAAATTTCCACCCGGCCACCGCACAATCGGCACGCCTAACTCGCGAACTTCCTTCGCTATGTCGGTCCTGAATCCGTGCTCGTCCGCAAGCTTCGAGTCCGGATCATAGACGCCCTGATAAACCGCGCGCCCCAGTTGCTCCAGAAATGACCCGAACAATTCATGGCTGACCGGCGCAATCTGGCGGTCAGTATCGATCACCAGTCGCGAAGTCGCACTTTGCGCCATGCCGGAACGCCCCGCCGCAGTACCCGCCGCGACCGCCAATCCCGTCCGTGAAGCTGTCTTCAAAAACTCCCTGCGCGAAACGTTCATCATCGCCAAGATCCTTTCGCAGATAACTGGGGGATTCCGCCGCACCTCTTGACTGAAACGATTTCTCGCTGGTTTCCCGACAGGTCCAGCGATTATCCGTTCATTGCACAGGCAACGTTCACGTAGTCTCCACCTCGAACTCATACAGACTAATGCTGATTGGTGGAACCCGTATTGTCTCCGGCATTCCTGTTTGTTCCGTCTCGTCAATTTTGACCACGGCCTCCTTGCCAACCTCATTGGCGGAGTTCACGCTGGGCGGCGCGATTCGCTGCAGCTTGCCCCTGTCGCGCAGTCTCAGTGCCCTTATCCTAGGAGTGAAACTGTGGCCATCCTCGGTGGGGTTCACGACGGAGATAAGGAATCTTTTGCGGTCGCCCGAAAACGCTGCAAGCACATCAAGAGGGTAAGTAGGGCTGCCGGTAGGTGTCGGCCCTTTATCCACATAATCTGTTCCGTAAACTTGCTGCTGTGGTGAATCGCCGTCGACCACAACGGGAACGGCATTGAGAAACCGCGTCTGCATGAGCTTCATCACCACTCCCTCCGCCGGAAACCCGACTGCGTCGCCGGTGATATCAGTCAGCAAGCGGAGTCCTCCCGTTGCGCAGCTGGCGGTGATTTTATCGGAGTGCCGAAACATTTCGTGCAGGCAAAGCGCATAAGAGAGTGGCCCTAGCATGCCCGGCAGCGGTTGGTTCTGGCCGTTCGCCGAACGGGGACGATTACCCCACTCGTCAAAAATGAACTTGATATCGCTCTCCTTCAGCCACGGCATCTTTTCAACGTACTTGTTCCAGCAGAGACGAATCATTCCAGAGTGGAATCCCTGCACATTGTCCGCGAGCATCAGCGATACGGCACCCACGTGAAATGTACCCGCACCAGTTCCGAGAATTTCCAGTTTTGCCTCTTCGGTGTTGGCGCCGGGCGCGAACTTAAGCGGAATCTTCTTGTATTCGCGGGCAAGGGGAGGGATCGTAATGGTTTGCGAGCTGCCATCGCCAGGACCCCAAATCAAGCGAACAACCACCTTAGCGCTGGGATCGCCGGCCAGAACTACTCGTCCTTCATAAGTCTTGCCGCCGCTGATCCGCAATCTATTTTGCCGGATGCCGTGCGGCTCGGAAGAATCGAGCTTCACCCGCGGGCTATGCTTGCCGACATAGGCCCGCTCGGCATCCATTTCGACAGTTCCCTCTGGGCCGACCGGCTTGAAGGGTTCGCCAAAGAAGCGCCGGAAGAAGGGATTCGCGGGAGGAGGCGTGGGTGCACTGGTAATTGCATTTGCAAATTTTCTATCGGTCAGGACCTCGGCCCACACTTGGGTCGTTGCCGGTTCCATATAGCCGCCGAAGATCATTGGATTGATCGGCGCGCCACTCACGGACGCATCGATCCTGACCTGGATGGTTCCCTCTGCAACGGCGAACCCTTTCACCTCTCGCTGCAACACCGCGGCTCCGGCTACGGCACTTGCAACAAACTCGCGTCGATTCATTGGCATCGTTTTTTCCTCCTGCCGTCCGTCTTGTTCAAACTGTTTCCGGTCACGATGATACTTGGATTTGCCTTGCTCGAACTGCCTCGGAACATGTGGCGAACCTCGGACGGGAGGCGACTCCAGCTGTACGGATGAGCGGGGATTGTGATCGGCAGGCAGTTCCGTACCCGTTATCCTTCAAGATTTCGCGTTGTCACTTCGCAGGCGCGTCATCGTTTTTTCGACTTCCGGAAGAAAAGCGTTTTACTATTGACGCGGCTCAATAATTGCACGACGCGTGGTGTTCAAATGGGCTTCGGAAGGTGGGTTCATTGCAGGATGAAAACTTCATATTGGCGTTTCCTCCTATTTTTGCTGGCAGCTACGGTAGCAGTTGCATCGAACTCGAAACTGCCGGACGGAACCGAGTTTCCGTCCTGGGAAAAGGCGCTCCACTCCTCCAAGACCTATTACGTCGATGGGCAGGCGAAGAACGCCGATGACAAAGGGCCGGGCAGCAAGGAGCGTCCGTTCCGCACGATCAACGCTGCAGCCCAGGTGTTGCAACCGGGCGAACGGGTTGTCATTGCCGAGGGCGTCTATCGCGAGTGCATCCGCCCGGCACGCGGCGGAACCGGCCCTGATGCCATGATCAGCTATGAAGCTGCGCCTGGTGCGAAGGTGGTGGTGAAAGGCGCAGCAGTGGTGAAGGACTGGAAGCCCAGCGAGGGCTGGAATTTCGGGTTTGACCCAGAGACGCACCATCCCGTTAAGGCATGGGAGTTGCGCCTGGATGCGGCGATGTTCCCGAACGGCTACAACCCCTTTGAAGTGGACAACGTGCTCGGCAATCACATGTGGCTCAGATATGCGCAGGACAATATGTCGACCTACTTCCGGCGGCGCGGACTGGTGTTTGTGGACGGCAAGCCGCTAGAGCCGGTGGAGACTCCTGCGGAGCTGGCCGCTCCATCGCCGCGGTCGATGAATTACTTTACCGAGGTGCACTGGAAGCCGCTATTCAAGGAGTTCGCGCCGGAGACCGGCAAAGTGTGGATCGAAACCAACGGCATGACACTGCACATACGTCTGGCCAATGACGATGATCCCGCCCGGCACGTTATCGAAATCACCACCCAGGAGCAGATTTTTTCTCCGGCAGAGCGCTACCAGTCGTATATACGCGTGAAAGGTATCACGTTCCAGTACTCGGGAAATGGTTTTCCGGTGCCGCAGCGCGGCATGGTCTCCACCAACCGTGGCAATCACTTCATTTTTGAAGACAACACCTTTGAGTGGGCGAACAGCGTAGGTCTCGACATTGGCAACGAGGACTGGGGCGCGTCGCGTCCGCCGCAGCCGGTGGGCTTCGATGTAATTCGCGGGAATACGTTCCGCTACTGCGGCATTGAGGGGCTGGGCGGAACAGGCGGCCCGCAATCGACGCTGGTTGAAAGGAATCTGTTCGAATGGATCGGGTGGCAGGACGCGGCCATGATGTCGGAGTCGGCCGGAACCAAGATGCATGGCGCACGGAATCTTCTGTTCCGAAATAATGTGGTCCGGCATATCCGGCATGCGAACGGCATCTGGCTGGATATAGGCAATGCCAACGATCGCCTCACCGGCAACGTATTCGCCGACATTCCCGGCGATGTGAATCCTCATGCCATTCACATTGAAGGCAGCAACGTGTTGAACGAGATCGACAACAATATTTTCGATCACCTCACCGGCGGCATTCTCATTCGCGATACGAACAACGTGATCATCGCCTACAACCTGTTTCTCGATTGCGCCGAGGTGTGCGTTGATACAGTCTCTGGCATCAATGGGCCCAGGCCGGTTGGCGGTCATACCAATGACGTGCACAATCTGATGGTGCACGACAACGTGTTCTTCAAGATGGGACGCTCGGCCATTGAATTCACCAACGCGCGCAACGAGGCCGATGGCAACATCTATCCGGCGTCGGCTTCGCCGTTCGGGGGCTCTCCGTATCTGCGCGTAAAGTTTCCCGAGCCGCAGGAGTGGCACAATCTGGAATCGTGGCGCGAAGAACATGGATGGGACATGAACGGATCTCTGGCGACGATCACAGCGGCGATGGATCCGGACAAACTGGAACTGACCCTTTCGATGGAGGGCGATGTGAAACGTGCTCCAGTCTTCAGGGGAATCGACACGGACTTCTTCGGGCGCCCGGTTAGCGGGGACAGAATGCCGGGACCATTCGCGGATCTTGGCAGGGAGCCCGCGACGCGCAGCATCGACCCCAGATAACTCGTGTAGGCGGAGCGTCGGGACGAGTTCACACAACCATCATTTTGAGTAAGAAGGTTCCATAGGATGCGCTCAGACAATTGCTGTTGTCCATCGCGCTATTGTGTGAATTCGGCTTTGCCGGGGCGCACGGGTGGAGTACTCATGAGCACGCTGTATAAGCTCCGCACACTCGTGCTCGGCAATCGATTAATCTGCTTTGGGAGCAGAGGTGTTGAAACTTGTGGAACCTTATTGAACTGCGATGATTGCAGGGTGTAAGCGTGGCCCTGCACGCAATCCCACTGCCCGAGGCTCAATGAGTGCATTGGCTTGAAGTCGCCGGTCGAGAACATTTGGTCACGCTCCTCCAGGACACCGCGATCAAGGATGCTGGTCAAGACAAGTCCACGCCGGAGACCTTAACGACGGCCTGCCACGCTGCTTCCTGGCTGGCGCGATCGTGGAGGTGTGGTTGACGCTGCACCTCGATTGGGCCTGAGAACTTCCCTTTGGCCGAGGCGAAGAATTGCCCGGAGACGTCGGTTCCGAACTCCGACGCCTGGAGGTAGCGACGGGCCGCGGTCTCCGGCGTCTGATTCATGCCGGGAATGAGGTTCACGATTGGGATAAACAGATACTTCAACAACGGGCTAGCGCTTCGCACCACCTTGGTGGCGGTCGCCCCACCGGGCGAGACAGCGTACACAGCCATGCCGGAGGGCAGCCGGCGCGCCAGGGCCGCGGTCCACCAAGCGATGATGAGCTTCGCGTCGGCATACGCATTGTTAGGCACATATTTCACGTTTGGCCCGTTACGGATCAGCGCTTCCACAGCGGCGGTTCGGTCGCCCTGGTGAGTATTTGGCTGCGAATTCTGGCAGGTCGGTGTACTTGAACATGGGTACGCCCCCGCGGGCAGGCTCCGCGCCGGCGATAACGATCCGCGCGTTGGGACTCAGCAGGTTGGCATTGAGCAACCCAACAGTCAGTTGATGATGGCCAATGAGCGGGGCCTGAGATGCTTCGACGCCCGCCGCAGTAAGCACGCGCTGCTTATAGGGAACCAACCCTGCATTGAGCAGCAGGAAATCGATCGGCCGACCTTGCTTGACCAGCGCGGCGACGGCGGAGTGAACGCTGGACCGGGTCGTTCAGATCAAGCTCCAGCGGCGTGAAGATCTGCCTTTTTGTCTCCGCCGCGAGCTGAGCGGCCGTTTCCTGGATCTGGGCAAGGCTGCGCCCGGTGACGATGACCTCGCGGTAGCCCTCGGCGGCGAGCAAGCGGGCTGCCGCATAACCGAGCCCGGAAGTGGCGCCGGTGACGAGTGCGATCGAATGTTTCATGTTGCTCCTTAGTGAAAGGGGAAGGTAGAACCGGAAGGCCCGAGGCCAAAGCCAGGTTGCGATTTACGAACTATTTAGTTCTATATTGGTAGAATGGAAGAGTGTCAAGGAGTTTAGAACTAAATGATTCAAAAAACCGCTAGGCCACGGGGACGGCCGCGCAGCTTCGACGAGACGGGGGCGCTGGAAAAGGCGACTCAGGTGTTCTGGTCGAAGGGCTATGACGGAGTGACGATTGACGATCTCGTCGAAGGGATGGGTGTGGGACGGCCGAGCCTGTATGCCGTCTTTGGGGACAAGCGGGCGATATTCTTGCGGGTCCTCCGGGCGTACGCAGAACGGAAGGGCGCTCTCGCAGCCAAAGCACTCCTTTCGCCACAGGGTCTTCGCAACTCGATCGCGGGCTTTCTGAGGTACAACGTCGAAAGTGCGACCGAGAAAGGGTCCGCCCGGGGCTGCCTGCTGATTTGCGTCGCGCCGCTTGTGAACGACGCTGAGGTTCAACGTTTTTTGCAGAACGCAGCCATGGGCGGCGCGGCGCTGCTGGAGCGTCGTTTCCGGGACGGAATCAGCGCGGGAGAAATCCCAACTGACTTTCCCGTAGCCGCGCGTGCGATCCAGGTCACGGATCTAGCCCGTGGGCTGACCATGCGTGGGCAGATAGGCATGCCGCGCAGAACGCTCCTCAAAGATGCTGAGGAAGCGGCCGAGTTGGTGCTCCTGCCGCGGCGCGTCTGAGTCATCGGAAACAATTCACATTACCTTGGGAGCGTTTCGCGCCTGTCGTGAAGCGCACCGCCCGGTGAAACGCGCATTAACCTGATATCGCTATTCAACCTTCGCGCGACTTGCCATAGACCCCATGGTCGTCTCAAGTTACTATCCTCCGCTTCAAGAACCCTCAGCCATTCCGGCACGGCTGAGGCGTTCAAAACCACGTTTTAGGTATTCCCCAGGGTTGGCCCCGACAACTCGCTTGAAGGCCTTACTGAACGCAGCGTCGGACTCATAGCCCACCGACCGAGCAACTGTCTGATGAGCTTTTTGTCGCGCTGTTCAAGTAACTGCATCGCCTTCTGCATCCGCCATTCGGTTACGTATTCCAGCGGTGTTTGTCCGAGTAGCTCTTTGAAACGTGCTGCGAATGCAGAGCGAGACATGCCCGCCGATTCGGCCAGGGATTCGACCGTCCACGGTGCATTCACTTTGTCGTGAAGGGCACTCAGGGCGGTGCCCAACTGAGGATCGAAGACTGCGCGGAGCCATCCCTTGCTGCGAGACGGTTCCGACGCGATATGCGCCCGCAACAACTGGATCACCAGTACCTCGGCTAACCGAGTCGCGACGACTTCAGATCCGGGCGCCTGTTCTGCCATCTCTGACGCCAGCGCCTGCACGGTGTTGTGAAGAGCCAGCGTGCGTGCCTGATCGGCCTTCATCAGAATAAAGTTCGGCAAGAGCTGGGTGATTGGCTTCAAGCTGGCCTCATCGAAACTCAACGACCCGCAAACAATAGTGGTGGGTGCGCCGCCGCCGCCACAAAGAGCGACATTGCCGTTAGCCCTGGCCCCAATCTCGCGAAAGGTCCACTTCGGACGCGTTCGCGGGCTGTCGCGCAGAACAATCGAAGTCCCCCGCGCCAGCAAGAAGCAATCACCACCGGTGAGCGGAATCGGTTCCTCGATCCCTTCCACACTCAGCCAGCAGTTTCCCCGCGAAAGCATAGCGAAGTGCGCCAAGTCTGCCGGCGGCATCGTTTTGCCGGAAGGCCTGCCGTGTACTTTGACCTCGTTCTCTTGTCTTAGGCCCCAAGGGGCTGTCGCTTCCAGCCTGTGAAGACCGAACGCGGTGACGTGCATCGTTTTGAAGATGTCTGTAATTGGGTCCACGTTTGCCTCCAGCTTATGGACGAATAGACAAAAAGAATGGACTTCTGAGCAGTTCCCGTCCACCGCCAAAGAATCTACTCTACTGTACCGAATTACGAAGGGAGTAAGTCATGGGAAAGCTTGAAGGAAAAGTTGCAGTAATCACAGGCGGAAACAGCGGGATTGGGTTAGCCACAGCCAAGCGTTTCGTTGAAGAAGGCGCGCACGTTGTAATCAGCGGCCGACGCGAGAAAGAGCTGAAAGAGGCCGCAGCCTTTATCGGGAGAAACGTCACGACGGTCACGGGCGACGTAACGCGCCTGCAGGATTTGGACCGGCTCTATGCAGTCGTGAAAGAGAAACACGGTCGCATCGACGTACTTTTTGTAAATGCCGGCTGGGGTGAAGTCGCACCGCTGGAAGCGGCTACCGAAGCTCATTTCGACAAGACCTTCGACCTGAACGTGAAGGGACTGTTCTTTACGGCGCAGAAGGCCCTCCCCTTATTCAAAGATGGAGGGTCGATCATCCTGAACTCTTCAGTCGCGAACGTGATGGGAGTGCCAGCGTTTACCGTCTACGCCGCGAGCAAGGCGGCTGTGCGCAGCTTCGCGCGTGGCTGGACCATGGAGCTGAAAGACCGCAAAATCCGCGTGAATACTGTAAGCCCCGGACCAATCGAGACTCCAGCACTTGAGAATGCAGGCCTCACTCCTGAGCAAGCCCAGCAAGCGGCCGACCAGTTCGTCTCGCAGGTTCCACTTGGCCGCAGAGGTAAACCCGACGAAATTGCGGCCGCTGTCGTGTTCCTCGCCTCCGATGAAAGTTCTTACGTCACCGGTGTGGATCTCGCCGTCGATGGAGGCATGGCGCAGGTCTGACCTCGTCGCGGTTCCGTGGCTGGCCCTCCAACTCCGTCAGTCCTCGAACCACCCTTCTCAAAGTTTGCTCCTAACACCAGGATCGGAGAAACAGCATGAGCTATGCAATTGTCGGATTCGGAAAGATCGGCCAGGCCCTCGCCCACGCCTTTGCCCGTAACAAACATCAACGTGACTGTCGCGAGCCGCCGGCCGCCCGAGGCGTTGGCGCCTCAGGCTCGGGCGGTTGGACCCACGGTCGTCGCCAAGTCGCTGCGGGATGCGCTCGAGGCCGACACGATCATCCTGGCAATCCCGTTCGGAGAACATCGTGAGGTTGCGAAGGCGCTGCCGAGTTGGAAGGGCAAGACGGTCATCGACGCAATGAATTCGTTTCCGCTGCCCCTGAGGAACTGGACGGTCTTCCGTCCTCCGCCTTCATTGCGAAGTCCTTTACCGGCGCTAAGGTCGTGAAAGGTTTTAATCACCTGGGTGCGGCTACGTTGGCTAGCGATCCGGTTGTTGAGGGAGGCCATCGCGTCATCTTTCTGTCGAGCGATGATGAGGACGCGATCGCTCCCGTCGCGGACTTGGCGAATAGACTTGGATTCGCCCCCGTCACTCTCGGAAAGCTCAACGAGGGCGGCTTGCTGGTGCACGCGCGGGGCCGCGTCTGGGGACCACTCATCTTCCAGGACCTGTTCAAGAAGCAGCAATAGTTCTTCGACCGCGTGATTTGGCGCGCGGTACGACACAAAACGTCCGACTATATCGGACACGTTCTGATGCAAGGGAAAAGGAGAGATTTCGATGAGCATCGAAAAGAACATCCAGACTGTGAAGAACTTCCTTGCGGCACTCGGCCGCCGCGATAAGCAAGCTCTGCTGGCGTTGGTTGCCGAAGATCTTGAGTGGATCATTCCGGGCGAGGACTGGCCACTGGCCGGCACGTACCGCGGGCATGCGGGGCTGGAGGAACTACTTCAGAAAGCCAACGAGACGGTGGAGACTTCATTCCCTCAGCCTCCGGAGTTCATAGCGCAGGGAGACCGGGTCCTGGTCGTCGGCTTCGCTACTGGAAAAATCAAAGCCACGAACAAAACGTTTGAGGATCACTGGGTCTTCGACATCACAGTTCGAAATGGCAAATTGACGTACGTTCGGGAGTATGTCGATACACAAGCACTGGCACGGGCATCCGAGTCAGATGCAAACCGCAATCACTGACCCACCGAGAGCGCTGCTGTAGGCGTGAGTTAACTTCGCGCAGCCGGTAGATTTTGTTCATGCAATAGGTCGGTGAACGCACAATCGCCAATTCACTCATTGACACCGATCACGATGAGCGTTTCGTCGCGAGTGCGGCGCATTGCGCTGGGTGATGTAGCGGTTTATCCAGCATTGCCGGGCGAAAAGCAGGCCATGGAAATGACAGAGTATGGAAAGCATGGAAAGCCATGAAGCCGGCTTCCCACCCTTCCCACACTCTTTGGAAATCCCTTCGGGATTCCCACATTCCCACGGCCTCGACGACTGGATATATGTCTTCTCGTGCCCCCTCAACTCGAACCATCGCCACCGCAAGGGGCTTGTAACGGATGTCTCAGGTCCACAGCGTAACGCATGTCCCGGTACACTCACGGGTCTGGACCCTTGCTGCATCGTTGATCCATTCCGAATTCGTTGGCACGAACCTGGCAGTTCGCGAGTAAATGCTACCTTGGATTTGTTGCGGCGGAACACCAGACTGAAATGTCCCCAATCCCCGACGCTCAACCGCACAAAAGAATGCCAAACGCAAAGGCTGGTTTACGATGATCGCCGTAAGGCTCCCCGGCTATGGCGTCCTTTCGGAGAAGTCCAGCAAGACCTTCTCCTGTCCTGCCTCACCATCGGCCAGGCGTACTGCCTCTTGGAAGTCTTTAAGTGGATATCGCAAAATCGCTGGCGGCGTGAGTGATCCGTTCGACAACATGGTGAGAAGATCGCTCGTCGCTGCCCTCACTGCGGCGAGCGGTTGAGAAGGCACCCAACGCGGAAGCCACCACCCACGGACCGTGGCTGTCGAATAAATCAAACGCGGAGCAAAGAGCGGCATGATGAATTTCGCGGGGTCCGTCTGCCGATGACTGGAAAGGGCTCCATACACAAGCATCGTTCCGGCGGGTGCGAGGTTGCGGGCGACCTCAGCGCCAAGTTCGCCGGCTACGCAGTCAATCGCTCGGTCAACACCCTTACCCGCGGTCAATTCTTGCAGACGTGCCCTGAGGTCCTCGTCGGCAGTGCAGATTACTTCATCACCTCCGAGGTTTCGTATGATTGATTCCTGCTCGCGCCGCCGGATGACGTTGATTGTTTTGAATCGATACTGCTGCGCCAGTTGAAGCACAAACTTCCCCACGCTGGATGCAGCCGCCGTCTGTAGGAGCCAGTCGCCCTCCTTAAGATTGTGAGTTGATCTCGTCAACGCCCACGCCGTCAAAGGATTGATGTAGGACGTGGCGGCGGCCGTATCGTCCAGGCGGTCTGGGACGGGCACGAGTCTGTCCACTGGGCACACGACCTGCTCTCGCCAGGTGTTCCACGTGTCAACAAAAACTACCCGCGTTCCGGCCATCGGACCTTGCACGCCCGGACCGACGGCCTCCACAATCCCCACGCCTTCAATGCCCGGGCTGGCTGGCAACTCCGGCTGATAGCCATAGCGGCCGCGCACCATGTGCAGATCGGATGCGTTGATCGGGCTCAGCAGCACTCGAACGAGCGCTTCGCCAGGGGCCAAAGGCGGAGTGGGGATCTCTTCCAGTTTCAATACGTTCTTCGGTTCACCGGTCTCGCGAAAGATCAATGCTTTCATCAATACCTCCTGCTTTTTTGAAGACGACTGATTCAGGCCGGGTGTTCTACGACTTCGGGAACGTGAAGCGAGCGCTGAACGAGACCTCTCGCAGGGTCTTGCCGAACTGGAAATCTGAACATTCTAGCGCCTGGATGAAGCTATTTGCCACCCGCTCGAAGTGAAAGTCAACCATCCAGTATCATTTGTCGAAAAACGCCATACTCGTTTGACTGGCCGGAGACGTTCTACCTAGGATTGGGAACGCTTCAAACTGTCTTAGGAGAGAAGCCGGGGAGCAGATCGTCAAATCGTTCGCAGGAATGCGCGTCTAGTTGCCGGCGCTCACAACGCGCTTCACCGATTGGATCATCTGGGCGCTCAATGCGCTCAGAAGAGCCAGTCCGATGGAGATCCAGATCACCTCGCGGTATCCCGATACGAAGGCTTCGTCGAAGGCGCGCCTTACAGCCAAGTCGCTGATTTGGGCGCCCGCTAGTTTCGATCGCTGAGCTTCCGCGCTCTGGCGCACTGAGGGAGCGAGCTGCATTTGTGCGAAGCTGTGGCTAAGCGCGCGGTTGAATCCGGCGGAGAGGACGAGACCAAAGACTGCGATGGCCAATAGTCCGGCGATTCGCGACACAGCGTTATTGACTCCGGAGGCGACGCCGGCCTCGCTTGAAGGCACCGATTCCATCACCGTCGTCGTAAGCGGAGCGACACTAATCGCCATACCGACGCCCAGAACAACTACCGCCGGGAAGAAGGTGCTCCAGTACGCGCCACCGATCCCCGGCCTGAGAAAGAGTGCGAAACCTGATGCCGCTACAAGCGGTCCAATCGTGAGCGGCAGTCTCGCGCCATATCGAGCCACCAGTCCTCCGGACCAGCGGGAGAGTACGAATATCAGCAGGATCAGAGGAAGCAGGGCGGCTCCGGCCTGTGTTGCGGAGTAATGCTGGACTTGAACGAGGTCAAGGGGAAAGAAGAACAGGGTGCCACTGAGCGGCGCGTAGAGCAGGAACGTGAGCAGATTGGCCCCGGAAAAGCCTTTGGATCGAAAGAGATGCAAAGAGACCATCGGAGCTGGCGAGCGTGATTCTACGAAAAGAAAGGCAAGCAGCGCGCCCACGCCGGCCAAGCCCAGGCCCCAGACAATCGCTTCGCGTCCTGACGCGGTTGCCGAGCTGATGAGGGCGTACGTAATCGCTCCCAGGCCGAAAGTAGCGAGCAAAGCGCCCGGCCAATCGAGACTTGTGCTTGCTACTACATTACGACTCTCCTGTATCCGCCACAATGAAAGCACAATTACGCTGGCTGCGAGTGGAAGGTTGATAAAGAAGACCCAACGCCACGAGCCATGTTCTACCAGCCATCCGCCAAGGACGGGTCCGACCGTTGCAGTCATCGCCGTGAAGCCAGACCAGGTTCCGATGGCCCGCCCGCGCTCGTCCTCTGCATAAGAGGCGCTGATAATAGCCAGACTTCCCGGAATCAGGAACGCCGCTCCAATCCCTTGTAGTCCGCGTGCAACGATGAGGGAAGTGATTGAGGAGGCGAGGCCGCACCAGGATGATCCAATCGCAAACAGCAGTACGCCGAAGAGGAAGACTCTACGGCGGCCATAAAGATCACCGAGAGAGCCACCCAACAGGAGCAGCGATGCAAGCAGAAGGGCGTAGGCCTCGACCACCCATTGAATGTCGGTCACCGACGCATGAAGATCAGTCTGCAAAGCGGGCAATGCCACGTTGACAACTGTTCCGTCAATAAACGCCATGCTCGATGCGAGAATCGTCGCAATCAATACCCAGGGGCCTTTGCATGGCCGTAGTGCGGCCGGAGCAGCGCGAGCTGCCGATTCCTCACACGGAGATTTGATAGGCATCATCACTCGCTGATCAATCGTAACCTTCACAAGAATTACGCCAGGTCCAGTGAGAATGCTGCGCCCCTGGGGACGGGCGCTGCATGAACATGCTATCCGATGGACTCCGAGGCCTGTCGGCTGCGGCTAGGGATCAATCGGGGATACATATTCTGCTGAACCTCTACTTCTGTTCACGCTCGGCTGTGAGGACGCTGCGAATGGTTCGGGGTTGCTTTGCCTGGATTTCTGCATTGGCGGTAACAGCCCAATGCACTCATTGCGCGCTGGGCGCGCGAAGCTTCTTGTCAGGTTGCCAACGATAACGGGCCTTATCATGAATTAATTGGGTCGCAAGACCGCAACAGGTCTCTGGGTCACCTGTCCGAGAAGCCGGTTATAGGGCAACGTGCGCTCAACGAATTGAAATATTCCCCCAAAAGTAAGCGGAAAGATCGCAATTCCGATTGCGACTAAACGCCCAATTGCAAGAGAGTTAAAGCACACCATCCGGGACGATACCGTGGGGTCTGGGGCCGGTCGGCTGTAAGCCTGCTGGAAGATCGCGAGCCGTCGTGCTCGAGCATCCGGCGATAGCGCCAAGCAGTAGCGATTTCGTCCTCGGCAAGATGCGCCAGGATCTCGCCGACGGACCATTTGTCTTTGAAAGGACGCGTCGTGAGTAACCGATCGGACGCATTGGAAAGCAATTCTGCCAGGATCGCTCGTGCCTGTTCCTGCATTTCCAACGGATCCTTCCCTGGGCATAATTACGTATGCGCGTCAGGTGATCGGTTTGATCAGGCATAGAGATTCTCCTCATCAACGAGATGCAAGTCGGTCCCGAGTTCCTCGGCGGCCCTCGCTATTGGCGTGCAGGGTCACCACCTTTTGTTCCCTGCACGCGTGCATAGCGGCAAGCATCAACCACGTTGCCAGGCGCGGCGGCGGAACGCACGTTCGGTATAGACGTTAGCAATGTTCCAGCGCCTTGAACTGGACGATAGCACCTGCAGTGTCTGGTGCGGACAAGAGGGAACATTCTTGTCCTTTCCGCGCCGATGGTGCGGCCCTGCGCTGCCCAGGGCCGCAGACCTACGTGGTTCATATCTGGGAATATCAGCGCTCCAGGTGTGCCACCAGAGTGTTTCCCCAAATCGTGATGCGGTCGGTGTCGCCCAGCACTCCCCCACCGCAAAGGGTAATGACATTCTTCCCGCTTCGCAGTCCGTAGTCGCCTGGAAGAATCACCCACTGGAAGCTTGCCGGCGCCGTGTAGATTCCGTCGGCCGGGTTCTGCGCCGTGATCGACGCCGGTCCAAACAACGTGCATGCGCCTCCATTCAGGCTTAGTCCGACAATGAAAGGTGCGTTCGACTGGTAGTCGGTGCTCCACGTGACGACGATTGGAACCAGGTCGCTCGGCTCGTGCACCGTCACCGACTCGTCCCAATGCGAGCAGCACGGGCCCGTAAAGGTCGCGTCCGCATTGCTCCGCAGAATTCCCTTGTCTGCCGCGATGGCCGAACCAATCGCCATGGCGATCGTGAAAATCAGTGCTGCAACCAATCTGATTCCCCGCTTGTTGATTCTCGAAGTTACCGTCATACTTCCTCCTTCTGGAATTTGTTCCGTCAGCTTGGAACTTTGCTCTCTCTGGGTATCGCAAACGGCAGGGGAAAGAGGACACGTCATTTAGAATTTCCACAAGTTGTCAAAACGCACTGTGCAGAGAAGGTGGGAGAAGGCCCGGATTTACCTGTACCAGAGCGTGCTGATTCATCACGCTGAGGACGTACCGTGCCCGGAGTGGATCCCAATCGATGGCGGGTCCTGAGTCCGTTCCTGGAGAAGGCGCTCGAGATGCCGGACCAGGAACGCGTGATATGGCTCGCCTCCCTTCGCACGGAAGACCCTGCATTGGCTGATGAGCTGCATCACCTTCTCGAGAGCAGCAGATTGGCGGTTTCGGAAGCCTTTCTCGAGGCGCCTTTCGTGGAACCGTTCCCATCAACTGGATTAGCAGGACAGCCGGTGGGACCGTACAGACTGGTCTCCGAAATCGGTCGCGGGGGGATGGGAACCGTCTGGTTGGCGGAACGAAACGACGGTCGATTCGAGCGGAAAGTCGCAATCAAATTTCTGAATTTCGCCCTGCTTGGCAAAGGCGGCGAAGAAAGATTCAAGCGAGAGGGCCTGATTCTTGGCCGCCTCGCGCATCCTCATATCGCACAGCTGATCGACGCAGGTGTGTCGGAAGCCGGGCAACCATATCTCATTCTCGAGCACGTCAGCGGCGACGATATCGACCGATACTGCGATGACAGGACCTTGGATGTTCATTCGCGCGTTCGGCTCTTCTTAGACGTGCTTGAGGCCGTTGAATTTGCGCATTCCAACCACGTGGTACATCGCGATATCAAACCCTCCAATGTACTGGTCAGAAGCGATGGAGAGGCGAAGCTGCTTGATTTCGGCATTGCCAAGTTGCTGGAGATCCACGAAAACGGTAACCAGACGCAACTTACGGTTGGGGATGGCCGAGCATTAACTCCCGAATACGCTGCTCCCGAACAACTGAGGGGGCAACCTATTTCGGCCTCGACAGACGTATTTACATTAGGAGTGTTGCTGTACGTATTGCTTACCGGGCGTCACCCGACTGCATCGGACACGCATGCGCCTGCCGAATTCATCAAGGCTGTCTTGGAAACCGAACCAGTCAAGCCCTCCGAAGCCGTGCTGGGCAAGAGAGGTGATATTGGAGTGGCATTAACCAATGCTGCTCGGCGCGGCACGACTCCCGAGAAGTTGAGTCGGGCGCTAAGTAGAGACCTCGATACCATCATCGCCAAATCCATCAAGAAGGATCCGCGCGAGCGCTATTCCTCGGTTGCTGACCTCGCCAATGATCTTCATAGCTATCTGCACGACAGGCCTATCAGTGCACGGCCGGACTCGTTTGCATATAGAACCAGCAAGTACATGCGCCGGCACAAGGGCGGTATCGCCACGGCATCGATGATGGTGCTGATGGTCATCGGTGGCGTGGTTACGAGTCACTTCTATTCTCCGAAGTCCAAGGCGTTGCCTCAAATCAGGCAGCGGCGATTGACCGCAAATGCCAAGGAATTACCAGTACTCAGCGCCGTTGTGTCGCCTGATGGAGCGTACCTGGGTTATACGGACCACAATGGAATCCATTTGCAATCGCTGGAAACTAATGCGCCACTCGCAGTTACTCTGACGCCCGAACTGCTGAGGGGTAAAGCACAGAAAGTGTTTGCAGGATGGTACCCGGACTCCAGGAACTTTCTGATCACTCAGGGCGAACCGGAAATGCCGGTCTCTCTTTGGTCCATATCACTAACCGGGAATGGGAATGAAAAGATCGCCTCGGTCGACGGACTTTGGGGCTCGCCAAAGGTCTCGCCCGACGGCAGCACTATCGCGTATACCCGTGTACGCATTCAGACCGGAGCCCGCGAACTCTGGCTGATGGGATCACACGCGGAATCTCCTCGCCTGATTCAGACCGCCGGGCCTCGGTCCAGTTTCTCCGATCTGGCTTGGGCGCCCGGTGGACGCCGGCTGGCTTACACCTACTTCAGTCAGAGCTCAGAGGCGAGAGAGTTCTCCGTAAGAAGCTGCGATCTTAACGGCAACAACGTGACAACCCTGGTAACAGATCTGCGTCTGGACAGCTTCGCCTGGACCGCTCCTAGGCGATTGGTTTATTCACGAACGACGGATCCCGGAGCCACCGATTCGGATAAGCTGTTCGAGTTGACGGTCGACGAGAACGGTGTGCCGCGAGGACAGCCTCGGGCCCTGACGGATTGGTCCGGGTTCGCCGCATATAGCTTCAGCACCACCAGCGACGGCAGACATATGGCGTTTCTGAGAGGTGGCGCTCATATCACGATGTACGTTGTCGAACTGGCAACGGACGGAACCCGCACTCTCAATTCGGAGCCCTTTAACGTCGACGAGAACGTCAACATCCCGCTCGCTTGGACTCCAGACTCAAAGGAAGTCATCTTCTCCTCCAAACGATCGGCCCAAAGGCTGATCTACAGGCGGAACGTCGACCAGAAAACTCCAGCGCAACTCATCACGAACTCTCCCGGGATGAATTACTACCTGGCACGGCTGACACCGGATAGCACCGCAATACTCTTAGAGGGATCGCCGAACGGCAAAGACTACACGCTCTACCGTTCCGAACCGAACGGAGGAAGCACGCGCCCGTTGTTTACCTCCAAAGCGTTCGTGCTCTATTGGTGCACGGGCGCCAAGGCGAACTTCTGTGTGTTTGGCGATGAGTCGCCCGCTACGAACGAGCTCGTCATAAGTAGATTCGACCCAGCCTCCGGCGAAAGACATGAGGCGCTCAGAATACCTGTCGAGCCCGGTACAAACGCGCGTGTCGGTGGAGACTATTTCTGGCAACTCGCTCCCGACGGCCTAAGCATAGCGATTCTGAAGAGGCATGATAGCTGGATAAAGTTCGTGCCTATGAATGGCGGCCCGACCAAGACGGTCGTCCTTAAGGCTCAGAGCGATTTGGGCGAGCTGAACTGGGCGCCTGATTCTCACGCATTGTTTGTCTCGGCACTAACCCCCGATGGTGCAGTCGTTTTCCGTGTTGATTTGCGTGGGACAACTCGCCCGCTTTTTCAGGACCGTCAGGCAGACTACCTCGGAGCCATACCTTCACCGGATGGCAAACAACTTGTCATCTGGGCCAACACAATGGAAGGCAATGCCTGGATGATCGATGATTTCTAATCGCCGGGCCATCGAACGCCGCTCCGCCAGGCCAGATTCCCGATAGTCAAGAGCCTCGATAGTTTCGACTTTCTCGCCATACCCTCGCGCTTCTGATTCCTTTGCGTTCGCGGACAGCGCGGGGCATCATCGTCCGTATTGCTTTGCTGTATGTCGTTTTTCGCCTCCTGATCCCGATTTCATCAGTAGGAGCTAAGAATCGCGGCCAGACTCGCAGACGATCCTGGCCGGCGCACTTAGAGCTATCTCAGATGAAAAAGGAGCTTTTATGAATCGCATCGGTGTTTTCGCCGTTCTCTCAGCCGCAACCATGTTCCCCCTGGCCTCGAGCCTGGTTGCAGAACAACCATTGCGCGCAAATGTGCCATTCGAGTTTTCGGTAGCTAACCGGAACCTTCCCGCAGGGGAATACCGCATTGAACATCACGGAGTATTCCTCAGCATTGAAAACCGCGACACCCGTCGAACGGTGATGTTGATTGCCACCCCAGGCGAGAGTTCGAAGGACGGGAGAAGCTTTCTGTCGTTCGAAGAGGTGAATGGTGTACTATTCCTGCGCCGCGTAGCCACTCCAGACGCGCAAAGCAGTGTGGAGATTGCAGCATCAAAGACCAGGAAGCAGGCCCGGGAGAAGGAACTTCAGCTGCCTTCCATGAATGACCCTCGGCAGTAAACTCTGCCGGAGAAGTCCCGAATGTCCCTCCGGGGAGATGACGCAGTTGAGAACAGCATCGACGCTGCGTCAACGCCTTCCAGGCTGCGTTCCCAGGAGCGAGAGGCGAGCGTCAGTGGACCATCTGGTTCACTGACGTCATCCGCCTATTTCTTTATGGGCGTTCCAGACGCATCTTTCCCGAAAAACAGCACTACGCCCCCCTTCTGATTGCCGGACCCACGGCGCCCCCACCTTCATTGATGCAACCTGCAACGCCCACATCGGGCGTCGTCAGGGCCAATCAGCCTGGGCCAGACGCAAAGAAGTTCGAGTCTCTGGATGGTCGGCACCCAACGTATTCTTGAAGTGGTCGGCAGCCGAGCGAAACGCGTCTTTCGCCTCGCGCCCCTTGCCCTGGGCCTGCATGGCGCGGCCGAGAGTCAAGTAAGCTGTTGCGATGAAGTAGGAAGACCCGCCGGAAGGACTCTCGGATTTCAGCAGCGCCAGCGAACGTTGGGCATCCGCGGAAGCTTGACCGGGACGGCCGGCAGCCAATTCCACGGTCGCGCGCCGGAGAAGCGCGATGGGAAGAAAGTCGCTTCCCGCTTTTCCGGCTTTGCTCGCGGCCTCCACGATGCGGACGGAGCGGTCGGCCAGGACCTGTGCCGTCGTGTAATCACCGGTCCCCGCGGCGAGCAGCGCCTGTACCGAGGCGAGCGAACCAAGCCAGTAATGATCTGGCGGAAATGTGCGGAGCGCGATGGGCTGCAGTTCGGCGAGCATGCTGGCTGCACGCGTGAAATCGTGCTGGTCGATGTAGACGAGCGCACGATTATTCAGGGCATGATAGATGGCATCCTGATCTGCAGTCTTCAATCCTTTCTCATATGCCCGCTGCGAGTAATCTGCTGCTTCATCGAGACGCTCCAACTCGCGCAGCGTTGCCGCATAGTTGTTCAGGAGCAACGGAGAAACGGCCTCTTCTGTCGGCCCAATACGACTGATGTCAATCGCGCGCCGATAAAGGTCCGCTGCCTCGACAGGGCGGCCCAATCTGTCGCGCACAATCGCCCAGTCATTGAATAGCGCCACTGCACTCTGCGTGTTATCGCGCCCCAAAGCCGACATCAGCTGGTATGCGCGTTGGAACGTGGCGTCGGCTAGTTGGTTCTGCCCCGCCACCCGGTAAGCCTCTCCCAATTCCATGAGGGGCTGGAACTCCAGCGCGTCGGAATCAAAAGGAGATCGCTTCACCAGTTCCCATACAGTCTGCATACGGGCGATGCCCTGTTGGGCATCGCCGCGCTCCTGGGCCACCTCGCTACCGCGACGCAGGCAAAAGGTGCGGTCGAAATCAAATTGCGATCCGGGCGGAAGCTCTCTCATGCCCTCCTGAATGAGGGCCTCTGCGCGCGTCAATTCTCCGTCCTGGGTGAGAGCTCCTGCGAGAGAGCAGGAGGCCTCAGCACGGGCGGAACTGTCCCGAACTTTGCGCGACAGCGTGTACGCTTGCTCCAGGACGCGACGAGCGTCGGAAGCTTCATCCAGGGTGGAATACTGATCGCCGATGGCAGCCAGCAGTTCCACGCGCGAGATTTCGTCTCCGCTATCCTGGCGTGCGAGCGTGTTTTCGGTGCGCTTCAGCAATTCGTTCACCGTGAAAGGCTTCCCGGAAGGCGCCGCTTCAGAGAGCAGGAACTCATTGAACTCGATGGTGTTGAGCGCGCGAGCCAACTGACGTAGAGCGAAATCGCGCTGGAGCCGGACGTTGCGTGCCTGAACCAAGGTTCCCGCAAGCCCCGCGAGCGTGGCCGACACTGCCAGCGTGGCGAGCGCGACTGCCTTGCGGTTGCGTCGCACGAACTTGACCGCACGATATGAGAACGAATCGGGCCGGACGCTGATCGGCTGGCTTGTGAGGTATTTGCGGATATCTTCCGCGGGCGCGGCCACCGATGTATAGCGCTCCGCCGGATCCTTCTTCAACGTCTTGGCGACGATGGTGTCGAGATCTCCTCGCAGCAGGCGGCGGAGTTTCTCGGGATTTGTGCCGCGGTGCGCCGCATGGGCAGCTGCGAGCTCGGCTGCTTCTCCGGCGACCACATCCGACATTCGCGGCGGCTCCTGCTCCACGATTGCTTTCACCATATCCGCAGGACTGTGCGGCCCTGGGCCTGCCGGATGGTGTCCGGTGAGCAGGACGAAGAGCAAGACACCTAGAGCATAGACGTCGGTCGCGGTGGTGATGGGATCATGCCGTAACTGTTCTGGAGAAGCATACTCGAGCGTCATTGCGGCGCCCTCGACGGTCAGGGCCCTGGCCTTCGATTGCGTCTCATCTTCCAGAAGTTTGGCAATGCCGAAGTCAAGTAACTTCGCTTGGCCATCGCTTCGCACCAGGATATTGGAGGGCTTAAGGTCGCGGTGGACGATAAGGTTAGCGTGCGCCTTGACTAGCGCGGACAGAACATCTAGGAACAGTCCCAGGCGCGATTTAACATCGAGCTTGTGCAGATCGCAATAGCTGTCGATGTGATCGCCTTCCACGTACTCGAGAATCAGATACGGTTGCCCGATGGGCGATAGCCCCGCGTCGATCAGCTCCGCAATATGAGGGTGGGACAGGCGACCAAGAATGCTGCCCTCGCGTTTGAAGCGCTCTTCGCCCGCTTTACCCATAAGTGCTATGTTCAGGAACTTGATGGCAACGCGGCGCTCGAAGCGTCCGTCTACGCGCTCCGCCAGCCAGACGCTGCCCATGCCACCTGCACCGATCGGAGATATCAATTTGTACGCGCCGATCACCTGCCCGGCCAATCCTGATTCTCCTGAAAAGTCGACTGGGCCCGCTTCCAGAAAACGAGCGGCAGAGAGCTTACGATGATCGCGGAGCAGGGGTTCGAGTAAGTCAGCTATCGCTGGAGCGTCACCGCGAAGTGAGGACAGCCACGTAGGGAGTTCCTCGTCGCTCAGGGCCAGCGCTTCGTCCAGATAAGGGCTGAGAACCAGCCATTGGTCCGAGGTAATCGACATTCCTACCTCAATCCGGCGACCCGGAGCTAAGGCTTTGATGGAGATAAATGCGTGCTTTCTCCCACTGGCGTTGCACCGTGCGTTCCGAGACACTTCGCAGGGCTGCAATCTCGGCGAAGGAGAACCCGCAAAAGAACTTCAGGTCGACCAACTCAGCCAATTCCGGTTCGACTTTCGCGAGTTGGTCGAGGGCGTCGCTGATGTCCGATAGCTCGTTCGGATCTGCGGGATTCACAATGTCATGGCCGTCAGCCGAGGTGATTCGGAACTCGCCACCGCGTTTGACCGCACCGCGGCTTCTGGCGTGGTCGACGATGTATCCCCGCATGACACGCGCGGCGTATCCCATGAAGCGTGCGCGATCAGGGAAAGAGACGCCCCCGCGTCCAGCCATGTCGATGTACGCCTCGTGCAAAAGCGTCGTGACGCTCAAGCTGGGAGGAGCCCCTTGCCGCGCCAGCTCCCGCTTGGCCATTCGATGTAGTTCAGCGTAAAGGGCTGTGAATAGCGCATCCGTGGCGCCGCTGTCACCGCCCTCGGCCGCAGTGATCAGGGAAGAGATTGTCGAACTCACCTGAGATCCTCTCCGGCGGAACACAACCGGGGTTATTCTAGCGTCGCCCGTACCCGAGGGGACAGGAAAATCGCCGCTGGAACATAGAGGATTCTTGGTCATGCATCGACGAAACTGAGTTGGTGCGAGGCCGGCCCTCTTGAACCTGGAATCGTGAATCTGGTGCGTTGTGTCCCCGATCAAACTCATCTTAGATCTCCTGATATCGCTGACTTCACGGCCGGTTGGGCGCAGGACCTCGGATCGCCCCGAACCATTCAAAGCCTGTACTTGTGATATCGGAATTGCCCTCGAAAACCCGACAAGCTCGATGCAAATGGCTCTAGTGAGAGTGAAGACCCACCTCAGGATCGTGCCATGTGCGGATCCAGAACGTGCTTGGTTCGCGCTCGACGCCGTCAACCAGCGCACGAAGATGCCAGCTTCTTTTCAGCGGGTGTCGTCTTTTTTCTGCCGTTCGCGCTTTATCCAGCAGTGGCAGGAGTCAATGGCGCGTGCTTCCTCGGACTGCCGCTACTTTAAGCCCGGCACGTTGATTCCCGGCGGCAGCATGCTTTCAGACCGACGGGGATTCTAAGCCGCATCCGCAACAATCGTTTCCACGGCGCGGGCGACCGCATGCCTGGGACGAACTAAGCACTTGAATTGAGGAGAATCTCATGTTTCGTCGCATCTCCGTATTCCTTTATGGGTTTGCCTGCTATGTGGCCGCCCTCGCAACCTTCGCCTACCTGGCGGCGTTTCTGGAGAACGTGGTTGTGCCGACATCAATTGATTCGGCGCGCCAATCTCCGCTGTGGGTAGCCTTCGCGGTCGACCTTGGCCTGCTGATACTGTTCGGGATTCAACATAGCGTGATGGCGCGTCCAGGATTCAAGGCGATTTGGACGAAGGTGATTCCACCACCCGCAGAGCGCAGCACGTATGTCCTGTTCTCGAGCGCAGCACTGTTCTTAATGTTCTGGCAGTGGCGTCCCATGGGTGGAACCATCTGGAATGTTGACAATGGCCATGGCAGGATCGCGCTGCATGTGCTGTA
The DNA here is from genome assembly GCA_963819365.1 of uncultured Acidobacteriota bacterium. GTDB lineage: Bacteria > Acidobacteriota > Terriglobia > Terriglobales > Acidobacteriaceae > Telmatobacter. The sequence continues at coordinate 27,843 of CAWFVY010000003.1, forward strand.
TGCCCTGGGGTGGGCCATCGTGCTTGCAACCACATTCCTGATCAACCATTTTGACTTGTTCGGATTGCGCCAGGTGGTACTGCAACTCATCGGTCGTCCTTATACGGGGCTGCGCTTTCGCACTCCGGGGCCATACAAATTTGTTCGCCATCCACTGTATGTGGGCTGGGTAACGGTCTTCTGGTCTACACCGGATATGACCGCCGCGCACCTGCTCTTTGCGGTTGGACTTACCGTCTACATCCTGATTGCGATCCGGTACGAAGAACGCGATCTTGTCGCAATCCACAGCGAGTACGCCGAATACCGGCGCCGCGTACCGATGATGGTACCCATTGGGGCGCAGCCGCCGACTGAAAACAGGCCGGCAGTTAAAGACGTTGCCTAGTCAGCCGTGCGTGGGCTTACGAGGGCCGTGCCGGTTTGCAATCTGCAAGGAGAACATATGTCGCAGCAACCACCGTCTGAGATGCTGAACAGCCAACATTTGGCGACGATCGAGAGGCAGAGGCGAATCATTTGTGACCTTCTGCTGAAGAACGAAGCGCTGAGACGCCGCCTGACGCACACCGGAAAGAACACCGGGGTCTCGAAAGAGCAAGAGAGCGCGAGACGCCGGCTTGAGGCTGACAGACAAACTTCTCGATTTGTCGAAATGCGAATACACGGCGGAAATGAACCACAGGTGTTTCGCAGCGCACCATCGTAGGGTTTCCAGAGTCCTGCGCGGGTTGTCAAGAGCTTCAGCCGATTGACTTACAGAATTAAGGAGATGATCGATGTCAACGACCAGCAAGTATGTCGGTGAACATGGGAGTAACACGCAGATGCGGCGTTCAGCGAGCCACCGCGCTGAGTCTCTCGCTGCTCGCATTGAGGAGGGCGCTGCCGGCCTGGAGGCTTTCGCTGAACAGCTTTCAGACGTTGAGTGGCATACACCTGTCTCGCCAACCGACAAACGCTCCATCGGAGTTATTGTTCATCACGTCGCCACCATGTATCCGATCGAAATTGGTGTGGCACGAGCAATCGCCAGCGGCCAGTCCGTTTCAGACGTCACGTGGGAAGTGGTCGCACATTTGAACGAAAAGCACGCCAGGGAAAACGCACACGTATCAAAGTCCGCCGCTCTCGAGCTCTTGCGGCAGAACAGTCGGGAGGCGGCTGCCGGAGTGCGCGCTTTCACGGATGAAGACCTCGATAGCGCGACGCCGCTTTTGCTTAGTTTCGGCGCTCCTATGACGGCTCAGTTCGTTATCGAGGACCATGCGTTGCGACATAGCTGGCACCATCTGGCGGCAATTCGAAAAGCATTAGGCCGTTAACCAAATCCATCGCATCGAGGAGACAAATCGAATGAGCACCACAGCAAACGCAATGGAAATCGAGGGTCTGAAGACCCGGCTGAAAGCAACCTGGTCCGCGGGCGACTACGATCGTTTTTCGCGCTACATGGAGCAAGGCGCGCGGATCTTCTACGAGCAGCTTGATATCCCGCCTGGATGCCGGCTGCTGGATGTGGCCTGCGGCTCTGGCCAGTTGGCGCTATGGGCGGCCCGCGATGGAGTCGAGGTGACGGGCGTCGACATCGCCCCTAACCTGGTGCAGCGGGCCCAGGCACGGGCGCAAGCCGAGGGCCTGAATGCTCGCTTCCTGGAAGGAGATGCCGAGGCTCTGCCTTTTGAAAATGGCAGCTTCGACGTGGTGACCAGCTTGATTGGCGCCATGTTTGCGCCGCGGCCTGAACTGGTGGCACGGGAGTTGCTGCGGGTGTGCAGTCCCGGGGGCACGATCGCAATGGGCAACTGGACGCCGGAGGGATTCGTCGGCCAGATGTTCAGGACATTTGCCAAGTTCATCGCACCCTCGGGAATGCCGGCCCCCGTCCTGTGGGGAGATGAGAAAGTCGTGCGCGAGAGGCTTGGGTCCGGCGTGTCCGACCTGAGAATGACGCGCCGCCAGTACTACTTTGACTATCCGTTCTCGCCGGCCGAAACGGTCGAGTTGTTCCGGCAATGCTACGGACCGACCAATCGAGCGTTTGGCTCGCTGGAACACCATTCCGCTCACAAGCTGCGAAACGAACTGGAAACACTGTGGTCCACACACAACCGGGCCGGCGATGAGCTCACGTTTGTCGCCGCTGAATACCTTGAGGTCCTCGCCGTTCGGGCCTGATGCACCGTTCGCGTAGCACTCGCTGGAATTTCATGATGGAAAAGAAACTCAAATTGCTGGCCGTTCTCGCGCATCCAGACGATGAATCCCTGGGCTTTGGCGGCACGTTGGCCAGGTATGCGGCTGAAGGAGTCGAGACTTACCTTGTCACTGCGACACGCGGTGAAGCGGGCCGCTTTGGTTCACTCGGAAAATCCTGCGACCCGCTTGTAGTTGGCCGTGCTCGCGAAGCTGAACTTCGCGCCGCCGCTTTGGTCCTCGGTATCCGCGGAATATCGATTCTGGGCTATCCGGATGGCGCCGTGGATAGAGTCAAGCCAAGCATTGCCGTTGGCGCCATTGTTTCGCACATCCGGCGCATTCAGCCGGATGTCATCATCACCTTCGGTCCTGACGGAGGCTACGGTCACCCCGACCACATTGCGATCTCCCAATTCACGACAGCCGCCGCGCTATGCGCCGCCGACTCCGAGTACCGCCCTCCTGATTCGCAGCCGGCGCGCTCGGCTCCTCATCGCGTCTCAAAACTCCATCAGCTTGCATGGCGCCACAACAAGTGGGAAGCCTACCAGGCGGCCTTTCGCAAACTCACGTCAACGGTTGATGGTGTTGAACGGCAAGCTGCCCCCTGGCCAGATTGGGCTGTGACCACTGAAATTGAGACGTCCGCCTTTTGGCCTACCGTATGGGAAGCCGTATGCAGGCATAAGACCCAAATGTCGATCTACGAGCAACTGGAGACGCTTACCGAGCAACAACAGATCGCGCTATGGGGCTCACAGGAATTCTATCGGGTCTTCAGCTCGGTAAACGGCGGAAGAGAACTGGAGACCGACCTGTTTGAAGGATTACGGTGAATGAGTATGTCTTTTGCTGAACGTATCGAAAAACTGCGAAGCCGCACTGCTCCACTCGTGATGACGGAAGAAAACTTTCGCTCCATCGGTCACGAGCTCGTGGATCGGATTGCTGGATTTCTGTCTTCCATTCGCACATTCCCGGTCACTCCTGCCGAGTCTCCCCAGGACGTGCGCGCAGCCCTGGCAGCCGGCCACAGGCTGCCGGAAGCGGGACAAGCCCCCGACGTACTGCTGCGCGACGCTGCCCGTCTGCTGTTCGAACATTCGCTCTTCAACGGCCATCCGCGCTTCTTTGGTTACGTTACGTCGAGCCCTGCGCCGATTGGCATGCTTGCGGAGCTGCTGGCATCTGCTGTGAATGCGAATGTGGGCGCGTGGAAACTATCTCCGATGGCTACCGAGATAGAGGGCCAGGTCGTCCGCTGGCTTGCGCAGTTCATTGGCTACCCGGACGATTGTGGCGGCCTGCTGCTGAGCGGCGGCAATATGGCCAACATGACGTGTTTCCTGGCTGCCAGAGCCGCGCATGCCGGATGGGATGTTCGCAGGCAAGGTGTCGGCAGTGGATCGCGACTGTGCGTCTACGCCTCTTCGGAAACACATACATGGATTCAGAAAGCCGCTGACCTGGCGGGCCTTGGGACAGACGCGATCCATTGGATCGACGGGCAGGAGACAATCGATCTCGATCAATTGGAACGGAGGTATCGGCAGGACACTGAGGAAGGCTATCAGCCATTTCTCGTAGTGGGCTCGGCAGGTACCGTCTCCACTGGGGCGGTTGATCCCCTGCCGGCTTTGGCTGCATTCAGCCGGGAGCACGGGCTTTGGTTTCACGTCGACGGCGCCTATGGGGCATTCGCCGCCGCGTTAGAGGATGCGCCTCCGGATCTAAAGGGACTGCGGATGGCTGATTCGGTGGCCGTCGATCCTCACAAATGGCTGTATGCGCCGCTTGAGGCTGGATGTGCCCTCGTCCGCGACCCGGCTGCTTTGAGGAATGCATTCTCCTACCATCCGCCTTACTACAGCTTTGACGTGGAGGCCACGAATTACTTCGACATCGGTCCTCAGAACTCGCGTGGATTTCGAGCCCTGAAGGTCTGGCTCGCCCTTCAGCACGCCGGCGCCGCCGGTTACCGCGAGATGATTGAAGACGACATTACGCTGGCGCGGTATCTCTACGACCTCGCGACTAATCACCCGGAGCTCGAGGCTCTTTCGCATCACTCAGCATCACGACGCTGCGCTACGTCCCCGCAGAACTTCGCTCCATGCTTGGTTCTGAAAAGACAGAGACCTACTTGAACGAGTTGAATGAGCGCCTTCTGGCAGGGATTGAGAAGAGCGGCGAGGCATTCATGTCCAATGCCGTAGTTGACGGAAAATACGCCTTGCGCTTTTGCATCGTAAACTTCCGGACATCGACGGGGGACATCGAGGCCATGCCTCAACTGATCGCGCGCCTGGGCCGTAAAATCCATGCGGAATTAGCCAACTATGCGCCTGCCTGAGCAGTTACGAATCATGCGCCGTGCGCGAGCACGACCTGGCTCACGCCGTTGTGGCCGAGTTGAACGCTCGCTTGTGAGCCACAGCGAGCGAAAGACGGCCGGCTGTGCCGAGGGGGTCGACTGTCAGACCGGCGACCGTGAGTTCTGTGGCCATCCGCGCTGGCGGAAGGCGGAGCTTTGAATAGCTGCTTTTAGTCAGAGTCCAGGAGCGACCGCCGGGGTCACGAGTGTAGACGAGGTCGTGAACGTGGGCCGTTGTTGGAGAGGTGTATTCGAGAAAGCAAGTCATGATTTTGCCCTCACTGCTGCGGACAGGAATGAAGCGGTCCGTGCCCGTGAGCTCCGGCGTGAGGTCTCGCCAAGTGAGGATAAAGAGTCCTCGAGGGATTAGTGCTGTGGCGACCGCGGAGAAGAGATGGCGGACGTCCTCAAGAGAGGGCAGATGCGTGAGTGTGTCACCCATGCAGACCGCCACAGCAAGCGAACCGGGGACGACAAGATTGCGAAGCGTGAGCATGTCCGCGGCTCGGGTGTGGATGGGAAGCTCGGGACTCTTCTGGCGCCGGCCTTCCAGCTCCGCGAGCAATTCGTGGCTGGTATCGATGGCGTAAATAGGGCCGAAACCCAGCTGTGCAAGGGCGAAGGACTGAAATCCGGGACCGGAGCCAAGATCGACGGCTTGGCCGCGCGGTTGTCTTGTCAGCAGAGGTTCAATGAGGGCCCGCTGTTCAGCGACCTTCTCGTCGAAGGAAAGCCCGAACATCCAGGAATAGTGAGCAGCGAGGAGGTTGCGATAATGCTCTTCCGGAGTAGGCATCAAGCTCAGTGTAGCGGCAGTCGGAGGCGAAATAGGCGATCGCTGTTCCAAACTGAGCCTCTATTCAGCGTGTCTGGGCTTTCTTGCCGAGGCAGTCGCATGCGCCGACCTCGACTGCCTGCGGGAACGCGCGGGAGGAAAGGTGAACTCGCGCTTGAACGCCGGTTAAAGGAGCTTCGGACTCATAGCCGATTTCGGATGCGATCTGAGCCACCGAATAACTGGTCGAAGCAAGCATCTGCGCTCCCAACTGAAGTCGCCAGCGCGTGAAGTACGCCATCAGAGGTTCGTTAAGGCAATGTCGGAAGCCCTCCGCCAGAACCGAGCGTCCTGGGCAGACTTGCGTTTCCTGTTCATAACGCAAGTAGCTACTCTGTCGAGATCGCCAGCCACGTTGGTCGATAGAGCCTGAGATTGCGCTCATTCTGCGTCGCCAAGATGCGAGTTCGCCTCGAACTTTGAACTTGAGGTCAAAAAGCGCATTATCGCCAATGCGCTCACCGAGGGCGGCGCTTGAGCCACTTGGCCAAATAGTCGCCTTTACGGACAAGTGATCCTCGGCTCAACTGTTGAGTTCAGGTAATACCATGTTTCCAGATCGCCCCCCCCCAAAAAACTAGCATCGGCATCAACCAGAAGAGGCCCCGACCACATGCGCCTTTCCCAGGTGTAATCCTGAGATCGGCGCGCAGGCTCCCGCCGCCGCTACCACGACGCATACAAATACCCATGTCCGAGGGTTGGCCATCGAGGTTACTGCTCAGGGAATGCGCGAGGCAACGATCTCGGTCCCCGCGGCGTTCGACTGGATGCTGGTCGTGCGCACGAGGACTTCAAACGGCCGCAGCGATCCATCCTTGCGGAGGGCGCGTTCCACGATCGGCGCGATTCCGCCCTCAGAGAAGAGGAGCTCGGACGCGGCTTGTGTTCCGGCGATATCGAGACCTTCAATCAGCAACATGTAACCGGTGCCGCTCAGGTTGGGCTGGAGGAGGATCAGCGCGAAGGTTTCATGCGCGGGTTCGCCCCAGTGGCTCCGATAAGTCTCTTGCTCTCCGGCCGCCGGATGCATGTTCACAATCGCGGCGCCGCTCATTTCCGGCTGGAGAACGATGCGGAAGTTCGTGTTTGCATCCACTAGCGAGGCCCAGGGGTTGGAGTCCGCTGACCCAATGATGACCGCGCTGGATTTCTTCAGATCGTCAATTCGCAGGTCACGCGGAAAGCGCAGCAGAACACGCTTGGGATCGTACTCGGGCCGGTGCGCCAGCATCGACACAACTTGCAGACTCACGAAATCAGTGTAGGGTTGGGTTCCGAGATCCTGCCGCGTATGCGAATCGATCGACGCCGGTGGCATGTCAGCGTACTGGCCCTTGATGTAGTCCGCCAGTGAGAGCGAGCGGTGCGCCATGTCTTCCATCAGATTGAATCCGGCATCAGTCGGCACCACGTAGGTGATGCCGTTAGCCGGCATCTCCGCCCGCCAAAGCGCCCGCGTCGGATCGGCCGCAGTGAAGCGCATCCGCACGTGGTCACCTGCGATGAACCACGCGGCGAGCCCGGCCACAACTAGGGCCAGCACTCCCAGAAGCCACACAACCTTGCCATGCATCAAGGTGCGATACAGCCGGTTGTTCCCACGGCCGTCGAGAGGAGTTACTTTCCTGGCTGCCGCAACGCCAACCGCCGGCTCTTCGATCCGTGCAGCAGAATTTACCTCCGGGAAGGACGGGACGTACGCGCCCACCGGGATCTCGATCCGGATGGGCGAATCCTTGCCTTCCCCTGCGAAGTGCTCGGCCAGCCGTTTGCGCAGTTGGCGCGCGTAGTTGCGCACGATGTTGTCGTCGTCTGTCCGGTAGGAAGCGGGCCTGCCGAAGACGGCCACGCCGATCTTGTGTTCGGTGATGGTGGCCTGGCGCCCTTCCAGAGTCTCCGATACAACATACAGCAGAAACCGCGACAGCAGGGGCGAGCGCGCGAAGTGGGGACCTGCAGCCACCTGGTGCGCCACGCGCCAGCGCAGATCGTCCTGCATCGATCCGATGGGGTCCGCAAGGACCGTTTCAAGCTTAGCCGTCAGCATAGAGGGGGAAGGATCTATGACTCTGCCTGAGGACCGCCAGAACAACGTTTCCGCTGTCCTCACTTCTCAACGATAGGGACGAAATGTAAACGACGGATGAAATCCACCCGGCTTTCCCCGTGAGTCGGCGCGCTCATTTGCAGGAAATTCACGTTGCGCAAACCCGCCTGATTTCAATGGCCTGCGAACCGGCCTCACACGTGTATACACGGGATTTTCGCGCCCTACCCGTTCCCCCTTGCTCCAACTCATCCCTAACCTGAAGCTGGCCACGTCCACGGCAATTCCAAAACAACCAAACCTTTTACCAAGGAGTGCCAGATGAACCTCACGACACTACGCATCCATGCCTACGAGATCGCAAAGCGCACCAGCCGGACGTTGCGCGTGCGGCTGCTCGCCGTCATTGCTTGCGTCGTTCTCGTATGCGTCAACGCCGCGCCGCCTGCACAAGGCCAGGTCAACACCGGAACCCTGAGCGGTCACGTGACTGACCCCTCCGGCGCGGTTGTTCGCAACGCCTCACTGACGCTGACAAACCAGGCCACCGCGTATGAACGCAGTATTACAAGCGACGAAGATGGCAATTATTTCTTTTCCAACCTGCCCATCGGCGACTACACCCTTACGGTATCGGCGACTGGGTTCGCCACTCAAAAAATCCAGGAGTCCATCAACGTCGCATTCCGCAGCCGCTCCGACATCCATCTCAGCGTCGGAAAGACGGAGCAGAGTGTGGAGGTCACGGCAAATACCAGCAATCTTTCTCGCGACGACGCCTCTATCAGTACCCTCGTCAGCAACGAAACCATCTCCGACACGCCGCTCTTCCTGCGCAACTGGGACGATTTGCTGCGCACTGTTCCCGGCGTGCAGATCAACCGCTACACCAACCAGAGCGGCGCAACCTCGTCGGGCCGTATCGGTTCGTTCAATGTGAATGGCGTCCACTCGCTGCAGAACAATTTCATTCTTGACGGCATCGATAACAACACCTTCTCTGAGAATGTGCAGGAGCTCAGCACCGAGGCTGCACACCCTTCAGTCGACGTGATCTCGGAGTTCAACGTCATCACCAATCCGTATTCGGCGGAATACGGCCGCTCCCCGGGTGCCGTGGTGTCTGTAAACACCAAGGGCGGCACCAACGCCTTCCATGGCTCCGCCTATGAGTATGTGCGCAACCAGTACTTCGACGCGTTCGACTACTTCTCAAAGCAGACATTGGCCGAGAAGGCCCAGGACAATCAGAACCAATTTGGCGGCAGCATTGGCGGCCCCATCGTCCGAAATCATGCCTTCTTCTTCTTCAACTATGAAGGCACGCGCGTAAAGCAGGGCGTCTCGCGTATCTCCACTGTGCCGCTGCCCAATGAGCGCATCGGCGACTTCAGTCCTGATGCTGCAGCGGCCGCGGGTGTTGCGCCGTATCCCACGGTCTTCGATCCGACCACCTGCGTGATTCCCTACAATGTGAAGAGTGGATGCACAGCGTTCAATAACAATCAGATTCCGGCGGACCGCATCGACACCACCGTCAGCGCATTGATGGCGCTGTTCCCTCAGCCCAACTTCAAAAACGGCGGCTCAACTTACCCCGAGCTGAACAACTTTTCGCGGACTGGCGCGTTGACCGACTTCAACAACAGCTACGATGCGCGCGTGGACTGGACGGCCTCGCTGAAGGATACGATCTTCAGCAGATTCAACTACTTCGACCGCACCCGCAGCATTCCCGGCTACTTCGGAGGACTGGCGGACGGAACGTCTACCTCGGCCTGGGGCAATCAGCAACTCAAAGGCGCCAGCGTGGTCCTGGGTTGGACACGCGTATTGAATGCACGCATGGTCAATGACTTCCGCTTTGGCTGGGTCCGCGACTACTCCTACGCCGAGCAGCAGCCGCACAGCCTGACGCAATACGCCGGCAACTTCGTTCCCGGAATTCCGATCAACTCCGCCTCCGGCGGCGGCGTCCCTCTCACCCAGTTCACCAACAAAACATTCCTCGGTTCGCCGGACTTCCTCCCCAAGCGGCAGATTCCCATGCTCTACCAGTACGACGATACGTTTGCGTGGACGCGCGGCCAGCACAGCCTGAAGTTCGGTGCGGTGCTGTTCCTGCCCATGCGCAACATCTTCCAGGATGAGCCCGGTACGCGCGGCGACCTCGGCTTTACCGGAATCTTCACCGGAGGTCTCTCCTACGCTGACGGCCTGCTTGGCGCCACCGCATCAACGCAGCTCACCAACGTCTTCTTCGTCGACCAGCGACTGTGGATGGCCTCGGGCTTTGTCGAAGACGACTGGAAGGCCACTCCCCGCCTGACGCTCAATCTGGGCCTTCGCTATGACTTCGCAGCCCCCGCCACCGAAGCCACGAACAGCATGGCCAACTTCAATCCGGAGGGTTCGGGGTCGCTGGTCTTCGCCAAGTCGGGCTCGCTCAGCGATCGCGCCCTGGTCGATAGCAACACCACCAACTTCGGACCACGCATCGGCGTCTCGTACAGCCTCGACAACAACACCGTCATTCGCGGCGGCTACGGAATTTACTACACCGCCCTCGAGCGCATCGGCAGCGAAAACCAGCTCGCGCTGAATCCGCCGTTCCTCGTCAACAAAACCATTGCCAGCAACGTCGCGCCGGTGATCAAGCCTTCCGTTGGTTTCCCGTCCAACTTCCTCGATCCCTCCACTATCAACTTCAACCAGCTCCAGGCGTTCCATATTCGCGCCATCAACCCGGGCATCGGTGTCCCGCGCGTGCAGCAGTGGAGCTTCGGCGTTCAGCGCCAGATCACGCCCGCATGGATCGCCGAGGTCGACTACGTGGGTACGCACTCTGACAACCTCGACGTGCTGCGCAACTACAACCAGGTCTTGATCCAGGGCAACAAGGTAGTCACTACTCCTCAAGCACCGGGCGGAGTGGTTCCCTATCCCAACTTTGGCCAGGTGGAGTACCTCGACCCGGTCGGATTCAGCAACTACCATGGCCTGCAGGCGAGCCTCACGCGCGACATGCACAACGGCCTGAGCGTGCGCGCGGCGTACACCTACTCGCACGCGCTCGACAATGCTCCGGAAGAACTGGAGACCAACTCCGGCGACGCCCCGAATGGTCGCAACTACGACGCGTGGTACGGCAACGCCGACTTCGACGTGCGTCATCGCATCTCCGCCAGCTATGTGTACGAGCTTCCGTTCGGCAAGGGCAAGGCGATGCTGCAGAGCGGGCCCGCTGCATGGATCCTCGGCAACTGGACCACCTCGGGTGTCTACACCTTCTACAGCGGCCATCCGTTCCAGGCCGCGTGGTCCAGCGAAAACAGCCTGCTTGATGCGTATGGCTTCGCCGTCGCAGTTCCCGACCAGGTCGCTCCAGTGCACTACCTCCACAAGCAGACCTGCTGGTTCTACGACGCGAAAAACAGCGCCTGCGGCGCCTATGGTTCGGGGCTCACAACACCTTATGTAGACCCCGGCGCTTACACCATCGGCAACGTAGGCCGCAATCCGCTGGTCGGCCCGCAGACTCAGCTCTTCGACTTCGCGCTCTACAAGACGTTCCCGTTCACCGAACGCGTGAATTCGCAGATTCGCTGGGAAGTGTTCAACGTCGCCAACCATCCCGTCTTCGGCCAGCCGAGCGGCAATGCGAGCAGCGGCAGCGTCGCTTCCATCACCTCGCTCTCGGCCGACCCGCGCGTGATGCAGTTCGCAATCCGCATCAATTTCTAACCGCGTAGCTCTGTACGCAGTCGGGTCCGGACTATGGCCTCCCCGGACCCGATCTCTTTTCACCCTCGGCAGAATTACAACCACACTCCGCTGCTTATCCGGGAATCCTGCATGCACTCTTTCCGTCTACTGCTTCTCTTGCCCGCGCTGCTCCTTACGCATCTTCTTTCCGCACAATCGAACGCTCCCGACCTCGTCCTTCAGGGCACGGTCACCGGTTCGCAGAACCACACCTACATCGAAGTCCCCTTCCAGGTCCCCGCCGGCTTGCATCGCATTTCGGTCGACTTCTCCTACACCGGCCGCGATCAGAAGACAACGCTCGACCTTGGCATCGCTGATCCCGAGCGCTTCCGCGGCAACAGCGGCGGAAACAAGTCTCACTTCACCATCGCGGAGAGCGACGCCACTCCGTCATATCTTCCCGGTCCCATTCCGCAGGGCGAGTGGAAGCTGCTTCTCTCCGTGCCGAACATCCGCCCGGCCGTCTCCGCCACCTATCGAGCTGAGGTTCGATTCAACTCCGCGATCGAAGACTCCAGCTTCACGACCGCCGCACTCGTCACCGGTAAGCGCTGGTATCGAGGCGATCTTCACATGCACAGCGCGCACAGCGATGGCAGTTGCGCCTCGCAGTCCGGCCGCCGCGTGCCCTGTCCCGTCTTCTTCACCGCGCAATCGGCCGCCCAGCGGGGCCTTGACTTCATCGCCATCACCGACCACAATGCCATGTCGCAATACGAGGACATGCGCGAGTTGCAGCCCTACTTCGACAAGCTGCTTCTCATCCCCGGTCGCGAGATGACGACGTTCTGGGGGCACTTCAACATCTTCGGAACCACCCAGTACATCGACTACCGAGTGCAGCGAGGCCATGACATCAACGCCGTCCTGCGCGACGTGCGCGCCCACGGAGCCATCGCCTCGATCAATCACGCCGATGCCCCCGGCGGCGAAATTTGCATGGGCTGCGTGTGGGAACCGCAGACGCCCGTCGACCTCAGACTGCTCACCGGCGTCGAAGTCATCAACGGCGGCCGCTTCCTGCTCTCGAGCGCCGACGTCTGGGACCGCTACCTCGCGCAGGGCGCGCGGCTTGCCGCAATCGCGGGCAGCGACAACCACGACGGCCCCGCCGTTCCTCCCGACTCAACCGTCATCGGCGTGCCCGTCACCGTAGTCGAAGCCGACGAGCTCTCAGTCTCAGCGATCCTCGACGGCATTCGCCGCGGCCGCGTCTTTGTCGATCTCACCGGATCGCGCGATCGCATCGTCGACCTTGACGCCCGTCTCGCCTCCGCGGACCCCGCATCCACTGCTGCAAAGATGGGCGATGAGATTCACGCCGCGGCCGGTGCTGCCATCAACTTTCAGGTGCACATCGCCAACTGCCAGCGGTCGTCCGTACATCTGTTTCTCGATGGCCGCGAGACGCCCGCCCTCGCACCGCTCGCCTCCACACTGGGTACTGAGACCTTGCACTTCACCTGGAATGCCGATGGCTCGCCTCACTGGCTGCGCGCCGAGGTTCGCGACTCCAACAACAGCCTTGTGCTCATTTCCAACCCCATCTATATTTCTCCCGCGGTTCAATGAGGCCCATCCCGCTCATGCGAATGCCAAATCATCTAGCTCTCTGCCTTCTGCTTGTCTCCCCTCTCGCTTGCGCCGTCGCGCAGAAGATTCCTGCTCCCGGCTCGCGCACGCTCATGGACGCGCACAACTGCTACCCCTACTGGGAGTGGTGGAGCGATCGCATCGATCGCGCGCTCTCCGCCGGCACACCGCTCGCCATTGAGCAGGATCTCGCCTGGTACACAAACCGCGTCACCGGCAAAAGCTGGTCCGTCGTCACCCATGGCGAGCCCGTCACCGGCCACGAACCCACCATGGAGCAGTATTTCTTCACCCGCGTTCGCCCCATCGTCGAGGACGCCCTCAAGCGCGGCAATCATGGCGACTGGCCGCTCATAACACTCAACCTGGACTTCAAAGACAACGAGCCTGAACACATCGCCGCGGTGCGCGCCCTCCTGCGCAAATACCAGGACTGGATCACCTCAGTTCCAAAGGGCGACTCCCTTGAAACCGTCCAGCCGCTCGACGTGAAGCCGATCCTCGTCCTCACCGGCGAGGCCGACGCCCAACAGAAGGTCTTCTACGACGAGTTGCAACCCAACGATCGCGTCCTCGCCTTCGGAGCCATCCACACCGAAGGCAAAAGCCCGCAGGCAGCGCTGGAAGTGCTCGACCCGGAAAAAGCCAGCAACTACCGCCGCTGGTGGAACAATCCCTGGCGCGTCGTAGAGGCCGCCGGTCAGCCCAACGCCGGCGAGTGGACCCCCGAGAAGATGGCCCGCCTTCGCGCTCTGGTCGACCGCGCCCACTCGAACGGCCTCTGGATCCGTTTTTACACGCTGGATGGAGTCACTGAGAAGGAACTCAGTTGCAATGGATGGTTTCGCAGTTATAACTTCGGCTCGCTCGAAGCTGCGCGCACTCGCTGGCGCGCCTCGCTTGCCGCTCACGCGGACTACATCGCCTCTGATCAATACGAGCTTCTGGCTGTAGAACTGCGTTCACCCAGAAGGTCAACTCTTGCGGCCAAACGGCCCGATTAACCCTCGGTCCTCCAAGTCGGAGTGGCAAATGAAATAACCGACTGACGCGGCGGGCGGATTTCGGCCAGTCCTACCCGCTGCCGGTAAGACAATTTAGGCACAGACGATTTTGTCGGCTCCGTAAGTTGTGAATCAAAGGTAGCGCGAGATTCCCGAGTGTCACATACATCTTCGCGATAAACCGTGCCTGGTCTGCGGAGTCGATGGCCAATTCGCGTGGAAGAACAAGCTGTGGCCGCTCCACTCGGGGCCACATAGAATATCAAGCATCATCCACGAGGCTGAGACTTGGCTACGCGCATTTCGCTGCGGCAACCCCACTTGAGCGAGTAGTCGCCATCTCGGACAGGTGACCCGGAAACCTGTTGTGCCTGTCCGCCCAAGTAGTCAACGATAAAGGCCATTATCGCGGACAGCCCCTCCTGTTCAGCCGTTCGTCAGTCAAATCCGTAGGCCGTGCTCCGGGCATCAGAACTGCCTGACCACTTCATTCCCGAGCCCGGCGTCGATCATCGGCTGCGGCGTACTCCCAAAAAGTAATTGGGCTCGATGAGCCCTATGAGAGGGGATGTCAAGGAAAAATATTCCCTCCGTCCTCTCCGAGAGGAGATGAATGTGGCGATGGGCATCCAGCCCAATCTGAGATCTGGAGAGGCTTTGTGTTCGCGACGTGCTTCTCACAGACCAAGGCAATCGAAGGTGCATTGGCGATAATTCGTTTGTTGACGCCCTGCAGGAGATCGCTGGACTGCAAAGCGTTTTTCGTGACTAGTCCACTCGGAAGCCTCAAACTGAAACTGGATGAGCACTTTTCCCTGCTGGCGCCAATTGGAAATCGTCAACTAACTCTCTGGCGAACACTCTCGAGAATCTCGTCTGAGAGGCTCGCGTTCTGCACTGCGCGAGCCAGCACAACACCGCCAAGCAAAGCGGCTGTCTGAAAGATCGCCTCTTTTCGGTCCCCGCCCTGCTCGGAGAGAATCTCTTCGAATCCGCGCTCGAACGCGGCTTTGAGTTCAGGAGTTCGAGCGAGCCACTTCCTGGGCCAGCGCGGCCATGGTGCAGCCGTCGCCCGGGTTATCTCGGTGCCACCGGCTCAGGTAGCGGTCAACAAACGATCCTTTGTTCTTCTTGCTGTTGCTGCGCTGCATGCGCTCATGCGAAACCTTTATGCCATAGGCAACGGCAGCCGCCAGTAGTTCATCTTTTGAATCAAAATGGGCATAGAAGGCGCCATGCGTCAGGCCGGCGGCCTTCATCACCTCTCCCACGGTTACGTTCTCAAATCCTCGTTCTCGGAAGAGGCGAGAGGCCTCCTTCACGATTCGTTCATGTCTGGCGGCGGTTTCCTTCGCGGGGTAACGCATTTTCCCGAATCCTCCATCTATGATGACCATCATATAACGG
Organism: uncultured Acidobacteriota bacterium; assembly: GCA_963819365.1. Lineage (GTDB taxonomy): Bacteria > Acidobacteriota > Terriglobia > Terriglobales > Acidobacteriaceae > Telmatobacter. The sequence goes on from CAWFVY010000003.1 coordinate 43,073, forward strand.
GTATGATGGCCATCCTGGTTGAGGGTTTCGGTCATCAAGGAGGAATCATGAAGCTCGCAGGCAAAAAAGCTCTCATTACCGGAGGCAATAGCGGGATCGGCCTGGCCACGGCCCGGCTTTTCATCTCTGAAGGCGCTGAAGTCGCAATTACGGGTCGCGATCAACACACGCTGGATGAAGCGGTTGCCGAACTCGGATCGAAAGCGCGCGGCTATCGCGCCGACGTTACGGTTGCGGAGGACCGCAAGAAGCTCTTCGCTGAACTCGCCAAAGACCTTGGCAAGCTGGACATCGTCTTCGCCAACGCCGGAATTTCTGGCAGGACGCCGACTGGCGCGACCGATGAAGCCATCTTCGAGAAGGTGGTCCACACCAACCTCAGCGGTGCTTTCTTTACTGTCAATTCGGCCGCTCCTCTCATGAACGACAACGGCAGCGTCATCTTCAACGGATCAGTGCACAATTATCTCGGCCAACCGGGCGTGGCTGCCTACGCTGCGTCCAAAGGCGGACTGGTCTCGATGGCGCGATCCATCGCCGCTGACCTTGCGCCGCGCAAGATTCGCGTGAACGTGGTAGCCCCGGGGGCGACGAAGACTCCCATCTGGAAGCGCGGAGCACGCGCCAATGCCACGGCGGAGGAATCCGCAAAGGTTGCCGACTTCTTCTCGTCCACGGTTCCGCTTGGCCGTTGGGGCGAGCCGGAAGACCTGGCTAAGGCTGTGCTCTTCCTCGCCTCAGACGATTCGTCCTACATCAACGCGGTCGAGCTGATGGTGGATGGCGGACTGACGGGCGCTCCTTTCGGAGCTGCCATTCTTCGCGGCTGATGCTGGAGCGTGTCTCTGGCGAACGAAGATGCGGAAGATAAGCAGATCAATTACAGCCGACAAGCAGACAGACTGCGCGGCGTGAGGAGGAGTTTCATGAGCCCTGTTCGTTCCAAGTTCGTCGTACCTGTGACATCCGTTCATAAGGTCGAAGCAGACGGAGTCGAAGTTTTCTATCGTGCAGCCGGCGACCCGAGTGCGCCGGTGCTGCTTTTGCTTCACGGATTCCCGGCATCGTCGTTTATGTTCCGTGAGCTCATTCCCCGTCTGGCCGATCAGTACCGGGTGATTGCTCCGGATCTGCCTGGATTCGGATTCACAGAAGTACCTGAAAAACGAGAATATCTGTATTCGTTCGAGGCATTAGCACGCACGCTGGAGGCCTTTACAGATGCGCTCGGTCTCAACCGCTATGCGATTTATGTGTTTGACTACGGGGCGCCAACTGGCTTCCGCCTGGCAATGCGCCGTCCGGAACGAGTCACTGCAATCATTTCGCAGAACGGCAACGCCTACGAAGAGGGGCTTGGCGATGCGTGGGGACCGATCAGGAAATATTGGTCCGCTCCAACCGGAGAAAACAGAGAAGTACTCCGGCAGAAGATCCTCACGCTCGAAACGACCCGCTGGCAATACACGCATGGCGCAGCACATCCGGAAGGGATAGCACCCGAATCGTACACGTTGGATGCTGCTCTTCTGGAACGACCAGGAAACAAAGAGATTCAGCTTGATTTGTTTTTGGACTATGCATCGAACGTGAAGCTTTATCCGAAGTTTCAGGAGTATTTTCGAAACGCGAAGCCGCCGTTGCTGGCGATCTGGGGTAAGAATGATCCATTTTTCATTCCCGCAGGAGCTGAGGCATTTCGAAAAGATCTGCCGAATGCGGGGGTCCAGTTCCTGGATACGGGTCATTTTGCAATCGAGACGCACGTCGTGGAAATCGCCGCTGCAATGAAAGAGTTTCTTGGGGTCCGCGCATGACCAGAGCTCTTTTCGAGCCGTTTACGCTCAAATCACTTGAACTGAAGAACCGGATCGCGATGGCACCGATGACGCGCAGCATGAGCCCGAACGGCATCCCGGGCCGCAATGTCGCCGCGTATTACCGCGCGCGCGCCGAAGGCGGCACGGGCCTCATCATCACCGAAGGGACGACGATCAATCGACTTGCGGCTTCCAACAACGCCAATATCCCCAACTTCCATGCCCCGGAGGCGATAGCGGGTTGGAGCCGCGTCGTAAATGAAGTGCACGAGGCCGGTGGCAAGATCGCGCCTCAGCTATGGCACCAGGGAGCCTCGCGGACGCCGGGAACCGGTCCGAATCCAAACGAACCCTCAGAAGGGCCGTCCGCCATCGAGGGTGTAGCGCAAGCCATGACGGACAACGATATTACGGACACCATCGAGGCTTTTATTGCCGCCGCAGGCGCCGCTAAAGAGATTGGTTTCGATGCCGTTGAGCTGCATGGCGCTCACGGATATCTGATAGATCAATACCTCTGGGCTCAAACCAATCGCCGGACAGACCGTTACGGCGGAGATATCAAAGATCGCACAAAATTCGGGGCGGACATCATCCGTGGCGTCCGTGCGCGGGTAGGCGCTGATTTCCCGATCATCATGCGCTTCTCCCAGTTCAAGTTGAAGGACTACGCGGCACGCCTTGCCGAGACCCCGGACGAGTTGGAGACGCTCCTCGCGCCCTATGTCGACGCGGGTGTAGATATTCTTCACGCGTCGTCGCGGCGTTTCTGGGAGCCCGAGTTCGAAGGTTCTGGGCTCAATCTGGCTGGCTGGGCCAAAAAACTCACCGGCCTTCCGGCAATCTCCGTCGGCTCGGTCGGTCTTAAAGGTGCCGACGTGGGCGACCTGCTGAAGGGCGACGTTTCCACACCCCAGGTCGCCGAGCTTGATCAGCTGGAGGAGCGGATGGCAAGAGGCGAGTTCGACATCGTCGCAGTCGGGCGCGCGCTGCTCACCGATCCGGAATGGGCGAATAAGATTCGCGACGGAAGGGCTTCGGAGTTGAAAGGCTTCGACCGGGCTTCGCTCTCCTCACTTGTCGGCGCCGGGAATCCAAGTCCCGCTCTCGCGGGGTGAAAGTGCGAAGGTCGGGCGTTCGTCCGTACATCACTGCGATCGAGATGGTGGTTGACGGCGGAGCGACGGGTGCTCCCTTCGGAGTTCCCATTCTTAGCGGCTAACCGCACAAGGTTAAGGCCTGGAGTAAATAAATGAGAGTTCAACTCGTTCCACCCCAATCGGTCACAGAGCCGCGTTTTTGGGCGCGGCCTGAGCAGGTTCTTGCAATGGTGCTGCGGCCCGGCACGATTGAGATGGGCGTGCGTCGAACCGAGCTAACAGAGTTTCGTTACGTTGCGGGCGAGATGATCTTGCCCCACCGTCATGAGGGAAAGTGGGTTGGGCTCATGAACGCAACGTATCTGCAGCTCAGTATTTCCGATGTGGCACTCACGGCCGCCTCTGACAGAGAGATAGAACTGCGCATGTGTCGCAAGTTTGCGGACCCCCGGCTGCGTGGACTGGTTACAGCCGTTCATGCGGAGATGATGGCTGGGTTCCCGAGCGGGCGGCTGTTTCTGGATTCTGTCGAACAGGCCATAGCCGTGGCTCTTGTCAATGGTCATGCAGTTGGGCGCCGACCTATGCGGATACACCGGGGCGGACTAGGCTCCGTGCGCTTACGAAAGATTAAAGAGTTGGTCGATGCGAACATGGACGACGACTTGAGCCTCGACGAGATGGCGCAATCCGTGGAGTTAAGTACAGCCCATTTCGCACGGATGTTTCGGAAGTCAACGGGCGAGACCCCGCATCAGTTCGTCCTGCGCCAAAAGATTGAACGTGCCAAGGCGATGTTGCGCGACCGCGCTGCGCGCGTATTAGACGTCGCCGTGGCCTGCGGCTTCAAAACCCAGCAGCACTTTGCACAGGTCTTTCGCGAAGTGTGTGGAACTAGCCCAACAGAATATCGCTGGGACTTTGTCGGCTCCGAAGAGGCTGTGAGCTCCGTCAACAATTCTGACCGGGCCAGCCGCATCTCATTTGAACTCCCTTCATCGTCCCAGTCAATATAAGCCCGCAAACTCAGTTTTGATTTGTTGAGCGTTGAATTCAGCAAGAATCCGACCATGCGAGCAGAAACTCGCACAAGCCCGCATCCGATGTGCAGTTTACTTATAAAAAGGACCATTGGTGCGTTGCGTGTACGGGCGCATTCTGGGTCAAATCCCCCAATAGGAGTTTTCACGAACATGAAGAACCTAAGGCTCTTCTTCGCCGCAGGTCTGCTCGCTGGCGCCGTTTTCGCAATGCCGCTAAGTCGTGCCGCCGCACAGGACGGTCGAGGCGCAGTATTCGTAATGACGAATGCCGCGTCAAATAACCAGGTCAACGCATATATCCGTCAAGCCGATGGCTCGCTGGAGTTTTCCGCCTCCTTCGCAACCGGTGGCAACGGGAGTGGTGGCACCGTTGATCCGCTGCACTCACAAGGTTCACTCACGCTCAGCACTGACCATCGCCAGCTCTTCGCGGTGAACGCAGGCAGCGGCACGGTTTCATCCTTTGCTGTCGATGGCGCAAGCCTTACCCTACTTGACACGGAAGCGACAGCCGGCAGTTCTCCCACCTCCGTCACCCAGGCGGGAGATCTCGTCTACGTCCTCAACTCCGGCGGCAACGGCAGCGTCAGCGGCTTCCAGATCCTCGGCAATGGGCATCTTCGGCCCATCAAGGATTCAACACGCAACCTCAGCGGAACGGCGTCCTCGCCCACCGATGTCGCTCTCAGCCCCAACCGGCAGTTTCTTGTGGTCGCTGAAAGCGCAACCAACATGATCGACGTCTTCCGTGTCTATCCCAACGGCACGCTCTCTCACGGTGTTGCTAACCCGAGTGCAAGCCCCACACCTTTTGACGTCGCCTTCACTCCGAACGGCGCGCTGATCGTCGACGGCACCAGCGACACAATTTACTCCTACCGGGTCGAGAGGAATCAGTCTCTCAAAACCATCAGCGACGCGCTCCCGACCGAGGGGCTCGCCTCCTGCTGGAGCGTGATTTTGCCCAACGGCCGCTTCGTCTACACCGACAACGCGGGCACTTCGAACCAGTCCGGCTTCGCAATCGGGGCAGACGGTTCTCTTACGCAATTAGGGAACACGATCGTCGGCTCCAACCCTGCTGGCAGCGGCAATCTCGACATAGCTGAGAGCTCTGACGGGCGATTCCTGTACACGCTCAATGCCGCCACCGGCACCATCGGCATGTTCTCCGTGCAAAGTGACGGCGGCCTCATCACCTTCGGTCAGTTTGAGGGTCTGCCGGCGTCCGCCGGTATCAACGGCATCGCTGCCTACTAGAGCGGTTCCACTGTACACGTAGCCGTTTTGGCGTTTTCTAAATCGGCTCTTTTTCGGCCCCGGCGACGAAGACCTGTCGCTGGGGACCCGGCCAGGAAAAAGCCACTTATCAATAGAGGTGATTGGTTTGGAACTTTGTTGCTGGAAGCATGAATTCATCAAGATTTCGGCCATCGGAGCAAAAGCTCGCACAACTTCGAATCCGATGTGCAGTTTACTCATAATTGCGAGTTGAGCCTGCCAAATAGGGAAACTCAACCAGGTTCAATCTGTCCGAACTATTTCGGCAAAAGGAGATGGACACAATGGGAGCAATCGGATTGTTAGTCACGCTCGAAGCACGCCCAGGCAAGGAAGCCGATACCGAAGCGTTTCTCAAGTCAGCTCAACCACTCGCCCAGGATGAAAAAGGAACGTTGAAATGGTATGCGATCAAACTCGGGCCGGGGAAGTTTGGCATCTTCGATACCTTTGCGAACGAAGCGGGCCGCAATGCCCACTTGAGTGGCGAGATCGCGAAGGCGTTGGGGGCGCGAACCAACGAATTGCTGGCGGTTGCCCCGCAAATTGAAAAAGTAGAGGTCCTCGCAAGCACACCCCTTAAGGGCTAAGTGCGAGCCTCCGAGTTACAAGCAAAAGGAGAACCAACATGGGTCAAACAGCCATCAGCATGCAACAACAGAAGTATGACGCCGCTGCCGCGAGAATCGATTTGAAGCTTGAGGTCACGCTCATCCCCGTCTCAGACGTCGACCGTGCCAAGGAGTTCTACACCAGGCTCGGGTGGCGGCTCGACAGCGACGACGCTATGGGAAACGACTTTCGCATCGTCCAGCTAACGCCCCCAGGTTCAAGCTGCTCGATCACGTTCGGCAAAGGAATCACGGCGGCCGCGCCTGGCTCGCTCCGGGGCGCGCTGATCGTCTCCGACATTGAGGCGGCCCACCAGGAGTTCGTGGCCAGGGGCATCAACGTGAGTGAGGTGTTCCACGGCTCGCCGTTCTCTCGCATCAGCGGCCGGCACCCCGAGCGCCAGAGCTACGGCTCATTCGTCGCCTTCGAAGATCCCGATGGGAACGAGTGGATCATCCAGGAAGTCACACACCGGTTGCCCGGTCGCATCGATCCCGCGAAGACGACTTTTGCATCCGCAAACGACCTGGCAAGCGCGATGCGGCGCGCAGCAGCCGCCTATAGCGGGCTCGAAAAGCGAAACGGGCTCGGTGACGCGAACTGGCCGGCCTGGTACGCCGCTTACATCGCGGCAGAGCAGGCAGGGACCGAGTTGCCGAAGTAAACGACCATCTGCCTGTAACCAGCAACAATCTCGGTTCCCGGTTACAGGAAACAACAATTCAAGAGAAAGAATCGACAATCCAAGGAGAAGGAAATGAAAATCTCAGAAGCGTCTCGAGCTGCTTTGATCGCAGCTCCCACCATCGATTCAACACCCCACAAGCCCATGTCAGCGCTCCGAGGCCTGATGCACAGTCTCGGCGCAGCGTTTGTCGCGTGCACGCTGGTCATTGCTGCGACCGGCTCTGCGCGCGCCGCGCAGGCTCAAAACGAAGCGGCCGTTCGCGCGCTCGGAGACGGCTTTGCTCAGGCTTTCATTCAGAAGAATGCCGACGCCCGGGCATCGTTGTTCGCCGAAAATGGAACCTTCGTGACGCCCCAGGGCGACTTTCTGCAAGGCCGGGACGCAATGGTGAAGGACTTCGGTTCGGAGGCGGGCGCGGTCAACGGCTCCACGCAAGCGGCGTTCTCCAACTATCGAGTCCGCTTCATCGAACCCAATGTTGCAGTCGTGGACGCGCTCCTTACCATTCACAATGTCAACGGCCCGAATGGAGCGACCATCCCCGTGATCCCGGTCAATTTCTTCTACGTGGCCATCCGCCACGGCGATCATTGGCTGATCGCGGATGGGCGCGCGCATTTCGCACCCGCACCGCCGAATGGCATGACGGCTCAACATAGTGGCATGGCCGCTCACGATGGCATGACCGCTGCGCATCAGTAGCGTGGAGAATGCTTGTGCCACATTCCACCCAGCCCTGTAAGGAACGAATTGCTGCAAGCGCGCCGGAGCATCACGCCGGCGTGCTTGTAGTTCGCAGGCACCACCTGCTGGTGCGGTACAGCCACTGGCTGAACGTGCCAATCCTGCTGGGCCTCATCCTGAGTGGCGTCTCCATTTATTGGGCGTCTCCGGTCTATAACCACAAACCAGATCCACTGACCGGGAATGTCGATCCTTTTGCGGACCTTGGTATATGGATATGCGCGCATGTACCAGGGCTGCACCAATACAGCAGTCCGCCTGACTGGGTGTACAACCACACAAGCCTCGGTCCCGGCATGCTCGCGGTGGCTCTGCGCCTTCATTGGCTCTGTGCTTACCTCTTCATGCTGAACGGCCTCGTCTTCGTCATAGGGTCGGCCATGGGAAGTGGCTGGCGCTCTCTGTTGCCGCGCACGACCGACCTGCGCGATGCAGCCAGGATGTTTTGGTACTACATGGGCATTCCTGCCGCCAGACTAGCGCGTCGTAGTTGGCCGCATCCCCGCTTCAGCACAAAATACAACGCACTGCAACGCCTCGCCTATTTTTCCGTTCCGGTGGCCGGGCTCCTGGCGATCCTCACCGGCTGGGCAATTCACAAACCCATGCAGCTCCATTGGCTGGCTGCGATCTTCGGCGGCTACGACAAAGCGCGCGCCTGGCACTTCTGGCTGATGTGGCTTTTCATACTCTTTGTCGTGCCCCATGTGGTTCTGGTTCTTGCCGATGGGTGGGACACGCTTCGCAGCATGTTCGTAGGCTGGTCGACGAGGGCGCAGAGATCGGAGGACTTTCGACCATGACCTTTGACGACGAACAGGCCGCGCCAGAGACGGACAACACATCCTCGACTGAATCCTTGTCGCCACGAAAGCCCGCAAACTTCTTCCAGGAACGGCCTCCGCAGGTGATGGAAGTAGCTCCGCAGCTTTTGCGCAATTGGACTCGCCGCGATGCTCTGCTCTTTGGAATGAGTGCGATCGCCGCGGCCGCAGGTGGTGTCTCTCTCTTGCCTCAGACTACGCTCGGACGTCTGGGCATCATCCACGGAAACAAGAACTGGCCGCAAAAGGAATGGCTGCTCAATAAAGCCTTGCGCATCGATGACGATGTTGCGGAGGCTCTGTATTCAAGCAATCGCCTGGTGCCCACCTACACCAAATCGCAGATTACTCCGCTCAGAAACAATTACAACGGAGCCACCCCCGACCCTAGCTATATTCCTGAATGGAGTTTGATTCTAGACGGGCTCGCTTCCGGCTTAAGTGTGTCTTTGAACATCCGGAACCTGCTCGCATCCTTCCGGCTGCATGAGCAAATCACCCGGCTGGTGTGCGTTGAAGGTTGGAGCGCCATTGCCTGGTGGGCCGGGCTTAGGTTTGACGATTTGCTCGGTGCTTACCCGCCAATGTCCCAGGCGAAATGGGCGCGAATAGAATCATCGGTCAATCTCGGTCCCTTGGGAAATCCCGACCCATACTTCGTGTCGCTCGATCTCTCGACGGCTCGTCATCCGCAGACCCTGCTTGCGACTCACCTGAACGGAAAGCCTCTCACAGTGGAGCATGGAGCTCCACTGCGGCTGGTCGCGCCCGTGAAACTCGGCCTGAAGAACATCAAGGCGATTACGCGGATTACCTATACAAAAGACGAGCCAGCAGACTATTGGGCAATACAAGGGTATTCAGGCTATGACGGAATTTAAGTACCGCCGCCCTGGAAGTGCCAAATGATGAGGACCGAATAGAGCATTCAAATCAGTTGGCGTCAAAACGCTTCAATTCAAGATCTGAGTACCGGATGGATGGCCCCTCGTGGGATTGGTCGTAGAGATGCTCCGCTACCACTTTCCCCGCAACCCAAATGCGCATCGTCTTCCATGACACAACGTGGCGAGTGCCATTCTTAGCCAAAAGTTCAACCGACCAGGAGGAGTGCTGCTGATCAGGCGTGTCACTCGTAATGTGTTGCGCCTCGACCGTCCCCTCTACCCCGCCCATCTCTGCGCTCAAATGAATCGGAAATAGAAAGTCCATCAACATTCCCTGAAGCGTATCTCTTCCGACGGTGCGCCGAGGCCCCTCGCCGAAGCTCAGGTCAACCTCATCGGCATAGTGGCGATGGCAAAGCTCGATAAAGGGCAGGAAATCGAAGCTAATGTTGTTGCTTAAGATCGCTTCGTTCAGCACTTTGTCTCGTACACGAGGGGCTTCATAATCGTCGGCCATCTCAGACTCCTCCCATAGCCTCGAACCGCCAGTTACCATTAAGTTGCTTGTCGGCTTTCACCCGTGAATGCCTCCTCTGTCACATGCTCATTTTGCAAGAATTGCCTGGCCGGAGTGATACGAAGCGTGGCTGGTGCGGCTGATCACGACTGCAAGCCGGTTGCGCGTGGGATCTTTGACAAAATCCTCATCGGAAACCGCCGTGTGCTTTTGCAGCCAGTCTTCCACTGTGAGCCGTTCCAAGGCCGTAGTGAGCCTGCTATTGACCTCGGCCCATGTTCTTCGAAGCTCAGTTGCCGAGAGAGGATCGACAAGCACTCGGTCCGGACTCACGATGTATGTCTCATCCAACTCAGGGCGAAGTCTCTCCCCGAGGCCAAGCAAGGAGAACATGCGATCATGCGTGGCAATCAGGTGTCCGACCAGATAGAAAACACGGTTCTTACCTGGAGCGACCTGTTGCTGAAGCTGCTCGTCGCTTAGCTCAGAGAGGACCTTATCGAAGCGGCTGATGACCAGCTTCCATGAGTTGAGTACCGTAACGCTGAGAATCTCTTTGTTTGTCATCATGATTTACTCTGCCTTTCTTGCGCAAAACGCGGCAAGGTGATGCCGGATAGACAGGTCTTTCAGCAGTAAGTTCTGCACCAGACCTGCGTTAAGAAGGAGACACGCCACAAACATCACGTCAATGTCCCGCCGACCCAGTACCTCCGATTTTGAAGTATTTGGTTAGGAGCACCAGTGGAGCCGCGACCAAAGTCACTACACCGATCAAATGAAAGCAGTCCATAAATGCCAGCAGTCGGGCGTGTGCCTGGAGTTGGCCGTTGTAATGAGCGTAGGCCGCGCTCAAGGCGTCCGAAGGAGAGAACCCGCTTGCACGCAAGAAAGCCGCGGATTGGGTCACCTGCTGCTGCAAGGCGGTTGAGGAGGCGGGCAGATTACTCCCCACGATTGATTGGTGGAAGTTGCTACGTCGTTCGCTCATCGTGGAGATGAAGGCGATACCAAAGCTGCCTCCCCAATTGCGGAAGAAGTTGGTAATCGATGAAGCCTTGTTGTTTTGGCTGGGCTTCAGCTGGGAATATCCGATTACCGAGAGCGGTACGAAATAGAATGCATAGCCGAGCCCCTGCAAGGCTCGTGCCAGGGCGTAGTTGTTGTAATCGGTATCGAGATTGAAATGGCTGTAATGGAGAAACGAGATGCCCACCACGAGCACCGCTCCGAAAAGAAGAATGCGTGGCTGAACAATCCGCCTCTGTACCAACTGCGCTCCCACCGGCGCCAGCAGGGTGATGACGAACGCGCCAGGCCCAAGTACGAGTCCGGCATCGATAGCGCGATAGCCGTAGAGCGTTTGCAGAAGCTGCGGGATCATCGTGGTGGATCCGAAGAGGCCAAAACCGAAGATGAAATAGAAGAAGCAGGCGATAGCGAAGTTGCGCGTCTTCAGGAGCCGGAATTCGATTACCGGGTCCCTCTGCTTCATTTCCCAGAAGACTGCGGTAACCAGGCACACGATGGCCACAACAAACATCCAGGTAATGAATGTCGAGCCAAACCAGTCGTCGATCTGGCCGCGGTCGAGCACCACTTCCAGCGCAGCGGAACCGAGACCGATGAGCGCAATACCAACACCATCCACAACCAGCCTACCGTCAACCGTACGCACGGACTTTCTCTCCGCTGCAAAGGCGGGCGGGTCGTGGACAAATCTCGTGGTCAGGAACAGCGACAGCAGTCCGACCGGAATGTTGATGAAAAAGACCCAGCGCCAGTTGTAGTTATCGGTAATCCAGCCTCCGAGGACCGGACCGATCGCCGGCGCGGTCACGATCGCCACGGTGTAGAGAGCAAAGGCCATCGCGCGCTTGTGGGCCGGGAAGGTGTCCACCAGAATCGCCTGCTCCACCGGGGCCAAGCCACCGCCGCCGATGCCCTGCAGCACACGCGCCACCAGCATGACGCCCAAGTTCGGAGCAATACCGCAGAGAAACGAGGTGATGGTGAAGAGGGTAACGCAGGCGAGATAGTAGTTTTTCCGGCCGAGCACTCGCGACAACCACGCTGACATGGGAAGAACCACGGCATTCGCGACCAGATAGGTTGTCAGAATCCACGTGACCTCGTCGTACGAGCGACCCAGGCCGCCTGCGATATATGGCAGCGACACGTTGGCGATGGAGGTGTCAAGCAGTTCCATGAACGTGGCCAGCGTGACAGTAAGGGCAATGACCCAGGGGTTGATTGCCGGTCGCGCAACGGCTGCAGTGCGGCTTACGATGACCGGGCTAGGCGGAGGGGTCATCGAATCAGAGTGGGCAGCAGTCGCCAATTTGGGGGCCTCGGGTTGAGAAGATAAGAGACCGACCGGTCCCGTGCATCATGTGATTCACCAGATTTGCGACCGATGCGTCTTTTTTGCGCTATTCTTATTGCCGAGGGTCAAATTATGAGCAAGGGAGAACTGACGCGACAGCGGATCATCGCGGAGGCAGCCCCAATCTTCAATCAAAAAGGATTCGAAGGAACCGCCCTATCGGATCTCATGCTAGCGACAGGATTGGAGAAGGGTGGGATCTACCGACACTTTGGGAACAAGCAGGAACTTGCCGAGGGTGCATTCGATCACGCCTGGAGACTGGCAATTGATACGCATTTCGAAGGAATGCAAGAGATTTCGAATTCCGTTGATCGCCTGGAACAGGTTATCCGGAATTTTCGCGACCGGCGTTCCGGATTGGTAGCGGGAGGGTGCCCCCTGCTGAACACGGCGATCGATTCCGACGACGGCAATCCCCGGTTGAGAACAAGAGCCCGGCAGGCGCTTAAATCTTGGTCGGATCGGCTCCAATTGATCGTCGAAGAGGGGAAAGGGAGAGGCGAGATTCGCGATGATATCGATTCAGCTCAATTGGCCACACTGATAATAGGTACGCTTGAAGGCAGCCTCATGATCAGCCGCCTGCGGCGAGACCGCAATCCAATCAGTCTTGCGTGCGATCATCTGGAGGAACACATCGAAGCGAAGGTTCGCGTGCGGTAGACCGTATAGCCAAATAGGCGATCAACAAGGCTTGCAACGCCTCCTTGCACGGAGCATATTTCACTCGCCCGAATTATCTCCGGAAGCCGCAGGATCAAATGAAGAGCGTGAGAGAAACTGAAGAGCCATGTCTACCGTACGAGCCAATTCAGCTCTGCCTGCGCCGTTCACCGCCTGAATCGCAGTGCCCATCATGATCGTTGCGATGTACCGAGCATAGTCGGCGGCGTTTACGTCTCGGCCCAGTTCGCCCTCACGTTGTGCCTGCTGGATGCGTTCCTTAACGAGGTTCTCATTAGATCTGCGCCATTTGACCATGACCTGAGTCACCCGCTTGCAGTCAGTTCCGAGCGCTCCGTGAATCGACAGACAGCCCTTTGGATTACCCGGGATCGAAATGAAATTCACCATTCCTCGAAAAAGCGCCTCGATCGCTCGAGAGAGAGTCGGCTCGGCAAGTGCCCTTTGTATATGCCTCATCTGTTCTGACCGATAACGTTCCACCGCTTTAAGGAACAGGCCCTCCTTACTCCCAAATGCAGCATGGATGCTTGAACGGCTAAGCCCTGTCGCATGGGTGAGGTCGGTCATGGTGGTTCCTTCGAAGCTTTTCTCCCAGAAAACCCGCATCGCCGCATCAGTCGCCTGGTTCTCGTCGAAGCTGCGAGGTCGCCCTTTTGTTGCATGTTCCATTTGCCAATCAAGCCCTCTCCTAAATTCGACGCAATCGGGTGTGGAAAAAGCTCAGGAAGATTTTTGCATCCATCACCCCTGCAGTACATCTGTACGCCATGTACAGAATAGCGCACCTGCCCGTTCTGTCTTCAGCGCAATAGAAAATTCGCGGCATTGAGGCATGTGGAGCGCAATGGAACAGCAACGCACAACAATTGCAGTGAAGAGGATGACGGTGTTGCGAAGTACTCATCCAATGAGGTTCGAAAGACGCGCAACTCGTTCAGGCAAGTACGCCGTGTTGGGTTTATGGACGGTTCTTGCCATCTTTGTGACGGGTTGCACTGTCGGTCCCCGTTACGGAAAACCAGTTACCGCGGTCCAACCATTTCATAATGCACCGTCGATTGAATCACGGCAGGCAGTTCTGCCGGCGCCGCAGCTAGATTGTTGGTGGACTGGTTTCGATGATCCAGAGCTAACCAGGATCGTTGAGAGGGTTCTCAATCAGAATCTCGATCTTGCCGAGTCTTTCGCCCGAGTGGAACAAGCGCGGGCGGCTGCGAAAGAGGCCGGTGCAAAGTTGAAACCTTCCGGTTCGGTTACTGCACAATCCAACTCGTTTCGACAGTCGTTGGATAGTCCAGCCGGCCGATATGCCGCTGCTTTTCCAGGCTACGATCGCAACCAAAGCTATTTAACCCTCGGGTTGGAAGCCTCATGGGAAGTTGATCTGTTTGGTGGACTTAGGAGAGGCGCTGAAGCTGCAAGCGACGAAGCCCAGGCAGCCGAGGCAGAAAGACTCGGAGTTCGTGTTTCCGTAGTCGCCGAGGCAGCGGACGCGTATATGCAAATTCGTGGCGCACAGGTCCGTCTCAGAGTGGCGAAGGAGCAAATCATTACCGATGAGCACTTGCTCGCTCTTGTCTCGCAAAGAAGAACTGCGGGCGTCGCATCCGACAGAGAACTTGCTCAGGCTGAGGCTCTTTTAGCTCAGGCAAAGGCCACAGTGCCTCCATTAGCCATCATTCTGGAGGCGCAGTTGAATCGCCTGGATGTGCTCATGGGAGCTCAGGCCGGTACATACGCGGCCGAATTGAAGGCTCCTGGGGAGATTCCATCTGTTCCGTCCATCTCCACGACGGCAAACGCAAGTGATCTCCTTCGCCGTAGGCCAGACATTGTCGCCGCAGAAAGAAGACTTGCCGCGTCAAACGCGCGAATTGGCCAAGCGATTGCGGAGTATTATCCGCGGGTTTCTTTGTCAGGGCTTCTTGGTAGTGAAGCAATCAGTCCTGGAGATCTTTTCCGTGAGAGGGGATTTCAGCCGGGTGCTGTTGCTGGTCTTCAATGGAGACTATTTGACTTCGGTCGCGTCGATGCGGAGGTCAAGGAAGCGAAAGGCGCGAACGCAGAAGCCCTCTTGCGATATCGAAGTTCCGTATTGCGCGCGACCGAAGATGTCGAAGATTCGTTCAGCCTTCTCGCACAGTCAGAAGTTCGACGGGACGAGATCGCCGTCGAAATAGGGGCCCTGCAAAGAGCAAGAGACCGTTCCCAGGAGGCATATCAGGCTGGAGTGATCGGATTGACAGATGTGCTCGACGCCGATCGCCAGTTGCTGGTTGCGAGGGACGACCTGGCACTCACCAAGGAAGCTGCAGCCCGGGCCGCGGTCGGTTCCTTCCGCGCGCTCGGCGGAGGATGGACGCCATGAATCTGCGCCCTCACGTCATTCAGAGAGTTTCATGGACAGCCGGCGCGAATCCGCCAAGCGAATCTGTTCAAAAGCACGCTGAGAATTCGATTACACCTCGACGATTCTGGAGTGAGAAAACTATGACCATCATGAAATTCATCGCATTGGGATTGGCGTCAGCCTTGGTGGCCCTAGCAGGCTGCTCGAAGTCCCCGGAACTGGACCCGAGAACTCAACCTGTTTCGGTACTCGTAGCTCACGTTGGAGCCCCTGTCGCTGAGACCGAAACATTCACGGGCGTCGTTACCGCGCGGGTTCAAAGCGATTTGGGTTTTCGTGTTCCAGGCAAGGTAACGAAGCGTTTTGTGGATACGGGTCAAAAGGTGCACGTCGGCGAGCCGCTCATGCAAATCGATGTGACAGACTATGCGCACGCCATCGCAACACAAACGGAAAACGTTGCGGCTCTACGAGCGAAGGCCAAGCAGGCGGCTGCAGATGAAGTCCGTTACAGGGGCCTTGTATCGACCGGAGCGATTGCTGCTTCAACTTATGACCAAGTCAAGGCAACGGCCGATGCGGCCCAAGCACAACTGGCATCCGCAGAAGCGCAAGAGAGAGTTGCAAGAGATCAGGGAGACTACTCTCTCCTTCTTGCCGACTCCGACGGCACTGTTGTGCAGACACTGGCTGAGCCAGGCCAGGTAGTGGCCGCGGGACAAACGGTTGTCAAATTGGCTCACGCCGGCCCCCGCGAAGCTGCGGTCTACCTTCCGGAGACGCTTCGACCAGCTCTCGGCTCGGAAGCACATGCGGTCTTGTATGGAGAGACTGCGAGCGTTCCTGCCCGGTTGAGACAACTGTCGGATTCTGCAGACCCGGAGACCCGCACCTTCGAAGCCAGATATGTTCTTGGTTCTCTAGGAGCAAACGCGCCACTTGGAGCTACAGTAACCGTTCAGGTCCCCAAGAAAGACCTTTCCGATCCAGAGGAAGTTCCCATTGCTGCGATCACCGACCGCGGCAACGGGCCCGGCGTCTGGGTTCTCAATCAAAAGACATCCACCGTTTCATTTCAAAGGGTCACGGTGCTTCGATTGAGTGACGAGGAAGCCACTCTCTCCGAGGGCGTGCAGCCGGGAGAGCAGATAGTTGCGCCGGGCGCACATCTACTTAGCGATGGGCAGCACGTCCGTGTTGCAGACGAAAAGGTGGCATCCCGATGAACAAATTCCAAATCCAGGAGCCGCATTTCGAAAAGGAAAGGAAGACGGAGAGCGGAATTAACCTCTCATCTCTTGCTGTACGTGAGCGATCCGTCACGCTCTTCTTCCTCCTCGCGATAATCATTGCCGGGGCATTTGCATACTTCAACCTGGGGCGTGCCGAAGACCCCAGCTTTACGGTCAAGGTATTCACCGTGACGGCGGCCTGGCCAGGCGCGACTGCCCAGGAAATGCAGGATCTCGTAGCGGAGCCGCTGGAAAAGCGGATGCAGGAACTCACCTACTACGACCACGTGGATACATTTACCCGACCCGGTCTCGCATTCCTGACGGTTACGCTGAAGGACTATACACCTCCCAAAGATGTTCCGGCAGAGTTCTATCAAGGCCGAAAAAAGATTCAAGACGAAGCCTCGAGGTTGCCGCAAGGAGTCTTGCCGCCAGTCCTGAATGACGAATATACAGATGTCACGTTCACTGTGTACGCATTGGAAGCACCCGGACTACCGCTTCGAACGCTCACGCGAGAGGCGGAGACTCTGAGACAGGATTTGCTGCATGTTCCAGGAGTCAAGAAGGTCGATATCTTCGGAGAGCGGCCGGAGAGGATATTTGTTCAGTTTTCCTATGACCGGATTGCAACTCTGGGAGTGAGCGCGCGCGACATCTTCGACGCACTCGTCAGACAGAATGCTGTGACCCCCTCTGGTTCGATCGATACTCAAAACCAACAGGTTTATGTCCGTCTCGATGGAGCACTCAATGATCTGGAAAAGATCCGAGACACGCCCATCGTCTCTGGCGGCCGAACTCTGAAATTGTCAGATATTGCCGATGTGGAACGGGGATATGAAGATCCCGCGTCGTTCCTGGTTCGTCACAATGGTCAACCCGCCATGATGCTTGACGTTGTAATGACGGATCAGTTCAACGGGTTGGCGTTCGGAAAATCTCTGGCGGCAGAGCAAAAGAAGATTCAGGCGACTCTTCCGGCTGGCATGCGCTTTGAAACCGTGACCGATCAGTCAACGATTATCAAGGAGGCTGTGGGTGAGTTCCAACTCAAGTTCTTTGTGGCCCTCCTGGTCGTGATGATTGTCAGCCTTCTCAGCCTCGGCTGGCGTGTGGGCATTGTCGTCGCCGCGGCGGTTCCGATTACGCTTTCAGCCACGCTTGTCATCATGCTGTCTACGGGCAAAGATCTGGACCGCATTACCCTGGGCGCCCTCATTCTCTCACTCGGACTCCTGGTTGATGACGCGATCATTTCAATTGAAACAATGGTGGTCAAAATGGAGGAGGGCTGGGACCGCATTAAGGCTGCCGGATATGCGTGGAGCCATACCGCGGCACCGATGTTGGCTGGAACCCTGGTAACCATCATTGGCCTTATGCCGGTTGGGTTTGCGCAATCAAGCGCCGGTGAATATTGCAGGAATCTTTTTTGGGTTGTCTGTATCGCTCTTTTGACATCATGGGTTGTTGCCGTTACATTCACGCCGTATCTCGGCGTGAAGCTGCTTCCCAACATTCGCCCGATGGAAGGGGGATACGCGGCGATCTATGAAACGCCGAACTATCAAAGATTCCGCCGATTGATCGTCTGGTCGGTACAACACAAATTCATGGTGGCCGGAGCCGTGGCTCTCATCTTTTTGGCATCGTTTTTGGGAATGGGCCTGGTCAAACAACAGTTCTTTCCGAGTTCCGACAGACCCGAGGTACTGGTAGATATCACGATGCCTCAGGGTTCCAGCATTGAGGCGACGCAAGCCGCAGCGATCAAGGTCGAGAACTGGGTAAGGGCGCAGCCGGAGGCAAAGATTGTCAGTTCCTATATAGGTGGAGGCGCCGCGCGCTTCTGGCTCGCCTACAATCCCGAACTGCCGAACCCAAATTTTGCCAAAATGATGATCTTGACGCCCAATGCGAAGGAAAGAGATAAGCTCATCCTACGTCTTCGTCAGCAAGTGGCCGCAGGACTCGCTCCCGAAGCCCGGGTGCGGGCAGTTCGATTTGTCTTTGGCCCCAATTCGCCCTATCCGATTGCATTCCGCGTCATGGGCACGGACCCGGCCGTAGTTCGAACGATTGCAGATCAGGTGTTGGCGAAGATGCAGGCCAACCCGAATGTCCGACAGGCCAACGAAGACTGGACAGAGCGCGCCCCGGCCGTCCATCTCATTCTCAACCAAGACAGGCTTCGCTTGATCGGCCTATCGACGCAAGACGCCGGTCAGCAGATTCAGTTCCTCACAACCGGCGTAGCGGTGACCCAGGTACGTGAGGACATTCGCACTGTTGATGTGGTGGCGCGCACTTCGGGAGCCAATCGCCTTGATCCCACGAAATTGCTCAACATGACGTTGACCAGCAGCGACGGACGATTGATTCCTCTTAGTCAGGTAGGACAAGTCGTGGTCAAAGAAGAAGACCCGATCCTCAAGCGGCGCGACCGCACTCCCACGATCACTGTGCAGAGCGATCACGATGAATCAGTGCAGCCGCCACAAGTGACCGCAGAGGTGTTGAAGTCCATTCAACCCATTATCGCCAAGCTTCCCGACGGTTACAGGATCGAAGTTGGTGCCAATACGGAAGAATCAGCTAAAGCAAACGCAGCGCTCGCCAAAGTATTCCCGATCATGTTTGTTTGCACGCTCGTCGTGATCATCTTTCAGGTGAGGTCTTTGTCCGCTCTTGCCATGACAATCCTGACCGCGCCCTTGGGGCTAGCCGGTGTCGTTCCGACACTTCTCCTCTTCCACGTGCCGTTCGGGTTTAATCCTATTCTTGGATTGATTGCCCTGGCCGGCATATTAATGCGAAACACACTCATCCTGATCGGGCAGATCAAGACGAACAAGGAAGAGGGTCTCGATGACTTCCATGCCGTGGTCGAAGCTACTGTGCAGCGGTCACGCCCCGTCGTTCTGACCGCGTTGGCTGCGGTACTTGCATTCATTCCCCTGACTTTTTCGGTCTTTTGGGGATCTCTAGCCTACACCCTCATCGGGGGGACCGCGGTCGGCACTGTACTTACGCTTATTTTTCTCCCCGCGCTTTACACGATCTGGTTCCGTGTCAAGCCAACGGTTCGAGAACAGGAGTTGGAGGCGCAGCCCGCCTTTTGAGTGGACACCACACTCGCGGGTCCACGAATTCATCGGCCATTCTTGCCCTGGCCACGTATCATTGGGCACGCTGTCCTGCGCTAGGCCTGCGTTGAATTGATCTAAGCGGAGCAACTGGGCCTCGCTCGCCTTGCGAGTATAAAAGAGCAGACGCAAGCAGCAAGCCGGCTACAGCAAGAGCTCTGGCCATTTGAGCCACTCGGCATGCTTAGCTCCTTTGGCAAATGTCCTACGGAACCACCATGCGCTATTCTGACCCTGTCGAATTGCGGGAGACTCGTCGCATTGAGACCGCAAATGGACCCGGAATGGTGCTCTTTCGGCCCGACGGAAAGCTGGCATTTGTTCCTTCTAGCTTCACCACGGAGATGGACGTCATTGATACAGCAACGTACCAAGTCATTGCACGCGTACCACAGAGCAGCCCGTTCTCGCCCAACTTGGCTGTGGATCAAGACGAGGTTTGGTTCACTCTCAAGGATTCCGGGAAGACCCAAGTCGTCAGCGCGAAATCTCCTTTCCGGACTCTTGCGACTCTCGAAACTGGACCCATCTCAAACCACGTCACATTCATCACGAACTCGAGTGGGCGATTTGCCTACGTTTCTGTTGGCGGCACAAACCAGGTCTTGGCCTATCGGCGAGGTATCGGAACAGCCCCTAGACTTGTCGCGACAATCCCAGTGGGAGACTTGCCGCATGGCATCTGGGGTTCCGGCGACGGAAGTAGAGTTTATGTGGGTCTAGAGAATGGCGACGCAGTCCAAGCAATCGATACGGTAACGAACCAGGTTGTTGCTACTGTTCCGGTTGGACAATTGCCGCAGGCGCTGGTATATGTCCCGAACGCAGTATCGTCAGGCGCAGGCACGTCAAATCTGAAACCAATTGTTGTTGCCACCGAAGCACTCCACTTGGAACTGATGCCACCGGACCCCTCGAAGTCCGCCGCGCACGCAAGCGTCTCCGTGAACTCACTTGGGCCTATCGATAACCTCCAGATCGCCGCGACGGGTTTAAAACCCGGCGCGAAGTATATGTTGGTGTTGACCGGGGCGCTGGAGCCCCTGGAGCTAGTGACCCTCAATGCCGGTATCGGGGGAGCCGCCATCGCACAAACCCTTGGACCATTAAAGCGCGCTGTTTCTCCCTCCCAGACAGGACCGACTATGAGGCTGGAGTTGCGGACCGCTGATAACGCAGCAGACACTGTGCTACGCCAAGTGGGACCCTAGCGCGGATTCTCTTCGGAGATCTCTCAATGCAACATTCTTTAACAGGACCCGGTTTGGTATGAACCTACTGCCGAGGAGCATTGGCCATGAGGCGTTCAGCAAAATTTGAGGACTGGATCGGGCACGCACTCTTTACATCTGCAATCTTGGGCGTCGTCATCTCGATTGACGCACTGAGGAGTTTGCCGACAGAGCCTGCCTTCATGAATTCACAAAAAGTCGACAACAGTTTGCTTGATGTATTCTCGCCGATACTTCCGACCGTCCTGGCGGCAAGTGCTGACCCACGCTCACTCCTTACTGACGATGGCCCCATGCCCGGCTTCAATGGCGGTGTTGCTTGGCTCAACTCCGCCCCGGTAAGCAGTCAGTCCCTGCGCGGAAAGGTCGTGCTGGTCAATTTCTGGACATATACGTGCATCAATAGTCTGAGAGCGCTGCCTTACGTAAAGGGCTGGGCGGCGAAATATCAAAAGTCGGGATTGGTCGTGATTGGCGTGCATACCCGGAGTTTTCATTCGAAAAACAGCAAACGAATGTAGCAGAGGCGCTGAGCGACTTACACATTAGATATCCAGTCGTAATGGACAGCAATTACAGGATATGGCAAAACTTTAACAATCAGTACTGGCCAGCGTTCTACATCATCGACGCAAAAGGGCAAATCCGCTACGAGCATTTCGGAGAGGGCGCTTACGGCGACTCTGAGCGTGTAATTCAGGAACTCTTGAAGCAAAATGGGGCCACGGACCTGGACTGGAATCTCGTCAACGATTCCGCTCACGGTATTGAGGCGCCCCCAAGTAATGAAGAGGAATCCCCTGAAAGCTACATTGGATATCATCAGGCTGAACGTTTTTCATCCCCGGAAAGGCTGGATCACGACAAGGAACGAATCTACAGTCCTCCCGCAGTGCTTCGCCTGAACCACTGGGGACTCAGTGGTTCGTGGAACGTGAATGCCGAAAGTGCTGTGTCGCAAGCACCATCGGCCAGGATCGTATTCCGATTTCACAGCCGCGACCTGCACCTGGTGATGGCGCCGACGAAGGACGGCAAGCCCGTTCGCTTTAGGGTAACGTTAGGCGGGATAGCGCCTGGAGGCGATTGCGGAATTGATTCTTCCCCCGACGGAACCGGAGAGGTCCGCGAGCCGCGCCTCTATCAACTTATTCGCCAGAGGGGCCCAGTGCAGGACCGGACCTTTGAGATTGAGTTCCTTGATCCCGGTGCTCAGGCGCTCGACTTCACATTCGGTTAACCACACCACAGTGGGAGTCAGGCAGATGGAATTACGACACCTTCGTTATTTCACCGCAATCGTCCAGTGGAAGGGGTATCGGGAGGCTTCGCGCCACCTGCATATTACCCAGCCTTCGATCAGCGAGGCTGTATCTGATCTTGAGAACGAGCTCGGTATCAAACTCTTTTCGCGGGACGGCCGCGTGGCTAGGCTTACTCCTGAAGGGCAGGTTTTCTATGAGGAAGCAATCAAGACGCTTGCTCAGGCAGAGCGATCCATTGCAACTGCACAGCGTGCTGCCAAGGGAGAAATAGGCAGGCTTGGAATCGGCTTCATGGGATTTGCTGCTCACCCGTTTCTCTCCGACCTGCTGCGTACCTACAAGGCTCGCCATCCAGGGGTCGCGCTGCGTCTTGAAGAAAATGTGCCAAGCGGACAGGACATCGCGTTTGATCGGGGAGAGATCGACATCGGATTTACGCGTCCGCCTTCAGCCGACCGCAGCTCATCCTATGAGTCGCGCCTGATCTTTCGCGAGCCCCTGGTGGTAGCTCTTCCCCGAGCCCGCAAGGTAATCGCGAAGCGCATCCGCATCGCGGACCTTGCAAGCGAGCGCTTCGTTATCTTTCAGCGCGCCAGCTCTCCGGAAGTCTTCGACACGATCGTCCGTGTCTGTAATGACAACGGATTCTCGCCCCGTTTGCATAATGAGCTCAACAATATGCACTCGGTACTCTCTACCGTCGAAGCTGACGAAGGGGTAGCCATTGTTCCCGCATCGGCTCGTAACTTGCGCGCGGACAACGTCTCCTTCTTCCGCCTGCAGCCTGACGACGTTCGCATCGACTTTGTCGCCGCATGGCGGAAGAAGGAACCTTCGATCGCCCTCAAATCGTTCCTCGAGCTGCTCGACGAAGAACTCCCCGCGATTCGACAGAAGACGCGTTATACCTGATCTATTACGATAGGCAAGTCCTATCACCTGATTGGAATATACGACGCATCTCTATCATCCGTCGCGAATCTCTTAGGTCGGCGAAAAGCCGACAGCCAAAGGAGGCTGAAAATGGGAATCAAACAGAAAACAGTCATCGTAACAGGGGCATCGCAAGGCATTGGGGCGGGCGTGGTGCAGGCGTTCCTCGATCGCGGCTACAACGTCGTAGCCAACTCACGTAACATCACGAAGTCCGGTGCATTTACCGAGTCCGGCCAGCTCGCGCTGGTGGACGGCAATATCGGTGAAAGCGCCGTGGCCGCCAAGGTAGTAGAAACAGCGATTAGCAAGTTTGGATCGATTGACGCGCTGGTGAACAACGCAGGCATCTTCTTCACCAAGGCCTTCACCGACTATACGGCCGAGGATTTCAAGGCACTGTCAACCACAAACCTCGAAGGTTTCCTCTACGTAACGCAGGGAGCCGTGAAGCAGATGCTTGCGCAAAAGTCGGGTGGCAGTGTGGTTGGCATCACCACGTCCCTTGTTGTGAACCCGATTGCCGGTGTTACCGTTTCCGTGCCGATGATCACTAAGGGCGGTCTTGAGGCAGTGACACGGAGCCTGGCGAGCGAGTATGCGAAGGAGCACATCCGTTTCAACACCGTCGCTCCTGGTTCCGTCGATACTCCTCTTCACAAGAACAATCCCAAAGACTTTCTGAAGTCGCTCTCGCCGATGGGTACGATTTCAGACGTGAGCGACATTGTGGACGCAGTTGTCTATCTCACAGAAGCCCGTCAGGTGACGGGGGAGGTGCTGCACGTGGACGGCGGTGCGCACTCGGGCAAATGGTGAGCTCGAAGGGCCCGAAGCCGGCAACTGCGGAGCGCCGGCTTGCGGAGCTCGGCATTGAGCTGGCGCCCGCGCCTACTCCGCTCGGCGCTTATGTTGAGAGTGTCCAAACGGGCAACCTGCTTTATCTCAGCGGCATTCTCCCGGCCATCGGGCATGAACCGAAGTTCGTAGGCCGGCTGGGCAAAGAGTACAACGTTGAACAGGGCCGCGAAGCTGCGCGCGCTCGCGGCTTTGAACGTACTCTCTGCCGCGAGAAACCACCTGGGCTCGCTCGATAAGGTGACTAGGGTCGTCAGGCTGGTGGCGTACATCGCAACCGAAGGGGACTTCTTCGCGCAGCCGAAGGTGGCTGACGCCGCCTCGGAGCTGTTGCGCGATGTCTTTGGAGAGGACAAGTTGCCGGTCCGGATGGTTCTTGGCGTTGCGAGCCTTCCACTCGGGGTTCCGGTCGTGCTGGAGGTTCTTTTCGAAGTTGAAGCCTGAGGAGACGAGAACACTCGCCTCTTCTTTTTGTGGGAGTTTGCATGATGGCGAAGGCATGGAATGGAACCCGCGTTTCAGAGGTCCTTGGGATCGAATACCCGATCATCCAAGGGCCGCTGGGCGGTCTTTCATCGCAGAGACTTACCGCCGCTGTATCGAATTTCGGAGGACTCGGATCATTTGGCGCCCACGGTCTTGAACCAAACGCGATTGAGGGTGTGATCGCTGAGATCCGTTCGCTGACGGCGAAGCCATTTGCGATGAACTTGTGGGTTTCAATGGAGGATGCGGGAGCCCGGACATCGGACGCTGCAGCATTCAGCCGTGCTCTGCGGCATCTCTCGCCACACATCGAAGCGCTCAGCGGAACACAACCGCTATTTGCACCGTACAAGCCGATCCGGTTCGAGGATCAGGCGCGCGTGCTTATCGATGCCGGCATTCCTGCCTTCTCGTTCATCTACGGTATTCCACCAAAAGAGATACTAGACGAGGCAAGAATGAAAGGTATCGTCACGCTCGGAACGGCGACCACACCTGATGAAGCCATCGCGCTGGAACAAGCACGCGTCGATATTGTGGTTGCATCTGGCTTTGAGGCAGGGGGACATCGCGGCTCCTTCCTGAGACCGGCGGAAGATTCGTTGACCGGCACTTTTTCACTCGTGCCGCAGACGGTAGACTCGGTAAAGGTTCCGATTGTTGCCGCTGGAGGAATAGCTGACGCTCGCGGCATTGCCGCGGCCTTCGCGCTTGGAGCGGAAGGCGTACAGATGGGCACGGTCTTTCTCGCGTGCGAGGAGTCTGGCGCACACCCCCTGCATCGCGAGGCCATTCTCAGCAGCAGGGCAGGACACACCGCGCTGACTCGAGGCTTTACAGGCAGACTGGCACGAGGCATCGACAATAAGCTGCTCCAAACGCTGAATCAGCCCGGAGCCGAAATATTGCCATATCCATTGCAAAGAGCTCTTATGCGGAACCTAGCCCTTCCCGCGCAAAAGGCCAGCAAAGCTGAGTTGCTCGCACTGTGGGCCGGACAGAGTGCCAACCTGGCACGATGCCAAGGAATCCAACTGTTGTTGCAGTCCCTCGTGGAAGGCGCGGCGAAGCGAATCAATCCTGTCGAATAGACCCTCTCGCACACGATCAGTTCTGCGTGGAATTTCTACGGATCCATTTTAGTTTGATAAGTGGGAGCTGTCAGTGCGCTCATCGACTGACTGATTGCATCAACGGAGGTTTCGTTAACCGCAGAGGTAGATGATCGGTAATGAAGAGCCGGCCAGTGGTTACAAATCCAATCCACTTGGACGTAAAACCGGCAATCCGGAAGCTACTCATCATTTCCCCGCTCCAGTATCGCCATGCTCATCCTGCTTCTCTAGAGCTATACGCGGGCAGCGTGGTCAGGCGTTGGTCTTCCACTGGGCCACCCACAGTGAAATGGTAGAAGCTCTGCCAATCGCGCGATGAGATGCCGAACACCTCGTGAACCGGATCATCGAAGTAGCAGCCGATCCCAGTCGCACGAATGCCCGCCTCTTCCGCTTCGAGGTACAGCACCTGGCCCACGAGTCCGGCCTCCCAGAAGAGATTTCGGTAGAAGCCGGCGCCATTAGCAACCAGACTGTCCATGTATTCAGCGATCATCCCCAGGCTGAAGGCTCCGTCCCCCGCGATCGCTTGACCGCAGGAGACGCTCGCGGCTAGATTACGGCAGTCCCTCTCTTTCAGCAGGAATAGCGGCAGTCCCTGCGGACACGACGGAGGGCGTAGCCACCCGAACTCAGGCCGCATCGCTTGCTTGAGCGTCTCCACCTTTTCCGGATCCCGAGCGAGCATGTAGAGACCGGGAGACAAGCCGTTCACGCGGTGCACGAAGAGGCCTAGGTGGATGCGTGGGCGCCAGGGCAGGGCGTCCCATGGCATTGATTGTCCGTTTCGGGTGGGCACCAGACGAGCCATCATCCGGAAAAAAGTAGCCGCGGGAATCGTCGTGGCCCCGTCCATGCTCACCGCGCTTCTGCGCCCCAGAATGACTTTCTCCGCAGTGAAAGTTCCGGACCGAATAGGCTCCGCGAAGAGTTCTTCCTCCGAAGGGAAACAGGTGAATTCTCCGTCGGACGCAATCTCCGAATTCGTAGTGGCTCGAGCCACCTCATCGATCACTGGCCAATCGACGCCGTGCTTGGGGCTCAGCACGTTAGCCGTGCCGTACCATCGAGAACTGGACACCTGGGATATCAACTCGTTGGACAGGCAGAGGCCCCCGTGCCCAGCCCATCTGTCCCTGACTACAAGTGCCACTAGTTCAGGATGCTCAGGCTCCGCGCCGTCGTAGTCGGCCTCACGGTCAAGCCCAAGAAGTTGTGAAACGGCGGTGCTACCCACACGATCGAGCAGGCGGAGTTTCCATCCCAGGGCAGCCGCCGCGAATCGCATCGACCCCAGCGCGTGGCCCACATCGTGTTGGCAGTACCGGAACGCGCGCTCGCCATACTTCCACGCCTCCCGCCAAAGAATCGACGACAGCCCCGCCAGGAATGAGCCATCCGGAAACCCTGCCGTCAAGCCCGCCCAGACCGAGGGATCTATTTCCGCTCGAAGCTCGAGACCGTGCTCCTTCGATGCGTAGTGGTAGACGCCTGGACGGTTGTTCATGGCGGCCAACGACGGCAATAGCACGTATCCCTCCGTCGGGTGCAGGTTCCCGCTCGACGGATTGGCGCGCAGAGGCCATGTGGTTCCCTCGATCCCTTTCCAGGCTGTCAGCGAGAGTGCGTAGCGAAAAAAGAGTGAGATGGAGTCGACCGAAAGGGGAGCGGGCCCCACGTTATCCGGAACGTAGAGCTGCCAGTAAGGCAGCGCTCTTCCCGCGTCGGGCAAAGCGAGCCGAAGCAGCGGCACTCCGTTGTAACGGCGAAACGGGTCTGGCTGCTGAGCCCAATCCAGGTATCCAAGCGAGGCGGCATAGCGGTGGTAGTAGTGCTTCGTTCTCTCGTGGTAAGCCACCACGGCTTGATCGGCATCGAGGTCGTTCTTGCCCGTCTTCAGCGCAGAATCAGGAGGATCATTTGCTTGGCTGTTCATCGTTGCCTACCCATCCCGCGCAGGTAATTGCATCGTACAGGTGAAGGTCGACGTCGATCGCCTCCGATTCCGGGGTTCTGGTCAATTACTACTTGTGGACTACTGACCACCCAGTCAACATTTATCTGTGGCTTTCCCGAAAGTGTTCGTCTCACCTGGACGAAAAACCGCCTGCTCGTAGATTTGGCTTCCAGCCTGGCGGGAAGCAGCCTGGCCTGAGATCAAGTTGGCGAGATGGCGACTTTTCGGCCATGTGGCTCCGCATTCGGTTGTCGTTGAGCGACTCGCCGATGATGCGTTGATCGACGACTCGCGCAAGATCGCGCAATATTCTTGGGCGAGTTTGACCTGCCCCCGATTTCTCAACCATTGCGAGCCAGAGTTTCCCGGTTTTGGTTTAGCTCCGAGATTATCTCGCAGCCGCCGTCGAGGCTGTGTAAATGTGGGAAGCGTTCTGTGCTTTCCACATTTGAATAGCCTGTTTTCTGTCTGAACTCCTCTGGCGTTCTGTAGTCGAGCGAGCTGTGTGGACGTTCGCAGTTGTACTCCTTCCGCCAGCTTGCCAGGGTGCTTCGCACATCGTTCAGCGTGCGGAACCAGCTTGCGTTGAGGCACTCGTCGCGCAGCCTTCCATGGACGCTCTCGACGTGGCCGTTCTGCATCGGCCGGCCTGGCTGGATGTGCACCAGCCCCACTTCCAGTCTTCAGCCCAGCCAAGCATGCGACGTGAGGTGAACTCAGGTCCGTTGTCCGAGCGCAGGTTCTCCGGGCGGCCACGCTCTTCGATCAACCTCTCCAGCACACGCGTCACGCGTCCGCTGCCAAGGCTGGTGTCGGCCTCAAGCGCCAGACACTCACGTGTGTACGCATCCACCACGCGGAGGATCCGCACCATCCTCCCGGTTGCCAGGCCATCAACGATGAAGTCCATCGCCCACTCCTGGTTGGGCCGGATCAGTCGTGGCGCCAGGGCACGATCCCGTACCAGCCGCTTCCGCTTCCTGCGCCGAACCGCCAACCTCTCCTCCAAATACAGCCGGTAAACACGCTTCACGTTGACCGCGTGACCTCTACGTTGAAGGTGACGGACGCGAATGGTGTCCAGCAAACCCTACAGGCAAATGCGACCCAGGTGACGCCCGATCAGCCGTTTGCTGCAGCGTCAGTGTATCTGCAAGAGGGTTGGCTCTCGTTCCAGCCCACGCAGAAGAAGTAGTTTCTGAAATGGATGCCGAGGAATTGTCACATGACTGGTTGGGGCGGGACGTCTATTTCTACTTTTCCGAGTCGCTTTTTGCCCGCGGTAAGCTGCGTCTCGATGACTGCCGGGCTTCCACCTCGGTTTTGGCTCCCCTGTGCACGGAGCTGAAACGCAGCTCGCAATCTCGTTCCCGACGAACCTGCAACATTTCGCCGATCATAGCGGGTTTTAGTCGCGCTACTCTTGCTGAGACCGAAAGGGGTGTGTCGCTCACAGAGAGCGCGCGCGCAGCCTGTAGTGTCGCGTAACAAGATGCGAAAGGTGTCAGAAGCCTGATTTACCGGCTAGTCGGCCTGCTCAATGCGACTTTTGGGCAACGGCGAAACCAGGCTTCAGGCCAAAGGCTGACAATATCCTCATGGAAAACTGGCCGAACCGACGTCTACTCGATTTGCTGAAACTCGATATCCCGATCATTCAAGCGCCTATGGCTGGGTCGGATTCTGTTGCCCTGGCGCGAAGTGTGTCATCTACAGGCGCACTGGGGTCACTAGCGTGCGCACTGCTCACTCCAGACGGCGTACGCGAGGCTGCCCGCGCCATTCGAGAAGGGATGAGCCGCCCCTTCAATCTCAATTTTTTCTGCCACACAATGAAACTGCCGGACATCGCCGCCAAAGAGAGATGGAAGAATTTCTTGAGATCACATTACGAACGCTTGGGTCTCGACATCGAAGCTGTGGCAGAGAGCCGCCTCCGGCTTCCGTTCAATGAAGAGATGTGTGAAGTTGTGGAGGAGGTCAACCCTGAGGTCGTCAGCTTTCATTTCGGACTGCCCACTCTTGATCTAATGGACCGGCTCAAGAAGCGCGGTATCGGGGTTCTGTCTTCGGCGACGAGTGTAGAAGAAGCGAGGTGGCTCGAGGACCGCGGATGCGATGCCGTGATCGTCCAAGGTTTCGAGGCCGGCGGCCACCGGGCCATGTTTCTCGAAACGAACGTCGCAACTCAAGTTGGTTTGTTCGCGCTATTGCCTCAGGTCGCGGACGCTGTTTCGATCCCTGTCATTGCTGCGGGTGGCGTCGCTGATGCAAGAGGCATTGTTGCTGCTTTCGCACTTGGCGCTACCGGCGTGCAGATTGGCACAGCCTACCTGTTTTGCCACGAGGCAAACGTGTCTCCTGTGTACCGTCGAGCGCTCGAACAGGTGCCCGACACTGGCACAGCCGTGACGAACCTATTCAGCGGCCGTCCCGCCAGGGGCATTCTGAACCGGTATCTCACGGAAGCTGGACTTGTGTCCGAAGTGGCATTGGCCTTTCCATACGCAGCGACTCTGGTAGCGCCTTTGCGCGCGGCTTCGGAGAAGACAGGTTCACTCGATTACATGCAACTATGGGCTGGCCAGGCGGCCGGGCTCGTGGCCGCGATGCCCGCAGATCAATTCACCCGAAAGCTTGCAGCGGACGCGCTTAGCCGCTTTCCAGCTGGGATTTGAGCTTTGGCGTTGAATCGCGGCTGCCTATGGCTGAGCAGCTCTCTTTTCTTAGAGATCATTCTTGATTTACGCATTATCGCCAATGCACTCCATATGAATAAACGGGACTTGTCAGCCATCCTCGCTTCATGAGCGACTTGTGGTAATTGTTCTCCTGGAGGAGATGAATTATGATAGAGAACGTGGAGGTGCCCCATGGAAGCCGCTATCGAGAATCTGACCACCAGTGAGGCAGCCATCGCGGCAGGCGTCACCGTTGCCAAGATTAATCGGATGATCGACAAAAGGATTCTGCCGAAGATGCTCTATAAGGCATCGCAGAATCGAACCGTTCGCAAGGATGCTTGCCTATGGATCGCCTTCTACTTCGAGACGGAAGACGTGTTGACATCGGTTGCGCGTGTCAAAGCGATGCGGAACGTGCTGGCACACAACCACTCCTGGACCGAGCTTCGTCAATGCAAGTTCGAAGAGTCCCGGACGGTGCAGGTTTTGCTGTCCTCCATCTGGGACGATGTGGATCGTCGCCTGAGCCAGCTGAAGGAGGCACAGGAACTGGTCATCGAAGACCCGGAGATACTGCGCGGCACACCCGTCATTCGGGGAACGCGCATCCCGGTGTACGACCTTGCCAGCTTGGTCGATGCCGGGACGCCGCTTGAGGAATTGCGCGAGATTTACCCGAAGCTTACGCCATCGCAGATCGACTTGGCTTCGATGTACGTGAAAGCGAACCCCCAACGGGGCCGTCCACGGCGCCGGCATCTGCCCAAAAGCCTGTCGGTCTCAATTTCCAAGAAGCGACTTCGTAGCTCCTCATTAGGAGGCTAGAAGTCTTGCTGAAAATCCTGATCGACGAAAACCTGAGCCCTTCGCTGGCGGCCGACGCACAGCAGAAGGGCTTTCTCTGTTCGCACGTCAATCACCTCGGGAAGATAGGCACCAAAGACCGGGAACTCAAGCGCGTCATCCTCGAAGGCGACTGGACATTTGTTACCAACAACAGCGCGGACTTTCGCGGGCCTGCGAATGAACCAGGCTCTTCTGGCGAATACGCGGACGTGCGCCTGCACGCGGGGTTGGTCTGCATCGACGCTCCATTTGGCTTGAACCTGAACCTGCAACGCCAGATTTTTAGTATGGTCCTCCACAACCTTACGAAGAATGGCGACCTCACCAACCAGGTATTGCAGGTTGATGTGAGGAAGGACGGTCGAGTCGAACTCGAGCGCTTCGCCTTGCCCGCGGAAGAAGCTGACCGCTCCTAAGCAGCCCTATTCACCCTCTAGTACCCGTCGACGAGTCACCCCCCTCCTCATCGTGAGTGATCTCTGACTTGCGCCTGAACAATCCATCCCAAAAGCCAGCTTGAAGGAGGTGTCCGCATGGAGACGACCTTCCGCTATTTAAGGCAGTTTGGTCCTCTCCTGGCCGAACGCATCCTTGAAACCTACCCACCGCTCAAGAGCACGAAAGATCCGGTCGCACCTGGTCTCGTCGGGCTCCTGCGCAAACCGCTACCCACTCAGGCCGTGGCCATCACCGGCACAGCAAAGTACCTCCGCAAGGCCAAGGCCGCACGCATTGTCGCCGAATGTGGTGCTGGGAAGACTCTTATGTCTTTGGGGGCAATCCATGTGCTATCCGAAGGGCAGCCAACAACGACGCTGGTGATGTGCCCCTCGCACATCACGCATAAGTGGGCGCGCGAGGTGCTGCTGACAATACCTAGTGCGCGGACGTTCCTCATCGAGGACATGCGCAACGGCGGCGATCCCGCAAAGCCCCACGGTGTCCGCGAGGTCAAGCTCAGCAAGGGTAAGACTGTCTACGAAGGCAAGCATCTCAGCCTGGCGGAGATGCGTCGGCTCGGCCGAAAGGAGTGGCGGAAGCGGTTCACGGGGCCGACCTTCTTTATTACCGGCAAGGACAAAGGCAAGCTCAGCTATTTCTGGGACCACGTCTACCTCAAGGCAAAGTCCGGCCCGAACCTGGGCGGGATCGTGAATCCCGATTCGGGTGAAGCCATTCTCGACTCGGAAATGGAGAAGCTCACGTCCCTCGACTTTCGCGACAAGCAGAAGGTTGCGGAGACGCTGGTTTCACCGCGCAATGGGAGGACGCGATTCTCGGCTCTCTGGCAGGCGGACCGCAACCGGATTCAGCGTATGGCTCCTATCGAATATGTCGGCCGCTATATGGCTGGCTGGTTCGACTTCGCGATTGCCGACGAACTTCACCAGTTGGCGGGCGACACGGCCCAGGGCAACGGCCTCGGCGTCCTCGGACGCGCAGCGCAGCGCCTGATCGCGCTTACAGGCACGCTGATGGGCGGCTATGCGGACGACCTCTTCAACATCTTCTACCGGATGGAGCCACGCGCGATGGTGCGCGAGGGCTTTGCTTACGGCGGACAAGGCAGGCGCGATTTTCAGGAACAGTACGGCGTCCTTGAGCATGATCAATGAAAGGGACTACGACCTTGTGCTCATGGACATGCAAATGCCAGTGATGGATGGCGTGGCTGCGACAGGCGCAATCAGGTCCAATCCCCGCTTCGTTTCTTTGCCCATCATCGCCATGACCGCCAACGCGATGGAGAGCGACCGCGAGATTTGTATCAAGGCGGGCATGAAT
The DNA here is from genome assembly GCA_963819365.1 of uncultured Acidobacteriota bacterium. Lineage (GTDB taxonomy): Bacteria > Acidobacteriota > Terriglobia > Terriglobales > Acidobacteriaceae > Telmatobacter. Next base: position 75,560 of record CAWFVY010000003.1, read on the forward strand.
GACCATGTTGCCAAACCCATCGATCCTGACCACTTGTTTGCAACTCTGAAACGCTGGATCACGGTGCACGAACCCGTACTTGCCTCCGAACCGCCGGCCAAAGAAACGGGGAATGGCTTTGCGGAGATTGCGCCGCAGATCCCTGAGATTGAGGGTGTCGACGTGGTCGATGGACTCAGGAGAATAGCAGGCAACCAGCGCCTCTACAGGCAACTGCTCGTAAAGTTCGCTGCGACGTATGCCGACGCAGACGTACAGATAGCATCCGCGCTTCAAAGCGGTGACGGCAGTGCGGCCCAGCGCATCGCGCATACAGTAAAGGGTGTTGCCGGCAACATCGGGGTCAAAGAAGTCAGGTTTGCGGCGGAGAGGTTGGAGAAGGCGATTCGGGAGAGCCACGAGGCAGTTCCATCCCTCCTTCAGGACTTTGCTTCCATCCTGCGGCCTCAGATCCACTCCATCGAGAGGGCTTTGGACGACTCATTCATACCTGCATCGGAGAACGTGGCGAAGAAGGAGTTTGATTCCGTCGCTGCGTCTATTAATGTCGCGCGTCTGCGCGTCCTCCTCGAAGCAAGCGACGGCGATGCAGAAGAGACGTTTCGGACTCTGCAAAGAGGTCTTTCAGGTCATATTGAAAAGGTACGACTCGATGCACTTGGCGCCGCCATCGATGATTTCGATTTTTCCGGAGCTCTGCAGAAGCTCGATGACATTACCCAGGGACTCGAATTAAATCAGGGAAAGGCAAAAGGATGAAGACTGAACTGATGAATCTACTCCTCGTAGATGATGAGCGGCAATTATCCAGATCATGACTTCTATTTCAGAGACGCTTAGGATAGCCGCTACAATCAGAACGCTCAAGGGCAACAGCCGAGCAGGATCTTCGTCCAGGCAACAAAATTCTACTGGGAATCCCGCGACTGACCGGCCTTGGATTACTGCAGGGCTAGCCTGACGATATCAGGCCTTAGCACAATTCGACGCGTAGGCGGGAGAAAAGACATCCGAAACGATCATTGACGGGGTTCTCCAGGTTTTGCTTGCAGCCCAAATACCGTTCGGTCGTCAACACTGAAACATGCCCAAGAAGGAACTGGATCTGTTCCAACTCGCCGCCATTCATATGACAGAGCTGGTACCTATTCAAGAGTGAGAGACATCCGCAGGGAGATGCGAGTTTTGAGGAGTTCGACGCAAAGGAGTTGCAAGCTTTCCGAGAGTTCCAGATCTCCAATGGGGCGGCCTGGGAGTCCGCACTTGAAGCGATTACTCAATCAACGATCAACCACATTATAAAAGCCAAGGAATGGGCGTTTCGGGAGTCTTCGTGAATGTCATCAATGCGTCCTCCCGGTTTGGCGCGCCTGAGGATTACGATGGATTCTCGAGGCCGTATTACCAGATCTTCCAGTCAATCAAGCTCGACAATGCCTCCATGCGCATCTGATCACGTCCTCGACTTCTCCGAAAACGATGAGCGGACGGTCGTGCAGGAGGGCCTTCTCAAGCTCAATCGTGTAAAACGTTCCGCTACCCCGTGAAGAGACAAGGGAGTCTTCCCAACGATCGTCGGCGTGCCAGGTTTTCATCACATGAGCCACCACGGACTGGGCATGTTCTTCTGCGATCCTCGCAGCTTCCGCCTCGCGCCGCTTGACATCATGTGCATGGTAAAACCAAAGGGCAATCCCCGCCGCGGCGCCCGCAAGGAGAAGAAATCCAAGGATGAATCGTCCCACAGTCTTCGGCCCATTGCCCATTTCCCCCTCCGGAAATTCGGCGGTCTGCGTCGCTGCTCCGGCCGATGGCCCTTGTAGCCCCGCTTTCGCAATCTCCTCCATGGAATCGCCAGAGAGCGCTGCCGCGGCGGCGGCAAGGTTGGCGGCCTGGCGATCCGCTACAGAATCGCGATGGGAAGGTCTCACTTCGTCACCCCCCGCCGAAGTGTCTTTGAGCTGTCTTCATGCTGACACGGCCCTCCGTTTAGCCGGCTCACCTCCGAGGGTTCAGGAACTATGCCTTTGGCCTGCCCCGCTTGTTTTGCGCCGGTGGAAACCCTTGGCAAACACCCTGTATGTATTACGGGGTATGTTGATTTGAGAATCGTGGCTATGGCGCCTGCCTCACCTTCAATCTCGTGAGCTCACCCAGTGCTAAGTAGCCCGCTTGACGACTGGTGGATTTGGTGGTTCCATTGGGGCAGTCTTTGCCGACCAAAATGACCTTTCACCTGAGACTGGCTTTGCCTAGCCACCCACGGTTCTTGTCTGTCGTCCGCGCCGCGGTCGGTGAATTAGGCGTGATCTTTCGTTTGTCAAATGAGGAGTGTCTTGCGGTCACCCTCGCAGTGGATGAGGCCTTGGCTAACATCATTCGCCACGCCTACGGGAATCGTCACGATCTAGAGATCGAGTTCGAGTGCTTAGTGAACGAGGAGCAAATGGAGTTTACGCTGCTCGATCGAGGAGAGCCGCCAGATATGGCAAAGATCTGCGGCCAGCCCCTGGATGAGCATGCACTAAGCGGCCGTGGGACCCACTTAATCAAGGCCGTCATGGATGTAGTGTCGTATGAGAAGGTCTCAACGGGAAATCAACTGAAGCTCATCAAGCGCCTGCCAGTTTGGAAGGGGCATCGCCATGGGGAGTGATCCAGGAGAGGCTCTATGCAGGAGTTGCACCAATTGGAGGCAAGCATCGTGAATCGCTCGAACACGCAGAGGAAAAGGCTCTCGACGCGAGCCAGCGGAGGACGCACATGGAGAGACAGCTAAGGTTTTCGACTCGAAATGAGCGAGACGCAGTGATTTTCGAGGTGGCTGGAGAAATCGATCTGGGCACTTCGCCGGCGTTGCGGCAAGCACTCTTGGGGTCACTGAACGGTGCGCAGCGTGTGGCTATCGGCATGACCGGAGTGAAATACATCGACAGCTCGGGCATCGCGTCTCTGTTGGAGGTTCTCAAGGAAGGTCGGAAGGCCAAGACGCGAGTCATTCTTTTTGGATTGACCGGAGCCGTTCTTAAAGTGCTGGAACTCACACGCCTGACCGCGGTGTTTGAAATCTGCGAAACCGAATTACAGGCACTGGATGCCTGAAGGCGAGTCCAACGATCGCTATTTCGCCGATGGCGGCGAGTGGGAAAACCGCCCAAGCATCGCATGGAACGGATGCACCTTGCAATGAAGATGCCAGGAAAACTCGAAACTATACCGAGCGCGGTCGGCGAGTGGACGATCAACGGCTTGGCGTACATCGGAGGCCTCGCGACCCTCGCCGGCCGGTCCGCCTACATCACTTTCGTAGGCCCTTTCCGCGGCCAACGACTCCGACCACAGCGGGCCTTCCATCAGGCTATGGCAGTAGGGGTCGAAGCAATCCCCATTGTTTCCCTCATTACATTCTTCGTGGGCCTCATCATGGCTCTGCAGAGCGCATATGAGCTGCGGCAACTGGGAGCGATGCAGTTTGTGGCCGGCGCAGTCGCGGTCTCGATTCTTCGAGAACTTGGTCCCCTGCTTACAGCCATCGTCGTCATTGGACGATCGGGGTCCGCCTTTGCCGCGGAGATAGGCACCAAGAAGGTCACTGAAGAAGTGGACGCCCTTCGAACCATGGCTTTCGATCCGGTTGCCTTCCTCGTCGCGCCAAAGTTTCTGGCCATGCTGGTCATGGTGCCTTGCCTGACCGTCTGGGCTGACTTCATGGGGGTTGTCGGTGGATGCGTTTTCGGCGTCGCCGGCGCGGGATTCACCGTCGGCTCCTACATTCGGGCCACGCTGGATTCGATTGTCAATCGCGACATCTATACGGGCCTTATCAAGAGTGCCTTGTTCGCACTTGTCATTACGGCTGTCGGATGCAAGGAAGGCTTTTCAACCGGCGCAGGCGCCGAGGACGTTGGGCGTTCGACCACATCCGCGGTCGTCACCTCCATCGCCCTTGTGATTCTGGTCGACCTGGTGTTCACGGCGTTGTTCTATTTCATAAATCCGAGCTGACTCCGAGGTGCGGAGGACGTAAAGGTACCAACCCGTCGGCCGCTGCGGTCTGGATATCAAAGGTGAGCGGTGGGAGATGCTCAAGATGAAGGATGCTGGCGCGGGTGAGGCTGCAATTTCGGTCGTCAACCTTCGAGTAAGCTACGGCGAGCGTGAGATCCTCCACGGGATCACCTTTGACGTGCCACGAGGAGAAACCGTGGTAATCCTGGGCGGGTCGGGCTCGGGAAAAAGCACCCTGCTAAGGACCCTGGTGGGTCTGGAAAAGCCTACCTCGGGAGAAGTCTGGATAGGGGGCGTGAATACCGCCAATCTCTCCGAGCGCGAAATGGACGCGATTCGAAAAAGGATGGGGATGTCGTTTCAAGGCTCTGCCCTGTTCGGATCAATGACCGTTGGCGAGAACGTTGCCCTGCCGTTGCGCGAACATACCGATCTCGAAGACTCGACGATCCAGATCATGGTGCGCATCAAGCTCGGCCAGGTCGGTCTCGGCGCTTTCGAAGACTACATGCCGTCGCAACTCAGCGGCGGAATGAAAAAGCGTGCGGCCGTCGCCCGTGCACTGGCAATGGACCCCGAGATTCTTTTCTTCGATGAGCCGTCAGCAGGGCTGGATCCGATCATTGCAGCGGGCCTTGACGAACTGATTCTGAACCTCAAGAAGGCATATGCGCTAACAATGGTCGTCGTGACCCACGAACTGTCCAGCGCCTTTCTGATCGCCGATCGGATGGTTTATGTCGACCGAGGCCATATTGTGACGCAGGGAACTAAGGAAGAGTTCAAAGCGAGCACGCACCCGCGCGTACGTCAATTCCTCGACCGGGTCCCGGAACCTGAAGTTACGGAAGAACTCGATTATCTGCAGATGCTCACCGGTGAGGGCAAGGCCAATTGAGATCGTGGAGTCACTGAGAATGAGGATTCTATGAAGGGTAAGCGTGAGGAAGCAGCAGTGGGCCTGTTCGTCTGCATTGCAGCGGCACTGCTGATTGGGACGGTATTGGCCGTGTCGGGGACCTTTTCTTCGGGCGGCGTCTCCCTACCACACCTATTTCAAGTCTGCTGGTGGACTATTGCCCGGGGCGATGGTCCGATACGCAGGAATGAATGCAGGCAAGGTCAAGACCGTCCGGGTCGACCCGGGTGACTCGACTCGAATCGAGATCGACTTCACCGTGCGACGCGACATTCCCGTAAAGACAGACAGCATAGCCAAAATTGCCGCTCTCGGGGCGCTATCGGATAACTTCGTGGAACTGGGCACCGGGACAAAGGGCGCTCCCCACGCTCCTCCGGGTTGCGAATTGAAGTCCGCCGAGACCATTGGGATAGGCGACCTTGGCGATATGATAGGCAACCTCGAGCCTGTTGCGAATCAGGTTCTGCAGAATCTGAACCAGCGCCTGATCGAACTGCAAGTCACGACAGCTCGCGTCAACGACTTGCTGAACGACAAGAACCGTGCCCAGCTAAGTAGCAGCCTGGCAAACGTGAATGCCATGCTCTCTGAGGACAGGCCGAAGATCTCGGCGAGTCTGACAAACGTACAGAACGCCACGGCCCAGCTCCTGCCGCTGCTGGACAACCTCAAAACAACGATGAATCAGGCGAATGATGCCCTGTCACACCTCGATTCGGTGTTGGTTGCGAACAATGAGGACATCCGCACCATCGTTGTCGAATTGAAGCAGACACTTTCCACGGCTTCAGCACTCATGCAGCAGATTAAGAACTCGACCGACCACAACGCAGACAATATCGACGAGACTTTGCTGAATATCCGTGCAACTACTGAGAATATGAGAGAGCTGACGGAGACATTGAAGAACAATCCATCGTTCCTTATCCGCGGAAACAACGTGAAGGATCGCAAACCCGGCTCGCAGGCGAACTAAGCATAGTGGTCAACGATGAACCATCACGCCTTTGTTGGTGCTTAGTGCGACGGGCGTGGAATTCGACAGGGAACCTTGAGACAGCTCCAGGATGCACGGAGGAAGATCGCGATGAATCGAAGGAAGGGATCCACTCTTCTATCACTGTTCGCCTTGTTGCTTTGCGGATGCGGCAGCCCAAAGCCCATCCGGTATTACACGATTCCATCCTCCACCGCCCCGTCGCTTTCGACGAGTGCGGAATCGGTGGCTCTCCTGGTTGCGAGCTTCAACGGTCCTGACATGTTCAAGGGATCGGCGATCGCGTATCGCGTCGGCGCCAACGAGGTTGGCACCTACCAGTACAGCCACTGGGTTGAGCCCCCAGTCGAGATGGTGCAGAACAACCTGATTCGACTGCTCAAAGGGTCAGGAAAGTACCAGTCTGTGGCGAGTGCGGGAAGCAAGGCGGATGGACAGTTTGTAGTCCGGGGCCGGCTCTATGACTTCGAGGAGGTGGACGGCCCGAGTATTACTGGACTTGTTTCGATCGAGTTCGAACTCTATGACCGGAAGTCCGGCAAAATCGTCTGGACACATTTCTATTCCCAATCCGAGCCGGTACAAAGCAAGGAGATCTCGGCGATCGTCACAGCACTGGGTGTCAATCTCGACCGGGGCCTGAAGGAGGCTGCGGCTGGGCTCAATCAGTATTTCTCAGAGAGTCGCGCCGGAAAGTCCTAAGGCCGTCCGAGTCCGGGTACCGGCTGAATCGAACCATGGAGGTCATATCAGTCTTGATCAGCATGCCATGCTGGTCAACATACCTGCCAATACTTCGCGGGCCATCGGATTGTCATTGATGATCAATTTCCCCACTCCCCAATCTTGGAAATGACGACTTGAAGTGAGCAGAGTTCTGACGCGCTCCTGGATTGAGAAGACGAGTAACCGTTCAGCTGCCGACTCTTCTCCCCGGGTTTCCGTATCCTAACCTACAGGTTTTGGAACGGCCAAATCTCCCCGATCCGGCTGTTCCAAAACCTGTACCTTAAGGGACACCCACGCCCCGACCATACCCCTCAATGTGCAGACTCGGCGGTAGCTGGACTGATTCTTAACAACTTGACTGATCAGCGATCGCGTCGGTGACGAATTTCGGTTGATCCGCGACCACTGCAAAATCTGCATGAGGCACGCTGTCCGCACGATCATCGGAGATGCCTTTTCCCAGGCAAGTAGCCGGCGCGATCGCGGGACTCGAAATTATACCAGTTTCACCACGCATCCGAACTGCCTACGCTTGCTACGGAAGAGTGTGTTTCGCTGCTGAGAGATGCGGCTCCTTGAAGACCTGGGTGACCGGTGAACATGGGTATTCTGAGCAATTTTAAAATCCGTACCAAGATCCTGCTTGCACTGCTGCCTCTGGCGGTGATGGTGATTGCCGCAGCGCTGTTTTCGTCGATCGAGATGAGAAGCATCGATACCTCGTACAGCAGTCTGGTCGCCAGAGATGTGAATGCGTTGCAGAACCTGACGTTCGCGCAAGCGACGAACAACCGGTTTGAGGGGGGCCTTTACAAGGAGATTGCCGAGCCCGATCTCGACCGGATGCTGGTGATCGATAGGGATCTGGGTCAGTTAATCACCTCATTCCACTCATCCATGGCAGAGGCGAAGCGCAGCAGTCCTGACCTCGGCACGCAGATGGATGCGATCTCGAGTCTTTTCGACAAACTGGTGTCTGACTCGCAGCCCATAAGGGTGGCGACACAGGCCAGCCAAAACGAGAAGGCGATGCGCGTGATGCGCGAGGTCTCCGATCAGGATTGGCTTGAGACGCGGAAGTCGCTAATCGCAATGGAAGGTCTATTGAAAGCCAGAGTGGGCGAGCAGTCGGAGGAACTGACCGCTCAGACGCGCCGGACGATAGCTGTTACGTGGGCGTTCATCGGGATTGGCCTTGTGATGTCCTTTGCGATTGCGGCGCTGATTGTACAGGTTGAAGTCGTCAGAGTGGTGTTGTCGTTCCGCAACCTGATTCTGGGGGTCGCGCAGGGAAAGCTGAACCAACCGATCACCAACTTGACGCGCCCCAATGAAATTGGCGAGATGAGTCGGGCGCTAGATGCGCTGCAGGGTGCGGCGCGGGAGCGCGAGACCCTCTCCTGGGTCAGGGCTGAAACATCGGCCACGGTCGAAAGGCTACAGGGCGTGAACGACTTTGGCATGTTCGCCTCGATTCTGCTCACGCGTATCTCTGAATGCATTGGGTTGCTTTATGGAGCTCTATACCGCACCGATGAGAGTCGCACTCGCCTCATCCGCGTGGGCTCTTTCGCCGCTAACTCCAGTGCCGAGTTGCGCGAATTTGCAGTGGGCGAGGGACTCGTAGGCCAGGCGGCTCTTGAGCGCCGCGCGCTCGAGTTTTCGCCGCAAGACGGAGCGGCGTTGCGGATCTCGGGCGGAGTGGGCGATGTAACAGCGGGGCAACTACTCTATCTTCCTGTCCTGCACCACGACGTCCTGGTGGGCGTTTTGGAGCTTGCATTGCTCTCGCCAATCTCGGAGCGCCAAAGAGCGTTGCTCGACGGGCTGCTTCCCTCCGTGGCCATGAATGCTGAGATCCTGGTTGCCAATCTCAAGACCAGGGAACTCCTGGAGCAGACCAGGGCGCAGGGAGAGGCTGTGGCGGCAGCGGAAGAGCGGTCCCGGCTGATTCTCGCTTCAGTCGCCGAAGGAATCTGGGGCCTGGATCTGGATGGAATGGCAACGTTTGTGAACGCGGCGGGATCGAGGATACTTGGGTTCTCGCCAGCGGAACTCGCAGGCCAGCCGATGCACTCACTTGTGCACTACGCGTATGCGGACGGCTCAACGATTTCCCCGCGAAGAGTGCAAGATGTACATGACAACCCGGGACGGGCAGAGCCGGGTGGTTTCGGACGAAGTGCTGTGGCGGAAAGACGGCTCGAGTTTCCCGGCTGAATACTCCACAATGCCGATTCGCAAGGGCAATACCATTACCGGAACCGTAGTGGCATTTCGCGACATTACGGAACGCCTCAGGGCGGAGGCAGAGTTGAGCACTGCCAAAGAGGCGGCAGAAGCGGCTACTCGGGCGAAATCCGATTTCCTCGCCAACATGAGCCACGAGATCCGTACGCCGATGAATGCCATCCTCGGCATGACGCACCTGGCGTTGAAGACCGATCTGACGCCAAAGCAGGCCGACTATCTCAAGAAGGTGCGGTCGGCCGCGCAGTCGCTGCTCGGCATTATCAACGACATTCTTGATTTCTCCAAGATTGAAGCCGGCAAACTGGACATCGAGCAAAGCGAATTTGAACTTGAAAAGGTGCTCGATAATCTATCAAATATCGTCGGACAGAAGGCGCAAGATAAGAATCTCGAGTTCCTCATCGCCGCTCAACACGACATCCAGCAGTTCCTGGTGGGCGACTCGCTTCGCCTGGGCCAGATTCTTATCAACCTAGTGAACAACGCAATCAAGTTCACCGACCAGGGCGAAGTGATGGTGACAGTTGGTATGGAGGAGCGGACTGCGGACCGCCTGAAGCTCAAGTTCGCGGTGAGTGACTCCGGCATCGGCATGAACCCAGAGCAATGCTCGCGGCTGTTCAAGGCGTTTTCTCAGGCAGATACGTCAACGACGCGCAAGTACGGAGGAACGGGACTCGGCCTTTCCATCTCCAAACGGCTCGTGGAGATGATGGACGGCGAGATCTGGGTCGAAAGTCAAGCAGGTGTGGGCAGCACGTTCATCTTCACCGCGTGGTTCGGGATCGGCACCGGGGAGAAACGTAAGAGGTTCATCCCAGATCTTGCGGGTATCCGCGCCCTGGTGGTGGATGACAATGCGCAGGCCCGCGAGATTCTAACCGAGGCACTTCGGGCATTTGCGCTGCGCGCCGAGTCGGTCTCCTCCGGAGAGGACGCAATTCGAGAGATCGTCAGCGCGGACCCGCAGGATCCCTACAAGCTGGTCCTGATGGACTGGCACATGCCAACCATGGACGGACTCGAGGCTAGCCAGATCATCAAGCGTAATGATCGCCTGCATAACATTCCGAAGATCGTGATGGTAACGGCTTTCGGCCGTGAGGATATCCGCAATCAGGCGGAGCAGATCGGAATCGAAGGGTATCTGCTCAAACCGGTGAACTCGTCAATCCTTTACGACGCGCTGGTGGATTTGTTTGGTATTGCGGCACTAGCCGATCGGTCGCCAGGCGAAAGCAGAGATAAGAAGCATGAGCACAATACTACGGGAATCCGAGTGCTGGTCGTGGAAGACAACGAAATGAACCAGCAGGTTGCGAGAGAACTGCTGGAGAACGCGGGCGCGGTTGTCACCGTTGCAAATCATGGCGGCGAGGCAGTAAAGCTGCTGATCACGGAGGATCGCGCTGCCGACTTCGATGTAGTCCTGATGGACATCCAAATGCCCGAGATGGACGGGATGACGGCAACCAGGCTACTGCGCAAAGATCCGCGCCTGCATGGGCTGCCGATCATCGCGATGACGGCACACGCACTGGTCGAAGAGCGTCAACGCTGTCTTGACGCCGGCATGAACGACCATATTGCCAAGCCCATCGATCCTGACGACATGTTTAGGACCTTGCTTCGCTGGGCTACCCCCAGGACTGAGGCTCATAGAGAGCCTGTATCCCGAGCGGTCGAAGCAGACAACGAAGGGGCGCTTCCCACCATAACTGGCGTCAATGTCAGCGAAGGTCTCAATCGCGTTGCTGGTAACCGGCGACTCTATCGTGACCTGCTGAGTCACTTCGCGGCGAAGCAAGCGAATACCGCAGCACAGATTGCAGCGGCACTGGAAAGCGGAGACCGCAAGATAGCAGAGCGCATTGCGCACACGGTAAAAGGCGTCGCCGGGAATCTTGGGATCATGGAAGTATATGTGTCGGCCCAGGAACTGGAGAAAGCTATTCGTGAATCGCTGAATTCTTCGTCCATCCTCGATCACTTCGCCGTTGTTCTGAGCGCGCAGGTGAATGCAATCCAAAATGCTCTGGATAATAGTACAGTCGCGAAGTTGCACGATGAAGTCACGGAGCCTTACGACGCGGAAAGAGCCACTCTGGCAATCGGCCGGCTCAAGGTGCTGCTCGAATCGAGTGATGGGAACGCCTATGAGGCTCTTCCGGAAGTTCGCCATGCTACCGCGGGCGTCGCGGCGGAAGAGCAGCTCGTCGCCTTGCAAGAAGCCATCGACGACTTCGACTTTGAATCTGCGCTCAACAAGCTCGACACAGTCGCACAAGCGTGTGATCGGAACGGGAAGCCTCTTCTATGAACACAACGAATGGCAAGGAAAGGCAAAAGCAGACGGTGCTTGTGGTGGACGACGCGCCTTCCAACATTCAGGTCGTGAACTCGATTCTGAAAGATACCTACAACGTTCGCATTGCGACCAATGGCGAGAGAGCGCTTGCCCTGGCGAAAGTGACGCCTCCACCGGACCTCATCCTGCTCGATGTGATGATGCCCGGCATGGACGGCTACGAAGTCTGTACTTACTTGAAGACCGATCCGGAGACAAAGGACATTCCCGTGATCTTTCTGACCGGCCAGACCGAAACCGCGGATGAGACGCGCGGATTCGATGTGGGCGCGGTCGACTACATTCACAAGCCGTTTTCTCCCGCTGTGGTGCAGGCACGGGTGCAGACTCATCTCGTGCTACGCGGCATACGGGAGCAGCTTGCCGAGCAGCTTCTGGCGATCCAGAAGGAATTGGAAACAGCGAGGCAGATTCAGCTCTCGATCCTACCGCGCGAAATCCCGAAGATTCGAGGCCTGGACATTGCTGCTCGCTATATACCCATGACCTCGGTCGCGGGAGACTTCTACGACTTCATCGTCGTTGATGACAGGCATATCGGAATCCTTGTAGCCGACGTGTCGGGTCATGGAATGCCAGCGGCACTCATTGCCTCGATGTTAAAAATCGCTCTCGCTGCACAGACCCATAACGCGGCCAGTCCGGCTGAGGTGCTGCTCGGACTTAACCGCGCATTGTGTGGCAAGTTTCAGCACCACTATGTCACCGCGGCCTACGTTTACGTTGACATGGTGAAGCGAGCGATCACCTACGCAGGTGCAGGACATCCTCCGCTGCTGATGTGGAGCGAATCGGGCGAGGGTGTTCGGGACGTCCTCGAAAACGGCTTATTCCTCGGCACATTTGAGGCTGCTACCTATGCTGCTGTGGAACGGCCGCTGGCTGTCGGCGATTGGTGCCTGCTATATACGGATGGAATTCCCGAGACGATCGACTCAACTGAGGTTCAATATGATGAGGGGCGATTTCGTCAGTTCCTGGGCTCCGAACGGTGCAATTCTGCAGACCTGCTTGCGGATCGCTTGATGGATGACCTAGCGCGCTGGTCGGCGCGTGAACTAGGCGAGGATCTGGACGATGACATTACGATGATTGCCCTTCACGTGAAGGACTGCGGAGAATGAAGAGTTGGCAGAGGAAATTCAATGTTGCTGGTGCGCATGGCTACCCGCGCGCCCGCCTGTTGGCCTCTTCGGCTACGAGCGGTCGTGCTCCGGAAAGATCAAGGGCATCATCGCCTCCCTCCCCTGATCCGGATTCTGTCCGCGGGCCTCGTACTGGTGGAGAACCAACACGCACTGCAGGGCGGTTTGGTGCACCTGACTCTTGAGCCGGTTTTGACTCAGTAGTTCCTTCACGTAGGCCTTCCGGTGATTCCGCCACTCCCGCTCGATTTCCGCTTCCAGTATCGGTAGCCGGGCGTCTTCCTCCGGTTTCACGTCGATCTGTTTCGGTTCCTTGTTCACGGGGTGCCTCGCTGGTTTTAGTCCGACCCGCCCGTTCGGGCCGCAAGCGTATGGATGTCGACTTTTCAACCCGCCTTTATCTGCGGATCGGGGCTGGGAGCCGGCAGACTCGGGGAGCACCGCGCTCGGAAACAAGTCTACATCGATGTGACTCATTGGGTGTGTACTCATCGTCTACGGCTCGGCGACCGCTCATCTACTCGAAGGAGCCGGTCCGCGGTAGTGAAACCAGCCTCATTTGAGCGATTGAATGAGCATGCGTCAGTGAAGACAAGAGACTTCATTCTATTGGAGAGTCTTGACGACAAGGGCAGATCTCTGGGCGTGCGCATCAATGGAAAGGGCTACGATGACCCGGTCTCCGAAACGGTTAAGCTCGGCACCGTGGAGACCTGGAGATTCATCAACACAACCGACGATGCGCACCCCATGCATCTGCATCTGGTTCAGTTCCAGATTCTCCATCGGCAGGGATTCGATCCGATCGCTCTCCAGAAAGGAGAACTACAATTTGTCGGTGTCCCGCGCCCGCCTGCGGCCAATGAAGCCGGTTGGAAAGATACAGCCGTTGTCAGACCGGGCGAGGTGTTGTCGATTCTTGTGCCATTTGAAGGCTATACCGGCAGATACGTATTCCACTGTCACATGCTGGAACATGAGGACAACGATATGATGCGGCCGTACGAAGTACTGGCCTGACGGTGCGTGGCGTCGCATCAACGGAAAACCAGCCGGTCTGGTGCAAAACTAAACGTGGGCTGTTTTCAACTCTCGGAGGGTTCCTCAGAGACGATATGTATTACATCGGACTGGATGTTCAGAAGCGAACGATCGACTATGCGTGAAGGAGGCAACCGGCAAGATACATCAGGCAGCTAACTGAGGTTCCGTTTGTAGAGCGCCGTCAGTTCGGACCATGCCCGTTCGGCGCCTTCCTCGTCGTAGACTTGGCTTCCGCGCACCGTCCATCCATGGTTGCAGCCGTCAAACACTTCCACAGTCGCCTTCAAGTGAGCCACCGCGAATGCCTGCTTCAGCGTGTCTTTTGCCGCCGGATCGCGCTTGTCATCGTTGTCGGCCACGCAGCAAAGCACCTCCGCCTTCATCTGCGGGATCAGCAGGTGTGGGCTGTCAGGTTTATCGGTAACGAGTCCGCCGCCATGGAATGTCGCTGCCGCTCCGATGCGGTCTGGCCGCGTCGAAGCCGTGCGAAACGTCAGGGGACCTCCCATGCAGTATCCCTGCACACCCATTCTCTTTTTCTTGTTCGTCTGCGGCTGCGCGTCGAGAAAGGTGGCGTAAGACTTCGCGTCGCTGATATTGGCATCGGCGGTCAACGCAGCGGCCAGAGGCATCACCTTTGCGCGGTCTTCCGGTTTCGAGAAATCAAACGATCCATCCACCACCGGCGCCTTCGCATTGCGGTAGAAAGGATTCGGCACCAGCACTACGTAGCCCTGGGCGGCAAGCCTCCGACCCATCTCGCGAAATACCGGCCGCAAACCCAGAATGTCGGTCCACACCAGCACAGCGGGCCAGGTCCCCTTGCCCTCGGGATAAAACAGGGCCGAGTCGGACACTCCGGAAGCCATCGGTACATCGACGTCCTTCTCAACCACTTTTGCCTCTGCCGACGCGGTGGAGGTAAGAACCACGGTTGCAGCGGTGCTAACCATGAACGCCCTTCGTGAAACTGCCGGATCATGAGTCAGTCCCTGGTGAATGAAGTCATCGCACATAGATTGGCTCGCTCCCGTCCTCGTATTTAATCGGCAGTATGGCTGAAAAGGCGTCAGGTTGTCGATGTCCTTATGCGGCCGGCATGCGCCTTCGTATTGCGTTGTGAGCGCGTTTTCAGTAGGTTGGTCACATCGCGACTTCAACGCTTGCCTTCATCAGTCGGCCTCGCTCTCGAAAAGGAGAAATATTGTGAACCTGCGTCCCTTCAGGGTGGCTTTCGCTGCCTCCGCCATGACTCTGCTGATTCCTTCAGTTGCCGCGGGGCAGGAACAGAATAGCGACAAGGTCGATCTGGCTGCGCTGACCCAGATCAAGAATGAGGCCTTTCAGCGGTCTCAGGTGATGGAGGATCTCTTCTACATTTCGGAAGTCTATGGACCGCGCGTGAACAACAGCCGTAATCATCATGCCGCCGCCGAATGGGCCATGCAGCGGATGAAGGAATGGGGGTTGCAGAACGTGCATCTGGAGAAGTGGGGGCCGTTCGGCGACGGCTGGCAAATCAAAAAGTACTACGGCGCGCTGGAAACGCCGGCCTACGCCTCGCTGATTGGCTTTCCTTTGGCATGGACCCCGGGGACGAACGGACCAGTAACGGCTGAAGCCGTCCTGGCGCCACTGCACTCCCAGGATGATTTTGCCAAGTATAAAGGCAAGCTGAAGGGCAAGATCGTCCTGATCTTCGACCCTCGCGAGCTTCTGCTGCATACAGAACCGGAAGCGCACCGGTTGACCGACGAGGAAGTTGCGGCGCGGAGGAAGACGCCGGACCCCTCGCACACTGGTTTCGGCCCCGCTCGGCCGACGACTACAGCGCCTCGTCCCGGGGAGTACACACCTTCATCCCTGTCCACGGCCGCGCCGAGTGGCCGCATCCTGCGGAACGAGGTCAACGAGTTTCTGAAGGAAGAAGGTGTGGCCGTAGCGTTGACGCCAGGCTACAACGGCGATGGTGGCACGATCTTCGCGTCCTACGGAGGATCGCAGGATCCCAAAGACCCGATCGGTCCACCGATGGCCGCCATCACACCGGAGCAATACAACCGCATCTGCCGCCTCCTCCAGCACGGCATCACGCCGAAGCTCACCTTCGACATTGAGACTGAGTACCAGAAAGATGATCAGATGGGCTTCAATGTGGTCGGAGAGATCCCGGCACAACCAAGGCGGACGAGGTCGTGATGGTAGGCGGCCATTTCGACAGCTGGCAGGGCGGCACGGGGGCAACGGACAACGGCACGGGCTCCTCTGTAGCGTTGGAAGCCGTGCGCATTCTGGCGGCGTTGCATAAGCCGATGACGCGCACCGTTCGAGTGGCTCTGTGGGGTGGAGAAGAAGAAGGGCTCTATGGTTCGCTGGCCTATGTGCAGCAGCACTTCGCTCCACACGACACCATGAAGAAGACTCCGGAATACGACAAACTCGATGTCTATTTCAACGACGACTCGGGCTCGGGCAAGTTCCGCGGGGTCTCGGCGCTTGGCGATGCGCAGCTTGCGGCAATCTTCCGGGCGTGGGTCGAGCCCATCAAGGATCTCGGTATCGATGCCGTTGTGGGCTTGACCGCGGGCCCTACGCTGCAGCCGGGTGGAACCGACTCCACCAGCTTCTCGTGGATCGGTTTGGATGGCATTGGTTTCATGCAGGATCCGCTCGAGTACGGCACACGGACTCACCACTCCAACATGGATCTGTTCGACCGCGTGCAGAAGGGCGATGTAATGCAGGGCGCGATGATCGAAGCATGGTTTACTTACAATGCAGCGACCCGTGCCGAAATGCTGCCCTCGCATTGAAACGCCGGTTCCATCAGCGAAGCAATGACAAATTTTTCAGCACCTTGGCGCGTTGCTGGCTTGCCATTTCAGATGCAGCCCAACAATGGTGCGGGAGACCAGGCAGCTTCCTCCGATACAGGAGGTCTGATATGAAGATTGTGAAAGGTACTCCGAATGCTGCGTTCGCAACGTCCTCTTGTCCCGACCCGGCAGGAAAACGGATTGCCAATGATAAAGGACATTATCGCTGGATATTTCGCCGGCCGGCCGGAGCGGGTCGTGCATTTCACCTGTCCGATGAAGCCGGTTTTTCGTCCAAGTGAACCGAACACCGTTCGCAAACATTTGTCGACTTGACGTTACGAATTCACTCTTCAAAGAGCGCGATATGTGCCAAATTGGCAGACACAAATGGCCTCCAATGAAGGCCCTCTCATGTTCCTATGTCAGGGGCATCTCTCTATAAGATGGCATTTTGTGCAAGGAATTGGGGAGGCGCGGTGGTGTTGGTGAAGGTCATGCGGATTCCGTGCTTCGGCCGCAGGATGACCATTGGGCGGGCCTCGATCTTTTGGCCAGGAACCATTTCAAAATCGTACCGTCTTACCAGTTCACTCAAGATCATGAGGATCTGCAGCATCGCATAGTGCTGGCCGATGCAGACGCGTGGTCCTCCGCCGAAGGGAAGAAATGTGAATGGCGTCCGCAGCTTCATTTCCTCTTTGGTGAAACGTCCCGGCTCGAACTTCTCCGGGTTTTGCCAGTAGCTCGGAGCATGGTGCGCGCCATATACGTAGACGATGACCGTCGAGCCGCGGGGTATCACCACATCGCCTACCCTGTCGTCCGCGACAGCCATGCGGTCGATCATCCAGAACGGCGGGAAGAGGCGGAGCCCCTCTTGGATCACCTGCGTCGTAAATTCAAACTTAAGAACGTCGGCATGAGTTAGGGGCGCTTCTCCCAGCACGGAATAGAATTCCTGCCGTACCCTCTCGAGACAGTCCGGATGCGTGCTCAAAAGATAGAGAAGCCACGATAGCGCATTCGACGACGTTTCATGCCCGGCTACCAGCAGTTGCATGCTCTCGCTGAGGACAAGTTCATCACTCATGCCCTCACCATCGCTGTATCGCGCATCCATCAAGGCCTGCAGCAAGTCGTGGCCGGGCGGCTCGTGGCGGCGTTTCCTGATGTATTCGAGCAGAACCGCGTCCGCACGGGTGCGCATGTCTTCGTGTTTGCGCAATTCGCCCGAGAGAGCAAACCAAGGATTCAGATAGGGTTGCAGTGTCTGGCGGACGATGAATTCCTGGACGGTGCAAATGGTGTGGCTAACAAGGTCGATGTCTTCGTCCTTCAACCGGGCGCCAAACAGCGAACGGGCGACCATGGCGAAGGTCATCTTCATGAGGTGAGAGTAAACATCGACGGGGCCGACACGGATCTGCCGGTCGAAATCCCGCAGCGACTCTTTAAGGGAGTCATGCATGATCGAAGACAACATAGCCAGTTCTTTGAAACCTGTCTGGATCAGACGCCGCTGGGTGCGCCACGGTTCCCCGTGAGTCGTAAGAAGGCCCTTTCCCAGGAAGTGGCCCATCCTCTTTACCTGGATTTCGGACTTCTGGTAGTTCTCCGCATTGGTCTTCAGCACGTGCTGAATGACCGCAGGATCGATCGTAACGATCGCCTCCTTAAGGCCGCCTAGGTAGAACCGGAAGGTGTCGCCAAAGGCTTCGTTGTACTTCGACAACACCGCTGCCGGATTGCGGGCCATTGCGGGCGAATCCGCGAAGCATCGCAGTCTGGACACAGCGGGTACGGATGAGGACGAGGTCATGGCCGTCCGTCCTGAGAAGCGCTGGCAGGCGTGAGAATCTTCATATCGCTTTGATGAAGTGGCAGGGTTGATGCGGGCACGGAGATGAAACGCTCAGAATTAGTCTTCATTCCCAAGTTGTTTCAAAAGTATCAGATGATGTCGGATTGCCCGGGCCATAGTGGGGTGCTGCCGGTAGGGGACCCCAAACTCTGCGGCGGTCTCCCTCACAATCCGGGTCAACCGAGCGTAGTGGGTGTGGCACACATGGGGACACAGATGATGAACGATGTGATGGTTCAGCCCACCGGCGAGCCAGCCTACAATCGGATGTCCGGTCGCGTAATCGGCCGTGGTCGCGAAGATGTGATACACGCCATTTTCGAATTCGCCGCGATCGGCGGGAAAGTAGGTGCTGTCAATGGTGTGGGTGGTCTGGAATACGAGCGTTACGCTCAAACCGACGACCAGATGAACCAGAAGAAACGCGCCCCCGACCAGCAGAGGCGATTTTCCCAGCATCAAGACCGGCAGGACAAGCATGTATGTGAGGTAAAAGCCTTTGCCCGCAAAGAGGATGGCCCATTCGCTCAGAGAGTGGCGGGTGCGCTTCAAGTAGTCGTGGGCCGGGAAGAAGAAGCATTGAAAGTCTCGGAAGAAAACATAGTCGAGAGAAAACAATGCGTAAACGAATAGCGCATAGATGTGCTGGAAGCGGTGCCATGGTGTTCGGGATTCATGGGGCGTAAACCGAAAGATGCCACGTCCCGAAAGCGCGTCATCTTCGCCTTGAAGATTGATGCAGGAGTGGTGGCCCCGATGGTGGAGGATCCTCCACATGTACGAGTTGATACCGCAAAGATCGAATACATAGTTCAGGGTCTTGTTCACGAACGATCGAGACGAGATGGCGTTGTGATTGCTGTCGTGGGCAATATTCAGCAAGAGGAATGTCTGCGCGAGGCCGCCCAAAAGGTAGAGAGCAACAAACGTCCATGGGCCGGGCCGGAACAAATACAAAGCAGTCCAGCTACCCGCCAGGACGGCCAGACCGATTGCGATCTTGGCCCACATCATGGTGTTGGCTTTCGGGGAGATCTTCCGGTCAGCGAAAAACCCGTCCAGGCGACGGCGTAAGACTTTGGGGAAGGAGGCCGCCCCGACCGGATCGAAGGACTGCCGTGACGCGGCTTCAGACGGTACAAGATCGACCATGTAGGGCTCGTGGGTGGTGATCACCGCTTCGGGCTCAAACGTCACATGCGCCTCCGCCGTCATCATAGTTGAGCACGACGAATTCCGCTCGTTTCATCCGTGGGGGCCTGATTTAAAGAGGTTTGTGCTTGCAACCTTTATAGCCTATCGAGAGCCCCGAATAGCAATCAAGGAAAGAGTGGGCCACGCACCCTGGCGGCAGAGTCTTGCCCTTTGAAGCGATTGAGCATCGCATTGTCCAACTGTTTTGGTACTATTGTTCCACCCACGAACCGAAAGAGATGGGGCCGATTGCGTCGGCCGGTATAAGACAGGGCTGCGCGTGCCCTGAGATACCGCGACGGCGATATGGGAACTTTCCCTCCCAGTGGATCGAGCTGCACAGGAATGCTCACAAGAGATTGGCGAATATTCTCACCCTCGACCCCGATTGAGGTCTCTACATCCCCGGAGGATCACTGATTGATGATGTCCTTGTTGGACCACCTGGACCGGCTGGCAGTTGAGCACCCAGACAAACTCCTTTTTTCGTTTCTTGATTTGCACGGCGATCCGATCGAGAGCTACACCTACGCGTCGTTTCTGCACCGGACGAAGGCCATAGCCGGGCATTTACGGAAAGGGCGTCGTTTTGCGGCAGGGGACCGTCTTCTGCTCGCTTATCCGCCGGGGCTCGAAATGATCTGCGCCTTCTTCGGGTGCATGCGTGCTGGACTGATCCCTGTGCCCGTCTATCCTCCCAGTTCGCGTGGCTTCCAGAGCGCCCTATACAAGATGGTGCACATCGCAAAGGATTGCAGCGCGGCTGCGATTCTGACGAGCCAGGACCATCAAGCCTCTCTCAAGACGAATCTCGCCAGAAGTGGGGTCTCGGCGTCCGGCGTCGACGTGGACTACATCTCCGGCCTTCCGTGGATTCCCACGGAAGACTTCGTGGATACGATTCCGATCCAGCAGGCTTTCGATACCTCCGAGATCCTCTTTCTTCAGTACACGTCCGGCTCGACGATGGAGCCGAAGGGCGTGATCGTGACGCACGAAAACATTCTGAACACCTATCGACCTGGTCATCGATCATCCTGAGCCGGTCGTTGTTTCGTGGCTCCCGCAGTATCACGACATGGGCCTCATCGGGTGTTACCTTTATCCGGCGCTAAAGGGCGGCACAACCTACGGGTTCGCTTCCATGGACTTCATTCAGCGGCCGATCCTGTGGTTCGATACCATCACGACCTACCGGGCTACTGCGACGGCAGCCCCCAATTTCGCCTACGACTATTGCCTGCGGGCCGGAAGGCTCTCGAAAGACGGCCTGGAGAGTTGCGATCTCAGCTCGCTCCGAGTCCTGATGTGTGCCGCCGAACCCGTGAAACCGGATACGTATACCCGGTTCCTCGAGGCGTTTCAGCCCTATGGGCTCAAGTCGGAGAGCTTCTATGTCGCCTATGGGCTGGCTGAGAATACTCTGGCCGTTTCGCTGGGCGGACGTAACATCGCTTCCGTCAACAAGCGTGCCTTGGCCCTGGGCAAGGCCAGCATGACGACCGAGGTTTCCGAAATCGGAGGTTCCATGCAGATTGTCAGTTGTGGCAATCCGCTTGCGGGAATCGAGGTCAAGATTGTGGACCCGGAAGGGCATTTTGTTCTGGAGCCCGGGCGCGTCGGTGAAATCTGGCTCGCCGGGAGCGGTAAGTGCCGCGGATATTGGAACAACGCCGAACTCACGCTGAAGCAGTTTCGCGCGCGCCTGGCTGATGACACGCCCTATGACGAGGGGTTCCTCCGCACCGGCGACATGGGATTCTTCCATGAAGGCGAACTCTACGTCTGCGGTCGCATCAAGGACATGATTATCCTGCGCGGCCAGAATTATTACCCGCAGGATATCGAGAACGTTGTCGAGAAAGCCTCCGGTCTGATCCGGCACAATTGCGTCGCCGCCTTCCAGATTCAGGAGGACCGCGAACCCGGTTTGGCGATCGTTGCAGAAGTAAAAAACCCCAGGTCGCTGCCCGATGCCCGAAAGATTGCCACCGCGGTCCGGAACTACCTCAATGTGGAAGTAGCAGTGGTGTCCCTCATCGCGCCGCGCGCGATTCCGCGAACCAGCTCGGGTAAGATCATGCGCCACAAGACCAAGCAGATGTGGCTGAGCGGTCAGTTTACCGTTCTCTCTGACTTTTCCAGTGAGAAGGACGCCACGGACGCCGCACCGGGTCCCGATGCGCACACGCCCTTCGCCGAATTGAAAGCCAGGTACAACCTGACTGGCAACGAATCGTATAATCTCGTCGAAGCCGGCCTCGATTCCCTTGACCTTGTTGTGTTCATGCACGAGCTCAAGGAGCTTCTGAACGAAAAAGGCGCCGAGATGCTGGCGCGCCAGGTCGATATCGGAGTCATTCAGCGTGTCACCGTAGCCGAATTGTTTGCACTGGCCGAACAGCTTGAGCGGGCTCCAGAAGAGGCCTTGGTTCACCTGCGTCACTCCCTTGCGGCTTTCCGCGACGAGCAGAGCACCGCGGAGAAGGAGCTGATGAACAAGGACCGCAAGCTCATCTTCGAGCCGCCGGTTCCTTCACCCCTGGCGGAGATCCCAGTCCTGAATCGGGTGCTGCTCACCGGAGGCACCGGCTTCATCGGGCCGTTCCTGATTAAGAGCCTGCTTGAGCAGACGCAGGCCAAAATCCATGTGCTCGTCCGGGCTTCCGACGAGAACCAGGGCATGCAAAGGTTGATGGCTGCCATGGAGTCCATGGGCTCATGCGATGCCCGGCTGATAGAGATGTTCAAGGCTCGCGTGGTTCCGGTCTGCGGCGATCTTGGCCAGCCGGCTCTCGGTCTGACGCAGGAGACGTGGGACTACCTTGCGGACCAAATCGACACAATCTTCCATAACGGCGCGACCGTAAATTATCTGTTCAATTACGACCGCATGCGGGAGACGAACGTACTCGGAACGAACGAGGTCGTACGTCTGGCCTTCGAAGGAAGGCCCAAGGAATTCAACTATGTCTCAACGACCTTCGTGTTTGGCTGGGCTGTAAAGCCTGCCCTCTATGAGACCGACCAGAACGCGAACATGGAGCGTCTCGATTTCGGTTATAGCCAATCCAAATGGGTCGCGGAGCAGGTCGTCTTTGATGCACGCAACCGCGGACTTTCCACCCGGATTTTCCGGCCGGCCCTGGTGAGCCCCTCCGTTACCGGCGGAGGCAACAACTTTGATATCGCCGTTCGCCTTGTGGCCTTCATGATCAACCATGGCATTGGCGTCGATACACTCAACCAGGTCAGCTTCGTGCCGGCCGACATCGTGGCCAACAATATCGTGGCGATCTCCACCACACCGGGTACGGCGAACCAGACATACCATGTGGTTCGGGACGAGTATTCGAACATGATGGATATCACCGGGCTGATTGCCAAGGCGACTGGCCGGCAATTCGAGATATTCAGCCTGCCCGATTTCGTTCCGGAGCTCGTCCGGAGATGCCGGAAGGAAGATCTTCTTTTCCCGCTGCTGGATTTTCTGGTGGGTTCCGTGGAAAACATCTCAGCGATGGAGTTCAAGCGGTATGAGAGTTCGACCTATCAAAACGCACGGGATGCCTCTGTGTTCGGCCAGGCGGACCCATCGCTTAAAGACACGGTCAACGGTATCTTGAAATTCATGCATCGCAAGGGGATCATTTCGATCGCGCCGCGTGAGATAAAGGTCGCGACACCCCCAAGCAGTCTGCTGAATTGCACGGATGCCTTGTCGGCTACTGCTTCTTGAAGAGGAGCTTCTCGGTGAGCCGCTGGCCAGTTTCCAGCGTACCCGTGGTGGTGAGGGTCAACTGCTGACCGTCTGCGGAGAGTACCCACTTGTCTTTTTGCGTGACTTGATCGTCGCGCCGGTAAACGGAATCGACCGTGTGTGCATCGATAAGTTCGAGCATCACGGTGTCATTGCGCGAGTTCTTGAGGTCGTACTGCTTTCCGTCAAAGCGAGCGGTATAGCTGAAGTCGCCCAGAAAATGGACCGCGCCGCTTCCGTCCGCCTCAATTGTGAGCACCAGGCCTTGCCGCATACGGGTCTTGCTCAGGTCCTCGGTCCACTCGCCCGCGAACGGGTCTCGGGCAACCCTTGTTCCCCCCGTTCGCGTCCACACCGTGATCTGATCGAGATGGTTCTTGGCAACCGTAGTACTGGTTAGCTCGTTTCCATCAGTCGAAATCTTTTCCCGGACCGTCCCTACGAGTACTCCGTTCTTTTTCTCCTGGACCTCCACCTGCCTTTTGTCAATCCTATGCAGCTCAACTTGATTGAACGCCAGATTGCCTGGTGCAGGCGATTGGTGCCCGTTCGAGTTCGCAGTGAAATCGAGGTGGTTTTCGCCGCTCATGACAACATGCACTGCGTCATGTACGGGCGTAAGAGAGAGCCGGTTAGGAGGATCCAGACTGGATTGAGCAGAGATGAGAGTCCAGGTACCAATACGGGGGTCTGCCGCCCCAGGCTGGATGGCGGCAAGCAAGCCGAGCAACAAAAGAGTACGAATGGATCCTCCTCAACAGCCGACAGAGCATAGCTGGTGCGCATAGCGAAGCTGCGGCGCCCAGCGCAAGTGTATATTCCCGGTCCGAAGGGCACCATAACCAATCCGTTTCGGAGAAGGCACTTGGTTTCGGCCTTTGCCATTCTTCGAAGCCCGAGAATTCACGGGTCGACGATCTCGTATGACATGATAAGTGCCATGCATCCGCGCCGTTCCTGGGTCTCAGGTGTCGTCCTGGTAGCAGCCCTCGCGCTTCTACCTTTTTCGTTCCACGCGGAGCGCCATCTCGAAACTGCCACACGTGTCGAAGGGAGCCAGGCCGAAACTGTCCGCCAGGAGCTGATCTCTCGTTTTCGGTCGCCTTTCGTTGACCGCGTGGTCCTTGTGGTCCAGGGCCTTCCCTCCGCGGATTCGGACGAAGGAGGACAAGCGTTAGAAACCATCGTGTCGAGGCTGAAAGAGGAATCCGGCGTTTCGGGAGCGGTCTCTTACCTCGAGTTGCGCGATCCCATCTTTCTGGGCAAGGGCGGGACTTTTGTCTTGATCGGACTAGCCTCGACAGACGGTCCGGTGGAGTCACTCGTTCCAAAACTTCACCAGCTTGCACGCTCGCTTGAAAGTCAACTCCGCGGCCGGTATCCGGCGGTGAAGCTCGAGCTCACCGGCGAGATTCCGCTGAATTTCGACATTCGCAAAGCCAGTGCCGCTGACGTGCGGCGCGGCGAAAGCCTGGTGATCCCCGCCACTCTTGCTCTTCTGCTGGTGGCCTTCGGCAGCTTCGTCGCCGCCCTGATTCCCCTGGCCGTCGGACAGCTTGCCATCGCGACTACTATGGCGATCACGGCATTCCTGGCCCAGCGCTGGCACTTGTCTATTCTGGTGCAGAATCTGGCCACCATGCTCGGCCTGGGCTTGGGAATTGACTACGCACTTCTCATGGTTAGTCGGTTCCGCGAAGCAATTGCCGCCGGATTCGACGGCCCTGAAGCCTCCACCCTCGCGGCGCGTCAGGCCGGTCGTACCCTCCTGATCTCGGCTTCAACCGTAGCCATTGGATTCCTCGCGCTCCTGACTGTTCCCATCAGCGAAATCCGTTCCATCGGCATCGCGGGAGTCCTGGTGGCCGGAATCAGTGTTTTGCTCACGAATACTCTCGTTCCGGCGGTGCTCGCCTGGCTCGGTCCGCGGATCGATTTTGGCAAATTGCCGTTTACGGCAAAGTTGGATGAGCGTCGGGCCGCCATCACGGGAAATCGCTGGCGGAGATGGGGAAGGCTGATCGTCGCGCACCCCTGGCTGGCACTCTTCTTGGCAGGCGTTCCTCTGCTTCTGCTCGCATGGCAGGTCAAGCGGCTCGATACCAGTGTCCCCCGTGTCAACTGGCTGCCGCAGGCGGCAGAATCGGTCGACGCGCTCAATGCACTCGAGCGGATGGATCGCTCCGGCATCGTTGAATCCCTGCGTGTCATCGTCGAACTCCCGGAGGACTCCGTCGCGCAAACAGACGCTGGTTGGAATGCGGTTGATCATCTCAGCAAGCAACTTGCGAGCGATCCGCGCTGCGCCCGGGTAATTTCAATCACCACCATTGCGGAGAGCGACCGCTCGTCCCTCAGCAGCCTCTCGCGTGAGACGCGTCGAACATTTCTCAGCAGCGACGGACGAGCAGCACTCCTTGAGGTCGTGCCGGCAACCTCTGTCTCCCTGCGCGGGCAGGTCAACTGGGTTCGGGAACTCAGAAGGAACGGTGCGCCCGCACTGACTGGAGTACCCGGCGCAACCCTACTCATCGGGGGTATCCCGGCACTCAACGCCGATTATGAGGCGATTGTTGTCAGTCGCTTTCCATCGGTAATGTCACTGGTGGTGGGAGGAACGCTATTGGCCCTGCTTGCCGGGTTCCGATCGGTCTTCGCCGCCGTCAAGGCCATCGGCCTGAACCTGCTCTCCGTGGCAGCCTCCATCGGAGCACTGGTTTTCGTCTTCCAGGATGGACACGGAAGCCAATTCCTGGGAGTGCCTGGAGGAACCGGCAGCGTGTTCCCCATAGTCCCGATCGTTGCGTTTGCCATCGTCTTCGGACTCAGCATGGACTATGAAGTATTTCTCGTCGCACGTGTGCTCGAGGCAAGAAAAATCGGGCTGAGCGAAGAGGATGCGATTCCAGAGGGCATGGCTAGGACCGCAGGCCTCATCACAAGCGCCGCGGCAATCATGATCGTGGTATTCGCCGCTTTTACCTTCGGCGATTTCCTGGTGGTCAAGATGATCGGATTTACGCTGGCGATTGCGGTATTGATTGACGCAACCATCGTCCGTATCGTGATCGGCCCTGCTCTACTTCGCATTGCCGGTGATTGGAATTGGTGGCCAGGGGGTCTGGGCGCTGCCCGCCAGAAACCCGTGATGGAAAACCACGAATAATTGCCTTTCCTCGGTGTAAATATCCGCGACCTTCCGCCTCCGGGACCAACAAGAATGTATTTAGAGAATTGATGATGCTCACCTAACAACGGGCCTATCAAGCTCCAACGTCGTCGCCGGGCTGTACCTGCCGCAAGCCCCAGCAAGTGGGGCATCTACTGCAACCTGCTTCTCGCGTCCCCGTTTGGCTTGTCCCCATCCAGTGCTTAGCATTCAAACAATCGGCCGAACTTCACATGGAAGCCCTATGCGGTCATCGACGTGATATTGATCCAGAGTTGGCATCCGGAAGTTGGAACATGGACGTGTAGTCGCCTTCTCGGACAAGTGCCCCAGGATCCAACTCGACTGTAGACGAAATCGTAGCGGTCAGACCACTCTGAATCACTTCCGAACCACGGCATTCAACACCGCGAGCGCAACTCATTCAATCTAAATCAGTTAGTTTAACTCGATTTCAACAGAATTCAATAAGTCATGGAAACTAGTTCGGGACCAGAGGGTCGCCTTCGGGCGCTCCTTTTAGACTGAGTCATTACAAACCTGCCGTTGTTGAGCTTTGTGATTCCCTGTGAATCTGAGGGAACTTACATTCCTGGCCAGGTCAACCACCAGTTTGTCTCACTCCCGCTGTTACACCACGTATCGTTCTGGCCCCAGTCTTGAGTGTTTCGCTGTCCCTCGCTCTTCTCCATGAACCCTTGGCTGCCAGCAGAAATTTAACGAAATATCCGTCTCCCGAAATGTAGTCAATTTCGTCGTCAGCCCATTTCAAACTCGGTCATAATCGTGGATGCACCGATAGCAATCCGCGAATGGGAGGTGGAGAGGAACAGCAACTGTGCAGGCCGCGGAAGATGGCGAAAGTCCTTCATTTTCCAGCGGTTAATTGACCGATTCAACTGTCTTTGCTATGAAAGGGTTAGCGAAGAGCGGGCCCCAAAACGTGCTCCAGCAGGCAATCTTGAGTGGCTCAATGGCAGAGCATTCGGCTGTTAACCGAAGGGTTGTAGGTTCGAGTCCTACCTGAGGAGCCAATGTTTTGAACAACTTACGAGCAAATTGTCCAATCCATCAACCCCACAATCACCCCACATATTCAAACTGCCATTTGCTGAGGTTCAGCTTGAGCCGATTCCTGTCGCATAACCATCTGAACGACCTTGGAATTTGCCTGCTGCTTGGCCCGGAGTGTGCTGTTGCCATACACGTTCATCGTGGTGGAAACATTGCTGTGCCGCATGAGTTTTTTGCTGGACTCCAACCGTTGCAACGGTCGTGCCCACAAACGAACGAAACGTGTCCCGGAGTACGTGTTCCGGAAGGCGTGCCATCCGGTGACCCCTCGTGGCAATATGCTCACCGTCGCGCCGACGCCCACTATCACGTCCGTCTTTAAGGCCGGCTTATGTATCTATATGTACGCCCGCTGATGTTCTCGGTATGAAGTCGAAGCTGTGACGCCGGATACAGCCTGGATGGGTTTGTGGGATCAGACTGGCAGCGAACTCGATCGTGGTCCGCGGGCATTCCTGGTTAGATTTGTGCCGGTCGTTTGACCCAGAGAACAATCAGCCAATCCATTCCTCGCTGGCGGACAAGATAGTCACTTTTTTAGAAGATGGTTGCGCCTGGGTCTCCACGCCATGCTCCAGAAAGCTGAGTTCCCATGCTGTCTGCCAAGGGGTTTCTTGCGGCCACCCGGTCGTACCTGCGTTTGCGTCTCCTTCTACCCTTGATTCTGATCGGTCTACTGCTGCCTTCAGCGGCGCCGGCGCAGATCACCGAACCAGGCACAGCCGCGACCGGCAATGCCGGCTCCGTCGCAAATGCGGGCGTCGCTGTCCCGAATGGTATTCAAGGGACGAACGGGAATTTCGGCAAAGTGAACGTGGGCGCCTCCAGCGCCACCCCCGTTGCGATCGTGTTTACGTTCGACCAGACTGTGACGCTGGGTTCTACGGTCGTGGTTACGCAGGGCGCCAAGAACCTGGACTTTACCGATGCCGGCGGCGGCACCTGCACGGCAGGCAGGATCTACAACGCAAACGACACCTGCACGGTGAAGGTGACTTTCAAGCCCAGGGCGCCCGGCGCGCGATATGGCGCCGCTGAGCTGCTTGATACCTCCAGCAATCTGCTGGCGAACGGTTACGTTCTGGGAACCGGCGTCGGTCCGCTGGCGACCTTTGCCAACAGCCACGTCCGGCAATTACCTCCCGAGCGCACAGACCATCCTGGCCAGCGGATTCCATCGCGCCCAATTGTGTGGCAGTGGATGCGGGCGGCAATGTCTTCGTCACCGATGGTGGCCTACGGTGAAGGAGATTGTGGCGGTCAACGGAAGCATCCCGGCGTCGCCCACGATTAGAACCCTGGGCAGCGGATTCGGTTGGCCCATATGGCGTGGCGGTGGACGGGAGCGGGAACGTCTTCGTCGCGATAGGGGTGCCATGAGGTGAAGGAGATTGTGGCGGCGGGCGGATACACCACCGTCAAAACCCTGGGCAGCGGATTCGGTTTCGCCGGCCCAATGGCGTGGCAGTGGACGGGAGCGGGAACGTTTTCGTCGCCGATTGGGACCTTAGTGCGGTATACGAGATTGTGGCGGCAGGCGGATACACCTCCGTCAAAAACCTTGTCCCCGGGTCCTTCAATGCGGCCGATCACGTGGCGGTGGACGGGAGCAGCAATGTCTACGTCGCCGATTTTTATAACGGTGCAGTGAAGGAGATTTTGGCGGAGGGCGGATATACCACCGTCAAAACCCTTCGATGCGGACTCGAGGGCGTCTCTAGCGTGGAGGTGGACGCCAGCGGTAACCTCTTCGTCAGCACTTGGTTCAATGGTCGTATATGAGATTGTGGCCGCGGGCGGATACACCACCATGAATGCACTGTCCAGCGGATACAACCGCCTGAACAGCGTGGCGGTGGACGCGAGCGGGAACATCTTCATCGCCGATGGGGGCCACGGCCGCGTGGTGAAGCTGGACTACGCCGACCCGCCCTCGCTGACCTTTGCGAAAACTTCAGTGGGGGCCGAAAGCAGCCCGCAGAAAGTGACCGTGTCGAACATCGGCAACCAGGCGCTCGTCTTCACGGCTCTGAGCTACCCCGCGGATTTTTCAGAAGCATCAGAGGGCGAAGTGGACCTTTGCACTAGCTCAACGCCCCTGGGCTCGGGGCAGGAGTGCGACCTGAACATCGAGTTTGCGCCCGAGCAGACCGGCACGCTGAGCGAGAACGTGACGCTCACCGACAATGTGCTGAACGCGACAGGGACACAGCAGTCGATTGCGGTGAAAGGCACGGCTACGCTCGTAGCGACACATTTCTTGGTGACCGTGCCATCCAATGTGGGCGCCTATGTGCAGTTCACGATTACGGTTACGGCGGTGGATGCGAACGGTAGCACGGTGACCGGATACGCCGGCACGGTGAGTGTCACGAGTTCAGATGGGGGCGCGGTGTTGCCGGCGGCGGCGAAGCTGACGGCGTCGATCGGGAGTTTTCAGGTGACGCTGAAGACGCAGGGCAATCAGACCATTACCGCGACCGATACGGCGAATTCGCTGGCAGGAACTTCCGCGGCGATCGCCGTGGGCGTGACGCCGCCGGGGGTGTTCCCTGGGCGGGACCCCTTCAACTTTGGCTCGCTGGCGATCGGCTCGCCGAGCGGGGCGCAGACGCTCCACTTCAGGATTGGGGCTGGCACGACCGTGGGGGGTATTGCCGTTGTGACACAGGGGGCCGCGAACCTTGACTTTACCAGCGCCGCGGGCAGCACCTGCACGGCAACCACATACTCCTCGGCTACGATCTGCACAGTCAATGTGACCTTCAAGCCGAGGGCGCCTGGCCCTCGCTACGGAGCCGTGGTGTTCACCGATGGCTCCGGAAACCTGCTCGGCAACCGCTACGTCCAGGGGACCGGCACTGGGCCGCAGATTACCTTTGCCAACTTCACGTCTGGCGTTTACCAGCCGGGCAAACGGATCTCCCGGCCATCGCGGCCAATGGTGTAGCAGTCGACTCAAGCGGGAACCTCTTCGTCGCCGATTCGGCCAACAAAAAGGTAGAGGAGATTCTGGCAGTCAATGGAAGCATCCCGGCCTCTCCCACGATAAAGACCCTGGGCAGCGGATTCGGCCAGCCCGCTGGCTTGGCGGTGGACGGGAGCGGCAACGTCTTCGTCGCCGGTAATGGTGCGGTGAAGGAGATTGTGGCGGCGAGGCGGATACACCACCGTCAAAACCCTGGGCGGCGGATTCCAATTTGCGCCGTCCGGCGTGGCCGTGGACGGGAACGGCAACGTCTTCGTCACCGATTGGCTCAATTATCCAGGTGGTGGGGTGTATGAGATTGTGGCCGCGAGCGGTTACACCACCGTCAAAGACTGGCCGGCAGACCCTTCTTCGGTTATCCAATGGGTGTGGCGGTAGACGGGAGCGGCAATGTCTACGTCGCGGATACCAACAATGATGCGGTGAAGGAGATTTTGGCGGCGGGCGGCTACACCACCGTCAAAACGCTGTACAGCGCATGGCTGCTTGATCCATCTAGTGTGGCGGTGGATGCCAGCGGAAACCTTTACGTCGCGAATAACCACAATTCTGAGATGGACGAATTTTGGCGGCGGGCGGATACACCACGGCCAAAACCCTGGGCTATGGTTCTCATGGCCCAGTGGCGTGGCGGTGGACGCCGGCGGCAACGTCTTCGTCGCCGGTAAGCTATACAGTCCCTTGGTGGAGCTGGACTACGCCGACCCGCCCTCACTGACCTTTGCGACTACTACGGTGGGGATCAAAAGCAGCAACAGCCCGCAGAAGGTGACGGTCTCGAACAACGGCAACGCGAACTTGACGTTCACGGGCTTGAGCTATCCCACCGACTTTCCCTCTGCCGGCAGCGGCACGAATCTCTGCCAAGGCACAACAGTACTCAGCGCCGGCGATGAGTGCGATCTGGACATCGACTTCAGTCCCCTCAGCGTTGGAACGCCGCTGCGAGAGCATGTGACGCTAACCGACAACCCGCTGAATCTAACCGGGACGCAGCAGACGGTTCCGGTAAGCGGCAACGCCTTCGGGCCGCCGAGCGCGGTATCGGTCAACTCCATCCTCGGGGTTTGGGACAACTCAGCAGTTCAGCTTTGTGGCCAGTTCTCCGAACGGGGCCGGCAACCTGGCGTTCGTGAACATGCTGTTCAACACCATAGGGTCGCCAGGTGAACGGCTGCTATCTGACCTACTTTGCAGCCGGCAATCAGCTCTCGCTGCTGTCGGACGACGGCAACAATTCGACCTCAGGCCAGCCGGGGACGACCGGTACGCTGAGCAATTCGCAGTGCTCCGTGGACCTGTCAGCGACGACGGTGACCGCCAGCGGCAACACGCTCACCATTGCGCCGACGATTACTTTCAAGTCCGGCTTTAAGGCCGGCATACAGATCTACATGTACGTCGCAAGATATTCCGGCACGAACACTGGCTGGAAGACGATGGGCTGGTGGATGGTGGGCTCCGTGCCAGAGAGCGCGCCGAGCGCGGTGTCGGTAAGTCCATCCTCAGGGTTTGGGACCACTCAGCAGTTCAGCTTTGTGGCCAGTTCTCCGAACGGGGCCGGCAACCTGGCCCTCGTGAACATGGTGTTCAACACCATAGGGTCGCCGGTGAACGGCTGCGACCTGACCTACATTGCAGCCGGCAATCAGCTCTCGCTGCTGTCGGACGACGGCAATAGCTCGACCTCAGGCCAGCCGGGGGCGACCGGCACACTGAGCAATTCGCAGTGCTCCGTGAACCTGTCAGCGACAACAGTGACCGCCAGCGGCAACACGCTCACCGTCGCGCCGACGATTACTTTCAAGTCCGGCTTTGCGGCCGGCATACAGATCTACATGTATGTCGCACGATATTCCCGGCATGAACACCGGCTGGAAGAAGATGGGCTGGTGGATGGTGGGCACCACTGCCAGAGAGCGCGCCAAGCGCAGTGTCGGTCAGTCCATCCTCGGGGTTTGGGACCACTCAGCCGTTCAGCTTTGTGGCCAGTTCGCCGAATGGGGCCGGCAACCTGGCCTTCGTGAACATGCTGTTCAACACCACGGGGTCGCCGGTGAACGGCTGCTACCTGACCTATCTTGCGGCCGGCAATCAGCTCTCGCTGCTATCGGACGACGGCAATAGCTCGACCTCAGGCCAGCCAGGGGCGACCGGTACGCTGAGCAATTCGCAGTGCTCCGTGGACCTGGCAGCACTACGGTGACCGCCAGCGGCAACACGCTCACCGTCGCGCCCACGATTACTTTCAAGTCCGGCTTTAGGCCGGCATACAGATCTACATGTACGTCGCCGATTTCGCCGGCATGAACAGCGGCTGGAAGAAGCTGGGCTGGTGGATGGCGGGCACCCTGGCCGAGCAGCCGCCGAGCGCGGTGTCGGTCAGTCCATCCTCGGGGTTTGGGACCACTCAGCCGTTCAGCTTTGTGGCCAGTTCTCCGAATGGGGCCGGCAACCTGGCGGAAGTGAGCATGCTGTTCAACACCACGCTGTGTCAGGGGAACGGCTGCTACCTGACCTACATCGTAGCCGGCAATGAGTTCTCGCTGCTGTCGGACGCAGGCAATAGCTCGACTTCGGGCCAACCGGGCGCAACCGGTACGGTGAGCAATTCGCAGTGCTCCGTGGACATGTAGCGACAACGGTAATCGCCAGCGGCAACACGCTCACAATCACGCCCACGATTACTTTCACATCCGCCTTTAAGCCCGGCTTACAGATCTACATGTACGCCGCTGATGTTCCCGGCATGAACAGCGGCTGGAAGAAGATGAGCCCATAGCTCGGATTTCTCACAGGCGAGTGGGCCTTCGATAAGGAAGAAGGCTGTGAGCGCGCATCCTGGCCACCCGCAACCCCAAAAAGCTTTTGGTATCTACCAGAGAAGCTTCAGGGCGAACTGGACCTGCCGCGAAGTGGTCGAGGTACTGGTGATGGCGCCGGCCGTACCGGAAACTCCGGTGGGTGTGAAGACGATCAGGTTCGGCGTGTTGAAGTTGGCGCGGTTGAGCAGGTTGAAGATCTCGGCGCGGAACTGCGACTGTCAGACGCTCGCGGATTTGCGTGTCTTTAAACGTGGAAAAATCCCAGGTTGCCAGACCCGGACCGGTCAAGGTGTCTCTGCCCAGATTGCCGAAGAAGCCGCTGTTGGCGGGAGGCGCCAGAAAAGCGCTTGGATTGAACCACTGGTCGGACTGCCGAGAATGGCTTGCCCGTGGAAATTCGGGATTCACAAACGGCCGCACCGGATTGCGTGTGTCGCCATTGTTCGAGGGGTTGTAGCTGAGTTGCGGCGTGAACGGGAAGCCGGATTGCAGGGTGAGGATGCTGTTCACGGACCATCCGCTGACCATGAACATTTGCGAATACCGCGCAGATCATTCGACAAAGGCCTTGCCGCGTCCGAACGGCAACATGTAAACGGCGCTCACTACGCCGATGTGTCTCACGTCATAGGTGGCTGGTCCCCAATCGGCGTGCAGGTCATAGGGATTCGATACAAGGCCTGGCGCATTTCCCGCGGTCGTCGCATTCAGGGAGTCTCCGTCGTCGAGCGCCTTCGACCACGTGTACACGCCGCGCAGTGACAGGTCGTGGCTGAAGCGATGATTCACATCGATCTGGAGCGCGTTGTAAATGCTGTTTCCTTTGGAAAACCATGTCCACGTATTGGCGATGGTCGGGTTCGCCTTCGGCGTGCCCGCAGGGATATAGAAGGAGCCGGCCGGGACTGGCGTGCCCGCAAGCGGAGCGGGAAACTTGCCGGGATACACAGCCGGACATGGCGACGCAGGACAGATGTAGGTACAGGCGTGTTGCCGTCGATGCCGATCAGTTGATGATAGCCATGCGATCCGACGTAGCCCAGGGTGAACGAGGTGTTCGGAGTCAGTTGCCTGTTCGACCCTCAACGAATACGAAATCAGCGTCGGCATTTTGACGTCAGGCTGAACGCCGCCCGGCACCAGCAGCGCCTTGGCGGGCGGCGGAGCCGCTGGGATCAATCGGCAGGCTCGAAACCGGCAACGAAGCAATGCTGTAAGTCGGATTGAAAGGCGCGTTCTGATCCATGCGATAGCCGAGGTCGTCGAGCAGCTCGTTGTACATGCCGAATGCCGCGCGGATCAACGGTCTTCTGCTGGCGCGGGTTCCATGCGAGGCCGATGCGCGGCTGCGGCAGGAACTTGGCGTTGTTCTCGGTGAAGGCGCTGTGGCCGATGTGCGGCTGGTTTGAGATGACTCCGTTCGTGAATGTGTAATTGGCGGCGCGGCCATGAGCTTCATTCCAGCCCGTAGAGAACTCGCCGCGAAATCCCAGGCTGAGCGTCAGCTTCGGATTCACGCGAATCACATCCTGCGCGTACAGCGCGCCGAAACAGAGAGCGCCAGTTCATCTCAGTCGGCGAGGGACTATAGAGAAAGCTGCTCGTCGTTCCAGCGAGAAATGTCTTGCAGGCTGGTGAAGGTCGCCTGTCCATACTGGCTGAGATTGATGGTTTCGTTGGATTGGAAGTTCTGGAACCATGCGCCGAAACTCCATTGGTGCGCGCCATGCGACCACGTGACCCGATCTTCATAGGTGTAGAGGTTGCGCGCGATCGGCAGATTGCTGCCGTTGTTGCTTCCGGCAAGTCCGATCTGCGCCTGCGGATTGGAGGCAGCGCTTCCGCCCACCACCACAGCCCCGACGGGCGCCCACTCAGGAATCCCGGAACGTTGGCGGCGGGAGTGCCCGGCGTGGGTTCGCCGGTGAAGAAATATGCCGCGCGCGAATAGCCGAAGCGCGCAACGTTATTCAGCTGCGGGAGAAAAAGCATGCGTCTCGTCGAGGCTCAGCGACCTGCTCGCGCAGAGTCAGGATGTCGGTGCTGTAGGGATTGGCGATCGTGGCAGTGACATCGCCGCCGTCGTCAATGGTATACGCGGCGGAGAACTTGTCTTTCGGCGAGAAGTGCAGATCGAAGCGCGCTGTGCCGAAATCCTCGCGGATGGTTTGCAAGCGGGCTGCTGAAGACCTGTGCGATTCCGTTAAAGTCGGGCGCGTCCTGCGGAGGTGTGGGCCAGAGGTTCAAAAGCGGCTTTACGCTGGGGACGGCCGTTGCCCGCGAAGCCAGGTCGGGCACAAACGCAACCGAAGTCTGATGCAGGTTCTGGACGGAACCCTTCATAGTTTGCGAAGAAGAAAGCTTTATCTCTCTTCAATCGGGCCGCCCAGCGCGGCTCCAAACTGATTTCGCTGGAACGGCGGCGCCGATCCTTGGTCGAAGTAGTTTGGAGCGTCAAGCGCGTTGTTGCGCAGAAACTCGTAGACCGAGCCGTGCCACTGATTGGTGCCCGACTGCGTGACGATCGATGACCTGCGCGCCGGGGCGTTTGCCATATTCGGCGCCGTAGGAATCGCGAAGCACGTTGAATTCGCGCACAGCTTCCACGCCCAGCAGCTGCTGACTCGGACCTCCCGGCTGCATGTTGTTTTCCGCCGCGCCGGTGAATTCGACGCCATTCAGCAGAAACAGATTTTGCTGCGGACGGTTGCCGGAGACCGAGAAGTTGTTTCCCGTGGTTGAGTTCGACACGCCAATGCCGCCCGTCTTCTTGCGACGTGAAGTTGACGATGCCGGGATTGAGCGTGAGCAGCAGGTCGAAAGCTGCGGCCATTGAGCGGAAGGTCTCGTACCTGTTGCTCTTCCACCAGCCCTGAGATTTCCTGAGTAGAAGCATTGACGACGGGGACATTCTCCGTGACAGTTATCTGCTGCTTGACCTGTCCTACCTGAACAGTGAGGTCGGCAGTGGCAGCCTGTCCGACGACCAGCGAAAATTCCGGTTCGCATTTCATCGGCGAGGCCGGCTTTGCTCGCGTGCACCTCATAACGTCCAACGGGCAGTTCCAATAGTTGATACCGGCCGGACTGATCGGCAAGAACAGTTCGCGAAACCCCTGTGTCTAGATTGCTGGCAGTCACCGTCGCTGCCGCGACCACGGCGCCGGTTGGATCGGTGATTCGGCCCGACAAACTCGCCGAGACTTGCCCGGATGCCGAGATTGTCGCCAGGCACATCAAAGAGGCCAGAAGAAAGGCGAACGCACGCCGGCGAAAACGGTCCCCGAGCATTCAACCTCCAGACAAAGGGATTTTGTGCGGCACCGGCAGATCCGCGCTCAATTGGAATCGAGCGGCCGGATCGAAGAGGGGTCGCCGGTATTGTCGAATTTATATGGATAGAATCGTATAGTCAAGAATGGCTCCTGTCACCTGGACGGTGACTAGCTGTTCTCTTCGTCCAACCGTTCGATCATCACATCGGTCGATTTGATAAGGGCCGCGGCATGGTCACCCTTTTTTAGGCCCATTTCTCGCACAGCCTCGGCCGTAATGATCGATGTGACTCTGGCCTCTCCGACAGCGAGCACAACCTCGGCTAACAGACCCACGATCCGCAAGCTCACAACTTTCCCGGCGAGCTGGTTTCTTCCACTGACGCGCCGGTATCTCTCCCTAGACTCAACCTCGGATTTCCGTGCATCCTTCTCGAGAAGAGGCTTGAGGCTTGCGAACGAAAGACGATGGTGTCCACCAGGCGTTGTGAAGGTTTTCAGTCTCCCGGACAATATCCAATTCTTGATGGTGGGATAACTGATCCCCAGGATGCGGGAAGCTTCTCGTGGCGTAAGCATCGGCTTGTGATTAGCCATGACCTCATTCTCCAGCACTTCTGCCCGGCTGACGATCTTAAAAAGAAAGAATGATGGAATTCCGCCCGCGTTCAAACGCAGAGGAAACACTAGCCGGTATAAGTCCTCGCCAGAAAGTGACCGAGGGATAGCGGTTCGATTAGCCCAACACGGGCACTGATATGCAGTCAAGCCGATTGTGTCATCCCAGCTGAGCAAGGGCGGCGACGCGCTACGGGCGGGATTCGCCGTGAGTGCGGACGGCAAGATTCCGACGGGGTGGACTGCATCCGGACCGGGGGTACGGGTGAGATGCCGGCGGGCTGGTTTTGTCTCTGGCTCCGCAGCCGCCCGCGATAGAATAAAACGTGGACACCCAAACCATTGTTATTCTCGATTTCGGCTCGCAGTATACGCAGCTTATCGCTCGTCGTATTCGCGAGCTGAACGTGTTTTCGGCCGTGGTGCCCTGCACGGCGCCGCTCTCTGAGATTCAGGCTTACAAGCCGATCGGAGTGATCCTGTCGGGCGGGCCGTCGTCGGTGTACGACGCCGATGCGCCGGCCGCGGACCCGAAGCTGCTCGAACTGGGCGTGCCGATTCTCGGCATCTGCTACGGACTGCAGTTCATCGTGCATCATCTGGGCGGCAAGGTGCGGTCGGCGCCGAAGCGCGAGTACGGGCATGCCGAAGTGTCGATCGAGGACGGGGCGACTCTGCTGTTCAAGGAATTGCCTGCGTCGCTGCAGGTTTGGATGAGCCATGGCGATGAGGCGCTGGAGTTGCCCGCGGGGTTCCACCGCACGGCCGTGACGTCGAATGCGCTGGCGGGGATCGCGAATGAGGAGCGGCGCATCTGGGCGGTGCAGTTTCATCCAGAGGTGCACCACACGCCGCTTGGCCCGCAGCTCATCAAGAATTTTGTGTTCGGCATTTGCGGTGCGAAGGGTGACTGGACGCCGGCGCATTTTGTGGAGACGACGGTGGCGTCGATCCGCGAGAAGGTGGGCAAGGATCACGTGATCTGCGGGCTGTCGGGCGGCGTGGATTCGTCGGTGGCCGCGGTGCTGGTGCATAAGGCGATCGGCAGCCAGCTTACCTGCGTGTTCGTGAACAACGGCGTGCTGCGCAAGAACGAGTTCCAGCAGGTGCAGAAGAACCTGCGCGACAAGCTGGGGCTGAACCTGGTGGCGGTCGATGCGAGCGAGAGGTTCTTGTCGAAGCTGGCGGGAGTAACGGATCCGGAGAAGAAGCGCAAGATCATCGGCAACGAGTTCATCGCGGTGTTTGACGACGAGGCTCACCGCATCTGCGCAGGAGACGGGCGGGGTGGACTGGCTGGTGCAGGGGACGCTCTATCCCGACGTGATCGAGTCGAGCAGCGTGAAGGGGCCGAGCCAGACCATCAAGAGCCACCACAACGTGGGCGGTTTGCCGGAGACGCATGAAGCTCAAGCTGATTGAGCCGCTGCGCGATCTGTTCAAGGATGAAGTCCGGCGCATTGGCCGCGACATGGGCATGCCCGAGGATATTCTGGGCCGGCAGCCGTTCCCGGGGCCGGGGCTGGCGGTGCGCATTCTAGGCGAAGTCACGCCCGACCGCGTGGCGCTGCTGCAGGAGGCCGACGAAATCGTGGTCAGCGAGATCAAGGCGGCGGGGCTCTACACGAAGATCTGGCAGAGCTTTGCGGTTCTGCTGCCGGTGATGAGCGTGGGCGTGATGGGCGACCAGCGCACCTACGCCTACACGGCGGCGATTCGCGCGGTGCACTCGGAAGACGGCATGACCGCTGACTGGACGCCGCTGCCGTATGAGGTGCTCAAGCGCATGTCAAGCCGCATTGTGAACGAGGTGCGGGGGATCAATCGAGTGGTCTACGACATTACGTCGAAGCCGCCGGGCACCATCGAGTGGGAATAACCGGCGCCATTCGGGGATAGGCTGACCCCGCGAATCTTCGGCAGCTAAGGGGTCTCCGGCTTCAAAACTGGAGCGCGCAACGGCGTGGTTTCAATCTCGATGCGCGTGTCCTTGGGAAAAACCACATCGTGGCCCGGCGACAGGAAGTTCTCATAAGTCGATAGCGCCGCCGCGTAATAACCAATTCCTGCGGCAAAATTGCGATTGCCCGCTGCCACCCCGACGATCCGGCCAATCAGGCCAAACCCATTCGAAGAAACCGCTGCCTGGGAGGCAAAATTTCCGTCCTCATCGAGCGCCCGCCCGGCCAGCATCGTCAGAAGAAGGGGAGCGATCACACTTGCCTTGTTCTTCGGCGTCACGGTTCCTTCGGCATCCATCGAAAGGGTCTGCGTGCCCTGTGTGTTCGCGCCCGCCAGAGCGCCCTGGACGTCACGATCCTCGCCGGCCGGGAATCGAATCTGCTGGAACGTAAAGCGCAGCTTGCCGTTGCGGTTCAGGCTGCGCGCTGACTTTGCCGTAGTGACTTTTCCCACCAGCATGGAGCCTTGCGGCACCACGAGCGTTCCAGCGTGGTCCATTACCGGCTCGACCACCAGTGCCTGGACAGGGTCGCCGGGCATTGCTGTCGCGGAGGTGACGCCTCCGGTCAGAACTGCGTGAATCGACCATGTTTCCGGTGCGCCCGCGGTCAGAGCGGGTGCGGTTGGAGTGGGAGGAGTTGTGCTTTCTTTCGGAATGGCCAATGTGGTGTCCAACACTGTCGTCCACGCCGTGTGCGCGGGAATGCGCTCCGGGTGGTAAGGCAGCTGACCGTACAGAACCTGTAGCGCCCGATCGCCCAGCCCCGGCGCTGTGAAGAAAGCAATCCGGTCGCGGGCATTGGACATGGCTTGACTCCAGGCACGCCGCACCAGCGACGAATGAGGTGCGGCGCCGGCTGCGGTCAGATGGATCACGGGTGCGCCCGCCGAGGCATCTTGAGTCTGCAAGGGCAAGGCGCCCTCCGGCATCACCAGTTGGTCGAATCGAACCTCAGCAATGTGGAAAGGAGTGAAGTCGCCGTGCAGGCGGCCATGCAGCCTGGTTCCATGATCAGGCTTGAGGCTGATGACCGTTCCTCGAACCAGAGTGTTAGCGGGTATGGCCAATTTGCCATTGGCGTAGAGCGGATACACGAGCCGGCACTCGATGGTTTGGCCGGCCTTCATGGGGTAATGGCGCTCCGTCTCCACCTGGAGTGCGGTGCCTGTCGGCAATTCAAGGCGCGCTTGGGCAGGTGGGAGATCTGTGGTGCGCGCCGGCTCCGGCAGTGGCTCGGCGGGGCGCTGCTGCAATGTTTGCGCCCCAAGACTCAAAGGGCCGACGAGGGCGATGGAGACAAGCCAGGATTTAGGGCATACGTATTTTATGAACTGCATGGGGGATCTATCGCTCCTCAGGATCAGTATCAGGTGAGACGGGCGAGGAATCCGAAGGAAATCATGAATTTCCCGTCATCCTGGCCCGCAGAGCGGAGACTTCGCTTGTGAGGGCATCGAGTCGAGCGATCAACGCCGCATGCTGATGGTCGCCTCGTGAGGGCTCAACGCCTTCCACGTAGAAGGAACCGTTCGGCTCGAGCTCGGCGCGGCCCACGTCGTGGAGGTGCTCGAAGCCCTGGCGGTGAATCACTTCGACCAGTTCTTCACGGGTCAGGTTCTCGCGCTTCATGGCCTGCATATCGATCTTTCCATCGTGGATGAGCACGGCCGACCGGCCTTCGACGATTCGCGTCAGACGCGGCGAATTGAAGAGTACACGCACGACCAGCCAGTTGATGGCGAGCAGGCCGAAGGCGCCGATGATGCCGCCGGTGACGGAGTTGTCGTCGCCGATGATCGCGTTTTGCACCGTGTTCGAGAGCGATAGCAGCACGATCAGGTCGAAGGGGTTCAACTGCGCGAGCTCGCGTTTCCCGAATACACGAACCAGCACCACCAGCGTCAGGTAAACGAGGACAGGGCGTATCAGCTTCTCGAGGATGGGAAGCTGCAGGTGAAACATGTGGTCGAGGAGGGCATGCACCATGGCACGAGGATAAGCTATCAGCGCTCCAGCCGGATGATCACATTCACGTCGTGGGTCTCGGGATCGGAGCGCACGTCGTAGCTGACCTTTACGCCTACCAGGGAACGTTGCAGAGCAGGGTCGTTTTTTTGCGCGACCGTGATGAAATTGCCGACGTAGCTCTCATTGAAAGGATCGCCGGGCATCATCTGCCAACTGCGCATCAGTTGGGCGCGCATGGCATCACCCACATTTTCAAATTTGAGTAGCCCGAGGTGGTAGACGGGACCCGGGACCGCATAGATGGTGTAGTCGGCGGTGCCGGCGCTCTCGTCGATGGAGGGGGTGAGCGTAACCGAGCAATCCAGATAGCCCCTGGACTTGAGGAAAAGGAACACCGCGCCGCGGAGGGCACCCACGTACCTGGTTTCGAGGGGGAAGCGGTCGCGGGATGGAAGCGCCTTCGACACGTCATTGAGGGTTACCGGCAGTCCTGTTGCGATCTGTACCGAGCCGAGTTTGTAGGAGCGGCCCTCGTCGATCTTTACGTCGAAAGGGACGAGAATCGCGCCGCTGCCGGAGACCGCGTTCCCTGAACGCACGGCGTGAACCTTGACGGCGGCGTAGCCACGATCGCGATATGCCGCTGTGACGAAGTCTTCAATCTGCTGGGCGGAGTGCAGGGAATCATAGTCGAGAGTCACGTGGTGCGCGATGCGCCCCATTTCAGCCGAGAGGGTATCGGATACGCCGATGAGGTGCAGCTCGCCGATTTTGACCGGCGGCGCGTCGATGCGGAACTTCATGGCTGTGGCTTTGCGATGGGGGTCGGCGCCGGCGGGAACTGCGGTCACGGTGGCGCTGATGCCCTGGAGGGAGAGCATCGCGGCGAGCGATTGCCGCACACTGTCGAGCACCCCGCCTTCGGACGGAACTTTGCCGTGATAGAGAGGAATGCTCTTGCGAAGTTCGGTGTCAGGATTCAGAGCCGGATCGAGCGGCAGGTTTTCGATGATGACCGGATACAAGTCGGGATTATCCGAGAGCAAATAGATGAGGTCGGCTCCATCGAACTTGTAGCTGACTTTCTCGAACACCCCGGAGGCCATGAGTTTCTGGGCGCCCTGGGCGAGGAAGTCGGCCGTATAGGTGGCGCCCTTTTTGACGCCGGTTGCAGCAGACAATTCGTCGGGTGTGTATTCCTGTGTTCCGTCAAAACGTACGGACTGGGGCTTCAGTAACTGTTGGGCTCGCAGAGAGGGTGCGATCGCGAGAGCCAATAAGGCGGCGAACATGGTTCTAATTATGCGGGGCATGCAGGGCAAGGGTAACAAAGACAGCGCGTGTCATAAAGAGCCCGCTCGACCTGCGAATCCGGTGAAGGCCCCGGAAAGGGGCTTTCACCGGATTCGGTTATTTCCCGGCAGGCTGATAGCTCTTGTAGTCAGTGGCAAACAGCGTGCAGCGCTCGGCATATCCGCCTGCGCCGGCTTCGCCGTTGACGACAATCTGCGTGACCACAAAGGCGCGGACCGGCAGGATGAGGCTCTTGTCGCCGACAGTCACCGGGCCGTAGTCGGTGCGGATGTCGGCCTGGTGGACTACATCGGTGGTCTTGGGCTCCATTTGCGTGACCAGGCGAACGACAACGCCGGTGTCCGGATCGATAAAGAACTCGCCATGATAGGGCAGATCCTTTTGCTTATAGGGCTGCCAGTTGGTATTGGTCTGGAAGTTGCCGCCGCCGCCGGTTGCGCGTCCAGCACCGCCAATTCCAGTTCCATTGGAGAGGTTGGCTATGCCGGCCTGTTCAAGCGAGGGGAAACAGCAGACGGTGAGGGACACGTGCCCTTTCTTCTTCGGGACCTGATAGGAGAAGACGGCTACGGGCTTTTCGTTGATAAGTTCCCAGCGCGACCACTTGACGGCGCCCGCATCTTTGGCTTCCTGAAAGACCTGGGTAAGGCCGGGGTAAGGGTCCATCATCTGGATCCGCTTATTGGGCCCCCAGTGGGTTTTATCCACGGGAAGGCTCTCGACCCCGTGCTCCATGCCGATGCTGGAGTCGTTCGACTCGATGTAACGCACGAAGTTGAACGGGCTGACGCCGCTGATGGAGCTGCCTGACATTTCCTTCGCGCTGCCTGCCTGGCCGGAGCTCTGCCCCAGGGATTCGACATTGTCCTGGAAGCGCAGCGTGGTGCGTGTGACAGCGAGGCTCGGCAACTGCTGAAACGTGGTGGAGGCGTAGGTTGCAGCTTTGGCGAGCAGGGCCTGCTGCGCGGCGGCATCGGGGGCGGGCGTCTTGG
This sequence comes from uncultured Acidobacteriota bacterium, assembly GCA_963819365.1. Lineage (GTDB taxonomy): Bacteria > Acidobacteriota > Terriglobia > Terriglobales > Acidobacteriaceae > Telmatobacter. The sequence goes on from CAWFVY010000003.1 coordinate 118,847, forward strand.
GCTGATCTTCCGCCCGCGTCGGGAACATGGCGCTGCGGGCCTCAAGGACGTACATCTGCTCCGTTGTCTGCTGGCCCGGCACGACGTCGGAGAGGCTGTTCATGATGGGCCTTGTGAGCTGCTCGCTCAACTGGATCTGCTTGAGCGCGAGGGCTACATCGGCATCGCTTTTGCTGTCCTTGTGCATGGACTGGAGCATTTCCTGGAGTTCAGCGATGGTGATCTTCTTTGGCGCAGACCATCCGGGGGCCGAAAGTAACAACAATAGTGCGAGACACACAACTCGTTTCATGGGTCGATTCTCCGCGAAAGTTTGGACCGCGCCATTGTAAAGCGGTTACGGAGTTTTTGCTTGCGGAGTGCGAACCTCTGCCTGCCCGGCGGGCTGCAAGGCTGAGGAGGGGATGGTCACCGAGCCGATGCGGCCGGAATTGTTGTCGACCACCACGATGCGGACAGAAGACATTCCCGGCTCCATTTCAAGCGCATGCTCGAAGGGAATTCCGGAGCTCATCGACTTGTGGTAGGTTTCCGGCTTGAGGCTCATCACCAACGCCTGGCCGTCGACATGGCTGCGTTTGCCGGCATCGTCCCGCTGAATGAGGAAGATGTCGAGTTTGTCCATCCAGCGGCCGGTCTGCTGTTCCATTCCCAGATCGGCGGCGGCGATGTTGAGGTGGATGGTATTGCCGGCGGAGGGCGCGTCTGTGATGGCCGCGCTGAGGGCGATGCCGGTGGAGTCGGACGGCCGCCACACCGCGGCTTGAAACCGTTCTTTCAGCGTGGGTGGCTCCTGCTCGCAGAGATAGCCTGTCCGGGATCGAACCGTGATTCCGCGGCGGCTGGTGAGCCTGACGGTGAGGGGATGGAATCGGCCGTCGGCCTGATCCCGCGGGATGAACCGCAGCTGATAAGTCGACCGGCCCTCCTGGACCATGGCATTCAGGGTGCCGGCAAGGTCGCCCGAGCGCAGGATGGCGTGGCCCCCGGTTCCTTGCGCCAACTGAAGAATGGCGCCCTGGAAACCGGGTGCGTCCCAGCCGGTCTGCGTCTGCGTCTGGGGCATTCCGGAAGCATCACGGGAGGCGCGAACGCTGCCTGATCCGCCAGCGGAGCCGGCAGAGGCCGCCGCGTTGGCATTGGCGGCGGCTGCCGCGGCGCGGTCCAAACTGGAAGACGCCAGATCGGCAACGGATCCCGCTTCGGTCTGCGCCAGATTGACCGGAAACACGGAGATATTTGCTTCGTTCATGGTCTCCTGGCCGCGCAGAGAGAGTGCTTCCAGCACCCTTGGGTCGGGGCCGGTGTCTTTCTTGCGGTTTTGCGGTTCGCGATCGCTGGAGAACCATGCCAGATTCTTGTGCCCGGGGATGGATGCCAGATGCCGCGCCACCTGGTCGAGGACGATGAATTGCGCGCCGGCGGAATTGGCGTCGGCCGCTGCGTGATTTGCTTCATGCGTTTGCAGTGTGCGCAGCGGATCGTTGCCGGTTGCGCCGCTCCGCGTCGCGTGTCTTGGCGTCAGCCTGCGCGGTGGTCAGTAAAGCATTGATCTTGTCGGCTGCCTCGGCATGCTGACTGGTCAGCTCCACGAGAGGCTGGAAACCCGCGCCGGTCATGGTGTAGAGCCCCACGCGCTCGTCCGGAGGCAGCAACGATACGAACTTCAGAATCTGGCCGCGCGCCCAGGCAAGGTCATCCGGTGATGTCTGGCTCTCATCGATCACCAGAATTATGCCCGCTGAAGAGAAATGACCGGCGGCAGGCGTCTCTCCCGATAAGTCGGCGGCGCGGTTGGAAAAGATGCGATCTGGGTGCGCGGAATCCGGGCGGGAAGGCAGCGGAACGTTGGCTGGGGCAGAAAACTGGATCGCCTGCTTCTTGCCGTCATCGAGCAGTTCGAAATCGTCTGCCTTCAAATCCGTAACCGGGTGGCCCTTCTTATCGAAGGCGATCACGCTGACGGTTACCTGCCGCGAGGTCCCTTTGGGGGCCGTGTTGGGGTTGGTTCCAAGCGCGGCTGCGGGCGTGTCGGGCAGGGCTCCCGGCTCGGAGAGGCTGATTTCCGGGTCGGGCGGTGCAGAGGCCATCGGAGGGTTGGAGGACACAGTTGCGACGTTCGCCGCGGGGCTCACTGGCTGGCCGGGGACGGGCGGCCCGGCGGAGGGCGACGCGGGCGGATCCGCGCTCGCCACGGCGGTGGTTGAGGACGGCGCCGGAGGTTCATTTTCCGCTACTGTCTTGGGCGCGGCTGATCCGGCGGCATCGGTCACCAACTGCGGCGCGCTCTCGGCGGACCCGGGCGCGGCGGCGTCGGGCACGGCTCCGGAGGCGATGAGGCGGGCGGAAGAGCCGAGGCGGTGGTACTGCGCAAAGGTGGTTTCGTTGATGGAGATGATGGGGACGCGCTGCACTTCCTCGCCCGCCGGAGGAGGACCCTGTTGCGAGGAGATGGCGATGCTGCGTACCGGGCAGACGAAGGGCTGGTCACCGATCACGACACGGCTGTACTCCACCACGGTGGAGGCGCGCGTGATGGCGTTATCGGGGTCGAGCTCGGCCTCAAGCGTCAGCCGCAAAATGGCCCCGCTGGCGGGATCGATCGCGAGCGTGCCGTGATAGGGCGGAGTCGCCTCGTACGCATTCAGGCCGGTGGTTTCAACCGGGTTCTGATTTCCCGAGTGGTAGCGCGGCAGGTTGCGATTGTGGACGCTCTGGCCGCCCTGATATTCCTGGTTGAGCAGACAGCAGAAATGCACGTGGTAATGCGACTCGTGGCGGGGGACGGAGTAGCGAAATACGGCCACTACGCCGAGCGGCGAATCTTCCCAGTGACTGAACTGGATTTTTCCCTTGGCCAGATCGGCGAGGGTGCGCGCCAGGATGGGACCGAACTCGCCAAACGAGTAGAGGCCGGTGATCTGCTCCGGCTTTTCGGACACCTGCTTCGGCGCGTCGGTCACCTCCTGGCCGTCGCGCATGGTTACGGTGCGCGAGGTGTTGCCGACGAGGTGAAACCCGGCACGGATGGGCCATTCCCCGGCATGCTGAACCTGGGCGGAATCGTCGAAGCGGATCGTGGTGCGGGTGGCGAAGAAGTTGGGCAGGCGAGGCACCGTCTCAAGAACATATCCGCGTGAAGCCGAGAGGATGCGTTGCTGCGTGGCTGCATCGGGGGGTGCGGTGGCGGGCAGCTCGCTGTGCGGCGGATCGAGCAGGGCGGAATCATCGGCCAGCAGCTCGAGCGCCAGCGCGGCGTGGGCCTCGAGCGCGAAGCTGGAGATCATCCGATCCAGGGTGTGAACGGTGAGGCGCTCGGAAAGCTGGAACTCGCTGAGCTGGCGGGCGATGTCGGCGTCGCTGCGGTGTTTGGCTGCGGCCGCGGAGAGGGTCTGTTCAAGCTGGGCGACGGTAATGTGATGCGCCGCGCAGGCGGGCAATGCGGTGAGTGCGGCGAGTCCCAATATGATCAGCCTGCGCATCGGACACAACTCCAGGTCTCCGGATTGTGGATGAAAGGCCGTGCCATATGGCAGGGAAGCACTGCAAGGGTCCAACCCGCCGCGCGAATTCTAATGTCTTCTGTGCGCGACGATCCGCACCGCCCACTTTACACAGTTTGAATAACGGCCGACAAGTGTTGGTTCCATGGCATCAAACCGGGGGCGCGGTGGGAGCGGGGCGGTAGATAATAGCCTGCGGGGTTGACCCGGAGGTGGGTGATGAAAGAAGCAGTTATCGTTTCCGCGGTGCGTACGCCGATCGGCAAGCTGCAGGGCTCGCTTTCAGGGTTCACGGCTCCGAAACTGGGAGCCATTGCGGTCCGCGAGGCGGTACGGCGAGCCGGTGTAGAGCTCGCGCTGGTCGAGGAGTGCATTATGGGCTGCGTGCTGCAGGCCGGGGTGGGACAGAATCCGGCGCGGCAGGCGGCGATCCACGGCGGGCTGCCGGCGGGGTCGGCGGCGCTGACGGTGAACCAGGTGTGCGGATCGGGACTGCGCGCCGTGGCGCTGTGCGCGCAGGCGGTGGCGACCGGGGATGCCGAGGTGATGGTGGGCGGCGGGATGGAGTCGATGTCGAACGCGCCGTATCTGCTGCCGCAGGCGCGGACCGGGTATCGCATGGGCAACGGGACGCTGGTGGACGCGATGATCAACGACGGGCTGTGGGAGGCCTATCGGGGGTTCCACATGGGCGTGGGCGCGGAGATGATCGCGGAGAAGTACGGGATTTCGCGCGAGGAGCAGGACGCGTTTGCGGCCGGGTCGCACCAGAAGGCGGCGAAGGCTACGGCCGAGGGGCTGTTCCGGGATCAGATTGTGCCGGTGGAGATTCCCGCGGCGAAGAAGGGCGAAGCGGTGAAGGTTTTTGATAAGGATGAGGCCATCCGGCCGGAGACGACCGTGGAGATTCTGGCCAGGCTGAAGCCGGCGTTCAAGGAAGGCGGCACGGTGACGGCGGGCAATGCTCCGGGAGTGAGCGACGGGGCGGCGGCCGTGATGGTGATGAGCGCGGAGGCGGCCAAGGCGCGCGGGCTGAAGCCGATGGCGGTGATCCGGGGGGCGGTGACGGCGGGACGGGAGCCGGAGTGGTTCGGGCTGGCGCCGATTGATGCGGTGAAGAAGCTGATGCCGAAGGTGGGCTGGGAACTGGACTCGGTGGAGCTGTTCGAGCTGAACGAGGCGTTTGCGGTGCAGGCGCTGGCGGTGATCCGCGACTTGGGGCTCGATCCGGCGAAGGTGAACGTGAACGGCGGCGCGGTGGCGCTGGGGCATCCGATAGGAGCCAGCGGGGCGGCGGTGCTGGTGAAGCTGCTCTACGCGATGGAGCGGCTGGGCAAGAAGCGCGGGCGTGGCGGCGTTGTGCCTGGGCGGAGGAAACGCGGTGGCGATGGCGGTGGAGCGGGTGTGAAGCGGCGAACCGCGGAACTCACCAGTAGTGTTAACAGCCTAGCAGTTCTACCAGTGTCTCGCGGCAACCCTTCCTCGATATGTTCTTGCGTAGTCGCGGAGCAGCTTATCGTTGGTTCGCATGACTGGATTGAGGAGAGATAGATGTTGAAGAAAGCATTGCTTCCGGCGTTTCTTGCGACCTTCGTGATTCTAGGTACGGCCCAGGCATTTGGGCAGGCAGCGCAGAGTACGGCTGGCACAAACAACGATGCCGCCAAGGCAGCCATGGAACAAGATGTTCAGGCGATGCGGCAGGACATTCGCGACCACCGCAAGCAGATTGTGGCCGCAAACATGGTCTTGACGGCGGATGAGTCCACCAAGTTCTGGCCTGTCTACGATGAGTACATCCAGGAGACGGTCAAGATCAATGACACGCGCTGGGAGCTGATCAAATCGTACGCGACGAATTACGACACCATGTCAGACAGCCAGGCCTCGGATTTCATCAAGAAGTCATCGGCGGTGGAACAGCAGTTGAACTCCCTGCGCGACAAGTACGCGGCGAAGTTCGAGAAGGCGGTCCCCGCCAAGAAGGCGGCGCTCTGGTATCAGATCGACCGGCGGCTGGACCTGGCAATCGATTTGCAGTTGGCGAGCATCGTCCCGGTGGTGGACGCTACGAAGTAGGTTGCTGCCGACAGGCTCGCAGGAACAAGGCCAAGAGATGCGCGGTTCTCAGATCCCAAGGCAGGGATATGGGCCGCGCATTTTTTGCGTTTCAGCAAAACTTCGACATTGCGGTGGATGGTCTGCTCGGGGCTCCAGGGCTTCTCGTCAACCGGCCACAGCGTCCCTCTTGGCTAAGGAGAACCGGCCTCTGTGGGTGTTCGATTTCGGACAGTGCCGTGTGTGAGCGGTCAGAGCGCGGTGCGCTCCGCATCGTGCGTCTAGTGTGTAAGTTACGTGTTTTCAGTGCATGAGGCAGCGATGGTTTTTGGCCCCCCAAGTGCAACCCTTCGTGCGTATGGATATCGCACGCCCTGATATTAAGCGGAAAAAGAATCGCCAGATGGCGGTCTGGATTGCTGTTGCGGTCGTCGTTCTAGCCGGTGCAGCATTTGCTGTCTCCCGGCTGAAGCCGGCGGCCCCCACGGTTGATGCCTCGGCAGTCTGGCCGGACACGGTGAAACGCGGCAACATGATTCGCCAGGTGCGCGGGTCTACCGGCACATTGACTCCCCGGGAGGATTCGATCGAGTTGATTCCGGCGCTGACGGACGCGACGGTGGTCAGGATCCGCGTGCTCCCCGGCACCATCGTGAAGCCCGGCACCATCCTGATGGACCTGGCGGCACCCGAAGTGCAGCAGAAACTGCTGGATGCCAAGCTGCAGGTCAAGGGAGCCGAGGCCGACTACAAGAGCTCTGCAAGCATCGCTGCACAGCACTCTGATGGACAAGCGAATGGTGGCTGCGCAGGTGAATGCGGATTACACCACGGACCAGCTTCAGGCCCAGACCGACGAGCAACTCTTCAAGCTGGGCGAACTCTCCGGCCTGGCATATCAGAAGTCGAAGAACACCGCCGATCAGCTTTCAGCGCAGCACAAGTTGAGCCTTCAGCAGCTTGACATGAACGAGAAGAACATCGAAGTTCAGTTGTCCTCCGCTCAAGCCAAGATCGACCAGGCCAAGGCGCTGCTGGATCTGTACGAAAAGCAGAACGACGCGCTGGAAGTGAAGGCCACGATTGCCGGCGAACTCGATCCGCTTCCGGTGCCGCTGGGGGTGGGCATGCATGTGACGACCGGCCAGTCTGTCGCCGAGGTGGTGCAGCTTGGCAAGTTGAAAGCCGCTCTGCAGATTGCAGAGACGCAGGCGCGCGATATCCAGATTGGTTTGCCTGCTTCCATCGATACGCATAACGGCGTAGTTCAAGGGCACGTGTCCCGTATCGATCCCGCGGTATTGAACGGAACGCGCACGGTAGACGTAGTACTCGATGGGACGTTGCCGCCGGGCGCAGTCAAGGGCCTGAGCGTGGACGGAACCATCGATCTGGAGCACCTGAACGATGTGCTCTATGTGGGACGTCCGGCGCTGGGTAACGAGAACTCGACGCTGAGCCTGTTCAAGGAAGACCCGGATCACAAGGGTGCTGTCCGCGTGCAGGTGAAGGTGGGACGCTCTTCTGTGCAATACATTCAGGTGCTTGATGGATTGAAGGAAGGCGACACGGTGATTCTGTCCGACATGTCGCGCTACGACAACGTGGATCGGATACGGCTCGAATAGCAGTGAACAGTGATCAGTGGACAGGGACGCCAGATGTCCTGATGTCGCTGAGAGCTGAGAACTGACCGCTGAGAACTGAACACTGACAACCGAACTGTGAGGACTGCATGGCAAACGACAAGCTGATTGAGATTGAAGAACTGACCAAGGTCTTCTACACCGACGAAGTGGAGACGCACGCGCTCTCCGGGATTCACCTGACCATTTCGCGCGGCGAGTATGTGGCCATGTCGGGCCCTTCCGGCTGCGGCAAATCGACGCTGCTGTCGATTCTGGGGCTGCTGGATACGCCGACCGGCGGCAAGTATCTGCTGAACAACAAGCCGGTGGAGAACCTGAGCTTCAGCGAGCGCTCGCGCATTCGCAACCAGGAGATCGGCTTCATCTTCCAGAGCTTCAACCTGATTGGCGATCTCACGGTGGAAGAAAATGTGGAACTTCCGCTGACCTATCGCGCGGGCATGCCTTCGGCGGAGCGCAAGAAGAGAGTGAAGGAAGCGCTGGAGCGCGTGAACATGGCGCACCGCATGCGGCACTATCCGGCACAGCTCTCGGGCGGTCAGCAGCAGCGTGTGGCCGTGGCGCGTGCGCTGGCGGGTTCGCCTTCGATCCTGCTGGCCGACGAGCCCACCGGAAACCTGGACTCGAAGAACGGCGAAGCAGTGATGCACCTGCTGGCCGATCTGCACCGCGAGGGTTCGACCATCTGCATGGTGACGCACGATCCGCGTTTCGCCAAGCACGCCGAGCGCGAGGTGCACCTGTTCGACGGCAAGGTGGTTTCAGAGGACGAGCTGAGGAAGCTCACGGCCGAAGTAGAAGCGTAAGAGCAGGGACCAGGGATCAAGGACCAGGGGATGTGCGAGGCGCTTGGCGCTACGCACATCCCGGGTGATGGACAGGCGCCCCCAGTTGGCGGCAGCCGGACCCTCGCTGCCGGCGTGCAAGTTTTGGCGACATTCACACGAAGGATGGCCGAACCAGGATGAACCAACTGCTCCAGGACCTGCGCTATACCCTGCGCCAACTGCGCAAGTCGCCGGGGTTTACGCTGACGTCGATCCTCACGCTGGCGCTGGGTATCGGGGCGACGACGGCGATCTTCACGCTGGTGCATGCCGTGCTGCTGAAGTCGCTTCCCGTTACCCGGCCCGACGAGTTGTATCGGATCGGCAAGAAGGTCCATTGCTGCAACTGGGGCGGTTATACGCAGTGGGAAGAGTTCTCGCTGTTCAACAACGAGCTGTATCACCGGTTCAAAGACAACACGCCGGCGTTTGCGGAGCTGGCTGCGTTTCAGGGCGGCAACACCGGCCTGGGTACGCGCCGGGCCGGGTCTACCGAGCCGGCGGTGACACGCAACGGGCAATTCGTTTCCGGCAATTTCTTTTCGACGTTTGGAGTGGGGCCGTGGATTGGCCGCGTGCTGAATCCTTCAGACGACCGCGAGGGCGCGCCGCCGGTGGCGGTGATGAGCTATCACGCGTTCACGGAGAAATACAATTCGGACCGGTCTGTGATCGGGTCAGTGTTTCTGTTTAACAACGAGCCGTTCACGATTGTGGGTGTGGGCGCGCCGGGATTTTTCGGCGCCGACATGCGCGGCTGGGCGATGCCCGACATATGGATGCCGCTTTCGGCAGAAGTCGCTGATCGACGGCAAGCGCGCGCGGCTTCCGCAGCCCGATGCGAACTGGCTGGACATCATCGGCCGGGTCAAGCCCGGGACCGATCCAAAGGCGCTGGAATCGCAGTTGAGAACGGAGCTGCGCCAGTGGCAGATGAGCCACTACGCCGGACCTGACCGTGCAGGACAAGGAATATCTGCCCAAGCAGCAGATGTTTCTGTCGCCGGGCGGCGCGGGCGTGACGGACATGCGCGAGCAGTATGAGGACGCGCTGCGGATTCTGCTGATTGCCGCGGCATGCGTTCTGCTGATCGCGTGCGCCAATCTTGCCAATCTTCTGCTGGCCCGCGGGCTTGAGAAACCGGCAGCAGACTTCGTTGCGCATTGCGCTCGGCGCTTCACGGGGCAGGCTGGTGCGCAAGGCGCTGGTTGAGAGCCTGACGCTGGGACTGGTGGGCGGAGCCGCCGGGTTGGCTGTGGCGTATCTGGGGACCTCGCTGGTGCTGCATCTCGCCTTCAGCGGTCCCAACATGTGGGTTCCGATCGATGCATCACCTTCGATGCCGGTGCTTCTGTTTGCGCTTGGCGTTTCGCTGCTGACGGGCATGCTGTTCGGCATCGCTCCGGCGTGGACAACGTCGCATGCGGAGCCGGTGGAAGCATTGCGCGGCGCGAATCGTTCGACGGCGCACGGCGCGCGGTGGCCGCAGAAGGCGCTGGTGATCGCGCAGGCCTCGGTCTCGCTGGTGCTGATCAGCGCCGCGGTGATGCTGGCGCAGAGCCTGCGCAACCTGGAGCATCAGAAGTTTGGATTCGAGGTCGAAGGCCGGTACATGGTTTCGATCGATGCGTTCGCAGGCCGGCTACAAGCCGGAGCAGCTCGATCTGCTGTACCGGCGCATGTTCGAGCGGCTGCAGCAGATCCCGGGTGTGCAGGGCGTTGCGGGAGCCACGTATGCCCCGATGAGCGGCGATAGCTGGAACGGTGGCGTTCGCATTCAGGGCAGGCCCGAGCCGCACGCCGATGACGATACCGGCGCCACGTGGACACATGTGACGCCGGGGTTCTTCACGACGCTGGGAAACCGCATCGTGATGGGCCGGGCCATTGATGAACGCGATAGGGCGGACGCGCCGATGGTTGCGGTTGTCAACGAAGCCTTTGCGCAGAAGTTTTTCAAAGGCGAGAACCCGATCGGAAAGCACTTCGGCGCAAACGAGATGAAGCACGCCGGCGACTACGAAATTGTGGGCGTCGCTGCGGACATGCGCTATTTGAACTACGGCTTCAAAGAGCCTGACCGGCCGATGTATTTCCTTTCGACAGGCGCAGCACACGCCTTACACGAAGCCGGAGGAGATCGAAGGCGAAAAGGGCGCGCACTATCTGGAGAACCTGGTGATGTGGGCTCCGGGCAAGCCGGAAGGCCTGGAGATGCAGGTGCGCAAGGCGCTCTCCGACGTTGATCCCAACGTCCCCATGACCGATTTTGCAAGCTACCACGAAACGCTGAGCCGCGACTTCGGGCAGCAGGGCATGATTGCGAAGCTCGTCATGATATTTGGTGTGCTTGCCCTGGGGCTGGCGGCGATCGGGCTGTACGGCGTGACGTCGTATTCCGTGGAGCAGCGCACCAGCGAGATCGGCATTCGCATGGCCTTGGGAGCCGACCGCGGAACCGTTCTCGGCATGGTGTTGCGCGGCGCATTCGTGCAGGTGGCGATCGGGCTGGCCATCGGAATTCCCGCAGCGATTGCGGCCGGGCGCGCCATTACCGATCAGCTGTACGCGGTGAAGCCGTACGATCCTGTGATCCTTGCGCTGGCCGTCATCGTGCTTGCACTCGCGTCGCTTGTTGCGGCCGCAGTACCGGCGCGGCGCGCCGTCAATGTGAACCCGACCGAGGCCTTGCGGGCTGAATAGTGATTCTGCACCTGGAAATATGGTGGGTACTGGAGGGAATCGGCGATGCTGATTAGCGATCTTCGTTTTGCATTGCGTCAGTTGCGCAAATCGCCGGGATTCGCATTCACTATCGTGCTTACTCTCGCGCTCAGCGTAGGAGTGGCGACGGCGGTGTTCTGCGTAATCGACGCCGTGATCCTGCGCCCGCTGCCGTACGCGCATCCCGAGCGGATTGTGACCATCGAGACGCGCAGCCAGAGTGGCTATACACAGCCAGCCTCGTGGCCCAGCTATAAGGACGAGCGGGAGCAGGTTCACGCCTTCGCTTCACTGGCCGGCTACAACAATTTCTTTACAGCAACCATGGAATCGCCGTCGAGCGGTCCGGTGCTGCTCGATACCGTGCACTCCACCGACAATTTTTTCCAGGTCTTCGGCGTGCAGCCTTTACTGGGGCGCACGTATCTGCCCGGCGAAGAGCAGGACGGGAAAAACCAGGTGGTGGTGCTGAGCTATGAGATATGGCAGACGTACTTCGGAGGCGGGCGCAGTGTTCTGGGAATGCCGATCAAGTTGGACGGCCTGACCTACACGGTGATCGGCGTCATGCCCGCGGGGTTCCGCTATCCGCTGAGCATGCAGAATGTGATCTACACTCCGCGCCTGATCGACCACGACTGGATGCACCACCGCGGCAGCCACTGGATGCGAACCGTGGCGCGGCTGAAAGACGGCGTCACCATCGGGCAAGGGCAGGCCGATCTCGGCCAGGTGCTCACGAATCTCGGGCGCGCGTACCCGGACACCGACGGAGGCCGGACCGTCAAACTCCTCCCTCTCTCAGAGAGCGTCACTGCGCAGAGCAGGGGACCTTTGTGGACGCTGCTGGGCGCTGTGCTCGCCGTTCTGGCGATTGGCTGCGTGAATATTGCGGGGCTGCTGCTGGCCCGCGGGGTAAAGCGCGAGCGGGAGATGGCCATGCGCGTGGCGGTGGGCGCGGCACGTGCTCGCCTGCTGCGCCAGGTGCTTACGGAAGGCGTCCTGCTTGCATTGCTTGGTGCGACGGGTGGAGTGCTGCTTGCCTCCACCATGCTTTCGCTGATGCAGACATTCCTCATCAAGGCGCTTGCGCGCGGCGCGGACATTCACATGAACTGGATGGTGCTGGGCGCGGCGGTGAGCGCCGCGGTTCTGACCAGCCTGGCGGCGTCACTTTATCCGGCGTTGCGCATGTCAGGGGCCGATCCGAATCGCGCGCTCAAGTCAGGCGGCGCGGCTGGAGTGGAGCGCGGACAGCATCACCTGCGGTCGGCATTCATCATTACGCAGGTTGCGCTTACGCTGGTGCTGCTAGTGGTGGCGGGAATGTTGATTCGCGTGATTACGCGCTACCGTCATGCCGATCTCGGATTCGATCCGGCGCACATTCTTACCACCTCGTTGAACATCACCCCGACGCGCTATGAAGGGCGCGATGCCATCGCAGCTTTCTATCAGCCCCTCGCGGAGCGAATCCAGCGTATCCCCGGGGTCCGCGCCGTGGGCGTGATCAGCCTTCTACCTATCGAAAACTGGGGTTCGAACTCCGACGTACACATTGCCGGCCAGCCCCCCAATCCGCCCAAAGAGATCAGGCTCTCCGAAGTCCGATACGTGAGCGCCGGCTACTTCGACGTCTTTGGAATTCCTCTTCGCAGCGGCCGTCTCCTGTCTCCGGCACTCGACCGGCCGGGTGATGTGCCAACCGCGGTGGCGAATGAGGCATTCGTGAAGAAGTTCATTCCCGCGGGCCTTGATCCAACCAGTCAGCGCATCGACTCTGACCCGGATCCGAAGAACTGGACGCGCATTGTCGGCACGGTGGGCAGCGTGCGGCAGAGCATCTACGAGCCGCCGATGCCTGAGCACGATTACCTGATTGACTCCATGCCCGTGAAGGATCACGCGGACATGCTGAACGGCATGTCGCTGGTGGTGCGCTTTGATGGCGACCCAGGGGCGATCATTCCGGCCTTGCGCAGTGCGCTGCATGAGGTCGACCCAACCGTGCCCTTCAAAGAAGCGAAGACCATGTCAGACGTGGTCTCTGAAACGCTGATATTCGAGCGCATGGAAAGCTGGCTGTTCGGGATATTTGCCGGGCTGGCGCTGGCGCTTGCACTGGTTGGACTGTACGGGCTGCTGAGTCATGAAGTGGAACTCAGCACGCGTGACATAGGGCTGCGCATGGCGCTGGGCGCCTCTCGGCCGCAGGTTGTGGGGATGATGCTGCGGCAGGGTTTCGTGGATGCTGGGCGCGGGAGCCGCGGCAGGAATCGTGCTGACGCTGCTGGCGCGCAAGATCATCGACATGGTGATTTACGTGGATGCGCAGAAAGAGTCGGGCATGCTGCTGCTGACCGCGCTGGTGCTTGTGGCCGCAGGGATGACGGCGGCGCTGATTCCGGCGCGGAGAGCAGCGTCGATCGATCCCATGCGGGCGCTCAGGACGGAATAGGCCGCCCCTGTCTTGTTCGGCGAAGAGGAACGGTGAACGATATGAACCAGCTGCTTCAGGACCTGTGTTACGCAACACGGCAAGTTGATGCGACTGTGCGCGGGTCGGAGGGATTCCTCGAACCAGGGAGGCCGGGTCGGCGACAGAGATGATGAACCAGATTCTTCAAGATATACGCTACGCGGTGCGCCAGTTGCGCAAGTCGCCGGGCTTTGCGCTGACGGCGATCGTTACGCTGGCTCTGGGCATCGGCGCGAATACGGCGATCTTCACGCTGGTGCAAGGCATCCTGCTGCGTTCTCTGCCGGTGGCTGATCCGTCGAATCTCTATCGCATTGGCGACACCGACAACTGCTGCGTGAACGGCGGCTTTGTCGGTGACAACGGGGACTTCGACATCTTCTCCTACGACCTCTATCAGCACTTCAAGAAATCCGCTCCTGAGTTCGAACAACTTGCCGCGGTGCAGTCCGGACAGCCGATGTTCAGCGTTCGTCACGGCAATGCCCTGGCGCAGGAACTGCATGGCGAGTTTGTGACTGGAAACCTCTTCTCGACCCTTGGGATCCAGCCGTTCGCGGGGCGCATGATGAGCGAGTCCGACGATCAGCGGAATGCCGCGCCGGTCGCCGTGCTCAGCTTTCGAGGATGGCAGGCCGACTTCGGCGGCGATCCATCCATCGTTGGGTCCACAGTATCGATTCAGGCGCATCCATTCACGGTGATTGGCATTGCGCCGCCCGCATTCTTCGGGGATCGCGTCACCGATTCCCCGGCCGAGTTCTGGATTCCGGTATCGACGATGCGGCTGGTTCAAGGCGAAGACCAGTCGATCCTGGACCACCCCGATCAGCACTGGCTTTATCCCATCGGCAGGGTCAGACCGGGCACAAACATTGCGGCTCTGCAGTCGAAGCTTTCGGTCGCGTTGCGCAGTTGGCTCTCCTCCCGTGAGGCGTACACAAAAAACGGCGGCTCCACGCTGATTCCCAAGCAGCATGTGGTGGTAGTTCCAGGCGGCGGGGGAATCCAGAACATGCAGCAGGAGACGGGCAAGGGTCTCAAGATGCTGATGATCCTGTCGTCCGTGGTGCTGCTGATCGCCTGCGCGAACATCGCGAATCTGCTGCTGGCGCGCAGCACGGCGCGGCGAGCGGATATCGCCGTGCGCATGGCTATGGGAGCGGGACGCCGGCGTGTGATCCGTCAGGCGATCACGGAAAGCGTGCTGTTGAGTTGTATTGGAGGGCTGGCCGGTCTTGCGGTTGCCTATGCCGGCACGCGCAGCATCCTCGCTTTGGCGTTTCCCGACGCGCGTCATCTGCCGATCAGCGCGAGTCCATCGCCGCTGGTGCTGGGCTTTGCGTTTCTTGTCTCGCTGATCACCGGCATTCTTTTTGGAATGGCGCCGGCCTGGATGGTTTTGCATGCCCAGCCTGCCGAAGTGCTGCGCGGCGTCAATCGCAGCACTCGCGATCGCTCGTCTCTTCCCCAGCAGACCCTGGTGATCCTCCAGGCGGCGCTCTCCATCGTGCTGCTCGCCGGTGCGATTCTGATGACCAAATCGCTCGGCAATCTGGAGAACCAGAACTTCGGCGTCGCCACCGATAACCGCTACGTGATGCACATCGATCCAGCAGGCGCGGGCTACACCATCGATCGCCTGCCCGCCTTGTACCGCCAGATTGAAGACCGCTTCTCCGCACTGCCCGGCGCCGCTCATGTTTCCATGGCGCTCTACAGTCCGCTTGAAGGCGACAACTGGGGCGAGTGCGTGATTCAGCAGGGGCACCCCGCGCCTGGTCCCAATGACCGCTGTGGATCCACGTGGGATCGCGTGAGCCCGGGGTTCCTGTCGTCTATTGGCGTTCCCGTCGTTCGCGGCCGTGACTTCAGCCAGCAGGACACGGCCTCCTCCCAGCAGGTTGCCGTGGTGAACCAGACATTCGTCAATCGATTCTTCCCCAAGCAGGATCCAATCGGGCAGCATTTCGGCATCGATTATCCGCAGTACTCGGGATCGTTCGAGATCGTTGGTGTCTTCCGCGATTTCAAAATGAATAATCCGCGCAACCCTGTGCGGCCGGTGTTCCTGCGGCCTCTTACGCAGACATTTGCCGGCTACAAAGAGCCGCCGATGATCTCAGGCGAACAGCAGTCGATGTTTATCGACGCGATCATCGTAAACTTCAGCGCGCCACAGCAGGACGCCGATGCACTGCTTCACCGGACTCTGGCTTCCATCGATCCGAATCTTACGGTTGTGGACTTGCGGCCGTTCCGCACCCAGGTGATGGGGAATTTCGATCAGGAACGCCTTGTTGCGCGCCTTACGAGCCTCTTCGGCTTCCTCGCGCTGGTGCTGGCGTCGGTTGGTCTGTATGGCGTGATGGCGTACTTCGTGGTTCGCCGCACCAGCGAGATCGGCATCCGCATGGCTCTGGGCGCTTCGCGTTCCAGTGTGATTGCGATCGTGATGCGCGGAATCGGAATCCAGGTAGCGATTGGCCTGGCGCTGGGCATCCCCGCGGCGCTGCTGGCCGGCCATCTGATGGCCAGCCAATTGTATGGAGTTGGCGCTTATGATCCGTGGTCGCTGGCCGGAGCCACGGTTGTGCTCGCCTTGTGTGCTGCTGTTGCCGGACTTGTTCCGGCGCGCAGGGCGGCCTCGATTGATCCAATGCAGGCATTGCGTACGGAATAGGAAGAGGTCGATATGATCATGCGCGATATTCGTTACGCCTTACGCCAACTGGCTAAATCTCCCGGCTTCGCGGCCACCGCCGTGTTGACGCTGGCTTTTGGCATCGGTGCGACTGCCGCGATCTTCTCCATCGTGGAAGGCGTATTGCTGCGTCCGCTGCCATTTGCGAATCCGCAACAACTGATGGTCATAGGCGACACCATTGAGGGCGCCGGGTTCAAGGGTGTATCGGTTCCCGCTCCGGAGATGCTCCAGTACATGCGCGACACGCACGGCTTTTCGAGCATCGGCGGCTTTCACGATACCTTCTATGAGCTCTCCGGCATAGGCGAAGCCGCGCAGGTGAACGCCACCCGGTTGACCGCGGCAGTCTTCCCCACTCTTCAGGTTTCCCCGGTGCTGGGCCGCGTCTTTACGCAACAGGAAGATCAGGGGACTATGCAGGTTGCTGTCCTTAGCTATCAGACGTGGCGCAGCCGTTTTCATGGCGATCCGCAGGTGCTGGGCCGCACCATCCAGCTCGACCGCAAGCCTTACGAGATTATCGGCGTCATGCCGCGCGACTTCGAGTTTCCCTTGGTGCCGGGCCAGTTGAATCGCAGTGAGCTGTGGGTTCCCATGAGCCTGACCAAGGATGAGATTGAAACCGCCGGGAACTGGAACTTTCGCATGGTGGCGAGGCTTAAGCCGGGTGTCACCGCGTCAAAAGCGCAACAGGGCATGGAACTGGTTTCACAGGACATCATGCGCCACTTCCCGGCGGGGATGGCGAGCCTGAAGATCCACGCCGATGTCCAGCCTCTCGATCAATACACCGTCGAGAGTGCGCGTCCGCTGATCCGAACGCTGTTTCTGGCCGTGGCAGTCGTACTGTTCATCGCATGCGCCAATCTCGCGGGCCTGTTGCTGGTGCGCGTCATCCGCCGCCGCCGCGAAATCTCGGTGCGGCTTGCGCTGGGCGCCAGCGGCCGGGCCGTGCTCGCGCAGAATCTGATTGAAACGCTGGTCCTCAGCGTGTCAGGCGGACTCCTGGGTCTGGGAATTGCCTGGGTGGCTTTGCGCATCGGCGTTCACACGCTTCCTGAAACACTGCCGCGTGTGGGTTCGATCGCGCTGGACGGCAAAGTGGTAGGCTTCGCGATTCTCCTGGCTATTATCACGGGCCTTGCCTGCGGTTTGCTCCCCGCGCTGGCCGCCTCGCGAACCCAGGTGAATGATGCGCTGAAAGAAGGCGGACGCACCGGTACCGCCGCCGGTCACGCGAGGCTGCGAGCTGCCCTCGTGATCACGCAGCTCGCTGTTGCTCTTTTGCTGCTCACCGCGGCCGGACTTCTGCTCAAGAGCTTCGAGAAGCTGCGCGAGGTCGATCTTGGCTTCCGCGCCGATCACATGATGACCGCTTCGTACAGTCTGCCGCGTGAGCAGTATTCAACGCAGACCAGCGTGGACAACTTCAATCAAGCGCTGATCGCCCGCTTGCAGCAATTGCCCGGCGTCCAGGCTGCCGGCATCACCTCGTCGTTGCCCGCCTCAGGCAATGAAGACAACACTGGATTCATTCCCGAGGGGTATGAGCCCGCCAAGGGGCAGACACTGATCTCCGGATGGCCATCGCAGGTCGTCGCGGATTATTTCCGCGCAGCGGGGATTCCGATCCTGCGCGGCCGCGACTTCACGACGGCTGACCGTGAGGGTGCGCCGCTGGTGGTCATCGTGAACCACGCTCTCGCCCAGCTCTATTGGCCTGGCCAGGATCCCATCGGCAAGCGCATCCACATCGGCATCCGCGAGACCCCATTGCCGTGGATGACCGTGGTAGGTGAGATCGGCGATCTCAGAGAGACAAGCATCGATCAGGACACTCGGCCGCAGTTTTATCAGCCGGCGGCGCAGTTCAAAGTATCGCTTGGCCAATTTGCGACGACCGGAATGCTGAACGGCGACGGCGGCTCGATTATCATCCGCAGCGCAATGCCGCCCGATCAGATGGCCGACTCGCTTCGCGCGGTGGTCCGGCAGATCGATCCGCAGCTTCCGCTCACGCAGGTTGAGTCGATGGATCGCGTCGTATCGGAAGGGCAGGCGCCTCGCAGATTCAATACGGCGCTGATTTCGGCATTCGCCGGAGCCGCAGTGTTGCTGGCGTTGATGGGCATCTACAGCGTCATCGCATTCTCAACCGCCATGCGCACACAAGAGATGGCGATCCGGTTGGCTCTCGGCTCACAGCGTTCCGGCTTGATGCGGCTCGTGCTCATGTCGGGAGCCAAGCTTGCGCTTGCTGGATGCGGAATCGGCCTCATCGGCGGAGTGTTCGCGACGCGCCTCATGCGCTCTCTGTTGTTCCAGGTCGAACCGGTTGATCCAGCGGTGCTTGCCCTGGCCGCATTGTCCATCTTCATGCTCGCTCTCGCCGCCTCGTACATACCGGCGCGCCGAGCCGCGTCCATCGAACCCATGCAGGCTCTGCGCAACGAGTAGGAAAGGAGAACGCCGCAATGAACTCGATACTGAACGATGCCCGCTATGCTCTGCGCCAGTTGCGGCGTTCGCCCGGCTTTACGCTTACGGCGCTGCTCACCCTGGCGATGGGGCTCGGCGCCACGGCCGCGGTATACAGCGTGGTGCAGTCGGTGCTGATGGAGCCGCTGCCGTACCCCGACGCGGGCCGGCTTGTCGGTGTGGCGTTTACGTTTCCTCATGAAAAGCCGAATGCGGAGCAGACAGGCGCGGCCGCCGAGTTCGTCCGCGACCACAGCGATGTTTTCGCCTCCACTGCAATGATGGACGATGGCAGTGCCGCGGTGAACCTGTCAACTGTCGGGGGCCGCGCAGAGCAGGTTAGTTCGCTGCGGGTATCGGACGGTTACTTCCGCACGTTTGGCGTCATGCCCGCTGTGGGCCGCGCCTTCAGCCCGGATGAAGACTACCCCAACGGAGCGCGCGTTGCGATTCTCAGCTATGGCCTCTGGCAGAGCGCTTTCGGCAGCGATCCGAGCATGGTTGGCCGCACCGTTCGTATCAATCAGGAGAGTTTCACCGTCATCGGCATCATGCCCGCAGGCTTCGTCGTGAACGCGGAGAGTGCACCGGGAGTCATGGGAACACCCGATCTGTGGACGCCTCTGCAACTGAGCCCGAAAGACCCGGGCTATGACGGCGACAACTACCAGATGATTGCGCGCCTCAGGTCCGATGTTTCAATGGCGCGGGCCCAGCAGCAACTGACCGCACTGCAGGGCCCGTTTTTCGCGCAGTTCCCCGACTACAAGAAATGGACCGATGAATCGGGAGCGAAGAACCTTCACGAATTTCGCGCGTGGGGACTGCAGGACGTGGTGGTCGCGAATGCCCGGCGCAGCCTGATGACCATACTGGGCGCAGTCGTGGCCGTTCTGCTGGTCGCCTGCCTCAATCTCGCGGGCCTCGTGATGGCGCGCTCCATGCGCCGAGCCCGTGAACTCGCGCTGCGCACAGCGCTGGGGGCCACGCGTACGCAATTGATTCGCTTGATCGCGGTGGAAGGCTCGCTCATCGCACTGGCCGGAGGCGCGCTGGGAGTCATCGTGGCGCGCGCGACCGCAGCGTTTCTGTTGAAGGCCTCTCCGCTGCCGATTCCGAAACTTCACGGGGAGCCTGCACTCTGGATGCTTTCCGCTGCAGTGCTCGCATTTGCAATGCTCTCCACACTGTTGTTCGCAGTGCTGCCTGGATGCATCGCTCTTCGCAGCCCTGCGCGCGAGGCACGACTCAACGGGCCTACACTTGGCGAGACCATCTCGCACGCACTCATCTCGCGCGCACTGCTCGTTACGCAGGTCGCCATGGCGATGGTGCTGGTTTCGACCGCATCGATTCTTCTCGGCACATTCCTTCGTCTGCATGCGTTGCCGTCGGGTGTCGACCAGAAACAGTTGTCAGTCTTCCAAGTCACTCTAAAGGGTGATCGATACGCCAGCGCTCAGCGCACGGGACAATTCGTGGACAACGTGCTCGATGAGCTGCGCCGCTTGCCCGGCGTGGATCGCGTGGCTGCCGTGAATGGCCTGCCACTCGATCGCGGTTTGAACGAAGGAGGCAGTCCCGCAGACCGCCGCGACCTGCGGCAGACCATAGAGTTCCGCGCCATCACGCCCGGTTACTTCGCCACGATGGGCATGCATCTGATCGCCGGACGCGATATCACCGATGCCGATCGGGCCGGAGCTGACCGCGTCGTCGTCATCGGCGCGACCACCGCGCGCAAGTGGTGGCCTGGACGCTCGCCCATCGGAGAAAGCGTTCAGTTCGGAGGTTCGGCACAGTGGCGCATCGTCGGCATCGTTCCCGACGTGCAGATGCATTCGCTAGTCGGCGCACAGGGGATTGAGGTCTATGGCCCCATGGCGCAGCTCTCCGATGAGTCGACGGCAGTCCTCAATGGTTGGTTCCCCACCACGTTCGCCATTCGCACCGCGGCGCATGTGAACCTCGCCGCCGGTATTCAAAGCGCGGTGGAGAAAGCTGACCCTGAAATTCCCGTTGCGCGCCTCACCACCATGCAGGATGTCATCGATTCCACCATTCAAGCGCCGCGTTTCTTCTCGCTGATCTCGACAGGGTTCTCGGCCTTCGCTCTGGTTCTCACCGTTATTGGCCTGTTCGGCTTGCTCAGTTATCAGGTCACGCAGAGAACGCGTGAAATCGGCGTGCGCATTGCTTTGGGCGCGGATCGTTTTTCAATTCTTCGCTTATTTCTCACGCGCGGCCTTGCGTTGGCAGGCGCGGGAGTGGTCCTCGGTCTTATCATTTCGGCTCTGGTTCGACCCGTCATTAGTGAGCTTCTGGCGGATGTCGGCATAGATGGCGCCGCACAGCGCTTCGTTACCAGCGGCATATCGGCGACCATCTTCGCCATGTGCGCAGTCATCGCTGCAACGCTTGCGGCGAGTTGGCTGCCCGCCCGCCGGGCGGCTTCCATCGAACCCATGCAAGCATTGCGCACCGAATAGGAGATAGCATGCAGTCATTGATCCAGGATCTTCGTTACGCTTTACGCCAGTTGCTCAAGTCGCCGGGATTTACCGCGACTGTGGTGCTGACGCTGGCGCTCGGCATAGGCGCCAATGCTGCTATCTTCACGCTCTTCGACCAGGTGCTGTTGCGCATGCTGCCGGTGCAGAATCCGAAAGAACTTGTGCGCCTGGATTGGAGCGGCGCCTTCTCCGGGTCGATGAGTTCCTTCGGCGGCGACACGGGGGACCGGCACAGCTATTTCTCCTACCCCATGTACAAGGATCTCCGCGATCAGAACAAGGTGTTTCAAGGAATCCTGGTTGCCGATAAGATGCAGGCTGGAGTCTCATGGCACAACGAGGCGGAGAGCAGAGATGGAGAAGTGGTCAGCGGGAACTACTTCGAGCTGCTGGGCATGCTGCCTGCGGCAGGCCGCCTGTTTACACCGCAGGACGAGACGGCCAAGAACGCCAACGCTGTTGTGGTTCTCAGCTATGACTACTGGCGGACGCGTTTCGACGCGTCTCGCAACGTGCTCGGCCAGACGCTACTCGTTAACGGGCATCCGTTCACGATTGTCGGAGTGGCCCCCAGCCATTTTGATTCGGCAATCGGCGGCTACAAGCCTGCCGTGTTCGTTCCGGTCACGATGGTTGAGTATGCCATTCCGTGGAGAGCGCAACTCGACGACTTGAACAATCACAAGTCAGCCTGGCTGACCCTGGTTGCACGTCTCAAGCCGGGAGTGAGCGCAGCTCAGGCGCAGGCCGGGCTTGCCCCTCTGTGGCGCTCCCTGCGCACCTACGAGTTCTCGCTGTACAAGTCCACATCAGAGCGGTTCCGGCAGCGATTCATCGACAATTCACGGCTGAGTGTCGTCGACGACTCAAGAGGTTTCAATCCTAATCGGCAGGACCTTCAAAAGCCCCTCGTCATCCTCTTGAGCATGACAGGTCTGCTGGTGCTGATGTGCACCATCAATGTGGCCACCCTGCTTCTGTTGCGCGCATCGGCGCGTGCGCGAGAGATGTCGATGCGCTACGCACTTGGCGCGCGCCGCAGTCGCATCATTGGGCAGTTGCTCGTTGAAGGCGGAATGCTCGGCCTGACTGGCGCGGCTGCGGGGATAGCCTTCGCGCCGATCGTCACGCGCGTTCTCATTCGCATCATGACCAGCGCCGACCCGGGAACCGAGCCCTACTCGAGCGCCATAGATGTGCGCGTGCTGCTGTTCACGCTCGCGGTCTCGGTCTTCGCCAGCCTGCTCTTCAGCATCGCTCCGGCCTTCCATTTCATTCGCCCCGATCTTGCCGGCGCGCTGCGCCAGACCTCGGGCACAGCTTCGCGCGAGTCACAGCGGTTCCGCAAGGTCGCCGTAGGCGCACAGATCGCGCTGAGTGTGATGCTTCTTGGCGGAGCCGGCCTCTTCGTTCGCACGCTCGACAATCTGCGCCACGAGCAGGTGGGTTTTGAGATTGGCCACCTGGCTACGTTCACTCTCGATCCTTCCAGCTCCGGCTACGGCGAAGACCGCACGCCTCAGATTGTCACCAGCGCGCTCGAAGCTCTTGGCCGCATCCCGGGCGTCGCGCTGGCGGCCGCTACCACCGATCCCGAGCTCACCGGAGACAGCTCGTCGTCGACCTTCTCGATTCAAGGCTACAAACCTGCCGAGGACGAGAATACGAATTTTGAAGAATCCATGATCACGCCGGGATACTTCTCCACTCTGCACCAGCCCGTGCTTGCCGGTAGAGAATTCACAGTGGCCGACGGCAAGGGCCAGCCCAAAGTCGCAGTCGTCAACGCAGCTTTCGCCAAGCGCTTCTTCGGCTCAGCGCAGAATGCAATCGGCCGCCAGCTCGGCAAAGGTGGAGGCAACGATGTCAAGTACGACCTCGCGATCGTGGGCGTAGTGGGCGACATCCGGCACACTGACCTGCGTACCCCTCTCGGCCCGGCGGTCTACGAGCCCTACTTCCAGGAGGAACACCCGACAGGCGTGGAAATGTATGTGCGCACGGTGCAGCCGCCGCAGATCATCGAGCCGGCTATCCGGAGATCCATCCACGAACTCGATTCAGCTCTGGTGGTCAACGGTCTTCGCACCATGGAGGAACAGGTCGATCGCAGCGCATCGGACGAGCGCGCTCTCGCCCTGCTCGCCATCGGCTTCTCACTGCTTGCCGTCATCCTCGCAGCCGTCGGTCTCTATGGCGTCCTCGCCTATTCGACCGAGCAGCGTACGCGCGAGATTGGCGTGCGGCTCGCACTGGGAGCGCAACGTTCCAAAGTGGTTGCCCTTGTGCTGCGCGAGATGCTGCTCATTGCAAGCATTGCGGTGGTTGTTGCGCTTCCCTCTACAGTGGTGTTGGCGCGCCTGTTCACCAGTCAGCTTTATGGAGTGAAGTCGACCGATCCACTCACGCTTGCCGTCGCTGTGGCGGTAACCGCCGTCATGGTCATGCTCGCCGCCGCGCTTCCGGCGCGCCGCGCTGCTGCCGTTCAACCGATGCGTGCTTTGCGCACAGAATAGTTTTCAGAAAGAGAGGGGCGACGATGCGATCAGTCATACAGAACCTGCGCTACACAATGCGGCAGCTCGAAACTTGTCGTCGACCCCATTCAGGCTTTGAGATCGGAGTAAACAGAAATGATTGAACTCAAGAATGTAGAACGCAGTTACAAAACCGGACACACTGAAACTTGGGTGTTGCGCCGCATCGGCATCACGATCAACGAAGGCGAATTCGTCACCGTCATGGGGCCGTCGGGAGCGGGGAAGTCGTCTCTGCTGAATGTGCTCGCGCTGCTCGACGACAGCTGGTCAGGCGAGTACTGGTTTGGCGGCACCGCAGTGCACGCGCTCAACCGCAAGCAGCGCGCCGACCTCGCCCGCCAGCGCGCCGGTATGGTCTTTCAGAGCTATCACCTGCTCGACGATCTCACCGTGGCCGAGAACATTGACCTTCCGCTCTCCTACAAGAACCTCGCCGCGAAGCAGAGAGCCGGCATGGTTGCGGACATTCTCGATCGCTTTCAGATCGTAGCCAAGAAAGACCTGTTTCCCAACCAGCTCTCCGGCGGCCAGCAGCAGCTCGTCGGCATCGCTCGCGCCGTGGTGCATGCACCTGCACTGCTGCTCGCTGACGAGCCCACCGGCAACCTGCACTCAACACAGGCCCGCGAAATCATGGAACTCTTCCGCGAACTCAACCGCCAGGGCACCACCATTGTCCAGGTCACGCACTCTGAAGAAAACGCGCGCTACGGCTCGCGGATTCTCGAACTCCACGACGGATGGCTTACACGCGATGTAGCCGTCGATTCTCCAGTTGTAACGGGGGCCCAGTGAAAGACCATCGAAATCAGGACGCATTCAATACCCAGATGAAATACCGCAATCGTATCCCTACCCGCACCCGCCTGCAGGCACTTCTCGCAGTTCTACTGCTGCAGGCAAACCTGGCAATGGCCGTTGAGCCACCGCCCGCGCAGTCTTCAACCCAGGCGCCGGTCCCTGCGGCGCCCGATTCTCCATCGCCCACTGCGAATCCAGCGACGGCGCCGAGCCCATCTCTTGCGCAGACAATGCAGCAACAGACTGTTGCTCCGCAGCAGCCGTTTCACGTCGATATGCCGAGTTCGCGGAAGCCATTCTCGCCGTACATGCCAAGCTCGGCGCCGGAATTGAATCTCAACAACTCCCCGCGTCTGCAGAACCTCATCCGCGATGGGAAGCTCTACGTTTCGCTGAATGACGTGATTGCGCTCGCGATTGAAAACAATCTCGATCTCGCTTACTTCCGCTATAACTTCCCCATCGCAGAGACGGACATCGCGCGTACCAAGGCCGGTGGTGTCGCGCAGGGCGTGAACACCGGGGTTGTGCAGGGCTCCACGCAGGGTGGGTTCGGTTCGTCGAGCGGAAACTCTGCGGGCGCGAGTTCGGGGTCGGCCGCGGCCGGCGCCGGCGGTATCGTTACCTCGACGCTGGGCGCTGGAACCGCAGTTGCGTCCTTCGATCCCTACCTCAACTTCCAGGGTTTTGTGGATCACAACGTCACCGTCGAAGGAAACTCGTTCCAGACAGGTGTGCTGGTATTCAAGCAAAACACCATTGAAGGTCTGGCAAATTTCTCGCAGAATTTTCCATTAGGCACCGGCCTCCGGGTGAACTACGAAGGGCAGCGCTTTGCAAACAACAGCCCTTATGAAGCCATCAATCCCACGCTCTATTCCAATTTCCAGGTCATACTTACGCAGCACTTGCTCGCTGGCTTCGGGTTGGCGACCAACGAACGCTTCATGCACATTGCCAGGAAGAATCAGCAGATCACCGACCTTGCATTTCGTTTGCAGGTCATTGCGACGGTGACCCAGGTTGAGAACATCTATTGGGATCTGGTGAACGCGTATGAGGACGAACAAGTCAAGGGACGCTCTCTTTCCTTTGCGCAGCAAACAATGGAGAACGACCAGCAGCAGCTCAAGCTCAACGCGATTCCCGCCATGCAGGTAATGAAAGACGAGTCGGACGTCGCCGCCAGCGAAGGAGATCTTACGGTTTCGCGCGCGACCCTTCGTCTCAACGAACTCCTCATCAAGAACGCCATCACCAAGAGCGATGATTCGCTGATCGCCGCAATGCCGGTCGTCCCTCTCGATCTGAATGGCGCTCCGAATCCCAACTCGGCGAAGTCCATCGACGATCTCATCACCGAGGCCGAAAAGAACCGTCCCGATGTTGCACAGGATCAGCTTGCAATGGAAGTGCAGAAGATGAGTCTCGCCGCTGTACGAAGCTCGCTGCTCCCGACGCTGGATGCCTATGGCTTCTACGCGGGAGCTGGACTCGGCGGTCCGAAAAGCACAAATTGCAGTTTGGGTCCGGACCAATGCAGCACCGATCTACCCGGCGGAATCGGCGGCGCGCTTCAGAACACCTTCAACTATTCGTCACCGGAATACCAGTTCGGACTGAATCTGTCGATCAACCTGAGAAACCGGGTCGCCAAGGCTGATCAGTTCCGTGCCGTGCTGGAATACCGGCAGAAGCAGATCACCTACGAAGAGCAGAAGAAGTTCATCCACTTCGATGTGCGCAACTCGCAATTTGCGTTGCAGCAGGCCCAGGCGCGCGTCGATGCCGCGCAGAAGTCAAACGACCTGGCGCAGCGCACCTTCGACATCACCAAGGAGGAGCAGAAACTCGGAGCGAAATCCAATTACGACACGCTGGTCGCACAGCACGCGCTGGCGATCACCGAGTCCGCTCTTGCAGCGGCAAAAACCGCGTATGAGAAGGCTAAAGTCGATATCGACCGCGCCACGGGCGAGACTCTGCAACGCATGGGCGTTTCCATTGAAGATGCCCGGTCGGGGGTGGCCACGCATGCGCCGTAGAATGACTGAAGAATCTATCCATGCCGCACGCAGCCACCGGGGCGAGCAAAGGTCGCCGGGGCGTCGTCTTGGCAGGATGTTCCATAAGCAAGACCGGCGCAGTGGAGGCTAGACATTCCGAGCAAGCAACCGAAAATCCGCATTCTCGTGGCCGACGATCAACCGCACATTCTTGAGGCTGTGGAGTTACTTCTGCAGCCCCAGGGCATCATCGTGGATTGCGTTCGTTCGCCGCAACTCGCCCTCGAAGCGCTAGGCCAGACCGACTACGACGTACTGCTCATCGACCTCAACTACACTCGCGATACCACCTCCGGGCAGGAGGGGCTGGATCTTCTCGCACGCATTCAGGAGATGGACTCGCGCCTGCCCGTTATCGTTATGACCGCCTGGGGCAACATCGACCTCGCGGTTGAGAGCATGAAGCGGGGGGCGCGCGACTTTGTCCAGAAGCCGTGGGAAAACGAGCGCCTCATCAGTCTCATCAGGGTGCACGCCGAGCTGCATCAGGCCCTGCGCCGTGCCCGCCAGCTTGAGCTTGAAAACCGGCTCCTCCGCGCCGAAGGTATGCCGGAGTTCGTCGCCAGCGCCCCCTCCATGCAGCCCGTCCTCGAGCTCATCGCGCAGATCGGCCCTTCCGACGCGAACGTGCTTATCACCGGCGAGCATGGCACCGGCAAGGAGATTGTTGCCAAGCTTCTGCACGCCGCATCGCCGCGTTCGCGCATGGCCCTGGTTGCGGTGAATGCCGGAGGTCTTCCCGAGGGCACATTCGAGAGCGAGATCTTCGGCCATGTGAAAGGCGCCTTTACTGACGCCCGCACTGACCGCATCGGCCGCTTTGAGCTCGCCAACAACGGCACGTTGTTCCTTGACGAAATCGCCAACGTTCCTCTCCGCCAGCAGGCCAAGTTGTTGCGCGTGCTCGAAACCGGCGAGCTCGAGCGCGTCGGCTCGTCGCAAACGCGGCGCGTCGACGTGCGTGTGCTCTCGGCGACCAATTCGCAACTCCACGAGGAGGCGGCCGCGGGCAATTTCCGTGAAGACCTGCTCTTTCGCTTGAATACGGTGGAGATTCACCTGCCCGCGCTGCGCGATCGCCGCGAAGACATACCGCTTCTGGCGATGCACTTTCTGAATCGCAGCCGCGCGCGCTATCGCAAGCAGCTCATCGGCTTTTCTGTAGCGGCCATGCAGCAGATGATGCAATACGCATGGCCGGGCAATGTGCGCGAACTCGAGCACACCGTCGAGCGCGCCGTCCTGCTTTGCCGCGGCGAGGAGATAGACCCATCGAATCTCGCCATCGCCGCGGCCCGCGCCATCACCCCGTCCTTTGACAACATGAGCATCGACGAAGTCGAGGCTCTGCTGATCCGAAAAGTGCTTCGCCGCTGCGACGGGAACATCTCGCAAGCCGCCGAGGTGCTGGGGCTCAGCCGTGCCGCGCTCTATCGTCGCATCGAAAAATATGGCCTCTGATCGGACGGCGCGCCGGCGCCGCCCGCGCTCTGCGGTGCGGCGGGCATGGCTCTTCTGTTTCTGGCTCTCGTTGCCGGGGTTGCTGTTTGCCGGCATTCTCCTTTACCAGCAGAAGATCACCTCCGGCGCAGCGATTCTCATCGCTTGCTCTCTTCTCCTGTATCTCGCTTTGATAGCGGCGGCGCTGATCGAGTCCCTTGTCCGTCCGCTGCAGACGTTGTCCAACGTCGTGGCATCCATGCGGGAGGGCGACTATTCGTTTCGCGCGCGCGGAGCTGGTTCGCGCGATGCTCTCGGCGAGCTCGCAACAGAAGTCAACCTGCTGGCTGACCTTCTGCAGAAACAGCGTGTGCGTTCGCTCGAAGCCACAGCGCTCCTCGCCCGCATTCTCGAAGTCATGCACGCGCCGCTTTTCGCCTTCGATCGCGAAGATGTTCTGCAACTCGTGAACACCGCCGGTACGCAGCTTTTGAGCAGGTCATACGCGAGAAGTTTCGGGCACTCGGCGGAAGAGCTCGGGCTCGAAGATCTGCTCAGGTCGGCCGACCAGACCATCCACTCGTTCGGCGACAAGCCGACTCGATGGCTTCTGCGAAAAACCACGTTCCGCCAGGAGGGAATCCCACACACACTGCTCTTGCTCGCTGACGTGAGTGTCCCGCTTCAGGAAGAGGAGCAGGCAGCGTGGAAGCGCCTCATCCGCGTGCTCGGTCACGAACTGTCGAATTCCCTCGCGCCGATCAAGTCCATTGCTGGCAGCCTGCTGGCGCGCGTTGATGGGATGGAAGGCGACGCCGACACAATGCGCGATTTCCGGCGTGGCCTTGGCGTGGTTGAGAGCCGCGCTGACGCGCTGCATCGCTTTGTGCAGTCGTATCGGCTTCTTGCGCAGTTGCCGCCGCCACACCTCAAGTCCGTCTCGCTTCTGCGCCTTCTTGAGCAAGTCGTCCTGCTCGAGCAGCGTCTTTCAGTCGTTCTCGAGCCCGGCCCCGCGATCACTCTGCACGCTGATCCCGATCAGCTCGAGCAGATGTTCATCAACCTGCTTGCCAACGCGGTCGACGCCACCCTTGCCAACGATGCGCAGTCGGTACGCGTGGGATGGCGTGTTACGGATTCGTCCGCCTGGGTCACCATTGAAGATACCGGCATGGGCATTGCCAATACTGAGAACCTGTTCGTGCCCTTCTACACCACCAAGCCCAAGGGCAGCGGCGTGGGCCTCGCACTTGCGCAGCAGATAGCCCGTGCTCACGGCGGAGAAATTCGTCTCGTCAATCGCGAAGAGGGTGAAGGCGCGCGCGCCACAGTCCGCCTTCCCATCGGCTGATCTGGAGATCAGGTCACTTCTCGCGCGCAGATTCCTGCCACGCTTCAAGCAACGGAACAACCTCACGCGAGTTTGCCGCTGCCCCTTCCACAAACCCGAACGTCCCGTGAATCCCCATCTCCCGTGCACTCAGCAGAAACGCTCCCAGCGCCGCACGCGCCAGTGCGCTACCCGTGCTGACGCGCTTGACTCCTATGGCTGAAAGCTCGGCCAGGTTCAGCCGCATCGCCGGCATGCCCGCCAGCACATTCACCGGCCGATCCACCGACTGCACCACTGCAGCGATCTCTTCCTTGCTCGTGAGTCCCGGCGCATAGAGCACGTCCGCGCCCGCTTCCTGATACGCCTGCAGACGCAGGATCGTGTCCTTCAAATCGGGCCGGCCATGCAGATAATTCTCCGCCCGCGCGGTGAGCGTAAACGTAAACGGCAACGACCGCGCCGTCTCGGCCGCCGCGCGAATGCGCTCCTTCGCCAGTTCCAGCGTATAGATTGGATCGCTCTCATCTCCTGTCGCATCTTCAATCGATCCGCCTGCCAGCCCGTGTGCCGCGCCCATGCGAATCGCCTCTGCAACACCTTCCGGCGAATCCCCAAATCCGTTTTCGAGGTCGGCGCTCACGGGCAGGTCCGTCGCCGCCACCATTTCGGCCACGTGCGCCATCATCGCGTCTCGTCCTACAGCGCCATCCACCGTGCCGCGCGAAAATGCGTACCCCGCGCTCGTTGTCGCCAGCGCTTCAAACCCCAGTTGTGCGAGCATCCGCGCCGTTCCCGCGTCCCATGGGTTTGGAATGATGAATGCGCGATCACGCTCATGCAATGCGCGAAACCGGTGTCCTTTTTCAACCTGTGTGGGCATGCGACCTCACTCGGGGGAAACGCTGAACCTCATGGTCCGGTAATCGAACGTATAGCTGCGCAACTGATCCAGCACATCAATGCCCAGCACGCCGTACACATCGTCAAGCGCCGCCGAACCCAGTGGCTGCGTGAGCACCTGGATGTAGTGCGCCCGCACCGTGGTCCCGCCCACATCCAGCGGCGCTGTCTCCGCGATATATGCCTGCTGCGGCGGAATCGAAGGATCTGTCGGAATCGAGAATCGCGATGCCGGTTGTCCAGAAAAATTGTTCGCGTGCTCGGCATAGTAGCGCGAGGTCAGATAGCTCTGCTGTCCGCCGGCATCCACCACAAACATCCGCTCGTTTCCCGGCGATCCCAGCGCTACAATCACCTGGTCGCCATCGAGGAAGAAATGCGCGCCCGCTGGATCTGTCCCGTTCTTGGCGGTTGCCAGCCCCGCACTTTCCTTTGCGCCGGCAACCGCGGCCGGATCGGGCCCTTTTCCGGGAACCACTTCAATCGTCGCGTCTCCCGTGATCTTCACGCTGCCCAGCGCCTGCAGCGCCGCATAACCAAGCACACCCTGCACCTGGTATCCCGTCCGCGGAAAAAAGTAGTCGGCATCGTCAAAAACAAAAGCCGTCATGTTGCGCAGTGTGAGCCTGCCGCCGATGGTGAAGCGCGGAATCAACGTCACGTGCACCTTCATGGACTTCCCGGTGAGGGTGCGAATGGTAACCGCGTCGTCTGAAACCTTCAGCCCCACTTCGCGCGCCACAGACCGTGCAATCAAATTGAACGGCGCCGTAGGATCGAGCATCCAGCTATGCGGCATCGCGTCCACAAACACCGGTATATCGGTGAGCCCCAGCGGATTCTTGCTCACCTGCATCAGAAATCGATCGCATGGTTCCACTGTCATAGGCGGATTGGCCGCCGCCAGCGGAAGCATCTTCACCGGCATCTCGATCTCCGCCTGCTCATCCGCGGTCAGCTTTTCCTGCATTCGCGATGCAAGCGCCTCGTACGCCTTTGCCGCCTTTGCCCAGTCGCCGTCGCGCAGATAGTCTTCCGCCAGTGCCTTCCGCAACAGCTTCTCGTCGGTCGCGTCTCCGTTCGCCGCCACCTTGTCGATCAAAGGCTCGAGCAGTTCAATCGATTTCCGCGAGTCGTTGTACCGGTTCGCCAGAACGCCGCGGTAAAGCTGCGCCTGTTCGGGAGGCAACTGGTCCAGCTCATCGGCAACCTGAAAGTACTGGTGGTCGGCAAGCAGATTTCGGATGCGCATCTCTGCAGTAATGCCGCTGCTGGTTCCGGTGTGGACCTGCGCGCCCGCCCCGGGCTGCTGTTGATCCGGCGGGGCTGGCGTCGTCTGTTGTGCAACCGCGCAAATTCCCGGGAGAATCATCGCTGCCCACGCCGTCATCAGGCGCCAGCGGGCCGCCCGCGCCTCTCTCCCCAACCTGCTCATATTTACTAAAACGGTAACAGATTCCCGGCATTTGCGAATCTGTCGATTTCCTGCGGATTGAAGCGCTTTTAAATCAACGGCAATTAAACTGGAATCAGCGCAAATGGCAAAGCGGACGATAGGACAATATGAGATTGTGCGGCGCCTCGGCGCCGGAGGCAGCGGGGTAGTCTACCTCGCCACCGATACGTTGCTGCAGCGCCCTGTAGTGCTCAAGATCCTGCGCACCGGTGGCATGTCGGCGGAGAAGGGCCGCGCCACCATGCTGCGCGAAGCCCGCCTCGCCTCCGCCATCGAGCATCCCAACGTCTGCGCCATTTACGAAGTGGGAGAGAGTGGCGGCGAAGCGTACATCGTCATGCAGTACGTTCCCGGCCAGTCGCTTGACCGGCTGATTGCCCGCGGACCCGCCAGTCCGCAACTCGTTCTCTCCGTCGGAATCCAGGTCGCCGACGGGCTCCAGGCGGCTCATGCCCTCGGCATCTTTCACCGCGATCTGAAACCGCAGAACGTGATGCTCACCGAAGGCGGCCTCGCCAAGATTCTCGACTTCGGCCTGGCGCGCCGCCTGCGCCCTGAAGACGCCGCCTTCGACCCGGCCAAGCCCTCGCTCGCCA
The DNA here is from genome assembly GCA_963819365.1 of uncultured Acidobacteriota bacterium. Lineage (GTDB taxonomy): Bacteria > Acidobacteriota > Terriglobia > Terriglobales > Acidobacteriaceae > Telmatobacter. Next base: position 150,918 of record CAWFVY010000003.1, read on the forward strand.
AGGATGCGAAACTCGCCGCCACCTACACCGCGCGCGGCGGCACCATCCGCTACATGGCGCCGGAGCAGTTCGTCACCGGGCACTCCAGCGTGCAGTCCGACATCTGGGCCCTGGGCGTCATCCTCTATGAACTGGTCTCCGGCCGGTATCCCTTCGCGCGCCCTGACGCCGAAGACTTCCAGGTCATCCGCTCCATCCAGTTCTCTGATCCGCCTGACCTGTCTGAGGTCGTCCCCGATGTCGCTGCCGAACTCAGAAGCGTCATCCTTACCTGCCTTGAAAAGAACCCGTCCGCGCGCTACGCCTCCGCCGCCGAAGTCCGCGAAGCGCTCAAGACGATCATGAAGGCGCTGCAAATCGAGACGGGCAGTATCCCCGGGGATGCCGCGGCCAATCTGCCCACCACCGAGGCCGAGGCCGAGAAACGCAATACCGGCTTTCTCTCCATGCTTGCCGAGCGCTTCCGCGAGTCTTCCGGCGACCGCCCCCAGCCGAACTCGCTGGTGGTGCTGCCGTTCGCGAATCTCGGCGCCAGCGAGGTCGCGCCGCTCTACGGCTATGCCCTTGCCGACGCCATTGCGGCGCGTCTTGCGCGCATCCCCGGCCTGGTCGTGCGCCCATCAAGCACCCTCATGGCGTTCCCCGTTGCGCAGATGGATCCGCTTCTGGTTGGTCAGCGACTGCTCGTCTCGTTTGTGCTCGCCGGCGGCTTCCTCCGTTCCGAACAGGGCTTCGACCTCAACTGGCAGCTTCTCGAAGTGGGTTCGCAGAGCGTCCGCACCGGGGGATCCATCCACGTCACCTCGCTTGACCTCATTGCCGTTCAGAACGAAATCTCCAACGAAGTGTTCGCCGCTTTGCATGGCCTGAGCGCCGCTGAGCAGACGAATGCTCCTCGGGTTGTCGCGCGCGAAGCCTCGTTGCCCGGCCTCGTCAGCGAAGAGTATCTGCAGGCCCGCGCCTTGCTCAGCTCGTTTATGATTCGCACCGGTTCGCGCGCTGACCTCGATCGCGCGCACGCGCTCTTCACCAGCGTGACCAGCAAGGACCCTGAATTCGCTCCCGGCTGGAGCGGCCTCGGCATCGCCGAACTGCAGTACACGCGCCACGGCTTCGCCGGCCAGAGCCACATCATGCTTGCGCGCCGCGCCTTCGATCAGGCGCTCCACCTCGATCCCGCGGCCACTGAGCCCAATCTCTATCGCGTTTACATGCTGCTCTCGCGCGGCGAAAAAGAATCCGCCCGCCACGGCATTCTCAATCTGCTCACCATCGCCGACAACGACTGGAACGTCCACATGGTCGCCGGACTCGCGCTGCGCGGCGACGGCATGTACGACGAGGCGCTCGCCCAGTTCAATCGGGCACTCAAGCTCAACCCCGCCAGCGCCGCGATCCTCTACAACCATCGCGCCCGCGTCTATCACTATCAGAATCAGCTCGAGCTCGCCGGCGATGAACTCGACAAGGGGCTCGCTCTCGAGCCCCGGCATCCTCTGCTGCGCACCTCCTCCGGATACCAGCAGATGCGGCTCGGCAACCTGGGCGCCGCCATCGACATTCTCGAAGGCGTAATTCGCGACGACCAGTTCTTGCGCATCGCCGTGCCCACGCTCGCCATCTGCTACGTACTGGCCGGCGAGCGCGCTCAGGCCGCGGCACTGCTCAAAGACGAGCCCCTTGCCGCCGCCGAAGCCGACAGCGAAATGGCCTATCGCCTTGCCACCTACTTCGCCGCCGAAGGTGATTCCACTGAAGCGCTGCACTGGCTGCGCCGCGCCATCTATCTAGGCAACGAGAATTATCCCTGGTTCCAGAAGAATCCCGGCTGGAACAACCTGCGCACCAACGCCGACTTCGAGCGCATCCTCGAAGACCTCAAGAAATCCTTCCGCAAGAATCAGAAGACGTGGAAGCGCCTGCTGGAGCAAGTTCCGCGCGAACCCGAGTAATTCACCACGCAACGCATGCCGGGTGCCCCACCCTCGCCGCGTCTTTGTCCTTGCGGCTAGGGTGGGAGCGACCTCGCCCCGCCACTGCTCCCTCCGTGTCCCGCTTCCGCCGCTATGATGGAACCCGAGAGAGAACCCATGCATTCTGAATTCTTGTCGCGCCGCACGGTACTGCGCACAATGGCCCTCGCCGCTGGCGCGTCGTGCACGCCCTCCGCATTCTCCTTCGCTGAATCGGCCTTTGCCTCGCAGCGCCCAGCGCCATCCGCCCGCAAATTCCGCAGCAAAGCTGTCGATACCGCCATCGACGCGACCACCGCGAAGCTCCGCGATCCCGAACTTGCGTGGCTTTTCTCCAACTGCCTGCCCAACACGCTCGACACCACCGTGAGCTTCGGCAGCTTTGAAGGCAAACCCGACACCGTCGTCGTCACCGGCGACATCCCCGCCATGTGGCTGCGCGACTCCTCCGCGCAGGTCTGGCCCTACATGCAGTTCCTCGCGCAAGACGCTGACCTGGCCCGCCTCATTGAAGGAGTAATCCGCCGTCAGGCGCGCTGCATTCTCGCCGATCCCTACGCTAATGCCTTCATGCCCGACCTCAACGCCCCTGTGCCGCTGGAGTGGAGCGTTCACGACCAGACGAAGATGCATCTCGGCGTTGGCGAGCGCAAATGGGAAGTTGACTCGCTCTGCTATCCCGTTCGTCTCGCCCATCGTTACTGGAAAGAAACCCACGATGCGTCGCCGTTCGATGGGCGCTGGGCCGAAGCCATGCACGCGATCATCGACACGTTCACCACGCAGCAGCGCAAGACTTCGCGCGGACCCTACTCGTTCCAGCGCTCCGCCGCGACGCCCAATGACACACTCAGTGAAGACGGCTTCGGCAATCCCGCGCACCCCATTGGCCTCATCTTCTCCGGCTTCCGCCCATCCGACGACGCCTGCGCGTATCCACTGAATATCCCCGGCAACTTCTTCGCAGTCCGCACACTGCTCCGCATTGAAGAGATGCTCGCCGAGATCGCGCGCGATTCAACCGCGGCCCGCAATGCCCGCCAACTCGCAGACGAGATCAGCGCGGCGCTCCAGGCACATGCGCGTTCCCATCACCCCACCGCCGGTGAAATCTACGCCTACGAGATCGACGGCTTCGGCAACGCCATCTTCATGGACGACGCCAACGTGCCCAGCCTGCTCGCCATGCCCTATCTCGAATCCTGCACGCATCGACGATCCCGCATACCAGGCCACGCGCAAGTTCGTCCTGAGCGATGCGAATCCGTACTTCTTTCGCGGCTCGGCAGCCGAGGGCATCGGAGGTCCGCACATCGGCCAGGACATGATCTGGCCCATGTCCATCATCCTGCGCGCCCTCACCACGCACGATGAACGCGAACAGCTCCAGTGCCTGCGTTGGTTGAAATCGACGCACGCCGGCACCGGCTTCATGCATGAAAGCTTCAACAAGAATGATCCGAAGAAGTTCACCCGCGCATGGTTCGCCTGGGCCAACACCCTCTTCGGCGAACTCATCCTCACCCTAGCGAAAGGCTCACCCGGCGTCCTCGCGCAAATCTGATCGCAAAACGAAAAGGCCGGAGCAATCGCCCCGGCCTCTTTCGATCAACAGCAAACTACTTCAAGCTTACCGTCGCCTTTAGCGGCAGCTTGTCGCTTGAGCCGCCCACCATGATGGTGTAGTCGCCCGGCAGCAGCGACCAGTCGTTCTTGCTCTCGTCCCAGATCGACAGATACTTCTTCTCGACCTCGACCGTGACCGGCTTCTTCTCGCCCGGCTTCAGGTTCACCTTCGCAAATCCCACCAGGCGCTTCGGCGGTTCCTGCGCATCGGCGGGCAGCGCGGCATAAATTTCCGCGATCTCCGCGCCTTCGCGCGCTCCAGTATTCGCCAGCGTGAACGTCACCTTGACTGTGTCGCCCGCGTCAGCCTTTAGCCCCGAGTAGCCGAACGTGGTGTACGACAGGCCATACCCGAACGGGAACAGCACCGCCTTCTTCTCCGCGTCGTACCACTTGTAGCCCACCTTCACGCCTTCGTCGTAGGTCACGCCGTAGTCTGGCACCTTCGGCTCTTCGTTCTGCGACGGAGCGCTCCAGTGCATCGGTGGTGGAGGCGCAATCGTCGGCCGCGGAAGATCCGCTTCGCTCTTCGGGAACGTATTCGGCAGCTTGCCGCTGGGGTTCGCCGTGCCGAACAGCACGTTGCCCACCGCATTCGCGCCATCCGACCCTGCGTACCAGGCTTCCAGAATGGCCGCCGGAGCGTCCACCCACGGCATCGTCACCGGGCTGCCTGACTCCACAACCACAACGGTGTGCGGATTAGCCGCCGCAACCGCTGCGATCACCGCGTCCTGGTCCACTTCCTTGCCGTCCACCTTGTACTTCTCCAGCGACAGGTTCGGCAGGTCCATCCCTTCGCTCTCCCAGCGATACGCGAATACGATGGCCACATCCGCGCCTTTCGCCGCCGCCGCCGCAGCTCTGCCGGATCGACGCCCGCGTCATACTTCACGGTGGCATGCGGAGCCCGCGCCTGAATCGCCTTCAGCGGCGACGTCGGGAACCAGATCTCCTCCAGCCAGTGCGTCGGGCCCTGCCCGAAAGGCTTCAGTGCGTTGCCGCCGATCGGATCTACCTGAGCCGAGCCGCCGCCAGAGATCATGCCCACATCGCTGTGCGCGCCAATCACGGCAATCGTCTTGACGTTCGCCTTCAACGGCAGCGCATTGGCCTTGTTCTTCAGCAGAACGATGCCGCCCTCTTCAATCTTGCGCGCCGTCTCCAACCCCGCAACCGGATCCACGACGAACCGCTGCCGCGGATGATCGATCACGCCCGTCGCAAACATCGAGCGCAGAATCCGATGCACATGCTCATCCAACTCGGCCTGCGGAATCGTTCCCGCCTCCACCGCCGCCTTGTACTTGGCGCCGAAGAACTGCCATCCCGGCTGCTCATTGTCGAGGCCATTTTTCGACGCCTTCTCGGTGGAGTGCGTGCCGCCCCAGTCCGACAGCACAAAACCCGGGAACTTCCAGTCCTTCTTCAGGACCTCGTTCAGCAGCCAGTCGTTCTCGCAGGCAAAGTCGCCATTCACGCGGTTGTACGAGCACATCACCGCCGCCGGCTTGCCTTTCAGCACGCCGATCTCGAACGCCAGCAGGTCGCTCTCGTGCGCCGCGCGCTTGTCCACCGTCACGTTCACGATGTTGCGGCCGCTCTCCTGGTCGTTGAACGCGTAATGCTTGATGTCGCCGATCACATTGGCCGACTGCGTTCCCTGGATCAGCTTCGCCACCAGCTCGCCCGCCAGGATCGGATCCTCGCCAAGATACTCGAACGTCCGCCCGTTGCGCGGTTCGCGCGTGATGTCCACGCCGCCGCCCAGTGTCATGTTGAAGCCCTGCGCGCGCAGCTCTGTGCCAATCAGCTTGCCGTACTCATAGGCAGCATCGGTGTCCCAGCTCGCCGCCGCGGCCACGTTGGCCGGCAGCGCAGTCGAGTAGCGCCCGTTCACGCCGCTCGAACGCACGCCGTACGCCGCGTCGCTCATATCGATGCCGGGAATGCCCAGCCGCGGAATGCCCTGCGTGTAACCCACGCCGCGGTTCGACGCCGCATTCTCCGGCGTCACCGGGTCGTCGGTAGGCATGCCCACGCCGTGCAGCAGTGCAATCTTCTCGTCCAGGGTCAACTCTTTCATGACCAGGTCGGCGCGCTCGTCCGGCGACAGGCTCGTGTTCGTCCACGGTCCGGTGACCTTGTGTTGTCCCTGGGGCCGCTGAGCCACCACGGAAATGGAAACTGTTGCGACGGTACAGAGCGTCATGGCTAGACGTGCAAGTGATGCAGGTCGGAGTGACCGATGCATAAAACCCCCAGTGATAAAACGTTTGTGTGAACCGCTCCAATTCAACTACGCCGCGCCTGCACCCGGCAAGTGGGAATCAGTTTCTTTACCAAACTTAAGGTTCAGCCGGCCCCTGCGCCGCTCACGTTCGCGCAGATTTGTGGTCCAATCGACGGCACTGCCTCTACAATTTCAACGCGGAGGACTACCTCATGCCTCTGAACGCCCTGAATCTGAAATCGGCTGCACGCCTGACCCGCCCGGCACTCGCCGCAATCCTGCTAGCCTCCGCCGCACTCGTCACCGGCGGCGTTGTTCTTGCGCAGTCGCCTTCCACCGGCCAGAAGTTCGTAGCGGGCGACAGCGCTCCATCTCCCCTCGCCGGTCCGTACCAGACCTGGCTTGATCAGGACGTCCGCTGGATCATCGCGCCCGATGAGCGTTCCGCCTACACGCGCGGCTCGCAGACCAACCCCGAACGCCTGCAGTTCATCATGGATTCTGGGAGCGCCGGAATCCCAAGTCCGGACAGCAGCCCAAACACCTTCAAGGAAGAGCACTACCGCCGCATCGCCTACGCCAACGAGCACTTCGCGGGCCCCCACCCCGGCTGGAAATCCGACCGCGGCCGCATCTACATCGTCTACGGCAAGCCCGACTCCATCGACGCCCACACCTCCAGCGCAGGCAGCGAATCGGCTCCCTTCGAAGTCTGGCACTACAACTCCGCCCACTCCGCGGCGCCCTGGCAGGCTTCCAGCGCGCAGAATATAGATTTCCAATTCACCGATCCGTGCCACTGTGGCGACTACAAATTGAGTACGCCGCTCCCATCGCCTTCTCCCGTGCCAGACTCCATGAGAGAAAAGGACTGACTTCTCTCCTCTCCCTGTCTCGATCTCTGCTTCTGGGCGGCACTCGCCCTGCCCGCACCCATTTACCATGAGAAAGGACCTGACAACTGAAGACTGACGACTGACAACTCTAATGAACTACGAACTAAGAACTGTGAACTGGGGTTAGCCATGGCCGCACTCATCGATGCCATCGATATCAAGCGCAAGACCTACTTCGAATTTGAGAACGCTCCCTACCTGTGCCTTGACGTGGCCGTCTCCACGCCCACCGCGCGCGGTGGCCAAACCCTTGTCCGCGTCAAGATGCGCAACCTGCTCACGCGCGCCGTCTTCGACAAGACTTTCAAGGCCGGCGAGAAGTTCAAGGAGCCCGATCTTGAGGACGTCGAAGCGTCCTACCTCTACAGCGACGGCGACGGCTCCCACTTCCTCGACCAGACCACCTTCGAGACCATCACTCTCTCCAAAGACAAACTCGGCGACGCGCTCGATTTCCTCACCGAAGGCGTGATCATCAAGATCGACAAATTCAACGGCAACCCCATCGGCATCCAGCTTCCGCAGCAGGTCGAACTCAAGGTGGAGTACACCGAGCCCGGCATGCGCGGCGCAACAGCCTCCGGCGGCGCCACCAAGCCCGCCCGCCTCGAAACCGGCCTCGAAGTCAAGGTTCCGTTCTTCATCGAACCAGGCGAAACCGTTAAGGTCAACACCGAAACCCGCGAATTCTCCGGCCGCGCCTGACCCTGGACCACTACCGGGCGCACGATACCTGCACCTGTTCGGCGCCCGACGCAAATGCAGTCAGCGCAATCCGCGCAATATGCAGGCAGGGGACGTCATTCCGGTAGCGCGCGCACTGCCAAAGCCTAGTCAGATCTACGTGCCCTTGCTTGCTCACCATAAGGCCGCAACTCACCAGCGCGGCGTACATGTCGAGCGAGACCTCGCATTCAAATTCGAACAGAAGCCTCAGCTCCGTGCCGCCAATCGATTGGTTATCCAGAATCCATCCGCCGCACTGGACAACGGCAGCCGCCAGGCGCCGCGCCAGCTCCGGCGTTTCCATCCCTGACACAGCCCGTACTGCCACCATCGCAGGCTCCGCCTGCTGCGGCTGAACAATCTCAAACATCAGCGTCTCCACTTGCTGTGAGGGGGGCCCGGTTTGTTCGAATCAGTCTCTCGCCAGGGAAGTCAAGAGACCGCAGGAGGAATGTCAGCCTTCGCCACGGCCCTGAAGACTGGGTGGCCGGTTACACATTCTAGGCATGGGCCAGTCGCATCTTTAACGCAAATGCGCCGCTACATCTGGCGCCCGTCCCGCTTCGAAACTGGTGCGTCCTCCGGTCCCCATTTGGGATTACCCGCGCACCAACTCATACGGCCGATACACCGCCTCCCACACATACTCCCGCAGTGCGTCCGGCAAACTCGCGTCCGCCGAAATCTCCGCCACACCCTCCCGGATCGCCGCCAGACCCACCGCCTCCGCTACTGCCAATCCCACCTTGCGCGAATCCCCAATCGGCGGCAGCAGCGGCGCATTTGCGTCCTCAACCGCGGGAGACAGCGACGCCAGCTTCTTCGCCGCGGCCATAATCATCCCATCCGTTACCCGCCGCGCACGCGACACAAGTATCCCCAGCGCCAGCCCCGGAAAGATATACGAGTTATTCGTCTGCGATATCCGAAGGCTCCGCCCGTCAACCTCCACCGGTGCAAACGGACTCCCCGTCCCAATCAGCGCCTTCCCATCGGTCCACTTCAGCAGGTCCGCCGCCGTAGCCTCACTCTTCGACGTAGGATTCGACAGCGGCAGAATCACCGGCCGCTCCGCATTCCGCGCGACCGCGCGCACAATCTCTTCAGTAAACGCCCCCGCCTGCGCCGAAGTCCCCACCAGCACCGTGATGCCCGCGTTGCGAACGGTATCGAGCAGCGAGATCGGCCCCTCCCCGCTCAGCTTCCAACCCTCCACATCGGCCTTCTTCCGCGCCAGCCCAACCTGGCTCTCCCTGAGCGCGGGATCGCCCTCCACCATCAGCCCATGCCGGTTGAACGCATAAATCCGCTGCCTCGCCTCGGCCTCCGTCAGCCCGTCATCCTTCATCGCGGCAATCAGCAGGCTGATAATCCCCACTCCCGCCGACCCCGACCCGAACATCGCGATCCGCTGCTCTCTCAGCGGTACGCCCGTCGCGTGCACCGCCGCCAGCAGAGTGCCCGTCGTCACCGCCGCCGTGCCCTGGACATCGTCATTGAACGTGCACAGCCGGTCGCGATACTTCGCCAGGATCTTCAGCGCGTTCTCGCCGGCAAAATCCTCCCACTGCAGCAGAATGTTCGGCCACCGCCGCACCACTGCCGCCACAAACGACTCAATGAAATCCTCATACTCCTGCCCGCGCACGCGCTCATGCTGCCAGCCAATATAGATAGGGTTCTCCAGCAGCGCCTGGTTATCCGTACCCGCGTCCAGCAGAATCGGCAGGCAATGATGCGGCGGAATCCCGCCCAGCGCCGTATACAGCGCCATCTTGCCAATCGGAATCCCCATCCCCCCCGCGCCCTGGTCGCCCAGTCCCAGAATCCGCTCGCCATCGCTCACCACGATGCAGCGGATCTCGTCATACCGCGGATTGGCCAGCATCTTGTCCATCAGGTGCCGGTCGGGATAGCTGATGAACAGCCCCCGCGGCTTCCGCCAGATCTCTGAAAATCTCTGGCACCCCTCGCCCACCGCCGGCGTATACACCACCGGCAGCAGTTCCTCAATATGGTGCGCAATCAGCGAGTAGAACAGAACCTCATCGTTATCCTGCAGGTCCCGCATCAGCGCATACTTGCCGAACGCCGTCGGCTCGTTATCCAGAGCCTTCTTGCGGCGCTCGCGCTGATCTTCCAGCGTGCCAATATGCGGCGGCAGCAGTCCATGCAGCCCGAAGACGTCGCGCTCCTCCGCGGTGAACGCAGTTCCCTTATTCAAACCGGGATGGTTGAGAAGGTCGTACCCGGTGCGGTGGGTTCGGATGACATGAGTCGTTTCCGGGAAGGCGATGGCAACGGCGGCGGGAGCAGGAGCGGAGGCGGGATATTGAGAAGGCTGTTTCGGCACGGCAGTTTCCTGGCAATTCGATTTCAGACACCAAATCCTACCGCCATTGTCCGAATCATGGTGCGACGTAGATCACACCTCTTAGCTCCGAATCGCCGCCCCTGAGATATCAGTCCAGCTTCCCCGTCCACACCCTCCCGAACTCCCCGCCTATCGCCCACCTCAGGCCACTAGAAACGGAACACAATCCCGGTGGAGAGGTGCGCGAAGTTGCCGTGAAGGTTGTGGATCTGATCGCTGCCCGACTCGTATTGCGAACGAAGATAGTCGCCTTCCAGGCGCCAGGCGATTCGGTGCGAAAGCGCCGTGTCAAGTCCGCCGCCCGCCAGCGCAGCAAACGTGACATTTGATTTTGGGCTCGATTGGTCGAACGGAATCGCGCCGCTGTTGATAAAACCCATCCCCACCAGCCCATGCACAAACAGCGACTCCTTGCCGACGTGCCGGGACCATTGAGGACCCACGAGCACAGAATGTTGAATCTGCATTGCACCGAGATTCGTGCCGTAAATTCCCAGCACGCTGATCTTCAGACCAAGCGAACCCGCGCCACGCATCGTGAGTGCCGCATCCCAGCCGTTCATCGGAGTTCCAGAAAAATTCGCGTAGGCATTGAACGAACTCGACAAAAAGCCATAGCCCGCATAAAACTCGTTTCGCCCTGCGGAGGGCTGCTGCGCGCACAGGTGGTCAAAGTGGAACAGCGCGATGAGAACCACAGAAACAATGCAAACACGTCGGAACATGGAAGTGTTTCTCCTTTCTTGCACAGCGTTTAAGGGCGCACGTATCCTCAAGCCGGCCACTCAACCAGCTGCACCGGTTCAGTCTTCGCGCAGAAGAACGAGCGGATCGGCCGAGAGCGCACGCTGTGCAGGAATCCAGGTAGCGAGCAGCCCTAGCAGACCCATAGCCGCGATCACGGCCGCAAGCACAACCGGATCTCGCGCATTGGCTTGATACACGATGGAGGACAGCACCCGGCTCGCCAGCATCCCCAGGATCACGCCGGCAGCCGAGCCGATTGCGAGAAGCCGGATTGCGCGTCCCACGGCTGCGCTCAACACTGCCGATCGCCGTGCGCCCAGCGCGATGCGAATTCCCAGTTCCTTCATCCTCTTGTTCACCGAGTAGGCCGCCATGGCGAACGTGCCCGTGATAGACAGGAGGCCGCCGATGATGCCTAGCGCGCACAGCGCCATACTGGCCACGCGTGCGGGAAACAGAACAACCGTCAGAAGGCTGCCCCACGTCTGAAGATCGACCGGCAATCCCGCATCGATCGCGCGGAGCTTGTCCCGCATGGCCGCTGCCAGCGCATCGGGATCGCCATTGGACCGCACCACGACGTGCACAAGGTTCGCAGGCGATTGCAGGAACGGCCGGAATACCGCTGGCTGCTGGCTCTCCGTCAGGCTCAGATACTTTCCGTCTTCGGCAATACCAACAACCTGGATCCGGCTCTCCATGCTGGTCGCGGTAGAAGCTTCCCAGCGCCTTCTCCACTGACCCGAACATCTTTACTGCATATTCCTTGTTTGCAATCGCCACGCGTTGTGCGCTTTTGTCGTCGTGCCAGGTGAAGCTCCGCCCCGCTAGAAGCTGCGTGCCAGCCGCTTCAAAGTATCCCGGCGAAACGTCATACGCATACGGTGTGGCAACCACATTGGACTGCTGCAGTTCCCGCCCATCGTCCTTGTACGCATTCACGCGGAAGGCCGCGGTGTAAACGAGCGGTGGATAGTTATTCACCAGGCCAGCGGATTCCACTCCGGGAATCTCCGTCATCGCTGTGATGATCTGGCGCTGCGTCGTCAACCTGTTATCGCCGCTGTAGCCGCCCATCGAGAGGTCCACCCCCAGAACCAGCGTGTGGCGCGGATCAAAGCCGAATTGGCTGCGCAGCGAACGCAACAGTCCACTCACCGCAACCATCGACGCCGTCAGAAGAATTGCGCAGATAGCAATCTGCACCACCAGCAGCACATCGCGGACGGGGAGCCCGTGTCGCGCCGTCGGGCTCCAGCCCCCTTTGACAACACCGTACGGGTTGGCTCGCATCACCTGGCGCATGGGCACAATCCCGAAGAGCAGTCCGCTGAGCAGAGCTAGAAGCGCGGCAACAACAAAGTTCCGTGCGTCCAGAGTGACGGGAATGTGGATGGGAGCGCCTTGAAACGGCTGCCATGCAGACAGGCTTTTCAAAAGCGACATGCTGCACCATAGCCCCAGTGCTCCCCCCACGCAGGCAATCAGCACCGCTTCGGTCAGCAGTTGGCGCAGGATCCTGCTCCGCGTTGCGCCCAGCGCCAGCCGCAATGCCACTTCCCTCGATCGGTCCGCGGTGTGTGCTGCGAACAGGCTCCCCAGATTGGCGCACGCCGCCAGCAGAATCAGGAGAGAAAGAAGGATCAGCCCCGCAACAAAGGCGTGAATCGGGCCGCTGAATGCGGTCAGGCCCACCTTTCCCAGTGTTGTCTTCTGGTGTCGCATTTCCTTCGGATACGACTTCGCGAGAGCACCGCCGATCGCGTTTACATCGGCTTCCGCTTCACCCACGGTCACGCCCGGCCGCAGGTGTCCGAACACTTCAAACACGCCCTGGATGTTGCCGCGCTCGCTTAACGCGTTTCCTGCGCCCACCTGCTGCTGATTCACAATCGGCACGTAGAAATCCGGCGACAGAAAGAGCAGCGTCCCTCGAAATTCCTCCGGCGCCACGCCCACCACGGTGAACGGGTGCTTGTCGATCTGGACATCCCGGCCGATGACTCCAGCGTCGCCGTGAAACCGGCTGTGCCAGTACGCATAACTCAACACCACGTAGGGAGCGCTATTCTGGCCCCGTTCATCCGAGGCATGGAGCAGCCGCCCCAGCCGCGGCTGCACCCTCAGCACGTCGAAATAGTTGCCGCTGACCGCAAAGCCCATGGAGTTCGATGGATCGTGTCCCGGATCGAAGCCCGCAAAGGCAAAGTTGAAGCAGGCCACGTCTTCGAAGCTGCGGTTGCGGTCGCGCAGGTCGATGTAGTTGGGATACGACTGAAACCCTGAACCGTCGCCGTAGTGCGTTCCATAAAGGGTCTCTTCCTGCGGCACCTGCAGCGGCCTCAGCAAGAGCGCGTCCGCAATGCCGAACACGACCGCGTTCGCGCCGATGGCCAGCGTCAGCGTCAGAATCGCGGTGACAGTGAATCCCTTCGATTTGCGCAGGACTCGCATCGCCAGCCGCATGTCCCGCACCAAGACTTCGAAGACGCTGCCGCCCAGTGCGGTATAGCTTTCCTCTTTGAATCGTTCGCGTGCCCCAAACTCGACGCGCGCCTGCCGTTCAGCCTCTCCGCGGCTCAGTCCTGTCCGCTCCAGATCGTCTGCACGGTGCGCAATGTGTGACGCCAGCTCTTCCTCAAGGTCGTTCACAAGCTCGTCGTGCCGCATGAGCTTCGCGCCAATGGCCCGGAGATAGGCAAGCACGTCTATATCTCCTCAGGTCTTGCTTTGGGGGCACTCGCCATTGCTGTCACGAGCCGGATACAGGGCTCCCTGCTCGATGAGCAGCGACTGGCCCGAAACCTGCGCGATGCGCAGCAGCACCCCGTAGCCGTGAAGCGGCCCGAGAGACACCGCCTTCAGGATGAGCAGTTCGAGTGTGCCCGGAAGAATCTGCGCCTGACCTTTCACTGTCTCCCCTAAAATAATTAGGAGAGTACGTCCCTTCTCCTAAGCTGTCAAGGAGAAAATTGCGCACGTATTTGAGGCAGGTGGCTCTTGAGAGTCATTACACAAGCGGTAATCAGCAAAAGTGCGACGAAGGTCTTGCGACGACACCAGATGGCGCGGTATTACCTCTCTAAGGCTGCCTATTTGCTTGGCTTTGAAGACCCGAACTCGTTTGGCCGTGCCTTTCGCGCCTGGGAAGGTGTGCCGCCAAGCGATTGGCGTGAGACGCACCGTGCGGGTTAGTGTTCACCGGCTCCGCCATCCCCCCGGAAGCTCCGGGCGTGCGGCCCACTCCCCGAGCCAGCCTCGAACCTGACCCGAAGGGTCCAGTTCGCTTCTCTGCCCGGTTCCTGGTTCCGTCCACCCGATCACCTGACCACGCCGCGTGACCGCCGACAACCGGACCGTACCGCCCGGCCCCCTGGCCACGGACACCCGGCCATCAGCCACAAATCAGTGATCCCGCTCACCAACCCCTAGACATCTTGGGGTACGATTTTGGGGTCAAATCGCAAAATTTTGTTACCCCTGTCGTAGACTTTTCGGAAATTTTGTTACCCCTGTCGTAGACAAATCGCGATTTTTGACCCTCTTGTTTGGTGATCATGGCTCACATTTTGCTCACTCAAACGTGATCTGGACCACCTCTGGCTCTGTGCCCACGCGCATCGGCGGACCCCACGTCCCGACCCCACTCGAGATCAGTACCTGCAGGTTCCCGAACCGCTGCAATCCATACGTGAATTTCCCGAAGGCCCGCTGCGTAAACCACGTAAATGGAAAGATTTGCCCGCCGTGCGTGTGTCCGGAGAGTTGCAGGCTCACCCCCGCCTTCTCGGCGATCGGAAGCCGGTTCGGCACATGATTCAGCAGAATGCTGGGCTGTGTCGGATCGAGTTGCAGCCCCTCCAGAAACGTGGCGAAGTGCATCGGATAGACCGAGTCGGCATAGGGAATGCCGATAACCTTAACCCCTTCAACATCAACAACTTCATTGCGAAGCACCCGAATCCCGCCCCGCTGCAGAGCAGCGCAGTAACCGGCCGCGTCGCCGTAGTCCTCGTGATTGCCCTCGGCAAAATAGATCCCCAGCGGCGGCTCAAGTTCGAACAATGGCCCCGCCAGACGCTCGGCGTCCGCCCGCGATCCGTCGTACAAATCTCCTGCAATGAATATGATAGCTGGATCGAGCCGCCGCGCCAGCCTGGGCGATTCGCCGCGCGAAACCCGCTCCGTTCACGTTGCCCAGGTGCAGATCGCTGATCAGCAATGCCTTTCGCCCGCGCCAGCTCTCCGGCAGGTCCGGCAGCTTGACCCTAATCCGCCGCTCCCGAATCACACGGGCATTGATGAGTCCGCCAAGGGAAACAAGGGCGGCTATCCCAAACAGAATCAATGCGATCCAAGAGCGAACTTCGATCGATGCACGCGGTATCATCAGCCGCAGGAACCCGTCCGACACCCAGCACACGACCGCCGCCCACACCAGGAAGTTGAGGAATCCCAGCCAGACGGCAGCCAGTCTGTATAAACTCGCAACAAACCCGTTCGAGTATTTGAAGCTCAACACAGAAGAAATGGTGAATGACACCGAAAGCATAAGTAGCATGACGCCAATGACTTGGTCGGCCATCGGGCTCAAGCGCCAGAACGACGTCCACGTAGCGTAAAGCAGCCAGTGCCCCAGGAACAGGATGGTCTGAACGATGACAATAGCGCCAATCGGCCAGGACGTGCGGCCTTCCTGTTGATTTTCGGCTGGCGCGCGCTCAGCAGCGGGCACACGTGGCTGGACGTCTGAGCCCGTGAAAGAATATTCCATGACTGAATTGATGCCGGATCGCTCCATTGGTATCTACGTTTCGGTGCCTTTTTGCAGATCGAAGTGCACGTACTGCAATTTTGCCTCGGGAGTGTATCCCGCAAGTGAACATCAGCGTTATATTGCTCGGGTAATCGAAGATATAACGGGGGCGACCGCCTGGGCTGACGAGCTCGGACTTGAGCTATCCCATTGTGTCGACACGATTTATTTGGGCGGAGGGACGCCGTCGCTGCTGGAGCCGGAACTCATCGAGCGGCTATTCAGTGCAATCCGGCAGGAGTTCAACGTCGATGCGGATGCGGAGATTACGGTGGAATGCGCGCCGGGGCAACTGGCGCAAGCGACTTTGGACGCGATGGTGAAGGCCGGCGTCAATCGGGTCAGCCTGGGTGTGCAGTCGTTCATCGACAAGGAGGCGCACGAGAGCGGGCGGCTGCACAGCCGGGACGTGGTTCTCGACGACCTGCGCAGGTTGAAGGCATCTGGAATCAATAGCTTGAATTTGGATCTGATCGCCGGGCTGGCGGGGCAGACATTTGCGTCGTGGGACGAGTCCCTGGACGTGCTGCTGGACTCGGGGGTGCCGCATGCCAGCGTGTACATGCTGGAAGTCGATGAGGATTCAAGACTTGGGCGCGAGCTGATGGCGGGCGGAGCGCGGTATCGCGCGGGGCTGGTTCCGACCGACGATGCCATTGCGCGGATGTACGAGACGGCGATAAGCCGGTTGGAATCAGACGGATTGATGCAGTACGAGATCTCGAACTTCACGCGGCCCGGCTTTGAGTCGCGTCACAACCTAAGGTATTGGCAGAGAAGGCCTTACCTGGGGATCGGACTGGATGCGGCCTCGATGCTTCGGGAGCGCGACGGGACCTTCGTTCTGCGGGCGACGGCTACCGACGATCTGAAGGGTTATCTGGATGGAGACAGCGCTCGGGAGACCACTTGGCTCGGCCCCGAGCGACAGGTGGAAGAGGCTTGGTTTCTTGGACTTAGGGCCAATGCCGGAGTGGATGCTTTTGAGCTGGAGCGGGAGTTCGGCAGGGAGTTGGCCGGGCCGTCGGTGAGGGTCGCCGAGAGGTTGGTTGGGGAGGGATCACTGGCGCTCGACGGCGGCCGGTTTCAGCTGACGGCGCGGGGGCGGATGGTATCGAACGACGTGTTCCAGGAGTTCCTGGCCGAGCCCGAAAGCGTGAGCTAGATCCCAGGTCTCGGAATTGAGCCCCGGGGCATGGGCTGCGGGTGGATTATGTGTACTATAAGGTTAACAGTCGATGGAGAGAGAGCGTCAAACAATCTGTTAACGGGAGAGTGTCAATCGGCCGGAAAGCGAAGAAACGGAGAAGAGATAAATCGAATGGGCAATTCTGTATCTAACAGATAATAAATTACTTGTAAAAACTCCTGTGGAAAACTCCGAAAACGATAACTATTAGTTTTCTGGTTAACAGGCCAGCTTTCTTTTTAACGAAGCTCACCGCGGGATTTGAGCTTATACCGACGAATCGCGGTCTGCCCTTCAAACGAATCCGGAGCATCAAGTATGAGGGAGCCGTGATGATCTAGCTGTGCGCGCCATCACAAAGCAAGAGCTCAGGCAGCGCGGGGTTCGTGGTTTCCCACCTGTCGCCAGAAAAAATGTCAAGTTCCATGACATGGTTTACATCGTGTTATCAGGACATTCTTTACAGGTCGGGTTCAGCGGAGAGCGTTCCACTGCAGTGGAACGCTCTCCGCTGAGGTCGATTTCCTGCACCAGGCTGCGGCAGAAGTAAACCAGCACGCGCTGGTCGATGCGCTCCAACCGGACGGTGTGCGAGGCCAGCGCCTGGCTTACCCTCCAGCGCCGATCTCCGATGTAGATATGCCCTTGCCCGCCGACCTTACGCAGCTCGGCTCCGGCGCCATAGTCCCAGGCCTGCGGGTTGGGATCGTAGGCCCGGGTGCTGGGCCGCCATAGACTAGCCGGGGTACGCATGCCCAGAGCTTCATGGGGCCGCAGCTGGTTGTACTCGTGGCGGAAGTTGTCCAGCCAACCTTGCGTCAGCCACTGCTCTGCGTCCGCTCTGCTGCGCGCACGTTCGAGCGAACCGTGGAACCGCTCCACCTTGCCCTGCGTCTGGGGATGGCGCACGCCGGAAAAATAGCAGTGCACGCCCTGCTTCATCAGCCACACAATCAACTGCGTCCAGCCGTTGCCGGAACGGGCATTCCACCACGGCACGCCATGGTCCATCAGCAGTGCCTCCGGCAATCCGCTGCTGCGGAAGGCGCCTTCCAGACGCTCCCGCACCGCCTCGCTGCGCGTCGTGCCGGTCTGCTCCAGCGCCACCAGATAACGGCTGTGGTCGTCCAGCACAGACAGCGGGCCGATCGCAGCGCTGGAGCCTTTTTGTCCCTTGAAGTCCATCTGCCACAGCTGGTTGGGCTGCTCTCGCTCGAACCGGCCCCTAGCCTGCCGCCGGCCCTCCCGATCCAGAACCAGATCATGCCGAACCAGTACGCGATGAACCGTGATCACCGGCAACACCAGCCCCTCTCGCTGCAACAGCACAGCCAGCTTGCGCGCTCCCCAGTCAGGCCGCTGGCGCCGCAGTGTGACGATGCGAGCTTCGATCTCCACCCCGGTCCGGTGCGGACTCTGGTGCGGACGGCGGCTGTGCTCCTGAACTCCGGCTACACCGTGTTCGCTGAATCGCTTCAGCCACACATAGCCCGTCGGACGGCTGATCTCATACTCCCGACACAAACTGCTCAGGTTCTCGCCGCGGCTGGCTCGAACCGCAAATTCCACCCGCTGATCCTGCACGCCCACAAGCCTCCACGACATCCCAATACCCCTCGCTCAAAATCGGTTCCCCAATCCTGACTTGTAAAGGATGTCCTGATAACAACCTGTAAAGCAATGTACTGATACTGAACAAGAAAAAAGGCGACAGGATGGGGCACGGAAGTTCGTGGGAAGTCAGAGATACCTCCCGCCCTAGCGGAGCTAGGACGGGGCACCCGCCACCCGACGGCGTCTAGGCGCGGGCGGTGGCGAGGTCGGCGGCGGCGGCTTTTACGGCGCGGAGGTCGAGTTTGCCGGTACCTAGAACCGGAAGGGCATCGATGCGGAAGAACTGGTTGGGGCGGGGTCGCCAAAGGGCGGGGAGATCGGACTGGGCGAGTTTTTCGAGGACGGGGTCGAGCTTGGCGTCGGCGAGGGTGGTGATGACCACGATGCGCTCGCCTTTCTTCTCGTCGGGCAGGGAGGTGACGGCGAAGACCTGCTCGGTGATGCCGGCCAGTTCGTGGAGCTTCTCTTCGATGCGAATGTGGGGGACCATCTCGCCGCCGATTTTGCTGAAGCGCGAGAGGCGGTCGGTGATGGCGAGGAAGCCGTCTTCTTCCATCATGGCGACGTCGCCGGTGGTGTACCAGCCGTCGCGCAGGACCTCGGCGGTTTTTTCAGGCTTGCCGAGATAGCCGCGCATCACGTTGGGGCCTTTGACGAGAAGCATGCCGGGGGTGCCGGGCGCGACGGGCTCGCCGCTGTCGATGTCGACGATGCGGACGGAGATGCCGGGGAGTGGATGGCCGATGCGTCCGCGGCGGCCGCCCGACCTGGCGGAAGCCGGGCGCGCGGAAGTCGCGGCCATTGACGGTGACGACGGGCGAGCATTCGGTGCAGCCGTAGCCTTCAAGCGGGCGAATGCCGAAGGTGTCTTCGAAGGCGAGGGCGACGCGCTCGGGGAGTTTTTCAGCGCCGACGAGAACGTATTGCAGGCTGCCGAAGCTCTCCGGCGTGCAGCGGCGCATGTAGGCCTGGAGAAACGTGGGCGTGGCGATGAGGAAGGTGACGCGGTACTTCTCGACGAGTTCGCCGATGACCTTCGAGTCGAGCGGGTTGGGATGGTAGACGACGCCGATGCCGTTGACGGCGGGCATCCAGAGGGCGGCCATGAATCCGAAGGAGTGGAAGAAGGGCAGGATGCCGAGGATCTTGTCGCTGCGGCCCAGCATGAAGACCTGCGAGACCTGCTGGATGTTGGAGACGAGATTGAAGTGCGTGAGCATGACGCCCTTGGGGTCGCCGGTGCTGCCGCTGGAAAAGATGATGGTGGCGAGGTCGTCGATGTTGGGTTTGGGGCCGCGTGCGCCGACGGCCTTGCGCAGGAGCGTGACCGGCAGGGTGAGCGCGAAGAGCAGCGCGGCGAGTTTTTCAGTGGAGCGCGGGGAGGCGAGCGCGTCTTCGAGAAACACGGTGCGGCCGGGGATTTCAAGGCGAGGGAAGCGCTCGACGAAGGCTTTTGAGGTGATGACGACGTCGATGTCGCACTGGCTTGCGCAGGAGGCGAGCGTCTCACTGGACGCGGTGTAGTTGAGGTTGACGGGGATGCGGCCGAGGAGCGTGAGCGCGTAGTTGGCCAGCGCGCCGCCGACCGAGGGAGGAAGCAGGAGGCCGACCATCTGCTTCTGGCCGATGACGGAGCGCAGGCGGCGCGCGATGTAGATGGTCTTGGTGAGCGCGGAGAAGAAGCTCACGCGCGGCGTTTTGCCGTCGGCCATCATGAAGCGGAGAGCGAAGCGGCGCGCGGTGCGGACGAAGGCGCGATCGAGCGTGCGCATGCGGCGCTTGCGCTGATAGAAGGCGTCGGCTTGCAACTCCTGCACGGCGCGGCGGACTTCAATAGCGGTGGAGGTGGGCGGCATGGGGCGGCCGAAGCTGACGGTGACGGGATAGGGGATTTTGCGAGGGACTTTCCAGAGGAAGCGGCCGCGCTCAAAGCTGAAGATGCTGCCCCATACGCCGTCGAGATTGACGGGGATGATGGGCGCGTCGACGCCTTTGATGATGCGTTCGAGGCCGCGGCGGAAGGGAAGCATCTGGCCGGTGCGGGTGATCTGTCCTTCCGCGAAGATGCAGACGATTTCATCATTGCGAAGCGCTTCCGTTGCGATGCGCAGGGAACGGAGCATGTCGCGCGGGCGCTGCTCGCTGGAGATGGGGATGGCCTTCATCATGCGCGCAAACGGGTTGACGATGCGGCTGTCGTAGATGCCCTTGTAGATAAGGAAGCGGATCTGCCGGTCAGTGGATGCGATGAGCAGAGCGGCATCGACGAACGACATGTGATTGCAGACGAGCAGTGCGCCGGTCTTCTCAGGGAAGTTTTCGCGGCCGAGGACTTTGAGGTTGTAGATGGTGTGGGTGAGGAAGAAGAGGATGAGGCGGCCGAACCACTCGGGCAGGAGGATGAGGACGTAGATGGTTCCCGCGCCGGTGATGGCGGATGCGGCGAGAATGACTTCCTTCGGATTGAGATTGATGAACTGGGTGAAGACGTAGTAGACGGCGGAGGAGAGTGCGATGCCGATGAACGAAAGGAGATTGGCGGCGGCGATGACGCCGCCTTTGTCTTCGTCCGCGGGCCGGTGCTGGATGAGCGCGTTGACGGGAACGGCGAAGAAGCCGGCCCAGAAGCCGAGGATGGAGAGCAGCACCGCGGAGCCGAGGGTGTTGACGTGGACTGCGCCGAGGACGATGCCGGTCACGGTCATCCCGATGGAGCCGAGGGGGATGAGTCCGTATTCGATTTTCTTGCCGCTGATGACGCCGGCGGCCATGCTGCCGATGCCGATGCCTATGGCGAGTGCGGCATTGAGATAGCCGGTTTTGGTCTGGCCGATGTGAAGCACGTCAGGGCCGTAGACGACTACGGTGGCGAACAGCAGCGAGCCGAGAAACCAGAAATAGGTATTGCCGAGAACGGCGAGGAAGAGCGCCTGGTCGCGGCGCATGATGCCGATTTGTTTCCAGAGATCGCCGACGAAGTTGATGCGGAACCGCTTCTCAGGCGCGGCTGGGGGAACGCGATCGATGCCGAGGCTGGTGAGGAATCCCAGAAAGGCGAGGGCGATGAGGGTGTATCCGGCGTAGATTTCGCGGTGGGGAAAGTGCTCGGCGAGCGATGCGCCGGTGACGGTTCCGAGGATGATGGCGAGGAATGTGCCGAGTTCGATGACTCCGTTGCCCCAGGAGAGGCGCGGGGTGGGAAGGAGTTCGGGGAGCAGGCCGTATTTGGATGGGCCGAAGAAGGCGGCCTGGGTGGCGACGAGGCCGAGAGCGAGCAGAGTGATGGACTGGGAGTGCGCGGCGAGTCCGATGGTCGCAACGACCATGGCGGCGATCTCCATGACCTTGGTCCAGATGGTGACCTGACGCTTGCTGAAGCGGTCGGCGAGCCAGCCGCCGG
Source organism: uncultured Acidobacteriota bacterium (assembly GCA_963819365.1). Lineage (GTDB taxonomy): Bacteria > Acidobacteriota > Terriglobia > Terriglobales > Acidobacteriaceae > Telmatobacter. The sequence goes on from CAWFVY010000003.1 coordinate 172,512, forward strand.
ACATGCTGAAGAGCACGAACGGCACGGAGAAGAGGAAGGTGACGATGGAGACGAAGGTGTCGCGGTGGCCTTTGTCGAGGCCCATGCCGACGACCATGGCGAGCAGGAGATTGCGCAGGACGTTGTCACTGAAGGCGCCCTGGAATTGTGTGACGATGAGGGCCCAGAAGCCGCGCTCGCTGCGGTGGGGTGGCAGTGTATCTGAGTGGAGGCTCGGGTTGGTCTGGCTCATAGGGGGTTGGTTGAGAAGTAGGTCAGATTATAGAGCGGAGGGACGGGGAAAGAGGGAAAAAGGGGCACCTGCGGTGCGGCTGGCTGCGGCTCTGCCGCCACTCCGACGCATTGAGGTTTGTGGTCTCCCACCCTGTCGCCAGAAAAAAGGCGACAGGATGGGGCACGGGGCGATGGTACCTCAGGGACTGAAAGCCCGCCAATCTTTGGAGTCGTAGATGTCAGGGCTGAAGCCCGGACCTACCCGAACCTTATGAGACGGGGCAGGGTTTTGCGTTCCAGATGTCTGCGGCGTAGTCGGCGATGGTGCGGTCGGAAGAGAACTTTCCGGAGCCGGCGATGTTGAGGATGGACATGCGCGTCCATGCATCGGGGTCGGCGTAGACGTTGAGCAGGCGCTGGTCGGCTTCGAGGTACGAGGTGAGGTCGGCGAGGTGCATGTAGAAGTCGCGGCCGAGAAGCGTTTGGCGCAGGGGGGCGAAGATGCCGGGCTCGTTGGGGCTGAAGTGATCGGAGAAGATCAGGTCAAGCGCGGCGCGGGTTTCCGGCTCATTGTCATAGTGCCATTGGGGGTTGTACCAGGCGCGGTTGGAGGCGACCTGCTCGGCGGTAAGGCCGAAGAGGAAGAAGTTTTCTTCGCCGGCCTCTTCCGCCATTTCGATGGTGGCTCCGTCGCGCGTGCCGATGGTGAGCGCGCCGTTCATCATGAACTTCATGTTGCCGGTACCGCTGGCTTCATAACCGGCGGTGGAGATTTGATTCGAGACCTCAGTGGCGGGGATGAGGCGCTCGGCGAGAGAGACTCTGTAGTCGGGCAGGAAGAGCACCTTGAGACGGCCGCGGACAGCTGGGTCGTTGTCGATCACGGCGGACACATTGTTGATGAGCTTGATGATCAGCTTGGCGAGAACGTAAGCGGGCGCGGCCTTCCCGGCGAAGAAGAAGGTGCGGGGCGGCATGGGGAGATTCGGGTTTTCGCGCAGGCGGTTGTAGAGAATGATGATGCGCAGCGCATCAAGCAACTGCCGCTTGTACTCATGGATGCGCTTCACCAGGCTGTCGAAGATGGAGTCAGGATTGACGACGACGCCGGAGGTGGATTGGAGCCAGTTGGCGAAGCTCGCCTTGGCATCGTGCTTGGCGCCGCGGATGAGTTTGCGGAATTCGGAGTCATCGGCGAGAGGCGTGAGCTTGCGCAACTCGCTGAGGTCGGTGATCCAGCGGTCGCCGATGGCATCGGTGATCACCGTGGCCAGCGCGGGGTTCGACGAGAGCAGCCAGCGGCGCGGGGTGACGCCGTTGGTCTTGTTGTTGAAGCGCTCCGGGAACATGTCGGAGAAGTCTTTGACGGTCATGGTGCGCAGCAGGCGGGAGTGAATCGCGGCCACTCCGTTGGTGCTGTGCGAGCCGACGATGGCGAGATTGGCCATGCGGATGCGGCGCGGCTCGTTCTCGTCGATGAGGCTCATGCGCGCCACGCGGTCTTCATCGCCGGGGAAGCGCTGGCGCACGGAGTCGAGGAAGCGGTGGTTGATTTCGTAGATGATTTCGAGGTTGCGGGGAATGAGCAACTCGAACCAGTGCAGCGGCCACTTCTCGAGAGCTTCAGGGAGCAGCGTGTGGTTGGTGTAGGCGAGAGTTTTTTGCGTGATGTCCCATGCGCGGTCCCAACCGAGATGCGCGTCGTCGAGCAGCAGGCGCATCAGTTCGGGGACGGCGAGCGAGGGGTGGGTATCGTTCAGTTGGATCGCGACCTTCTCATGGAAGACGGTCCAGTCGTCATTGGCGGCCCGGAAGCGCCGCACGAGATCGGCGAGCGAAGCGGCGACGAGGAAATACTCCTGGAGGAAGCGCAGGGCTTCGCCGCGGAGCGTGGAGTCATCGGGATAAAGGACGCGGGTGATGGTCTCGGCGGCGAGGCTGTCAGTGAGCGCGGCGATGAACTCGCCGCGGCTGAACCGGTGGAAGTCGAAGTAGTCGGGCGCCGCCGCGGCCCAGAGGCGGAGCGTGTTGATGTTGCCGCCGCCGTAACCCACGACGGGGCGATCGTAGGGAATGGCGATGAGGCTGGAAGGATCGCCGGGCCGCACTTGCAGATGGCCTTCGCGCAATTCGACGGAGCAATTGAGCTTGACCTCGACGGCCTCATTGGGGCGGGCGACCTCCCATGGGTCGGCGCGGCGCAGCCAGTTATCGGGCTGTTCTTCCTGCCATCCTTCTTTGATGAATTGCTTGAAGATGCCGTATTCATAACGCAGGCCATAGCCCATGGCCGGGAGCTGGAGCGTCGCCATGGAATCAAGGAAGCAGGCCGCCAGACGGCCGAGGCCGCCATTGCCAAGGCCCGCGTCGGGCTCCTGTTCAAGGAGGCTGGACCATTCGGGGCCCATCGCCTGAATGGCGTCGCGGAGCACCGGATCGAGAAGGAGATTCTGGATGTTGTTTGCGAGCGAGCGCCCCATTAAGAATTCCATGGAGATGTAATAGACGCGCTTTGCGTTTTCGCGATGATAGGTGTCCTCAGTGCGAACCCAGCGCTGCGAGAGGACGTCGCGGATGGAATGAGCGGCTGCTTCATAACGCATTCGCGCGTCGGGCGCCGACGCATCGACGACGTTGTCGAAGAAGAGGTGGCGGTCGTAGAGCGCGTTGCCGGTTCCGGAAAACCCGACCGGCCCACAGCCATACCGTTTGAGGAGCTCGTCGGGAATCTGAATCGAGCTGGATGCTGCGGTTCCACTGGCTTTCTGGGACGGCGAACTTACGACAGTCGATTCAGTCATCGGCGTTCTTTCTCCTTGTAGGTTTTCGAGAACAGGTTTCCCCGGCCGCGCCGCCAGGTTTGACGGTATGTATGCGGCCGGAGACCCGCCTTGCAACTTGTCCAGCTTCCATTCGACGGAAGCTGCTTCCGGATGTCAGGCCGGCCACATCCATTGGTCGACTTCTGGCAGGTCGGTGCCGTTCTCATACGCGTAATCGATGCACTCGATCTGCCGGTTGCGCAGCGCCTCTTTGGCGTGTGCACCGGTTGTCTGAAGCGATGGGACGCGGTCAATGACATCCATGGCGAGGCTGAAGCGGTCGATCTGGTTCTTGATGGCCAGATCGAGGGGCGTGTTGATGTTGCCTTTTTCCTTGTAGCCGCGCACGTGCAGGTTGTTGTGATTGGTGCGCCGATAAGTGAGCCGGTGAATCAGCCAGGGATACCCATGGAAGTTGAAGATGATGGGCTTGTCTTTGGTGAAGAGGCTGTCGAAGTCTTTATCGGTGAGCCCGTGCGGGTGTTCGGTGCTGGGGACCAGACGGTACAGATCGACCACATTGATGAAGCGGATTTTGAGATTCGGGAAGTGCTTGCGGAGGAGGCATACGGCGGCCAGCGATTCTTTGGTGGGAATGTCGCCGGCGCAGGCCATCACGACATCGGGTTCCACGTCCTCGTCGTTGCTGGCTCGCTTCCAGATGCTGAGGCCCTTGGTGCAGTGGACGATGGCTTCGTCCATGGTCATGTACTGCAGGTGCTTCTGCTTGTCAGACACGATGACGTTGATGTAGCCGGTGCTGCTGAGGCAATGGTTGGCGACGCTGACCAGCGTGTTGGCGTCGGGCGGCAGGTAGATGCGGCAGATCTCGGGACTCTTGTTCACCACGACGATCGAGGAAGCCGGGATCCTGATGGGTGAAGCCGTTGTGGTCCTGACGCCAAACGGTGGAGGTGATGAGCAGGTTGAGCGAAGAGATGGGCGCACGCCATTTCTGCTCGAGCGACGAAGCGAGCCACTTGGCATGCATGTTGAACATGGAGTCGATGACGTGCACGAAGGCTTCATAGGTGGAGAAGAAGCCGTGGCGTCCGGTGAGGAGATAGCCTTCGAGCCAGCCTTCGAGGGTGTGTTCGGAAAGCATTTCGAGGACGCGGCCGTCGGGAGCGAGCTCGCCGCCGTCGGCATCCTCGGGCAGATAGTCGGCGAGCCACAGTTTCTTGCTGGCTTCGTAGATGGCGTCGAGTTTGTTGGATGAGTTTTCATCGGGCGAGAAGACGCGGAAGCTGTGCGGATTCTCGCGAACGATGTCGCGGAGGAAGCGGGCGAGAGGGCGGGTGTTTTCGGCGGTGACCCGGCCGGATTCCTTCACTTCAATGGCGTAGTCGCGGAAGTCGGGCAGGCGCAGTGACCGGCGGATCAGGCCGCCGTTGGCATGCGGATTGGCACTCATGCGGCGGGTTCCGCGAGGCGCCAGTTCCTTCAACTCGGGGAGGAGGCGGCCAGACTCGTCGAACAGCTCTTCAGCGTGGTAAGAATGCAGCCAGTCTTCGAGGATCTGGAGGTGGGCGGGATTCTCGCGCACGCCGGCCAGCGGGACCTGATGAGCGCGCCAGAAGCCCTCGACCTTGTGACCGTCGACTTCCTTGGGGCCGGTCCAACCCTTGGGGCTGCGCAGCACGATCATGGGCCAGCGTGCCCGTTGCTGATTGCCGCTGGCGCGGGCTTCGCTCTGGATTTGGCGAATGTCGAGGACGCACTTCTCGAGGGTGGCGGCCATGTTCTGGTGCATCTCGGCGGGGTCGGAGCCTTCGACAAAGTGAGGGGTCCAGCCGTAGCCCTTGAAGAGGCTTTCGAGCTCTTCATGCGAAATGCGAGCAAGCAGCGTGGGGTTGTTGATCTTGTAGCCGTTGAGATTGAGGACGGGCAGTACCGCGCCATCGCGCACCGGGTTCAGATATTTGTTCGAATGCCACGAAGTGGCGAGGGCTCCGGTTTCAGATTCGCCGTCGCCGACGACCACCGCTACGATCAGATCGGGATTGTCGAAGGCCGCACCGAATCCATGCGAGAGGCTGTAACCCAGTTCTCCCCCCTCGTGGATGGATCCGGGAAGCTCAGGAGTGCAGTGGCTTCCGATGCCGCCGGGGAAGGAGAACTCCTTGAAGAACGTCTTCATTCCCAGAACGTCTTCGCTCTTGTTGGGGAAGATTTCGGAGTAGGTTCCTTCGAGATAGACGGGGCCGAACACTCCGGGGGCGCCGTGGCCGGGACCCGCGATGAAGATGGCGTCGAGGTCGTACTTCCGAATAAGGCGGTTGAGATGAATGTAGGTAAAGCTGAGGGCGGGGCTCGCTCCCCAATGACCCAGGAGGCGGCTCTTGATGTGGTCTTTTTGCAGGGGTTCGCGCAGCAGGGGATTGTCGCGGAGATAGATCATTCCGGCGGCGAGGTAGTTGCAGGCGCGCCAATAAGCATGGATTTTGCGAAGTTCTTCGTCGGATAATGTGCGGCCTGATTTTGGTTTAGCGGACTCTGTATGTTCATGGGGTCCAACCGATATGGCGCTCATGGGTTCCTCCGGTGTATCCGGTGCAGGATATTGATATGACTGCCGGCAGGTTGTGATAGCGTTCACAGAGGTTTTGGCAGCCGCGCGCTGCCAGCGCCGATGATCGAGAGTCGGCGCGGGTATGAACACTGTCAAAAATGCTAAGGTGGGTGGCGTTGCGCGGGTTTTAACCAGGTGTTCATTGGCCGGCGGGGGCTGAACACACTTCGGCGCGACCGGCGTTGTCCGCAACGCGTCTTCTCTCCCACAATGCGCAACTCCGCCAGCCTGAATGGCGGCGCTCCGGTGGAAGTATTTGAACTTAGAGGAAATTTATGGGTGGATCTGATCGGGATCCGAGGCCGGCGTTTTAGTCGACGACTTCGATGCGAACGCTGAGGTACTCTCCGCCTTTACCGGTGAGAGCGATATTTGCCAAGCCACGTCCGACAGCCTCGACGTAGAAGTATCCATTAGCCAGCGCGTTTTCATCGACCGCCGCTACATGGCGCGCGCTGTTGGTCGCGCTCCAGTAGTTCGCGTGCGCCGGGATCAGGTAGATGTCGAAATTCGAATGCACTTGCAGGTTGCGCAGGCGCAGCCAGTGGGCGGAAAGGGCGTTTCTCGAGATGCCATTCGGCGACGAGCTATTTTGCTCGGCGGGGGCGGCGCCTGCGCTTGGGGCAGCCATGCCGGCGGCAACGCCGAAGATGGCTATACCTAGATCTCGCCGGTTCATACTGGTTACCTCCATTTACATCTGATTACATAGCGAAGCAAGGTCCGCTGGCGGGCGCGAAGCGCCCGGCGCGTCACTGAGCTCGGTCAGGACACCAAAATCTGAAAGATAGGGAGGGATTTGGTGGACCTGATCGGGATCGAACCGATGACCTCTTCCATGCCATGGAAGCGCGCTCCCAGCTGCGCCACAGGCCCACATAGGGGGTTGCAACAATTCCTATTCTCGCCTGTGGAGGCGCTTTCGTCAATCTACGGGGCGGGTGAGAGCCGGATTCAGGCTCCCTTCCCGCATTGCGCATGAAGATGAACATTCAACCGTGACCGGGAACACTTTAGCCCCCTTCCGGTGTCTAAGAGAATAAGGGGCAGGAACATCAGGCAAACCAGCGGATCTCCTGTCCCACCAATGAACTGAGTCTCCGGGAGCTACAACTACAAGACTCCTGGAACTCAGAGGCAGTGAAATCCCCGAGAGAGCAGTTGCGGGGTGCTCGGGCAGAGTGGCAGCAAGGCACGCAACAAGGCAGTTCCGATGCGTCGGATGCCAAACATGCGTGAATTGCGGTAAGGTGGGGGGACACTGGTTTGCAGGCGGATCTCACCATGGGCAATATCGCCAGCGCGCTGACGATTCAATCGGAGGAGGCGGAACTCTCTCGCCGAGTTGCGGGCCGGCTCCGAAGATGCGTTTTCGTGGCTTATCGCGCGCTACCATCAGCCGATTTACTCGCTTCTGGCTCGCACGGTGCAGAACCGGGCCGACGCCGCGGACCTGACCCAGGAAGTATTCGTGAAGGTGTTTCGCGGCGTGGGCAGTTTCCATGGGGAATCGTCGCTGCGCACGTGGATTTACCGCATTGCGCTGCGCGAAGCCTCGAACCAGCGGCGCTGGTGGATGCGTCACTGCCAGCAGGAAGTTCCGATTGAACAGGAGATCAACGACGGGGACACATCATCTCCTATTCGGCTGAAAGAGATGCTGGTCGATCCGTCCGAATCGCCGTTCGACGCTGCTGTGCATGCGGAGAACTCGGGCTCGAGTAGAAGCTGCGCTGGCCAAGGTGCCTGAACCGTTCCGAACCACCCTGATCCTGCGCGATATTGAGGGCTTTGTGTACGAAGAAGTGGCTGAGATGCAGGGCGTGAACCTGGGAACCGTGAAATCGCGGCTGGTGCGTGGACGCGCCTGCCTGAAGGCGATTCTGACGGCTCGGCGGGAAGAGCATGCACCTGCGCGCACAATGCCCGGTTTGCCCCTTGGAGAGGAGGCAAGATGAACGGCTGCAGTGATTTCCAGGCAAAGTTCTCTGAGTATCTCGATGGCCGGCTGACCGGATTGGAGATGCAATCCGTGGCCGCGCATATCGATTCCTGTTCCAGTTGTGAGTCGGAGTGGAACTCCCTGCGGATGTCTCAGTCCGCATTGGCGGCGTTGGGCCCGGTTCCCGAGCCTGCGGATCTGGCGCTGCGCATTCGCGTGGCGGTGAGCCAGGAGCGCGCTCGCCGGGCCAAAAGCCCTTTGCAGGCCTGGAGTCTGGCTTGGCGGAACACCGTTGGCCCATTCCTGCTGCAGGCTGCGGCGGGATTTGCATCGGCGGTGCTGCTGATCGGAACCGTTGCGGTGCTGGTGGGAATCGTTGCCAAGCCGCAGACGGCGCAGGCCGGCGACGAGCCGCTGGGCGCGGCGACTGCTCCGCGGCTGATCTATTCGGTTGCGGGCACGGGCGACAACGATATGGCGGCGTTTCCGGGGCCGGTCGTGGTCGAGGCGTATATCAATGATTCCGGGCGGGTTTACGACTTCAACATCATCTCGGGTCCGAACGATGCGGCACGCGGTCCGAGGTCGAGAATCTGCTGCTGCAGTCGGTCTTTACGCCGGCCAGGTTCTGGGGCCAGCCGGTGCGCGGCATCGCCGTTCTGTCGTTCTCGGGCGTTTCCGTTCGGGGCTAGGTCGGCGAAGCCACCAATTGATCTGACGTTTGACCCTGCCGGGTAGTCTAACTACCATTCAGGCAGGGTTCATTTCATGTCGCTTCCGTTTCGTCTTTTCACCGCGCTCGCGTGCGCGGGTCTGTTTACGGTTTCTGTCGCGGCCCAGTCCAGCCAGCAGCAGTCTTCCTCATCGTCGTCGACACCCAACCCGGCGCAGCAGGAGAAGGCACCGTCGCTGGTGGATCCCGCGGGGCCGACCGTTTCCCTGGTCACCTCGGAGCCGCTGTTCCTGATGGCGTCGGCGCTGAACGCCTGCGGATACGACGAGGGGCTCGAAGAGAGCGCGCCGATCCGCGCCAAGGTGCGCGAGGAGCTGAACCAGGCGTTCACCAGGAGCGAGGACGCGCGGAACGCCCGCGACAAGGTCTGCCTCTATATCGCCCAGCACCGCATGACCGGCACGGTGCGCGACATTGCGCAGTACATTTCGCTGGCTCTTTACCTCACGCCTCCGCCGGAACTGGAGACCTCAGTGGAGCTGACGGAGATGCCGCCGGACGCAGTGTCGGTGTCGGAGATTCTGCCTCTGTTGCGCACCTTTGTCCAGGCCACCGATCTGCACGGAATCTGGCTGGCCACGCACCGCACCTACGACGAAGAGATCGATCAGTTCCACGACTCTCTTTCGAAGATGATCGTGAACAGCGATCTCTATCTCAAGAAGCCGGCGGAGACCTATACGGGCCGGCGGTTCGTGGTGGTGGTGGAGCCGATGCTGAACCCGCGCACCGTGAACGCCCGCATCTACGGCACGGATTACGTCGTGGTGCTTGTCGCCGGAGAACGGCAAGATCCGCATGAGCGACGTGCGGCACGTCTATCTGCACTACCTGATCGAGCCGCTGCTCTATGCGCGCGCCAACGCGATCGACCGCACGCAGCCGATTTTGAAGGAGATTCGCGAGGCGCCGCTGGAGTTCCGTTATCGCTCGGACACGGTGCCGCTGACGGTGGAATGCCTGATCAAGGCGATTGAGGCGCGCACCATGGACACCGGCATTCCGGACTACAAGGTGCCGTCCGGCGTGGATCGCAGCCAGATGCCCAAGATACGAGCACGAGCGGCAGGTGGTGCAGCAGAAGCAGGATACGGTGCGCCTGGCCGCAGTGCAGCACGACATGACGCAGGGCTTCGTGCTGACGCAGTATTTTTACGAGCAATTGATCCAGTTTGAACACGACCCGGCCAGCCTGCGAGACACGATCGGCGAGATGGTGTACTCGATGGACGTGGATCAGCAGGTGCACCGGGCGCGCCAGACCGAGTTTGACCAGCAGGCGGACGAGGACGTGCTGACGCGGCCCAAGCCGAAGAAGCTGGAGGGGCTGGACCTGGCGGAGGCCAGGCTGCAGGCTGGAGATGTGATCGGAGCGAGCGCCCTGGCGCGGCAGTATCTTGCCGAGCGGTCAGACAGCCTGCAGGCAGTGGCGGATGCGGCCCGCGCGAACTTCGTTCTGGCGCGCGTCGCCGCCATGACCGGGCATGCCGGGTGAGGCAGTTATCGCGCTTCCAGACAACCCTGGCGACCAGCAAGGATCCGCGGCTGATTGCGTGGTCGCATATTTACCTGGGCCGAATGCTGGATCTGGACTGCAAGCGCGACCAGGCAGTCACGGAGTACAGGCTGGCGCTCGAAAACCGCGATGGCCAGCAGGATACGCGGCTGGCGGCCGAGCGCGGAATGAAGGCGGCGTATTCGGTAAGGGCCATTCCTGCAGCGAGGATGACTCGGATGATGCCGGGAGCGCGTCGGCGACGCCTGGCGCGGTGCAAGGCCAGCCGGCGGCGAAACCGCAATAAGGCTTGAGCGCAGTTTGGCAGAACCGGCGGATCAGCAAGCGGCGTCTAATAGCTGTACAAGCGGGAGTTCCCAATTTGAATTGGGCCTTGCGTGTGCAGGTTGTGGTCCTCCTTGACAGAGCAGACACTCAGGCGCAGACATCAACCGGACAGAAATGCCGCACAATGGGTTTAGGACCACTGACCGGGGCTTACGTGCAAGCAAATTTGGGCGAATTGGAATCGGCTATCGGGTACAGCTTCACGAACCCTGATCTGCTGGTGCGCGCGCTGACCCACCGCTCGCTGGCGAACGAGCAGACATCAGCAGGATGGGGACGGGGCGACTCGCGCGATAATGAGCGGCTCGAGTTTCTGGGGGATGCGGTGCTGGGGCTGGCGGTGGGCGAGGCAATGTTTCTCAAGCATCCGGAGTGGCGGGAGGGCGAACTGACCCGGGTGCGGGCTCAACTGGTAAGCCGTCAGCACATGGCCGAGGTGGCCGCGGCGCTGGAACTGGGCAAGCATCTGCGGCTGAGCCGGGGCGAAGATCGAAGCGGGCTTCGGCGCAAGAATACGGTGCTTTCGAACACCATGGAAGCCGTGCTGGGGGCGATGTTTCTCGACGGGGGCCTGGAGCCGGTACGGCAGTTTGTGCGGCGGCATGTGACTGGGCGAGGCAGCCGAGCAACTGGCGAAGGAACTGCGCTCCGGCGCGGCGCTGGGCAACTACAAATCGGCGCTTCAGGAGCATCTGCAGGGTGCGCGCCTGGGAGCGCCGGTGTACAAAGTTAAGAGTGAGAGCGGCCCCGACCACCGCAAGCGGTTCCTGGTGGAGGTGCGGCTCAAGCCCGCGGAAGGCGAGCCGGGCAAGCCGCTGGCGCGCGGCCTGGGAAGCACGAAGAAGCACGCGGAGCAGGATGCGGCGCGAAGGGCTTTGGCGCGATTGAACAAGACGCGCACCCGAGGCTGCCACGAGCGCGGTGCAGCAGGCAGTAGAGGAGTCAGCAGCAGAATGAGCAGTCCCGCCCCGGTGACCGGCCAACCCGCGGAGCAGACGGTTCAGCCGGACCGAGCATGTCCCGCACCAAGCCCTGGCACATCTGATGGTGCATCTGCCCACGGTGCCTGAAGCGTTTGCGTCGATGCTGCGCACGGTGGTGGTGGCTTTGTTTCTGCTGACCTTTGTTCTGCAGCCGTTCCTGATTCCCAGCGAAAGCATGGAGCACACGCTGCTGGTGGGCGATTTTCTGCTGGTGAACAAGCAGATCTTTGCGCCGGCGGGCGATCCGAACAGCCTGGAGACGCGGCTGGCCCGGACGATTCTGCCCTACCGCGATGTGGAGCGCGGGGATATCGTGCGTCTTCCACCATCCCAGACCCGCTCACCCTTTCTGATCAAGCGCGTCATCGGCATTCCCGGGTGATCGCATCCGCATGGAAGGCGGGCGGGTCGAGGTGAATGGGGTCACGCTGGAACGAGCCCTATGCGGCCTTTGAGCCGGCGCCCGCTGACCGCTTCCGCGACAACTTTCCCGCGCGCGTCTATACGGACTTGCCGATTCATCGACCGGACTGGTGGCGGGAGATTCCAAAGCTGACACAGAACGGCGAGCTGGTGGTGCCGCCGGGCATGTACTTCATGCTGGGCGACAACCGCAACCACAGTGCAGGATTCGCGCTTCTGGGGACTGGTTCCGCGGCAGGCGATTATCGCTCGGCCGCTGGTGATTTACTTCTCTCTGGAGCGGCCGTCGACCACCGATGTCAACAGGCGGTCGGATGATAGACTCGGACACGACAGGGAACTTTCGGCCCGACTCGCGGGGTTCGCGCGCTGGAAGAGAATCTTCCACGTGGTGCATTGAACAGCCAAGTTTTCAGGTCACGGTTTTCAGTGTGTCAGTGAACTGATGCCACGCGGGAGCCGTACTGTCGAAATGAGACAACGAGCTAGAGGATGAATAAGAAGAATATGGCGACCGCCACCGAGACGCCTGCCACGGAACCCGCCTCCAAGCACGTCGAAGAGACTCCTTTTGAAGCCATTGCCAGCATCTGCTCGGTGCTCGTCGTGGGACTGTTCATCCTCACGTTTCTGGGGCAGAACTTCGTGATTCCATCGGGGTCGATGGAGGATACGCTGCTGATCGGCGACCACCTGCTGGTGGACCGGATCACGCTGGCGCCACCCAGCCAAGTGGATGCCGCTGGTGCATTATCGCGATCCCAAAGCGGAACGACATCGTGGTCTTCCTCAAGCCGGTGATGGACGAGGTAAACGGAGAGTACCAGTATCTCCACCTGGTGAAGCGCTGCATCGGCGTGCCGGGAGATCACATTCATCTGCACGAAGGCGTGGTGTACATCAACGGAGTGGCGCAGCCTCTGCCTAAGGACGGCAAGATGCTGGCCGCGACGGATGATCCGGTGTTCCTGGATGAGTTTCCGGCCGTTCCGCCGGTCGCGCAACCGGGAGCGACTCCGGAATCCTGGGCGATCGACTTCCCCAATCGAGTGAAGGATGGCGATCTCGTGGTTCCTCCCGGCATGTACTTCATGATGGGCGACAACCGGCATAGGTCGCTGGATTCGCGTTACTGGGGTTTTGTGCCGCGGGAGAATATCGTCGGCCGGCCGCTGTTCAATTACTGGTCGTTTAAGACGCCCGATAATCAGTTAGAGCAACCGGGCATCGGCACCCAGATCGCATGGATGGGGCATGTAGCGCTCCACTTCTTCAGCGACACGCGCTGGAGCCGGACGCTGAAGCTGATGCATTGAAGACAGAGATCAGGGAACAGAGCAACAGGGAACGAAATCAGGATAAAGGGCAGAGACGAAGCCGTCTCTGCCCTTTGTGGTTGATGCGCCTGTTGATCGATCAATTACGATAAAAAACGATGCCCGATCATCTAAAGAGCCCGAGGAAGCGACAGACGAAGTTGTGGTTAGCCCTCGGGGCAGTCATCGTTCTTCTCGCTCTTATTTTTGTTCCTCCATACATCAGCCTGAACAATTACAAGGCTCGCGTGACGCAGTCGGTGGCGGCGGCGCTGGGGCGGCCGGTGCGGCTGTCGAGTATCGAACTGCGGCTGCTGCCAAGGCCGGGATTTCTGCTGACCGACCTCACCGTTCAGGAGGAGCCGCAGTACGGCGTGGAGCCGGTGCTGCATGCCAACGAAGTGATGGCCGCGATCCGTTTCTCGTCGTTGTGGCAGGGCAAGCTGCAGATCAGCCGCATCAGCGTGGACGAGGCCAGCCTGAACCTGGTGCGCATGCCGAATGGCGAGTGGAATCTCGACTCGCTGTTTCGCAACGCGGCGGAGGGCAGCAAGAAGGACCAGGGCCGTCAGCAACCTCCATATCTTGAGGCCACGAATTCGCGCATCAACATCAAGAACGGAATCGAGAAGCTGCCGTTTTCCTTTGTGGACGCCGATGCGTCGATGTGGCGCGAATCGAACGGCAACTGGCGGGTGCGTCTGAAGGCGCAGCCGGCGCGGACCGACGTCGCGCTCGACCTGGCCGATACCGGGATTGTGCGGATGGATGCGACCCTGCTGCCGGCGCCGCAGTTCAGCCAGATGCCTCTGCACGTTGACGTGGACTGGCGCGAGGCGCAACTGGGGCAGCTTTCGCGGCTGGTGTTGAGCTCTGACCAGGGCTGGCGCGGCGACCTGACAGGCGAGCTTCATCTCGACGGAACGGCTGATTCCGCGAAGGTGCAGACGCGACTGCGGGCGGCGGGAGTGCATCGCGCGGAATTTGCACCCGCGGCGCCGATCGACTTTGACGCGACCTGCGGCTTTACGCTGCGCTATGCCCACCGCAGCGTGGAAAACCTGGTGTGCGACAGCCCGGTGGGCGACGGACGCGCGCACATCACGGGTGCCCTTCCCGGCGACGGCCGGCAGCCCAAGGTGACAGTGGAGCTCGATCGCATTCCGGCGCAGGCGGCGCTTGACCTGCTGCGGACCATGCGAAACAGTATCGATCCGAGCCTGCAGGCGGTTGGGTCTTTGAGCGGCCACATGACTTACGATCCCGCCGCTGCGCAGGCCACGGCGCAGGCAGAAACTACCGCTCAACTGAAGCGAGTCGTCGGGCGCGGACATGCCGTGCAGCCGCACGCGGCGCCGGGGCCGCTGACCGGCTCCTTTACGGTGGCGGGTCTGCGCGTGTCGGGCGAGGCGCTGAGCCGGCCCATCCAGGTGGCCAACATGACGCTGGAACCGGCGCCCGAGCAGGCAGGTCAGCCGCCGGCGCTGTTTACGTCGATGACGATTCCGGCGGGCGGTCCGACGCCGCTGGCAGTGACCGCGCGGATCGCGCTGGGCGCTTTTGAACTGGGTGTGCATGGAACGGCGGCTCTGCCACGGCTGCGTGAATTCGCGCACGTGACCGGATCGGACGCCGAGCCGGTGCTGGCGCAACTGGCGGGCGACGCGGCCATGCTCGATTTTTCGGCTCAGGGGCCGTGGGTGCCTCCGCCGGACACGCGGCTGGCCCTGTCACCGGCCAACGGGCCAGCCCCGCCGCCGCGCTCGATCCAGACCAACGGAACTGTGGCGCTCAAAAACGCGAACTGGAAGGCGTCTTTTCTGGCCAACCCGGTGATGATCTCCGCAGCCACTCTGCACATGGAAAACGAAGAGCTGCGCTGGGATTCGGTGGAGTTCTCTTACGGTCCGGTGAAGGGAAGCGCCACGTTCGCGCTACCGGCGAGCTGCGCGGATCCGGAAACATGCCCGCCGCAGTTCACGCTTCACTTCGGCGCAACTGGACGCCGCGGCGACGGAGGCGGCGCTGCTGGGCGTACGCGAGCAGGGCACGGTGTTGTCGACGCTCATCAGTCGCATCAAGCCGAATTCGTCGGTCGCATGGCCGCGGCTCGAGGGCACGGTGACGGCGGATTCGCTGGTGCTGGGACCTTTCACCCTGAGCAACGTGACGGCCGCCCTGAAGGTGCTGCCGGCCGGCGCGGATGTGCCGTCGTTCCAGGGCGGCGTGCTGGGCGGGACACTGTACGGAAAGCTGACCCTTGCGACCGGGGACAAGCCCGGCTACAAGGCCGAGGCGTCGTTTACGAATGTGAACCCGGCGCAGTTGGGCCAGCTTGTGGAGATGAAGTGGGCAGGCGGGACCGTGAGCGGCAGCGGCAAGCTGGAGCTCGCGGGGTATACCGACGCGGACCTTGGCAAATCGGCCAAGGGCGTGATGCATTTCGAGTGGCAACACGGGAGCGTGGCGGGCGCGGGCGTGCCGCCGGTCCTGACGCGCTTCGACCACTGGAGCGGCGATGCGGCGGTGGCAGACGGTGGAATCACTCTGCAGCAGACCGAGGTGCAGCACGGCAGCCGCAAGACTCCCGTGGATGCAACGGTGACATTCGGCACGCCGGCGAAATTGACGTTTGGGACGCCTGCGAAAACGGCCGCGAAGCCAAGGAAGTAGCCGCGCCGTTTACCCCGCCGCGCACTGCCTGGGGATGAGCCAGCCACCGGTAAAATGGAGCCATGGCATGCTCGGTCTCTTCCTCCCCTTTTACGGTTACCTGCAAAGCGGTTTTGTTCGACATGGACGGGATCCTGATCTCGTCGATCGGGTCAGTGGAGCGCAGCTGGACCAAATGGTGCAACATGCGCGGCGTCGATCCGGAGTATGCCATCAGCGTGATTCACGGGCGGCGGGCGATCGACAGCCTGCGGCTGATCAGGCCGGACCTGGACGCGGAGAAGGAACTCGAGATTCTCGAGGACTTCGAGTGCGAGGACACGGACGACGTCATCGTGCTGGCGGGGGTCAGCGATTTGCTCCAAAGCCTGCCGCATGACCGCTGGACCATCGTGACCAGCGCGACGGAGCGGCTGGCCAAAGTGCGGCTGCAGACGGCGGGGCTTCCGGTGCCGGATCAGTTTGTGCACGGCGAGGCGGTGAAGGAAGGCAAGCCGCATCCGGCGCCGTTTCTGGCCGGGGCAGAGCTGCTGGGGGTTGCGGCGGAGGAGTGCCGTGGTGTTCGAGGATTCGGCGTCAGGCGTCGCGGCGGGCAAGGCGGCCGGCTGCACGGTGATCGCGACGCTGTTCACGCATCCGGCCGAGGAACTGGAAGGCGCGGACACCATCGTGCGCGACCTGACCGGCGTGACTGTGGCCCCTTCCCCGGATGGCCTCAAGATCACCTTCCAGCAAAGCTGAGCAAGACTCGCCTGCCCCTGCCGAAGAGCCAAGCGGACGTTCGGCCGGCAGCCGATCTCGTGGGCTGGCAAAAGATACAGTTGAGCTTCGACGGGCTGGGTGATCCCATTGCAGCAATCAGCGAGCGGCGGCGATTCCCGAAGACACAGCCGCTCCTGAAGGCTTCCAGCCCGGCACTGCTATTCCCCGGGCAAGTCTCCTCTGCATCCATTACCGCGCTGCCTGGTTGTGCAGAAATCCGAGAAATACATCATTTTCGAAAGGTGAGGAACTTTCATGACATTTTCCGCGCGTAAAGGGAGCATGAAGCGGACAACCGAAGTCTTATCGCGGTTTGTCGCTTCCGCACTTGTCCTTGTGCTGTGCACTCCGGTGTTCGCCGCCGACAAACAGAAAGACGAAGAGACCATCCGGAACGCCAACCTGGTGCTGCAGGACATGGTCAACAGCAACAGCATCTCGAAGGACGCGTTGGCCAGAGCCGATTGCATTCTGATCCTGCCCGGGGTGAAGAAGTTTGGAGTCGGGGTGGGCGGCAGCGGAGGCCGCGGCCCGCTGTTGTGCCGCGGAGGAGCCAACTTTAGCGGCAAGTGGTCTGCTCCTGCGATGTTCACCATCGGCGGCGCCAGCGTGGGACTGCAACTGGGTGGATCTTCCACTGACTTCGTCCTGCTGCTGATGAATCCGAAGGTTGTAACCCAGATTCTGACGGGGAAGACCAAGATGGGCACGGACGCGACCGCGGCAGCAGGCCCGGGCGCCACGGCGGCGAGCGCGACAGACGCCGACGTCCTGACCTATGGCAAGGCGAAGGGAGTCTTTGCCGGCGTGTCCCTGGGGGGCGCAACGGTGGAGCCGGACAACGATGCGAATCAACGCATCTATGCCCAGACCCTGACCGCAACCTCTATTGTGCGCGGACATGCGGTGAAGCCGGCAGGCGAAGGCCTGACGCTGGTCGCATTACTGAACAGCAAGCTGGCGACGCACAAGTAGTAAAGGAAACTTCATCCCCGGCCGTCACAGTTCCCACAATCCGAAATTGCGCTACTGATTGGCTTCGATCCGCCGGCCGTGGGTGTCCTGGATGGGACGGGAGTTGAGCTTGTAGACCTGTCCGAAGTAGCGCAGTTGTTCACGGCTGATAGACAGGGTCTGCTCAAGCACGAACCAGCGGACGCCTTCGCTGCAGGGCGGAGTGGTGAGCGAGCCCATGAAGGTCCAGTAGCCGCGGTCGCCGGGCAGAACCCCGCCGGGGTTGACCATGCTTACATTATTCTTCTGGCCCACCTTGGTAGGCATCTGCGCCCAGAGGGTAGCGAGAAGGGCGTTGGGGCTGCTGGCATCTTCATGGAAGCGGACACCGATCACGGCGAGCTTGCCGTCGGCGCTCTTGTGGACGAGGTGCACATCCATGTCGTCGAGCTTGCCTTTGACGGACTCTTCCGCGGGGTGATGGAAGTGGAACTGGATGAGGTCATAGCGGACGCCGCCGGCCACGATGTAGCTGCCGGGATTGGGCGTGACCTGAACCGTGTGGCCGTTGTTCTCGATGGTGGCCGCGCCGGTGAGGTAGTGGAACTCGATGGGCTGGAGAGCCTTATTGAGGTGGGCGCCGCGAATGTCGATGGGGGACTGTTCCTTCCCCTCGGAGCAGGCGCGGAAGGCGGGATCGATCTTGCCCCAGTTCACGGGGCCGTATTTGCCCTCGTACGCCCAGTGCGGCCCTTCGTGCTGGGCGGAGGCAATGGCGGTGGCGCCGATCAGGAAGGCAATGAGTAAACGAGTCCGCATCGTAGTCTTCTCGCTTGGGAAGGGATAGGCTGCAACGGAATTGTATGGGTTGAGACGCTGTTGCGCCAAAAGGAAAGGGACCCGGCGACCGGGTCCCTTTCGGATTGCGATGGACCTGCGAAGTTACTTGGCGGCGACGGCGGCTGAGGCCTTGGCCTGTTCGGCGAGGGCTGCGGCCTTGTCGGTGGCTTCCCAGGTGAAGTCCGCATCGTTGCGGCCGAAGTGGCCGTAGGCCGCGGTCTTCTGGTAGATGGGGCGGCGCAGCTTGAGGTGCTCGATGATGCCCTTGGGGGTCAGCGAGAAGTTCTTGCGGACAAGGGCGGTCAGCTCCGGCCCCGTGAGCTTGCTGGTGCCAAAGGTTTCGACCAGCACGCTGACGGGCTCGACCACACCGATGGCGTAGGCGAGCTGGACCTCGCAGCGGTCGGCCAGGCCGGCGGCCACGATGTTCTTTGCGATGTAGCGCGCCATGTAGGCAGCGGAGCGATCAACCTTTGTCGGATCCTTGCCACTGAAGGCGCCGCCGCCGTGACGGCCCGCGCCGCCGTAGGTGTCGACGATGATCTTGCGGCCGGTGAGGCCGGTGTCGCCCATAGGCCCGCCGATGACGAAGCGGCCGGTGGGATTGATGTGGTACTTGGTGTTCTCGTCGAGCCACTCCGCCGGGATCTCGTGCTGGATGACGTGCTTGAGGATGTCGGCGTACAGTTCCTCGTGGCTGACGGTCTCAGAGTGCTGCGAGGAGATGACCACGGCGTCGACGCGGAGGGGCTTGCGGTTCTCGTCGTACTCGACCGTGACCTGGCTCTTGCCGTCGGGGCGCAGGTAAGCCAGCTTGCCGGACTTGCGGACCTCAGTGAGGCGGCGGCAGAGCTTGTGAGCCAGCGCAATGGGGGCAGGCATCAGCTCGGGAGTCTCATTGGCTGCGTAGCCGAACATCATGCCCTGGTCGCCGGCGCCGCCGGTGTCCACGCCCTGGGCAATGTCGCCCGACTGCTTGTTGATGCTGGAGATCACGGCGCAGGTGTTCGAGTCGAAACCGTACGTGGCGTTGTCGTAGCCGATGGACTGCACCACGCCGCGAACCAGCGACTGGAAGTCAACGTAGGCCTTGGTGGTGATTTCGCCGGCGATCACGACGAGGCCGGTGGCAGTGAGCGTCTCGGCGGCGACGCGGCTATAAGGATCCTGCTCGAGGCAGGCGTCCAGAATCGCGTCGGAGACTTGATCTGCAATTTTGTCGGGATGTCCTTCGGTGACGGACTCCGAAGTAAATAGGAAACGGTCGCTCAAATTAAACTCCTCCCCATGAAGGGACTTTCTGACTGGACTTTGAGGTTCTGAAAAACACCAGCCTGCACTGAAAGACTCGGGGCCTACGGGTGCATTCTTCCATGCTAAATGCGGTCGGGTTCGGCAGCCAAGAAATCGCAGCGAAAGGGGAAGATGGGGAGGTCAGAGGGGACTGGGCGCGGGCGAGGTGCGCTTTTTCGCAGTGGAAGGGGCTTGACGCGACTTGGCGCCCGACTTGGGTTTGAGGTCAATTCCGGAGGGGAAACGGAGCTTCCAGGCCTGCCACTCGTCGGCGGTTATCTCCCAGATTTCAGAGGGCAAGCGGCCGCTGACGTAGTCGCGGGTTTCAAGCCGGATAACGTGCATGCCCATTTGCTGGGAGATGCGGCGGGAGGCACGGTTGGCGACGGCCTTGGGGACGCGGAGGCGGGGCTGACCCAGGGTGTCGAACCAGAAGTCGTTGGCCCAGACGCAGGCCTCCGTCATGTAGCCGTGGCCGCGGCGGGCAGGGTCAAGCCAGAAGCCGCGGTTTTCGTCGTCACCGAGGGTGAGGCTGATGAGTCCCATGAGCTGGCCGGGATCGGTCGAGAGACGGAGGGTCCAGTACCAGGCTTCCCCGCTCTCCATCTGCGGCAGGGCGGCGTCGCGGATAAACTGCTCGGCGCCGTCGGGCGGGTAGGGCCAGGGGACTTTGGAGGCCAGGTATTTGACGACCTTCCACTTCGGGAAGAGGCGCTGGACCTGCGGGGCATCTTCGAGCGAGAGCGGGCGCAGAAGCAGGCGCTCCGTGCGGCCTTCGGGGATGGTTGGGGGAACCATGGTTTATGTTAGCGCCGTGTTGGTGTGGATTCCCTGATAATGGAAGAGAACGGAGACGACTTTGCGAAGTGGATTTGTAGCCATCCTGGGCCGGCCCAATGTGGGCAAGAGCACCCTGCTGAACGCGCTGACGGGCGAGAAAGTGGCCATTGTCACGGCCAAGCCCCAGACCACGCGCAACCGCATCCTCGGCGTGGTGGAGGTGGCGGCGCGTAAGGGAAAAAAGCAGGACGCGCACCCTGCCGCGCAGATCGTATTTGTGGACACGCCGGGCGTGCACAAGCCGGGGACCCATCTCGACCGGCGCATGCTGCAGGAGGTGTACGAGGCGCTGGAGACGCGGGATGTGGTTTTGGTGCTGGTGGACGCGTCGCGGCGGATGGGGCTGCAAGAACAGGGAACGGAAAAACAGGCAACAGGGAACAGGGAACAGGGAACAGAACTGCAGGGAACGAGGGAACAAGGGAACGAGGGAACAGGAGACGCAACCCCAGATCCTTCGGCTGCGGTCGCTGCGGCGAGCTCCGCTCCGGATGACAAAGCTCCGAAGAGAGAGAAGAGGCAGTCGTGGGCGAGCGAGGATGAGTTTCTGTTCGGGCTGGTGCGGAAGCTTGATTGCCCGGTCTTCCTGGTGCTGACCAAGATCGACCTGGTGCCCAAGGATAAGTTGCTGCCCATGATCGATGCCCTGATGAAGCAGTACAACTTCGCCGAGGTGATTCCGGTGAGCGCGCGCAAGAAGGACGGGCTCGACCGGCTGCTGGCCAAGATCGTCCTGAAGCTCCCCGAGGGCGAGCGGTACTTCCCCACCGACCAGTACACCGACCAGCCCACGCGGTTCATGGTGGCGGAGCTGATCCGGGAGCGCATCCTCGTCGATACCGGCGAAGAGGTTCCCTACGCGGCGGCGGTGGTGATCGAGCGGTTCGAGGAGCCTCCCGCGGAGCCCGAAGGGGGTCCGAAGAAGAAGAAGGGGCCGCCGCAGAGGCTGCCACTGACGCGGATTGCGGCGGCGATCTACTGCGAGCGCGATGGGCAGAAGGCGATCCTGATCGGCAAAGGCGGGTCGAAGCTCAAGGAGATTGGGACGGGCGCGCGGAAGCAGATTGAGTCGCTGCTGGGAACGCGCGTGTATCTGGAACTGCATGTGATCGTCGAGCCGGGGTGGCGGGAGTCGAGGCCGTTTGTGGACTCGCTGGACTGGCGGAATCAGTTGGAGAGGCTGGCGGAAGGCGGGAAGAAGGACAGTGAATAGCCAAGGGACCGAGGGAAAGAGA
Source organism: uncultured Acidobacteriota bacterium (assembly GCA_963819365.1). Taxonomy (GTDB): domain Bacteria; phylum Acidobacteriota; class Terriglobia; order Terriglobales; family Acidobacteriaceae; genus Telmatobacter. The sequence goes on from CAWFVY010000003.1 coordinate 193,956, forward strand.
CCAAGGGAAAGAAGGGAAAAAGGGCTGGCGGCTGCGGTATTCGTGTTATCAAATTGGTATTTGATTATACGGACTCGTAATATCCAGTATGTTGTTCATTAAAATATAGTTATTGGATATATCCCTCCGGTCCCTGTCTTGAGTTCAGGGGAGGGGGTGGGGGTGCCCATCGGCCTCCGGACAGGTGAGGTTGAACGGATCTGCACCAGTTTGGTGCGGGGCCTGGGGGGGTGGGGGTGTGCCGGCCGCGAAGGGCAAACTCCCTTGGTGTCTCCGTGGGAGGAGACGGGGATGGTTCCGTGCTGAGTGTCCGGGTTGTGATGGCGGTCCACAAAGGGATTCCTTCCGGTTAAACAGCGTCCGATCAAGATCTGCACCATTTCTGGTGCGTGTCCGGGGGGGGTGGGGGGCCACCGATCCCGGGATAGCCGGCTTTTCACGGGTTTTGCACCATTTTTGGTGCGGCCATGGGGGGGGGTGGGGGTCCCCACCACCCTGAAACGGCAAAAGCCCCCGGATTTCTCCGAGAGCCTATTGAGACAATAGCACGGTTGTTGGGGCTGGCAGTGATGGCGGTCACGGTTTAATCCGAGACCGCCAAGGTCCGGTGGCGACGCTCAGGTCCTTCCCCGGTCCCCAAAAGCGAGGGACCGGGGCACCCGGCGGGGAGAGGTTCGTGGTTTCCCACCCTGTCGACAGAAAGAAAGAAGTCGACAGGATGGGGCACGGAGCGACAGCGACGAACAGCAGATTCCCTGGGGGAATAACAGAAGGAAAAGCAAAGGGAAAAGCGACGCGGAGTTGGACGGCGGGGGCTAGGCTCCGCGGACGTTGCCGCGGCCGTTGGTCTTCACGTCGTACATGCGGCTGTCAGCCGCGCCGATGACGGTGTGGATGGCGGTGCCGTCGCGGGGGCAGGTGGAGACGCCGATGCTGGCGCTGACATGCAGTTTCAGGCCGGTCTTCATCTGGAATTCCGTTGCCATCAGTGTCTGCAGCAGCGTGCGCGCCTGAGTCAGGGCCTCGGCTGCGCCGGTTTCCGGCATCAGGATCACGAATTCATCGCCGCCGTAGCGGAAGCAGACGTCTTTAGGGCGGCTGAGCTGTTGCAGACGTTCGCCGGTCTTGGCCAGCAGTTCGCTTCCGATCAGGTGGCCGTGCACGTCATTCACATTCTTGAAGCGGTCCAGATCGAGGAAGGCCAGGCTGAGCGGCAGTTTCTTCCGCGTGCTGCGGACGAGTTCCCGCGCAAGGACGTCGTAGAGATGGCGGACGTTGTGGAGGCCGGTGGTGTCGTCCGTAATGGTGAGCTGCTGGATGCGCGCGACGTCGTTGGCATTCTCAATGGCGATGGCGGCGTGGTCGGCCAGGATGTGCAGGAAGGCGATGGTGTAGTCGTTGAGCTGGCCGGCGCGGGGGTTGAGGATCTCAATGACGCCGAGGGTGCCGGTGCGGCCGCGCAGGGGCAGCGCGATGACCGAGCGCACTTTGCGCAGCTTGGTGGGATTGGGGGATTCGAGGCGGGGATCGTTCATCGTCTCCGGCACGATGAGGGTCTCTCCGTGCTGGGCCACCCAGCCGGCCACGCCTTCGCCGACTTTCACGCGCAGGTCGCGCAGAGCGGTCTCTTCGCCGCCGGCGGCAATGGCGTAGTAGAGCTCCTGCTTCGGTTCGTCGAGCATGAGCAGGGTCCACAGCTCGGCGTCGATCATGCGCTCCATGTGATCGAGGATGGTGCGCAGAATGGTGTCGAGATCGAAGCTGGAGGTAAGGGAACGCGCCAGGCGATGGAAGACCAGCAGGTCATCCAGAGGGATGCGGATTTCCGTATCTTGTGCCATCAAAACGCCAGATCAGGGGAGGAGTGAAATCAATTCTGCCACATATACAGTGGTTTTGTTCCTGAAGCTTAAGGTACTACTTCAAGCCTTGGATGCTGTGAAAAGATGCGTAATAACTCGACTAGTTACCCGCCTATGTGAACCATGGATCGTGAAGGCTTCAGAAAGCCGGGTTCGCCGATGTGATGGCGGGCCTCTTTGCCTTGGACCGTACGAGTTATGTAGCTGCGCAGTTCTGCGTCGCCTGCGCCGGCTCCCATCAAGCCGTACAGATCGTGCTCGGCCTGGGAGAAGAGACAAGTGCGGATCTTTCCGTCAGAAGTGAGGCGGACACGGCTGCAGGCTCCGCAGAAGGCCTGGGTGACGGGCGCAATGATGCCGATCTCGCCGCGGCCGTCGGAGAACGTATAGCGGCGGGCGGTCTCGCTGGCTTCGTTGGGGGGCAGCTCGACCAGCGGTAGAACCCGCTGTATGCGGTCGACAATCTCGCGCAGGGAGACGACGATCTCCGGCGACCACAGGCGGTCTTCTTCGAGCGGCATGAATTCAATAAAGCGGACGATTACTTCTTCGCGGCGAGCGAACTCGGCAAAGGCCTCGATCTGGTGGTCGTTGAATCCGCGGAGCAGGACGCAGTTAATCTTGACGGGTTCAAGGCCGGCTTCCTTTGCCGCGCGCACGCCGCGCAGGACAGCGTTGAAGCTGCCAGGCACGCGGGTGATGCGCTCGAAGACGGGCTCGTCCACGGCGTCCATGCTGACGGTGACGCGATGCAGACCTGCATCCTTCAATGGCTGGGCGAGGGAGTCAAGCAGGTGGCCGTTGGTGGTGAGCGCCAGGCTGAGCGGGTCGCCGTAGATGGTGCGCATCGTCGCCAGTTCGCGGACCAGCTCGAGCAGGCCGTGGCGCAGCAGCGGCTCGCCGCCGGTGAGTCGAACCTTGGTGATGCCGAGCGAGACGAAGAGGCTGATGAGGCGGAGGTATTCCTCGATTTTGAGCTCGGCGAACTGGGCGCCGACTTGGCCGGTGCGGCAATAGACGCACTTGTAGTTGCAGCGGTCTGTGATGGAGACGCGGAGATCGTGAATGACTCGCCCGTGACTATCGGTGAGCCGTGCCGTGCCAGTTTCCGCCGGAGTCGTGGAAAGAGAAGCCATCCGCTGATATCAGATTATTCTTTTTGTCGCGACGCCCAAGCGGGAGCCGGGAGGGGGAGAAGGCCGAGTGAGAAAGGGAGTCCAACCGGCTGCCTGCGGGATATACCAAACAGCGCGGTTGGATGCGGCAAAAAGGGAAGAGCTTAGTCGATGCGGGGGGTGCCGCGGCGCAGGGCCATGCCAGTGATGCCAAAGCCTGCAATCAGGGCGCAGGCGAGGGCGAAGTAGTAGGCCATGGGGTGCTTCCAACCGGGCGAATAGCTCAGGTCCTGGCCCACCCACAGCAGCAGAACCGTGGCAATGGTGGCGAACTGGCCGGCGATGACGAGAAACGTGTGGCCCAGCTCGCGGCGCTTGTCGAGGGCCTCCACCTGGTCAGGGGTCAGGTTGCGCTCTTCCGGGGGAAGCAGGGGATTCGGCATGAGGTATCTATCTCCTTGCGGGGCCGAGCCGGTGAGATTCCGGAGCGGCTGCGTCCACTTTCGATTCAATCATATGCGGGGGGTGAAGCGCCAGACGAGACGCGTTCTCTGCGGATCAGTCCTGCAGGAATGCCAGAGTCTGCAGGGAGCTGATCTCGAAGGGCTTACGGCAGCGGATGTTCACGCAGCCGAGCTTGTCGTCGCGGCGCACCATGTAAGACTGCGCCTTGGCGAACTTGGCGCGGTCGCGCTCGTCGGCGTGGCGCGGCAACTGGGGCCGCTTGCGGCGGACTACCCAGGTGACTTTGTACTCTCCGCTCTGGCCGCACTTGGGGCAGGTGAGAGTGTGCGTACGCTGCTCGGTCGTCTCGATAAAGAAATCACGCTCTTCCATGGTCCCATCGTCTCCGGTGAATCGCCGCCGGGGACTTCCCGTGCGGCGAGTTCTATTCCATACTCGACCTTAAGGTTTGGAATGGCAAGGGACAGAGAACAGAGATCAGAGAACAGAGAATCAGGGTAGAGATCAGTGGCGAAGAAGAAGCAGGAGAAGTTTTCAGCGGCGAAGGCGGTGAAGGCCAATGCGCGGGAACGCGTGGGGCAGCCGAAGCCGGCGCACGCCATCGACGACAAGCCGCGCACCGGGCGGCAGGCGAAGCATAAACCCAAGCTTGAGGAAGTGCTGCAGCACGAAGAGTAAGAGAGGCGGATCAAATGGCAAAGGCAGTGGGATTTGGCGGAGTTTTTCTGAAAGCGCGTGATCCGAAAGCGCTGGCGGCCTGGTATGCGCTTCATCTGGGTATTACGAATTCCGGTTACGGGCTTAGCTTCGACGGGCCCGAGTCGATGGGTATGACGATGTTCTCTCATTTTCCGGAGACGACCAAGTACTTCGGCGACGGGCCGCAGCAGTGCATGCTGAATTTCCGCGTGGACGATCTGGATGCTCTGCTGGAAGAGCTTGCGGCTGCCGAGGTGCGGATCGATCCGAAACGCCAGGATGAGTCGTATGGGCGCTTTGCGTGGATCTGGGATCCCGAGGGAAACCGCGTGGAGTTGTGGCAGCCGGTGTAGTCGCAGGCATCAGCCTGCGACGGGGATTAGGGCTTAGGGATTAGGGATTAGAAAACAGGGCTGGTCTCTGTTCTCTTCTACTGGGGCTGCGGCGCCGGGCTGGGCCGGCGGCGCTGGTTGCGGCGGGGTGTCGGACGAAGGTGCGGGCGCTGGTGCAGGCTGCGGCGCTGTGTCCTGCTGCGCAGCCGGTTGCGCGGCATCCGGCGCCGCCGGCTCCGGACGCGGCGCATTGGCCGTGTACGGCCCGGGCAGTATGGGTTTGTTCGGCTGCGCCGCTGCAGCGGCGGGCTGCTTCGACGTCTCCGCGGTGAGCTTGGAATAGATACGGAACTGCACCAGCAGATCGAGCGTCACGGGGACGGGCTGACCGCCTTTCACCGCCGGCTCGAATTTCGCCTGCTGGATGGACTGGACCGCGTTTTCATCGAGCCCGAAGCCGATGGGCCGGCCGACCGCGATCTCGCGCGCCTTGCCGTCCGTGCCGACCACCACGTGATACATGGCGATGCCCGCGACGCCGTTCTTCTGGGCGAACTCATTGGACGGCGGATCGATGGCCGAGATGAGCTTCGCCTTCCGATCGACGTCACCCTGGCGCAGGACAGCGCCGTCGGCAGGCTTGTAGGCCCGATGTTCGGCGCTGGATTCATAGAACAACTTCCAGTAGTCGGGCAGCGTGGCGATCATGCGATCGTCGATGCCCGCGGCGAACACGGTGTCCAGCGCCTGCGCGAGCTCAAGGTTGGAGGTTGCTTCAGATTCCGTGACCGCATGATGGTGACCCGATTCGGCGTCCGGTTTGGGGGCTACGGTAGCGGCCGCTGCGGAGGCTTCCGCGGACTGCGGCCCGGGGTGCTTTTCTTTCTTTTGCTTTTCCTTTTTCGGCTTCTCCACCTCTTCACGGTCGATGGTGATGATCAGCGGCTTTTTCTTGGTGGTGAGCTTCACGCGGTCAACGGCAGCGCCCTGCTCCTCGGTGGCAGAAGCGCCCAGAAAATGCAGTCCGTAGCGCACGCCTTCGATCTCGAGCTTGTGTTTTTCAAGACGCACATGGGTGATCTCGACGAGGCTCAGCGTGTAGGGGGCCTTGGGCGAATTGCCGTCGAGCTTGCCCTTGTCATCGAAGTGCAGCGTGTTGTCGAGATAGCCGGTGCGGAGATAGAAGGTCTTGCCGAGCAGTTGCTGACGCAGCTCGTTCTCATTGACGGCGGGGGCGTCCTTGCCCTGCTCGGCCGGGCTGAGATTGAAGGGCTTTGGCGCTGCCGGCTTGGGAACGGCGGAGGGCGCGGGCAGCAGCGGAGGGCCGGATTGCTGCTGCAAGGCAGGCTGCGAATCGGGCTGCTGCGCCTGGGGCTTCTGCGGCGTCTCAGGTTGCTGTGCGCGCAACGCCGGCGGCGGCAATCATTGCGGTTAGGGCGAGAAGCGAACGGCAGATCGCGGGATTGAGAGGGCGTCTGATCATGAGAGTTTTTGTCGAGGCCACTCTAACAGGAAATCGGTCCGATTGCATGAACTGACAGTGCCGCCTCGCGATGGGCCAGCGTTCACGATAGGGCGGCCATAGGATGGATGCGTCGAGTCGCGTTTAAGCCGCCACAGGATTCGGCGGAAGAGGCCCATGATGCGGCGCGTGTCTTGCGGGGAGGGGCCGAGGCGGCGCAGCAGCACGCGCAGATCGTGGCGATTGGCGTCGTGCATGACCCGCGGCGAGTACTCCGAGGCCGTCATCGTCTCTTCAATGAGATGGGCGAGGCGGTCGAGCTGCAGGGAGGTCGCGGCGGATGTCTCCGGCGCGCTGATCGCGCTGACGTGAGCGGGACGGCAGGCGAGGTCGTAAAGGCAGACGGCGGCGGCCTGGCCAAGGTTCATCGAGGGCTGGCGTGGGTCGGTGGGGATTTCGACGAGCACGTTGCAGAAGGAGAGGTCGTCGCGCGTGAGGCCGTGCTTCTCCGGTCCGAAGACGAGCGCCACACGCCCGCCGCGGGCCAGCTCGCGCTCGATCATTGGGCTGAAATCGGGCAGCGGGACCACCGGCTGCCCAGGTTTGCGATGGGTCAGCGTGCCGGTGCCGGCGACAAAGGTGCAGGTCGCGACGGCTTCCGCCATGCTCTCGCACTTCGCGCGCATTCCGCAGTAGATCCGGAGCGCCGACAGCGGATTTAGCCTCGCGCCAATGAGGATCGTAGGCGGTGGCGACGGTGAGACGGTCGAAGCCGAAGTTGGCCATGGCGCGCGCTACCGCGCCGATATTGAGCGGATTGCGCGGGGAGACGAGCACGATCTCGACGCGGTCGCGTTGTTCAGGGGTGAGCAAAGAACGATTTTAGAGCCGGGGGCGCGATGGGGAATCTGGCATCGTGCTCTCCCACTCTGTCGACAGAAAAAAGTCGACAGGATGGGGCACCGAGCGTTACGGGTTCTTCGTGCCGGGCGCAGCGGGAGACGAAGCTGCTGCCTGTGCCGTGCCGGGCTGGAGCGGGATTTGGAGCGTTCCGGCTTTGCCCGTGCTCAGGTCGTAGACGCCGGAGGAGAGAACCACCGGCTGGTCCAGGGGCACGTCGATCTCGACGTGGGCGGGGATGCCGGACTTCTGGATGGCGGCATAGGTCTGCGGCGGCAGGTTCATCATCTGCGTCCCGCCGTTCCAGTTCAGCGCCTGGCCGTCAGGCGAGTAGGCGAGCAGCTCCACCTGTATTCGGCCCGTATGGGAGTCGTCATGGGCGGCAACGAGGTGGATGTCGGTCCAGCGGATCATGAAGTCGACGCTGAGCCGGCGGACCGGGCCCTTGAACTTGGGATTGTGGCCGGCAATGGCGGAGTTGGGTGCGGGCTGCTGGGCAGCAGGCACTACGCGGAGGCCGTAGAGAATCTCAGTGGAGTTGGGCGTGCCGAGCAGCATGAGGGGATTGAGCGGATCGGCATCAGCCTTGGTAGCAGGGGCGAGGGTGGCAGGGTCGGCGTTGTAGCCGCGACGGAAGGAGAGGTGGTACTTGGTGTCGGGGATGCGGATGTCGATGCTCCGGTACTTGCCGTCGAGTTTCTGATTGGGTGGCGAGTAGGTGAGGGCGTAGTAATCGGAGCCGTCGGCGATGGCGCGGGCCGTGGCCGTGGTGAGGTCGTTGTTGTTGTAGAAGGCTTTGCCGCCGGTGTCAGCCGCAAGCTGGTTCATTTCGGCAGTCACGTTGGAGCGCTTGCCGGCGTCTGACGTGAGTGTGCTGCTGACGATGGCGGCATTGGCGGTTCCGAGATTGGGCGCACCGGCCGACCCGGTGTAGGTGGGCGTATTGCCGGCGCCGCCGCTGTCGGCCAGGAACCAGGAGTCGTTCATGATGCCTTGCGCCTGGATGGGATAGACGGCGACGCGCGCGGCGGTCAGCTCGTCAGCGGTCTTGCGCACCATGGAGTTGGGAACCAGGTTGTAGTCGTTGGCGCCGCGCTCGCTGAGGTTGGGAAGAAGGTAGACCGGGAAGTCTGAAGAGAACCAGAGAAGGTTTTTGCGGCCCGGCACGTTGCCCAGGAAGTTGGCCAGATGGCGAAGCGCCTCGAGGGTCATGAGCGTGCGGTTGCGCGATGCGAAATCGCTCTGGGTTGCGTAGGCGGATTGAAGCGCTACGATGCTGGCCGTGGATTGCCCCACGTTCGACGACTGCTGGAAAGCGACGCTGGCGTTTTGGGTGGATTCGTCTGAGCGGGTGACGAGCGACTGGCTGACCTGGCCCTGCTGGCCTTTTTTCGTGTCGGAGAGAGCGGCGAGGAGGGTGGAGGCGTCCGTGGTGAAGCCCGTGACGAAGTTGACCTTATCGCCGAGAGTCACGATGGCCATCCGGGTGCCGGGCTTCACATTCTTGAGGAACTGCATGACCTGTTCGCGGGAATACGCGAAGTTCTGTTCCGGGGTATTGAGCATGTCAAGCAAGAGGACGTTGACCGCGTCAGAGGGAGGCGCCGGCGGAACGTTGGTGTAGACGTTGGGCGGCATCTGGGGCAGGGGAGCAATTGCGCCGGGAGGAAGGGTTTTGGCGGTGTGCCCTTCAAAGAAGTCGACCTTCTGCGGCTTGCCGTCTTCCTTGACCTGGAAATCAGAGGCCTTGAGGCCCTTGACGGGCTCGCCCTTGTCGTTGGTGACGACCACATCGACGATGACGTCGCGGGCGCTGACCTGATAGGTCGGGGTCTCGGGTTGGGCCTGTGCGGGGGACTGGGCGAGTGCGCCCGAAAGGCTGAAGAGTGCGATAGAAAGCAAGGTAATGGACGAGCGCATGGGCGCCTCCTCGAAGACTCGGCAGGCCAAACTTAGAGGCCGCTGTGAGATAGACCAGATTACGCCTGGCTGGTTATGCCGGATAGGGCGAAATGGGGACACTCTTGTTGGTACACTGCATAGACCGATGCTTCCCAACGCGATGAGTGCGAGAGTCGCGGAGCAGGTCGATGCGCTGTGCGGGCTGGCGCACTGGGCTGCCGCGCGCGGATGGGTTCCGGCCACCAGCGGCAACTTCAGCGTTCGCGATCTGGCCACCGGGCACATCTTCATCTCCTGCAGCGGGCTGGATAAGGGGCGGATGACGCCCGCCGATCTGCTGGAGCTGGACGCTCTGGGCCAGCGGGTGATCCGCGGGGCTGGCAAGCCTTCGGCCGAAGCGGGACTGCACGAGGTGGTCTACCGCAAGCGGCCCAGGATACACGCCATCGCGCACGTGCACACCATCTGGAACACGCTGCTTTCCGCGCGCGCGGTGGATGCCGGCCGTCTGGAGATCACCGGGTATGAGCTGCTGAAGGCATTGTCAGGCGTGGAGAGCCACACCCATGCGGAGCGCATTCCAGTGATCGCGAATTCGCAGGAGTACGGCAGGCTGGCGCGCGAGCTTGAGGAGGCGCTCGAGAGGAATCCTGAGACCCACGGAGTTTTGCTGAGCGCGCATGGGCTCTATACTTGGGGCACATCGGTGGCCGAGGCGCGACGACACCTGGAGGCGCTGGAGTTTCTGTTCGAGGTGGAGTACCGGCGGCTGACATCGGTCGATAAGTAACCTGCCCGGCACCTGAATGGCCACGGAGGAACACATGGCTGTTCTTCGCTTTCCCGATACCGAACATGCAGATCGACGGCGAGCCGGAGATTCGTGCGGCGTTGAGCGAGATGGGCATCGACTACGAGCGCTGGAGCCTGGATCGGGTGCTGGCGGACTGCTCCGCCGACGCCGTGCTGGCTGCGTATGCCGAGGAGATTGCGAAGATGAAGCAGCGTGGAGGCTACGTGACCGCCGACGTGATCGATGTGAATCCGCAGACGCCGAATCTCGATGCGATGCTGGCGCGCTTCGACAAGGAGCACACCCACGACGAGGATGAAGTGCGGTTCATCCTGGCGGGGCGCGGCATATTTTTCCTGCATATCGGCGGGCGCGTGGCTTCAGTTGAAGTGGGCCCGGGCGACATGCTGCGCGTGCCGCGCGGAACCACGCACTGGTTCACGCTGTGCGAAGATCGCCGCATCCGCGCCATCCGCTGGTTTCAGGACACCACGGGCTGGACGCCGCACTACACGGATTCGGGCATGGATCGCGGCTATCAGCCGCTGTGCTTCGGGCCGGCGTATCTGGGCGCGCGCGTTGAGAACCCGTTCGCGAAGACGCTCGAGCGCATGAGCCAACCGAAGCTTTATCTGCTCGATGTCGAAGGCACCGTTGCGCCGGTTTCGTTTGTGACCGAGACGCTGTTTCCCTATGCGCGAAGACACTTTGCCCGGTTTCTGCACGTGCACGCAAAGGATCCCGCGGTTCTGGACGACCTGAAGCTTCTGGCTGAGGAGAATCGAGCGGAGACGGCGGAGGGGTATCCGACGCTGGGCGGCGCCGGGATCGGCGACGAATTGCACGCCTTCTACTATGTTTCCTGGCTGATGGACCACGATCGCAAATCAACGGCGCTGAAAAGCCTGCAGGGGAAGATCTGGAAGGCGGGCTACGAGCGCGGCGAGTTGAAGAGCGTTTTGTTTGACGATGTGCCGGAGGCGTTTGCGCGCTGGTCGCGAGCAGGCGCGGATCGCCATCTACTCGTCGGGATCGGCCGAGGCGCAGGAGCTGTTTTTCCGGCATTCGAACCACGGCGATCTCACGCCGATGATCTCCGGCTACTTCGATACGCGCACCGGACCGAAGCAGGCGAGCGCGAGTTATGCGGCGATTGCCGCGGCGATGAACGTTGCGCCTGACGAAGTGCTGTTCTTCTCCGACGTGGTGCTCGAACTCGATGCGGCGCGCGAGGCAGGATGCGGGACGCGGCTGATGGTGCGCCCGGGGAATGCGCCGGTTGAAGATGTTCACGGGCACGCAGCCGTTGAATCTTTCGAAGCCATCTAGCCGTTCAGCGGCGGTCGGAAGGCTGAGCCGCTTCGCCATCATCGCTCGGATGCTACGCCTATCGCTCTGCGAGGCAAAAATGGTCAATTTTCGCTTTCTGAAAATCCCGTAAACCCTTGCTGGATGCGGGGTTCGTGAGCTTTCCCGCAAAAGGGGACCGCTTTCCCACAGGGAGAAGCCTTGCGCGATGGCTGATCCGTTGCTATTCTCAGGAAGTCGCAACAAGGCGCTGCAACGAACAACGGCAGCGGGTTGCAATCGAGAGCTGGCTGTGCTACTCTCGAAAAGTTGAAACAAAGGCAGTGGGGCTTCCGGTGGCCAGTGAGGTCATCCCAAGCGCGAAGGACGCCAAGTCGCTTCGACCAAGTACGGAAGCATGGTTCGCAGGGTTGGATGAGGCGGTAAGCCGTACCTGACCCCTGAAGGAAATTCCTCAGAGAACAATCCACCGCAAGACCCGGGAGATCATCTCTCGTGCGCCTCAGTGGCGCAGGCTAAGCTGGTCGATCATTGATATCTTGCGCTGCGCTGACTCTTTGACGAGAGCAGGCCAGACCGGTTCAAACAGCTGCTTTTGCTGTAATGAGGAACTACCGCCAACATCGTGTTCGAGCGGCCTCAAGGCAAAAGAAAGCAGGTTGACAAGAGGTTAACGGCTTGATAGTCTTAGAAAGTCGCGCAAAACGGAAACGGGTAGCACTGAACTGCTAAACGTAACGTGCGCAACAAGTTCGGGGACACTCAGACTTAACGGTCTGGGCCTCGATCCAAAAGGACACCGCTTAGGCGGACCGTTCTAAAGGATCTTTGACAATAAGGTTGAACGTGCCAGTCGTGAGGATCGATCAGGTTTGGCTTGATCATTCTCACAAGGTAAGGTGCACCGCCATCGTCTGTCGCGAGACAGGCTAAGCGGATGCACGGTCTCGACACCAGCGACCTCCGTCGCGTGGATCGGGACAACAGGTTTCAAACGAGAGTTTGATCCTGGCTCAGAATCAACGCTGGCGGCGTGCCTAACACATGCAAGTCGAACGAGAAAGTGGTAGCAATACCATGAGTAAAGTGGCGCACGGGTGAGTAACACGTGACTAACCTACCCTGGAGTGGGGGATAACTGAGGGAAACCTTAGCTAATACCGCATAATACCTATGGGTCAAAGGAGCAATTCGCTTCAGGAGGGGGTCGCGGCCGATTAGTTAGTTGGCGGGGTAATGGCCCACCAAGACGATGATCGGTATCCGGCCTGAGAGGGCGCACGGACACACTGGAACTGAAACACGGTCCAGACTCCTACGGGAGGCAGCAGTGGGGAATTTTGCGCAATGGGGGAAACCCTGACGCAGCAACGCCGCGTGGAGGATGAAGTCCTTCGGGACGTAAACTCCTTTCGATCGGGACGATTATGACGGTACCGAGAGAAGAAGCCCCGGCTAACTTCGTGCCAGCAGCCGCGGTAATACGAGGGGGGCGAGCGTTGTTCGGAATTATTGGGCGTAAAGGGTGCGTAGGCGGTTTGGTAAGTCTTATGTGAAATCTACAGGCTCAACTTGTAGTCTGCATGAGAAACTGCCGGGCTTGAGTATGGGAGAGGTGAGTGGAATTCCTGGTGTAGCGGTGAAATGCGTAGATATCAGGAGGAACACCTGTGGCGAAAGCGGCTCACTGGACCATAACTGACGCTGATGCACGAAAGCTAGGGGAGCAAACAGGATTAGATACCCTGGTAGTCCTAGCCCTAAACGATGACTGCTTGGTGTGACGGGTACCCAATCCCGCCGTGCCGTAGCTAACGCGTTAAGCAGTCCGCCTGGGGAGTACGGTCGCAAGGCTGAAACTCAAAGGAATTGACGGGGGCCCGCACAAGCGGTGGAGCATGTGGTTTAATTCGACGCAACGCGAAGAACCTTACCTGGGCTCGAAATGTTATGGACCGGGGTGGAAACATCCCTTTCCCGCAAGGGACCGTAATATAGGTGCTGCATGGCTGTCGTCAGCTCGTGTCGTGAGATGTTGGGTTAAGTCCCGCAACGAGCGCAACCCTTACTTCCAGTTGCCACCATTAAGTTGGGCACTCTGGCAGAACCGCCTCGGATAACGGGGAGGAAGGTGGGGATGACGTCAAGTCCTCATGGCCTTTATGTCCAGGGCTACACACGTGCTACAATGGCCGGTACAAACCGTCGCAAACCCGTGAGGGGGAGCTAATCGGAAAAAGCCGGCCTCAGTTCGGATCGTAGTCTGCAACTCGACTACGTGAAGCTGGAATCGCTAGTAATCGCGGATCAGAACGCCGCGGTGAATACGTTCCCGGGCCTTGTACACACCGCCCGTCACATCACGAAAGTGGGTTGCACTAGAAGTCGGTGAGCTAACTCGCAAGAGAAGCAGCCGCCCAAGGTGTAATTCATGATTGGGGTGAAGTCGTAACAAGGTAGCCGTAGGAGAACCTGCGGCTGGATCACCTCCTTTCTAAAAGAGAAACGGTGGCACTCTTACTCCTTCCGCGATAGCGGACGCGAACCTGATGCGAATCAGATCGTGCGAGTAAGGCGTCATCAAACCGCTCGCTGTTTACCTGGCAGCGCAGCGGAATTCCGGTCAAGACCTTCTTTGGCCTGAACCGATTGCACGATGGTCATGGGCGGCTTAGCTGCCCAGCATGTTCAACCTTGTTCCCGAAACCCTTTTAGTAGAACGTGATTGGAAGAGCCGCCGGGCTCCTCTAACAGGGGAATGCGGCCGACCATGGGCCTGTAGCTCAGTTGGTTAGAGCGCACCCCTGATAAGGGTGAGGTCGGTAGTTCGAATCTACCCAGGCCCACCAACTTAGGCGAGGTTCCCGATTTGTGGGGCTGTAGCTCAGTTGGGAGAGCACCTGCTTTGCAAGCAGGGGGTCATCGGTTCGATCCCGATCAGCTCCACCAAGCTCACGTTCAACTCTGCATCAAGGTAGCTGCCTGATTTAACTATCGGACAGCAATCTTGGAAGCAGGTTTACCGGTCTCGATTTTGAGACTGGCAGACAGGTTTCAACAGCCCCAGGGCTGGGCTTCTCCTCAAAAAGGGAGAAGCATGGATGTTTGACAACGAAATTGATTGGGTAACGCATCGGAATGCTATACAGGTCCGCCGTGAGGCGCACACGGTGGCGAAAGCGTCCGAGG
>CAWFVY010000004.1:0-232143 GCA_963819365.1 uncultured Acidobacteriota bacterium
CGTGGGCACTCGCTGAGAGTTCGCCGCCGGTTGCTGCGCACGCGAAGGACCAGATGCGAGACAGAGGATTGTCAAAATGGTCAGCAAAAGAACAGTTGTGCGTTTCATCATCCTGAAGACCTCACCCTTGCCGCTTCATCCTTGCGCTTAGCCTGGCGTCACCATGCCGTCTGCGCCTAATTCTTGTTGCCATTCATCTTGACCGGCCTGAGCAGATGCGAGAACGTGAGTTGGGCGAGCTTCCACTTGCCGTTTTCCTTGATATAGACCTCAGTCACCATGAAGGGATTGGTAACTTCGTGCTCACCGACTGCTGCCTGCAGATCAATGTCCTCAAGGAGGACGGCTGTGTTGCCAAATATGCGAGCGTCAACCGCGTAGACTGCGGCCTTTTTGTACCAGATGCCCCCGCTCTTGATGGTTGCCAGTTCCTGGGTCTTTCCCCAGGTCCCACCCATGTGAGTGAACATGGCTTTGTCATCAAATAGTGTCTCTAAGGAATCGACCTTCTTGTCTGCCATCCAATCCCATTTCAAGTTCGAGAGATTGATGGCTTCTTGTTGCTCCGGTGTTTGAGTTGCGGCAGTTTTGATGGTTTCCGTTGGTGGCGCTGGCGATTGCTGTGCGTACGATGATGGCGCAATCAGAGTTGATAGAAACAGACCAAACATTAAGGTTTTCATGGCTCTCCCTCGATTTGTGTCATTGATCTTCCGGTATCCTTGGTGCACGTTCACTTCCTATTTCTTCGCCGGCGCCTCTACGCCCGAGAGTGCGAGAATCCCGTCCGGCAGGCGTTTTCCCTGAATCTGAATACCCGATAGCGAGGCGTTCAGCTCTTTGATCTCGTCAGGCGTGAACACAACCGAAGTGGCGCCGACGTTTTGGATCATGTGCGCCATCTGCGTCGTGCCGGGGATTGGCACGATCCACGGTTTCTGCGCCAACAGCCATGCAAGAGCAATCTGACCCGGAGCCGCCTGCTTCCGTTCGGCCCATTGCTTAACGAGCTTTACGAGATCCATGTTGTGCTTCAGGTTTTCTGAGGCGAAGCGCGGTTCCATTCCACGGATGTCGCCCGGCGCGAAGCGGGTATTCTCATCAATACACCCCGTCAGGAATTGCACACCCAACGGGCTCCACGGCACGAACCCAATGCCTAATTCCTGGCACAGCGGGATAATCTCTTCTTCCGGGCCGCGCCACAGCATCGAATACTCGTTCTGAACGGCCGTCACAGGAAGCGCCGCATGCGCGCGACGAAGAGTATTCGGCCCCATTTCGCAGAGGCCCCAGTGCAGGATCTTGCCCTCGGACATAAGATCCTTCACCGCGCCGGCAACATCCTCGATCGGAACCTGCGGGTCAACGCGGTGCTGATACACAAGATCGATGCGGTCGGTCCGAAGCCGCTTGAGCATCCCTTCGACAGCCTTCTTGATATGGTCAGGCTTGCTGTTCAGCCCCATTTGGAAACGGCCGGTCTCCGGATCGATGTTCCAGCCGAACTTCGAGGTGATTGCGACCTTGTTGCGGAATGGTGCGATGCTCTCACCGAGGATTCGTTCGCATTCCAGAGGCCCATAAGCCTCAGCCGTATCAAAAAACGTTACGCCATGGTCATAGGCCGCGCGGATGATGTTGATCATCTCCGGGCGGTACGGCACGAGCGTTTCATAACTGCGGCTCATATTCTGCACGCCCAGACCAACGCTAGAAACCTCGAGCGAGCCCAGCTTCCGTCGCCCATTCATTCGCACTTGCGTGCCTCGTTCGGCTGCCGCCGAAACTGCATGGCCGCCCGCAACCGTTGCAACTGCGACGGCTCCGGTGACGCCTAGGAACGAGCGGCGGTTCATGCTGCGCTTTGTGCCCGCGTCATTGAATTTCTGCATCTCTGAGCCTTTCGTCGATCGTGGATCGGTATTTGAGACTGACGGGCTGACTGCGCCCAGCACCGATATTCCCCACATTAGCCCTGATGTGATCGCGCCGCTCTGCCAGACGCGCCAATATGGCTTCGAATCACGCCAATCTTTTTTGGCGCCTTCTGCTGGCATTCTGGCGCGGTCTGAATGGTACACAAATCGGAAATCCAGTACGCTACTAGCTGGAGGATTCCGTCATGCTGAAGCGCTTTCGGGTTCCGGGCCGGCTTGCCCTCAAGTTGAAGGAGCACGGCGTGTCAGTTGCCGCGGTGCTGCGCAAGGCGGGACTTCCCCGAGATTTGTTTGAGCAGACGCGCGTTCTCGTCTCCACCGAAGAGCTTTTTGCACTCTGGAACGCGGTAGAGGTGGTCAGTTCCGATCCGCTCATGGGTGTGAAATTGGGCATCGAAACAAAGACAGAGCGCTTTCACCCGATGGCTATCGCCGCTCTCTCAACTCAGAATCTTGTGACCGCCACCGAGCACCTGGCTCGCTACAAAAAGCTGACCGCGCCAGAAGAGATCCTGAACAAGCTCGGCAAAGAGGAGTTCAGCGTTGCGTTCCGTTGGCTGCTCGCCGTCGATGCAGAGCCGCATGTGCTCACGGACTACTGTTTCTCGTGGATGATTTCTCTCGCTCGACACGGAACCGGAGCGCAGCTGAATCCACTCCGAGTGGAGTACGTGCAACAACGTCAGAATCTGCGCGTGCTTGAGCGCAGCTTTGGCTGCAAGGCGGTATGCGGCGCTCCGCGCAACGCAATCATCTTCCGTGCCTCCGATGCCACCACGCCGTTTGTCACCCGGAACGTCGAACTGCTCGAATTGCTCGCGCCGCAGTTTGAAGAGCAGTTGCGACACTACACGGATAAGGAAGAGGACAGTTTCATCGAACTGGTGCGGCGTGCCATTCAAGACCGACTGACCGGACAGCGCCCCTCGATGGATGTGATCTCCGAGGCGCTGCACATGAGCTCTCGTACGTTGCAACGACGCTTGCAGGAATCCGGTTCCAGCTTCCAGCGCGTCTTGGATGAAGCCCGGCACCAGATGGCGCGGTATTACCTCTCCAACTCTGTATTGGAGTTGAATGAGGCCGCGTACCTGCTTGGCTTTGAAGACCCGAACTCGTTTGGCCGTGCGTTCCGCACCTGGGAAGGTGTGCCGCCGAGCGATTGGCGTGAAACTCATCGAGCTTCCGCGATTAATTGAGGCACGTCGCCACCAAGAGAGTCATTTCAATTCGTGGCTAATCGACCGTTGGTTTGTTCAGATCAACCTCGATTTTCTATCGATGGCCGTCTGGATCGTGAATGGCGGCAAACGCCGAGAACTTGATGGGACGATCGGCGGACTATTGTCCGAACGTGTTTAATGGAACTGGGACCTTCCTCCCGGCCCAGTGATTGGTTGAAATCGGATTTCTAATCCGCCGTGTTTCTGATTGATTTGCCGCAGTTTTGGTGCAGTCTTCAGTGGCTGTTTTGATGGCTGTTCGTTGCCAACTTTTGTGCATTTTGCTGCGATGGATTGCAAGGATGGTCTGTGCAGCAACACGTTCATACCAAATTACTTATGCGACAGTTTGCGAGTGATTGCAACTTGCTGCAAAATCGCGAAAAACAGACTCAAAATCCGCCGATCGCAAGGTCGTGGGGGTTCGACCCCCCTCCCGGCACCAGCAAACTAAATATCTTAAAGTGAATTGGCCTCTCGAAATCGGAGAGGCAGAAATCGCTTGGTGGATGTTTTGATGCCTGCCGTAGTCGCCCCGTTGAGCCAGCCGGGTTCTGGATCGCTCAGGACGCTGATTGCCTAAAAATTGCGCCGGCCAGCTTTTCTGGTCGAGCAACAGATTCGCGCATCAAACCTGCGAGCGCAAACGTGCGTCCAACCGTTTGGCCAGCCGGGGAAGGACCAGTCTGTCTCGGAGATAAATATGAGTAACGCATCGGACATGCTCGTAGAACGACTCATTGCGTGGGGAGTTGACACCATATTTGGTTTGCCTGGCGATGGCATCAATGGGGTCTTCGAGGCTCTCCGAAAGCAGAGGGAGCGGATTCGGTTTATTCATGTGAGGCATGAAGAGGCTGCGGCTCTCATGGCATGCGCTTATGCCAAGTTCACTGGCAGGCTGGGCGCGTGTATCGCAACTTCCGGTCCAGGCGGCATTCATCTGTTGAATGGCCTGTACGACGCGAAAATGGACCATGCGCCGGTACTTGCAATTACCGGTCTGCAGCATAGCGATCTTATAGGCACGTTTACCCAACAAGACGTCGCGCTGGATAAGCTCTTCATCGACGTTGCGGTCTATAACGAGCGCATCATGAACGGAGCCCATATGGAGGGCGTGGCCGATCTGGCGATCCGCACGGCTCTGGGTTCGCGCGGCGTAGCTCACATTACGATTCCGGTGGATGTCCAGACTCAGGAGATCAAGAAGGGGCGATCGGAACGAAATCCTATTCATCACACTTCCGCGGTCCCCGCCTACTTTGAGCAGCTTCCAGCGCAAATCGAGCTGGAACATGCGGCGGATATTCTCAATCGCGGAAAGAAGATTGCAATCCTCGCAGGTCAGGGCGGACTGCACGCCGCCCGGGAACTGGAAGAGCTCGCGGAGACCCTCGGCGCACCGGTCATCAAAGCTCTTTTGGGGAAAGCTGCTGTGCCGGATGACAGCCCCTACACCACCGGTGGCATCGGCCTGCTGGGCACCGAACCATCTCAAGAGGCGGTTGCGGGATGCGACACGCTCCTGATGGTTGGGACGTCGTTTCCGTACACCGAATTCCTGCCCGAACCTGGATCGATCAAGTGTGTACAGATCGATATCGATCCGCAACGCATCAGTCTTCGTCATCCAGCCGATGTCGGGCTCGTAGGGGATGCAAAGAACACGATTCGCGCGCTGCTTCCACTGCTCGAAAAGCATGACAAGGGCTTTCTTGAGAAAGCTCAGAAGGCCAAGACGGAGTGGCAGAAGCTCATGGAGGAACGCGGGACGCGACCCGACAAGCCGATGAAGCCTCAGGTCGTGGGCTGGGAATTGGGCAAGCGCATCCCAGCGAATGCCATCGTCACCTCAGATTCCGGAACAATTACGACCTGGTGGGCGCGTTACGTACCTGCGTTGCGCGGGCAAAAGCATAGTTGCTCGGGAAATCTCGCCACGATGGCCTGCGGGTTGCCTTATGCCATCGCGGCTGCCGTGGCCTATCCGGATCGGCCGGTCTTCTGCGTCATCGGCGACGGCGGCCTGAGCATGCTGCTGGGCGAGTTGATCACTGTTGCCGCCTACAAACTGAACATCAAGATCATCGTGATCAAGAACAATACGCTGGGGCAGATCAAGTGGGAGCAGATGGTGTTTCTCGGCAATCCAGAGTATGCCTGCGATCTGTATCCGGCGGACTTCGTAACGATCGCGCGTGGCGCCGGAATTGAGGCTATCCAGATCGAAGATCCGGCAAGTTGCGGAACTCAGCTCGATAGCGTGATTGGCCGTCCGGGTCCAGTGCTCATCGAGGCCGTCGTCGATCAATTCACACCTCCCATGCCGGCAATAATCAAGGCGGGCCAGGCTCTCAAATTGGCCGAGGCTCTGGTTCGCGGCGAGCCAAACCGCATGAAGATCGCGTTGACGAACGCGCATGACAAGATTCGCGAGCTGGTGTAATCACGAAATTCGCAGGGGAACTGCGGCAGCCGTTTTGATGGTTGTTCGTTTCCGATTTTCGTGCGTTTCGGCGCAATTCAACTGCAGCAGCGACCCTGAGCGCAATTGATTCAAGACGCTGAGCCTGCTGCCCTCTCACCGTATCGAAACAGAAGACAAACCTTGCGGCGAGAACATCAAACGGGCCGCTCTTCACATCGGCATGATGGGGAAACTTCCTTTGATGCGGGCCTGCAAAACCGAGCCGACAATATTCTTCTATGTTTTCGAGCGGCGGTTGTGCTATAAAACTCCGCGGCAGCACTCACACTTTTGCGGCGCGCCCAGATTCGTGCCGAAGGATGCAAAGTAGCGAGTCTCCAGGCCCCTTCTTCGGTTGTCCCCTTGCTGTTTCCTTTCTTCCTCAGACGTACTGTCAAGTTTCCTGATTGTTCCCTTTATCAAGAGCGCGAGCCGTCGTGTTCCCGCGCGGCGGTTTCTAAACAGGGAGTGGATTCTATGGCGTACTATTCGGTGGCAGGCACAGGCCCCGTATCTTTTGTAGACGGTAACCAGAATCAACAGGAAATTCCGCTGAACGAGATTTTCGTCACTCCCAACGGAGTGGACGCATCTTCGTGGCCTCATTTCAGCGCAAACGCAACGCTGATTCCCGCGCTGCTGTCGCAGTTGGTTGCGCAGGGCGCGATCTCGGCATCGGTAACGCCGGCTTCTCCGCCCGCGATGACCGTAACCGCGGTTCAGCCCGGGCCGATGGGCAACTCAATCACCATTTCCTTTTCCAGCCCCTCAGCGGCTGCGGGAACGGTGACCATCACGGTTACGGCAACGGAAGTTTATGCGAACCTGACCCCGGCCAACCTGGGTACAACGCTCGGAACGACGGCGGCGGCGGCCGAGGGGCTGGTCTACGAATCGGACCCGGGGACGGGCGAGATGCCGGACCACTTCGCGGGGTTTGTAGGCGGCGCCGGATTCGATATCGCCGTGCCTCAGGCCAGCGACAACACCAAGACTGCATTCACGCTTGCCGCCACCAGCCAGACTCCCGCGGCGGATACGCCACTGGTCCATATTGCGATCGTGCCGGATTCGGCGCCGACGCCTACTACTTTCACTTTGACTGCCAGTTGGACAAAAACGGCAACGGGCGTCACATTGTCGTCGCTTGCGACCACCAATCCATATGAGTATCTGGTTACGTTCAGCGGACCAAGCGGACCGCTTCCCGCGGCAGGCTCAATCAAGCTGAAAGGCGGGGCGGACGCTTCAGGAGCGAAACCCGCCCAACCTGCTTCTGCAAGTCTGTTGTCTGCTTCCTGATTATTCACTTCTCCGCAGACCGATTACGCATTTCCCGCATTGCATTGCGGATCGGATTCCGTTCCGGGCCCCATGGCATCGACCGGCGGGCGACGCCCGCGGCTGATCAGTCCCTTGTTCACTTCAGGACTTGGGGAAGGCTTTTGACTTCACCAGCGAGGTTTTGCGCATGTCCACTGCTTACTCGTACCCGGGCATCTACATCCAGGAGATGCCGCTCAGTACCCAGACCATCACGCCGGCGCCCACGTCGATCACTGCCTTCGTGGGCTACACCCACCCTTACAAGACGAAAGCGGCATTCAACACCGCCGTGCAACTGTTCAGCTTCAGCGATTACGAGGCGAACTTCGGCGGGTTGTATTCGACCGGCCTCTATGACCCCTTCGTGGCGCGGGCGGTGTATTCGTTCTTTCTGAACGGAGGGAACAATGCGTATGTCGTGGGACTGCAGCCTGCGGCGCAGGGAACCGGCGGGCCAATCACGTTCGGCAGCGATAGCGGCGATCTTTGTCCGATAGCGACCTTGGTGCCCGATTCATCGGCACCCACCGTGGGCATTGAACTGCATGCGCTGGAGCCCACTGACCAGGTGACGATGACGGCGAAGATCTCAAACCTGCGCACCACCGCCGCCGCGCCCACCGTCTATACGCTGTTCGATCTGGTGATTACATACGGCACGCGGGTCGAAGTGTATCGCGGGCTGGATATCTCTATCGCGCAGAGCGCACCGAAGAGCCTGGACAAGGTGATCAACGGAGTCTCGAACCTGGTGACGGTGCAGCCCATGACCGGCACATCGTATGGCACCCTGTTCCCCTACACGTCTCCGGCACTGCCGGTTCCCCCGGACCGGCCGGCTTCACGCTGACGGCACTGGGTTCGTCGCCCGCGACCGGACTGCCGGGAAGTTTCAGCGGAAGCTACGCAGCAGCCGATTTCCTCCCCGTCTTCGAGTCCAACTCGTCGCTGGATAACGTCGAGATCTTCAACCTGCTTCTGGTTCCGGGCGTCGCCGACAACCTGGTGCTGAGCGCGGCGCTGTCGTTCGCGGAACGCAAGCGTGCGTTTACCATCGTCGACCCGCCGGCCCAGGCGACGGCATTCCCGATTCCGGGCAGTCCGCTGCCCAGCATCGCCTCGCTGATGGGAGGGATACCGCTAAGCCAGAATGGGGCGCTGTACTTCCCCTATCTGAAGAGCACCGACCCGGTGAGCGGCAACCCCATGGAAGTTGCGCCGAGCGGCTATGTGGCCGGCATCTATGCCGCCACCGACTCATCGCGCGGTGTGTGGAAGGCGCCGGCAGGCATCGGCACATCGCTGCTGGGGACGACCGGCCCGGTGGCCAGCGGCGTGATGAACGATATGCAGCAGGGCGTGTTGAATCTCGACTCCATCAACTGCCTGCGCAGCTTTACCGGCACGGGAACCGTGGTGTACGGCGCACGCACGCTGGTGGCCGACGATATGGCCTTCGCGCAATCGAAGTATGTGCCGGTGCGGCGCATGACCTTGTTCATCGAGCAATCGCTGATCGGCAGCCTGAAGTGGGTGGTCTTCGAGCCCAATGACGAGCCGCTGTGGCTGGCCATCAAGGCATCCATCGAAGCCTTTCTGCTGGCGCTGTTCAATCAGCAGGCGCTGCAAGGCTCGACGCCGAGCGAAGCGTTCCAGGTGAAGTGCGACGCCTCCACAACCACCCCGGCGGATCAGCAGTTGGGCATCGTAAACATCGTCATCGGCGTGGCGCTCCTGAAGCCTGCCGAATTCGTGGTGATCACCATTTCGCAGCTCGCCGGGCAGACGTCCTGACGTGCGAACGTCTCTGCGAATCGAGCCGGCATTGAACTGAGTTCAGCCAAGGAGAGCAAGCTTTATGGGAAAGCCCTTTACTGTGAATGTGAATCGTTTCGATCCGTACAAGAGCTACCGCTTCCTGGTGTATTTCGGGACCTCGACCTCTCCGGTTGCGGTGGTCAGCAAAGTGGGATCGCTGAAGCGGTCGTCGGATGTGATTGAGTACAAGTCGGGCGGCGATCCAATCATCCGCAAAGGCCTGGGCCGGACCAAGTATGAGGCCATTACGCTGGAGCGGGGCCTGACCCAGGACCTGGACTTCGTCGCCTGGGCCAACTCCTCGCAGGTGCTCGACAAAGGCTCACCGAGCCAGTCGCTGGCCAATCTTCGCAAGGAGATCCGCATCGACCTTCTCAATGAAGAAGGCCAGCCGGTGTGGCGATTCCTGGTCCATCGGTGCTGGGTGTCGGAGTACCAGGCTCTGCCTGATCTCGATGCCGGCTCGAACGCCATTGCGATTGAACATATCAAGCTGGAAAACGAGGGATGGGAGCAAGACACTTCGCTGACTGAGCCGCAGGAGAAGTAGCCATGAAGCTGCCGGTGAGCGGGCTGGAGCTGCGCTTTCAGGCACCCGACGGCAATGACGACCTGGCGATTCTCGAGGCCTCAGGCGACCTGTTGGAACGTGCCCTTGTGGTGCTATGGCGGCTGGCTCTTGTGAGAGAACACGAGGACGCCGCGAAAGCTCCTGCGGGTTTATTCGCGGCCCGGCCACCGGATTTCTGGGCCGGGCTGACCGTCACCGACTTTGAGACAGCCCTTCTGGGATTGCGGCAATTCCTCTTTGGCGACAAAGTGGCATGTGTGTTTCGCGACCGTTCGCACGAGTGCGGAGTACGGATGGAACTGGAGTTCTCAATCACGGTGTTTCTCGACGAAGCGCGCCCGCATTCGCCGCGCGGAGTCAGGCCGGGCGACAACGCTGGGTGGTTCGCTCTGCCTGGTGACGACGGGCGGGATGTGCGCTTCCGGCTGCCGACGGTAGAGGACCAGTTGCATGCGATGAGCAGCGCGGACGGGGCGGCGCTGCTGGCGCAGCGATGCATCGATGCCGCGAAGGCGCGCGAGCGGAGACGCGCGGAGAGAGCCATGGAAGAGATGGCTCCGGCGGTTTCGCGGCCGCTGGCGGGTAACTGTCCCGAGTGCGGCGAGTCGCTCACCATGATGTTGCACGTTCCGCGACTGGTGATGGACCAGTTGGAAAACCAGGCGGCCGGCATCCACGAAGAGACCGACGCGATCGCAGCGGCCTATCACTGGGACGAGGCCTCCATTCTGGCGATGCCGCAACAACGCCGCCGAACCTACGCCGAGACCATTCGCCGGCGGGAACGGGTGGCCGTATGAGCCGAAAGACCAGCAGCGGCCGCAGTTATCTGCAACAGCTTGCGCAACCGGTTGTGCCCGGCGCGACGCTGCTGACTGCGCGGCCTGTCTCCACCGAGACAACGCCTCTGGTGCCGGTCATCGAAAACAGCCTCGACATGCCGGACGGCACGCGGACTACATGGACGCGGAGTTCTGCGGATGCGCGGAGGCCGGCGATGGACCAGGTATCGTCGCCACTCCCCATCGAGTTCACTGACCGTCCCGCGCGGAGAGATGCGATTGCGGAACCGCCGGTGAACGAATCACCGCGTGTCTCGGCCCGCGGCCAGAATTTGCCTGCTGCTAGAGCGGAGAATCATGAGCAACAACCGCCTGCGGCTTCGCATATCGAGAGCGCATCCAGCGCAGCTTCTTCCGCTGTTTCCGCTCGGAGGCCGCGTGTGCGCCCCGTGCGTGAAGAACACCTCGTCGATGAGCCGACGCGGTCAGAGACGAAGAAGCTTGCCGCAGATCGCCAGGAGCCGGAGCGCGTAAGTGTGCGCCAGTCTCTGCGGACTGACGAGCCGCGTACGGAAGAGGGCGCTGTGCAGACTCGCCTCGAGCCGCGTACTGCGCAACTGGAGGAAGCAAACTCCGATCGAAATTCAGTTGTAGCGAGCAGGGCTGCAAAGGATGCGCCGCTGTCACAGTCTGCGCCCAAGGACTACTTCACGGAGCGCGCTGAAATTCGGCGCGAGGCTGCCTCCGCCCCCGGGTCTCCGCAGACAGCAGCGAAGCAGAATGCGGAGAAGCCCGAGGTCCAGATACAGGAAGGCCCGCGGGTGCATATCGGGACGGTTGAAATTCGCGCGGTGCTGCCGCAGCCGATCGTGCCGCAACCGGCGGTGATGGCGCAAAACGTGGCGCAGAACATCGCGGCCGCACAAGCGCGCGGACGTTCCGGGCCGGCAGAACCGCTGGCGCGCGGGCTCGAGTGGAGTTACGGATTGGTTCAGGGATAACGGCGATGGCATGGAACGTCCAGGATCTAGCGCAGGTCACTCACTTGCTTATCTCGCAGCTAAACGCCGCGATCAAAGCCTCGCCGCGTTATGTTCAAAACCATTTTCCGTTTGAGGTCTCCGGATTGATGCCGGCCGTCTCGCGCACCGATGGCACAAATGTATTGAGCCTCTACCTGCTGCACGTGGGCCGCGATCCCTACTGGAGAAATACGCCGGTGCAGGGACAGCGCGGTCAGTTGAACACCTCGCAACCGCTGAGCCTCAACCTCTCGTACCTGCTCACCAGCTATTCGGAAAAAAACTGGCACATGGAGCAGTACCTGATGAGCGTGGCTCTGGCCTACTTCCACGCAAACCCGATTTACAAGAGCGCCACCGCGGAGTTTTCCGTAACCGTGGAGGCTGACTCGATCGAGGAGATGAGCCGCTTGTGGCAGGCCATCACGGTGCCCATCCGGCTATCAGCCATGTTCCGCGTGGCCATCGTGTTCCTCGCTCCTGAACTGCCGCCGGTCGATGATATGCGCACGCCGGTCGAGGTTTCGCTGAGCGTGAGTCCGGACCTCAATTTTGTCGCTCCCACGCCGGAGCCGCCGCCGCACTTGTTTGAAGTGGCGCCGCAGGTCGCTTACCGCGTCGATCCAAACCCGATCGACCCCGCGCCGCCGTTCGCTCTCATCGGTCAACCCGGCGCCGCGGCAGGCGAGAGCGTGCGCCTGCTTGGCAGTGGACTCGACCAAGCCAACGCAGGCTCCGTGTATCTGAGCCCCGCGGGCGGCGGCGCGGAGTGGCCGCTTCCTGCATCCTGGCGCGCCTTTGGAACCGCGGCTTCAGGCACGGCCGGTAACGCGGACGAGGTGCTAGTGCGCCTTCCCGTCACGTATGGAGTTCTTCCTGCATCCGGCACCACGCTCATCGATACTCCGCCGCCGGGCGCCTATCAGATTGCCGTGGGCCATGCGGGAGTGGGGTTCCGCAGCAATGTGCTGGCCCTCTCGATTGCTCCGCAAGTGAGTGGTATCGGTCCTGGACTTACCGAGCTCCAACCCGATCCTTCGCATGTCTACTCGTTCTCGGCCAGCGGACTCATTGCCGGACAGACATCCATCCTCATCGATCAAACCGCGCTGACCATCGCCGGAGCCGTCGCTCCCGGAGTGGCCACGGTTGACGCCGGTACGGGAGCAATTGCATTCGAGTTACCGGCGGCCGGATTGACATCGGGAACTTATGTGCCGGTGCGCGTGATTGTGAACAACGTCGAAGCTCCGCCTGGTTGGTGGGTGAAGGTGCCGTAACGACAGCATGAGCAAACGAACTCCAATGCGAACCTCGGATGCGATTCAGGCCCGCGTGCGTGCATGCGCAAAGCTGCGCGCGGCGTGGATGGAGCATCTGTGGGCGCTGGGCGAGACCAGTCCCGATCAGGGCCTGGCCATCCCGCCCGCTGAAGTGCGGCGCATTCTCGCTGATCCCCGTCACGGCAAAGAACACTACAAAGACTTCTGCCGCGAAGAGAACCATCGCGAACTCGCGAGGGCTGCGGCTGCCGCGGGCAGAGCACTCGAAGGATCGAGCTTCTGGAAGCGCCTGGGGCAGCAGTTCGGTTTGACGCAGATGGAGCGTGACCTGCTCGCGTTGTGCGTGGCCTGCGAACTGGATCCGCAACTTGGAAGGGTCCTGGCCTACGTGTCGGACGACACGCGCGCGACCCAGCCGAGCGCGGCCGCAGCGGCTGCGCTTTTTGGATGGAGCGGAGCACTGGCGCCGATGACCGGCCTCCTTCGCTGGCGGCTGGCGCGTCCGGCACACGGCGAACCGGCGCTGCGCGCTACCGCAGCATGGGAGGTCGATCCGGCCGTGGTGTTGTCCGTCGAAGCCGAGCAATGGATTGATCCCTCGCTCGATCGCTCCACGCGGATGATTCCGATCGAGCAGGCGCGCGCATTGCCTTGCCTCTATCCGCAACTGCTGGGCAGGATGCTCGCCGAGCTCACTCCGGAGACCCTGCTATGCGAAGGGCGCGACCTTGAGCTGGTCCTCTTTGGGCCGGATGGAGCAGGCCGCGAAACACTGGCCGCGCAATATGCCGCGGCAATCGGGTGTCCTCTTCTGGCGGTGACTCCCGCGATGTTGGCTGGCGCGCCGCCGGCGCCGAGCGAAGCAAGGATCGATGCGTTGGTTCCGGCTATTCGACGGGCGCACGCTTCAGGAGCACTCCTCTTTGTGCGCGATGGCGAGCAACTGACTTCGCAGGAAAACGCCGAGCTGAAGGCGCTTGCTCCCCGTTGCCTGCGCGGCGCGCAGCAGTCGTCGACGGCGACTCATCGCTTTGTTCTGGAGCCGCTGCCGACCGCGCAACGGCTGGAGTGCTGGGCTCACTGGAGCGATGCCGAACCGCGCGCCATTGTGCGCGCGCAGAGGCTGACGCCCAACGAGATTCGGCTGGTGGCGCAATCGGCTTCGAAGGACGCGGTGTATGCGGCGTTGCGCCGCGCGGCCGAGGCGCACGGCGAGCTGATGCAGCCGCTCGCCTGCCCGTATGTGTGGGATGACCTCGTGGTGTCGCCCTCGCTGCACAAGATGCTGAAGGACTTCGAGGCGCAGGTCCTGTTGCGCTGGGAAGTGTACGAGGAGTGGGGATTCTCGCGCCTCACGCATCTTGGCCAGGGCATCTCGGCACTCTTTGGAGGGCCCAGCGGCACGGGCAAGACGATGGCGGCACAGGTGCTAGCGCGTTCGCTCGGCCTCGAACTCTATCGAGTGGATCTGGCCGGCGTGGTGAACAAGTACATCGGCGAAACCGAGAAGCGCCTGCGCAATGTCTTTGACGCGTGCGAGCGCTCCGGCGCTTTGCTGTTCTTCGATGAAGCGGATGCGCTGTTCGGGAGCCGCATGCAGGTGAAGGACTCGCACGATCGCTTTGCCAACATCGAGATCGATTACCTGCTGCAGCGGATCGAGCAATTCGACGGCATCGCGATCCTCGCCACCAATCGGAAGAACGATCTGGATACGGCCTTTCTGCGGCGGCTTCGCTTCGTGATGGATTTTCTTCCCCCCGACAAGCGGGAGCGGCGAATTCTGTGGGAGAAATCTCTGCCCGCATTTTCCGCTAGCGGCGAGCGCATCACCGATGACATCGACTTTGACATGCTCGCGGAGGAGATGGACCTGAACGGCGCGCAGATCAAGGCAATCGTGCTGGGAGCGGCGTTTTTGGCGCGCAGCGCCGGCAAAAGAATCGGCATGGAACAGATTGAAACTTCGGCCCTGCGCGAGTACGCGAAACAGGGACAACTGATGCGGACGTCGCTTGGCCGCGGAGCACTGCTATGAACCCGTTCGAGACGAGGATCTGACCATGGACGATATTTACATCGAGCGGCTGGTGCTCAATATTCCCGGGCTCAGTACCGAGAATGCGAAGGACCTGGCGAAGCGCGTGGGCGATGGGCTTGCGCAAAAGAAGCCGCGCGAAGGCGACTTCGGCAACTTGACAGTGGATTTGAACGAACAGGCTACGAGCAGAAATCTGCCCCGGTTGGCAGACGAAATTGTCAGCTCGCTGTTGCGGCAGATCGGATAGGGACGCATGGCTGGACAGTATCTTCGCGGCGCACTGATCGAGTTCATGGAGAGCTTCCCGATACCTCTGCCCAACGTGATCCTCTTTCAGTACAACCCCGAGACCATGACGCACACGTGGACGCCGGCCAGAACAGGCGGAGCCGCCGCGCCGGGCGGGAGCCCCAGCAATCCTCTCGCGATTACCGGGCCGCCGGAGGAGCAATTTTCGTTCACGCTTGCCATGGATGCCGGTGACACCATCGCAGACGGCAGCGCCATTACCGCGGGACTCGCTGAGCTCAGTGGCGTCTATCCGCGCATTGCAGCGCTGGAGATGCTTTTGTTTCCCACGGCGCCCCCGGGCGGCGGGCTCATCGGCTCGGTTTCATCGGCTCTGGGACTGGGCGGCGGACCTCCACCGGCAACCGCGGTTCCCGCATCGCAACTGCCGACGGTGCTGTTTGTCTGGGGACCGGGACGCATCGCACCCGTGCGCGTTACGGCGCTGACCATTACCGAGAAGCTCTACGACGGCACGCTGCTGGTGCCCACGCATGCCGAAGCGCAGGTCACTTTAAAGGTGCTCACGCCGCCTGAATTGCAGTTTGTCGATGGGCCTCTGGGCACGTTTGCCAACATGGCCGCAACTTACACAGCCGGCTTGCGCGAAGCGCTGGCCATCGCCAACCTTGCCAATGCCGTGGAGTCGATCGTCGGCATGCTGCCGGTTTAGCAGGAGACGAATTTTAGAGGATGAGGCAAAGCAATGTTCGCTACCAATAGCCGTTACGCCAAGCTCGTTCCTTACACCGTCACGCTGCGCGATGGACGCGTGGTCACCGCGACGCGGTTGTGGCAATCGCCAGCGCAGTTGCCGCTGGCCGGTTACCACACCAAGGTGCAGGGCGATCGCCTGGACCTGCTGGCGGCGCGCTATCTGCAGGACCCGACGCTGTTCTGGAAGCTGTGCGACGCCAATGGCACTCCTGTTGCCGCGGCGCTTGAGGCACGGCCGCTGATCGGAATTCCGCGCGGGGGCGTTTGATGGCGAGCAGCTTCACCATTTTGATTGCCGGACAGGCCGCGACCGACCTGTCCACGGCAATGTCGGAGCTGGATATAGAGGAGAACGTGGACATGCCGGGCGCATTCTCGATCACGTTGCCGATCAAACGCACCGATGCGGGCGATTACGATCTCCCCAACGATACGCGTCTCGCGCCCCTGTCGAATATTGCCATTACCGCCACCGCCAAAGACAACCAGACTCACTGCCTCATCGACGGCTACATACTGTCGCATGCCACCCACCTCGATACAGGAACGGTGTCGAGCAACCTCAAGGTCTGGGGTCAGGACGCGACCTGGCTGATGAACACCACCGAGAATGTGAAGGAGTGGGCCGATGTAACCGATGGCGCCGTCGCCAACACGATCTTCGGGACCTATGGCTTTACTCCCGACGATGCCAATACCGACGACGACTCACCTGCGCACACTTCGGATGGCCACACCCTGATGCAGCGCGCGACCGACGCGCAGTTCCTGCGGCGCCTGGCGCGGCGGAACGGCAAGCTGTTCCGCGTCTTTTGCACTGACACGCCGGGCGATCGCACCGGCTCGTTCGCAACGCCTTCTCTGGATGGCGACCCAGCCGTAACGCTGACCCTGAATGACTCCACTGCTGCAACCATCGACGCCGTGGATATCACGTGGGACGTGATGCGGCCTTCTTCGACGCTAGCCATGCAGAGCCTATTCACCGATAACGATCAGGACGGAGCGGGCGGGACCACCAGCGACTCGGGTCTCGGTCCGATGGAAGCGCAGGGTCTCTCTGATTTTGCGGGCACGACTGTCACCTCGGTGCTGACAACGACCGTGGACGACGGACAGGAATTGACGGAGCGCGCGCAATCGGTACTGCGAGAGGCAGGCTGGTTTGTGCGCTGCCAGGGAACCGCGGATGTGGGCCGGGTGGGATCGATCCTGCGCGCCGGTACCGTGGTTCAGCTCGACGCCGCCGGATCGCTGCACTCCGGCAAATACTTCGTGTGGAGTGTGCGCCACAAGATCACCGCGGAGAAACACACGATGGACTTCGTGTTGATGCGCAACGCGGTGGGCGCACCGCCCAGCGCCGGTCCGCTAGGAGGGTTGGGCTTATGAGCGATCCCCTTCTGCAGGACCTGATGGACCGCGTGCGCAACCGCTTCTACGGGAAGTACCGCGGCGTGGTGACCGACGTGGATGCGTCGACCATGCGCATCAAGGCCTCAGTGCCGTCGGTGCTGCCGCAGACCGGGACCGGATGGTGCATGCCATGCGTTCCCTACGCGGGACCGCAGGTGGGGTTCGTGATGCTGCCCGAGGTGGGCAGCGGCGTGTGGATCGAGTTCGAAGGCGGCGATGTCTCTTATCCGGTGTGGGTGGGCATGTACTGGCACACGGGCGAAATTCCTTCGGCGGCAGACGCGGATGTGAAGAGCATCATCGCCACCGGCGGCTCGCTGGCGATCGACAACAACGCGGGCAGCGTGACGCTGACGGACGCGCAGCAGAATACGGTGGTGCTCGACTCGAGCGGCGTCACCAGCACTTCGGGCTCGAGCAACGTAGCCATTGGCGCCAGTGGAGTGAACGTGAACAGCGGCGCATTGGTGGTGAGTTAATGCCGGCATTGCTCACCACCGCAAGCACCATGATGTGTCCGCACGGAGGCACCGTGATGCCAGTCCCCGGGCAGTCGCAGACCACCGCGGCTGCGCCGGTGCTGCGCATGTCCGACACCTGCACCATTGCCGGATGCGCCTTCGTGATCGGCACCGTGCCCAGTCCGTGCGTGACGGTGCAGTGGGTACAGGCTTGCACGAAGGTTCAGGCCGGCGGCGATTTTGCCTTGAACGAAGCCAGCGTCGGGCTCTGCCTTGCCGCCACGCAGGCGCCGCAAGGCTCGGTCTTGATCCAGAACACACAGCCGTTGGTAGCAGGGCTCTGAGGAGGCACGATGATACGGCGCGACATACGTTATCCGTTTGCGATCGATACAGCCTCGGGCCAGGCCGCGCAGACCGACTACGCCAGCCATGTGGATCAGATGATCCGCCAGATCCTGCTTACCGATCCGGGCGAGCGCGTGTGCCTGCCCACGTTTGGCGCGGGCCTGCGCAGACTGCTCTTCGCGCCCATGAATTCGTCGCTGGGCGCAACCACCAAGCTGATTGTGACGCTGGCACTCAACCAGTGGCTCGCCAACCAGATCACGGTAAAGGACGTGACGGTGCGAACATCGACTAGCTCGACGGGCGGCACAGTGCCGGGGCCTCCGCTGCCGGATGGAGCCATCGCCATTCAAGTGACTTACGTGCTGATCGAGACACAGTCGGTGACGCAAACCGAGGTGCAGGTGATATGAGATGACGCAGCCGCTCACAGAACCGCGCAACCGCCTGGTGAAAGTCATCGGGCCGCCGTTCGTCGTCAACGGCATCGACTTCGTCGAGCTGAAGTCGGTGGACGCGACCACTCTGTATGTCCACTTTCTCAACACCTTCGGCGTGCAGCCCGCGTCTCCCGCGGTGGTGCTGGCCACCATCTCCGGCGGCGATCGCATTCAGGGAATCACCGCGAAAGCCGTCGACAACGTGCACGACTGGACGGTGGATGCGGCGGGGCGTCCCGTGCTTGCGGTGCACGTCAATGAGCCCGGCGACTTTTCGAATTACACCGTTACGCTGACGACCAATACTCCCAGCACCGGGGGGCCTCCCGGCACATTCGATCCTCTGCCCACGCTGGATCCGATGTACTCGAGCGCGACCTTCTCGTTCAAGGTGCTCTGCCCATCGGACTTCGATTGCAAACCGAAGGACACCTGCTGCACGCCTGACGATCCTCCGCTTCCGGCCATCGACTATACCGCGAAGGACTTCCAGAGTTTCAAGCTGGCGCTGACTGATTTCTCCGCGCAGCGCTATCCATCCTGGCAGGAGCGCTCCGAGGCTGACTTTGGCGTGATGTTCATGGAGGCCCTCTGCCAGGTGGCCGACGAGCTGAGCTACCTGCAGGATCGCGTCGCCGCGGAAGCATCCCTGTTGAGCGCCACACAGCGCCGCTCTTTTGTAAGCATGGCGCGCCTAGTGGATTACGAACCGGCGCCCGCGCTTTCGGCCTCCACCACCGTGCAATGCAACGTGGTGGCGAATGCGGTTCCCGCCGGCGCG
The DNA here is from genome assembly GCA_963819365.1 of uncultured Acidobacteriota bacterium. Classification (GTDB taxonomy): domain Bacteria; phylum Acidobacteriota; class Terriglobia; order Terriglobales; family Acidobacteriaceae; genus Telmatobacter. Next base: position 18,928 of record CAWFVY010000004.1, read on the forward strand.
CTGATCAGCGCAACCACGCCGGACGGCGCTGTCGTTCCCTTCGAAATCGGCACCGGTCTCGGCGACACCACCAGCTATGTCGTATCGCCCCTGTGGAACGACGGCATCCAGCCCTATTGGTTCGACGATGACCAGCAATGCCTCGAGTGCGGCTCGACGCAGATGTGGATTCTCAATCACGGTTACAACTTCGAGGCGCAGATTCTCGCCGACAGCATGCCGCTGCTGATCCAGACCGACCTGCCGGGCGAGAGCATCCGCGAAGTGGTAAAGCTCACCAGCGCCACCGAGATCTTTGACCCCATCTATCTCACCAGCGGCTCTCCTACTCCGGTCACACTCATTACCTGGGGACAAGCCGATGCGCTGAAGCGTGAGCACGATCTGACGCAGACGCATCTCGCCGGCAACTTGCTTCCCACGACGCAAGGCCAGCGCTTCTCCGAGTCCTTCGCCATCGGAACCGCGCCCGCGGGCGCAACGGCCATGCCCGTCGCCATTGCGCGCTATGGGCCGAACGGCACCGACGCCGCGCCCAACTGGATATTCCGCTATCCGCTGTCTCGTTCGAATCCCGCCGCCGGAAGGCTCGCATGGTTGCCATCGGCCAATGCCGGTGACTCCTCCGTCGATCCGGATCTGGCTGAATCTGTTCCTGAGATCATGCTGAACCGTACGCTTCCCGAGCCGGATTCCTTCGCGTTTGCCACCAGCCTGCTCGACGCCACATCGACGGAGACAGCCTTCACCATCGATCCGGCGGCGTGGCGCGTGGTGGCGACCAACGGCCTCGGCGCTCCCACGCAATGGGAGTACGACGGCGACCAGGGGGACACCCTGCGCTTCGGCAATGGGACCTTCGGAGCTGAGCCCAACGAGGGCGATGTCTTCTCTGTCACCTATCGCATCGGCATGGGATCGGCCGGCAATCTCGCCGCCGGTGCTATCCAGAACGTCGACCCCAGCGCATCCGGCTCCCTCAGCAGCGTGCGCAATCCATTCGCCGTAACCAACGGCGCAGACGCTGAGACCGCGCAGCACATTCAGCGCATGGCGCCGCAGGCCTTTCGCGCCGTTCAGTTCCGCGCCGTGATTCCATCGGACTACGAGAAGGCAGCGGAGACGCTGCCCTGGGTGCTGAAAGCCGGGACTGCTTTCCGCTGGACGGGTAGCTGGCTCACCGTCTTTACCACCGTCGATCCTGAGGCCGGCCAGTCAAGCGGCGCCAACGCCACGCTCGCCGAACAGGAACAGTTGATTGATCTGCTCAATCGCCGCCGCCTGGCGGGCTACGAATCGTATGCGCCCCCGCCCACGCTGGTCTCGATTGATTTGCAGATCACCGTCTGCGTGAAGGATGGCTGGTTGTCGAGCGATGTCGAGGCCGGAGTGCTGGCCCGCCTGGCCGATGCCAAACTGCCCGACGGAACTGCGGGCTTCTTCTATGCCGATAGCTTCACCTTTGGTACGCCGCTCTATCGCAGCAATCTTGAAGCCGCCATTCAGGGCGTTGACGGCGTAAACGGCGTGCTCGACGTCGAGTACCGCCAGCGCGGCGCCAGCAACCTGTTTACGCCGCTGCCTGATGTGCTGCAGTTTGGATCGAATCAGATTCTGCGCCTCGCCAACGATCCCGACTATCCGGAGCGCGGCACGATTCGAGTTTTCCCGGAGGGTGGACGATGAGCACAACACCGGTTTGCGCGTGCAATGCGGCCAACCCGCCGATGACCAATCTGCCGGGACTCGCCGAGATTGCGTTTCGCGCCGGCGATTTCAACACGTTCCGCCGGGCGCTGCTCACTCCTCTGCTTGCGCCTCCGGGCCAGCCTCCGCTCGAGCAGTCGCTCACCGCATGGCAGACCGATGGCGCCGACCCGACCGTGGCCGACCTCGGAGTGATGATGGTCGAGTGGTGGGCCTATCTCGGCGACATCCTCACCTTCTACAACGAACGCATCGCCAATGAAGATTATCTCCGCACCGCGCAATTGCCGGAGACCCCCGCGGAGTTGATCCAAATTCTCGGCTATCGCCCGCGCCCGGCCATCGGGGCTACAGGAATCCTTGCTGCGCTGGTGGCGCCTAGCGTGCTGTCCGGTCAGACCGTGACCCTGCCAAGAGGCCTTCAATTCCAGAGCAAGCCAGGCCCCGGCCAGGCGCCGCAAACCTTCGAGCTCATGCAGGCCACGCCCATCGGCCTTCCCGACCGCGTCCCCGCGCTGCCGCCGCCCAACCTGATTGCGGACCTAGGCAGCATCTCCTGGGACGAGTACTCCATCGGGGGCATGCAGTACGAGGAGGAACTGTACTACTCCAAGAAGAGCAAGAAGGTAAAGAAGGAGGTGCAGGGGCCGACCAAGGAGTACCACACCACCAGCACGCCGCAGTATGGAGTGCTGCTCAAAGGCAGCGTTACATCGCTGAGCAACGGAGACGTACTTCTGCTCGGGCCTCGCGACGCCACCGCGGCGCCCACCCTGATTACGCTCTCCCAGGCGCCTGCAGTGCAGGCTTCGCCGGGCGGCGGCAAGCAGACGCAGCTCACCTTTGTCTCGAGTTCGACGCCGGGCGCCATGACGGCGGCGAACGCCCGCCTGACGAAGGCCAATCAAAGCGCTCCGCTGTGGACCGTGAACGGCAGCGCGTACAACTCGAATGGCTCGGTCATCCAGATGGCCGGCCTGACGCGCCAGATCCGGCCCAACGACTACATCGTCTTCACCGCGCCGGACTCCGATCCTCAGCTCGTAAAAGTGTCCTCGGCAACCGACATCATGGGCGATGCCTGCTCCGGCGGATCCCCGACATCTGTGACCATCCCAGCCACAAACAAGCCGACGCCGATTCCCGTTCTCCACACGCAGTTGACGCTTTCCTCCGGCATCGGCTCATGGTTGAGCTCAGCGGGAACGACCGCGGTCTCCGTACTCTTCGGATGGGTCGAAGTCGGCACTCTGATTGATCAGCCGCCGCAACCCTGGGACGGTACGGGCGACCTGCAGGCTGTGCTGCCAGCGCAGTTCCCGTCCGGGGGCACACAGCAGATTCTGCTTGCCGACAGCGATGGCAACGGCGACGCGGCCTCAGGCGTAGGCGCGGGCGCCACCCTGAGCGTGACCTGGCCCGGCTCGACTCCCGTCCCGCTTTCGCCGGAACTGCAGCCGCCTCTCAGCGTCTACTTCAATCTGCTCACCGTGTCGCGTGGACAAACCGTCGCCAAAGAAGTTCTGGGCAGCGGCGACGCGACGCAGACGGGCCAGTCCTTCAAGCTCGCCAAGTCTCCGGTGACGTATCTTGCCAACCCGTCGTCGGGATACGCCAGCACCGTGACCATCACAGTGAATGGCGAACCGTGGACCGAGGTTCCGAGCTTCTACGGACAAGCCGCCAATGCGCGCGTGTTCATCACCCGCGAAGACTCGAATCAGAATACTTGGATCGATTTTGGCGACGGAGTCAACGGAGCGCGCCTCACCACGGGCGTCAATAACGTGATCGCGACCTACCGCACTGGAGGGGGAGCCAGTTCGCCGCCCGCGGGCAAGCTCACCGTGATTGCGCAGAGTTATCCCGGCCTGCAGACGGTGGTGAACCCCGTGGCCGTAAGTGGAGGCAGCGACCCCGATCCTGCCGCTCTGCTCAAAGAATATGCGCCGCGCTCGGTGCTGGCCTTCAATCGCGCAGTCTCCGTGTTCGACTATCAAGCTCTGGCGGCGCAGGCTCCGGGAGTCACGATGGCCGCGGCTTCGTGGTCATGGGATGCGGTGAACCTGCGCGCATGCGTAACGGTTTACGTAGCCGGCGAAGCCAACGTCGCGTCGTCGGTGCAGACGTTGCTTTCAGCTGAAGGCGATCCCAACCGCCCGGTCACCGTGCTGCCCGCCAAACAGATGACGGTGAGCCTCACCATAGCGTTGGTCATTGTCGCTGGCATGGATTCGGACGCCATCAAAGCGAATCTCACCACAGTCCTCTGCGATCCCGTCACAGGATTGTTTTCGCCGCCACAGATAGGTATCGGGCAGTCGCTCTTCGACAGCATGATCGAGGCGGCTTGTCTCGCCATTCCCGGCGTGGTCGGCATTCAGTCCAGCCAGTTCACCGTAAACGGCAGCGTCGATCAAGGACCGCTGCACAGCCCCGGCGAAGGAGCTTTTTTCTCTCTCGATCCGGGCGACTTCTTCCCCACCACCACGGAGGTGTCCGCCAATGATTAACGACGGATACGCACAGTGGTACGCAAGCCGGCTTTGGAATATGTTGCCGGCGATTTACCGCGCCATGGATGTGGGACCGGTTCCCGGTGCGCCGGGGCCCTTGCAGGAGCTTATAAACCGCATCGGCGCGCAGGCCGCCGCGGTGCGGCGCAATGTCGATCGCCTCATTGAAAACCAGTCCATTGAGACTTGCGACGACTGGGTCATTCCCTACATCGGCGATCTGGTGGCGACGCGGCTGGTGAGTTGCCTTGACGCAGCCGCGCAGCGCATAGACGTCGCCAAGACGGTCTACTATCGCCGCCGCGCCGGCACCGTGGGAGTGCTCGAAGAACTGGCCGCCGACATCGCCTCGCGCGATGCCCGCGTCGTTGAGCTCTTCCGGCGCATGGGACGCACACGCCATCAGTTTGATCCGCCCCTCAGCTACCAAATCGAGAATCCCATCACCGGTCCCCTTGGCTTCACCGGCAATGTGCTCGAGATAGCCGAGGGCCTGATCGGCGCCTATAGCGGCACGCCCGCCGGCGGATTCGCGGACCTGCGCAACCTCTACGCAGCCAGCAATACCGGTTCCGCCTTCGACGAGTACGCCTACACTGCCGACCTGCGCTCCGGCGGGCAGACGCTTGGCCACTTCAACATCCGCAACCTTGGCGTCTTCCTGTGGTGGCTCAAGGCATTCCCCATCGCGGGCGCAACACCGGTCAGCAACGGAGCCAATCCGCCGTGTCTCACGTTCGATCCCACCGGCCGTGTCATTCCGCTCTTCGCGCCGTCGCAGCGCGTCGCCGAAGCTGGCTCGTGGGGCGAGCACTGGATCTCTCCTGACGAGTGGGAACTGCCCGTCGCCATTCGCGAGACTCTCTGGGCCACCGTGCCCGGCAAGCTCTATCCATCCACGTTTGCGCCGGAAGCTTTTTCCGTCGGAATGCTGGCGGCGGGCTCTGGCGCGCCGCTGCCGCGGACGCAGCTCCACATTCAGCCCAGCGCGGGCCGCTTCAGCTTTGTCGGCGGTCAACCCGTGGGCACGCTGGCCGTCTGCTACAACTTCGGACTGGCATCGGAGATCGGCGCCGGCGGCTACAACACCTCGATCCTCAGCGACCTTCCGGTTCCCGAAGCGACGACCACGATTGCAGGCGGCAACGCCACCGATATCAACAACGCGCTCCAGGCGGTCGCAGCGGATGCGAACATCCAAATCGCCGACACCCTGACCTACGCCGGTCCCACGCAGACGCTCACCGTTCCCGGGGGCGCAACCGTTGTCGTCTCCGCGCGCAGTGGAGAGCGCCCTGTGCTGCGATGGCCCAAGGCCGGCGCTCCGCACACATGGACCATCGTGGGCCAGGCCTCCGGCTCAGGCACGCCCACTGTGCTGGTGCTTGAGGGACTTCTCCTGCAGGGCGCCGACATCGTGCTGAAGGGGTCCTTCGACTCCGTTTACCTGCGCATGATGACGCTCGATCCGGGCACGTCGTACGCGCCGCCGGTCCTTTGCCACGGCCAGAAGATGAGCCCGCCGCCCAATCCGCTGCCTATGTATGGAACCGCGATCGACGGACTGCAACTCGCGCCTGGGACGCTTTACATCGAGGGCTCCATCACCAACCTGGTCCTTGAGCGCACCATCGCCGGACCGATTCGCACCCGCTATGGCGGCGCACTCGAGAGCATGACGGCCACAGACTGCATTCTGCAATCGATACCGACTCACACGGTGACGAAGACGGGAAAACTCAACAGCCCTATCCTCTTCGATCCGGCGAGCCTGGCCGCTTCGCTCAAGTACCACACCAACACGCTGGCCAAGAAGGCCGTCACCGGCGATCCATCGTTGGTATCCGATCTGAATAACTACACGCCCGGAACAGTACCGTCCGCAGCCCTCATCACGTTAATGAAGGCTGCGATTAAGCAGTTCACGCCGGCCGCGGCTGAAGCATCATGGCCGCTGGCGCTGGCCGATCTCGCACTCGGTTTCGCTGAAGGAACGGTTTCGCTCACCCGATGCACGGTACTGGGCCCGACTTACACGCACCGCCTCAGCGCATCGGAGAGCATTCTCGATGGCCTTGCAACGGTGGAGGATCCTCAGGCCGGCTGCGTGCGTTTTACGGCTTACGCCAAAGGCAGCAATCTGCATCAGCCTTATCGTTCCGTTGAGATCACGCCCGGCGCGCCCATTTTCGAATCGCGCAACTTCGGCCAGCCCGAATATGCGAAGCTGCGCAGCGACGCCGATGCTCAGATTCTCGCGCCAGGCCAGGGTGGCTCGGGATGCGGAGATCCCAACGCCCCGCCGGCGAATCCCGGCACCATTCTCGAAGGCGCGCAGAACGGCTCGGAGATGGGCGTCTACTGCCTCGAAGACATTCCGCTCAAGCGGCGCGGCCTGGCACTGAAGTTTGAAGAGTATTCCCCGATCGGCCAACTGCCGGTCTGGATCGACGTGGATTGAGCACGTCCAGTTAGAAGGAGTGACACTGTGGGAAGCGATCTTGCACGTATCAGTTTCGATCCATCGCGCGGCTATCGATCGGTCGTCGCTCAACAGGGACGGGTCACGCTCGAAGCGGATATCAACGAAGAGACCGTCATTGCCAGCGAAGCCCTGCGCGTGGAGACGATCGAAGTCGTTGGCCCCTCCGGGACGCCCGACGATGGCTACAAGGTCTCCTATGACACCACCAACGGCCTTGTTGCAGCCAAGGGAACAATGTATGTCGGCGGCTGGCGCCTGACCGAGGACAGCCCCGTCCCGTTCAACAAGCAGCCGGAGTGGCTCGACCAGCCGCAGCAGACCACGATCCAGGGAAATGCGCTGGCGGCGCTGCTTGTGACCGAGCAGAGTATTTCTGCCACGGAAGACCAGGCGTTGCGCGAGGTTGCCCTGGGCGGCCCCGACACCGCCGCCCGCACGCGGCTGATGCAGCATTTTGTCCTGCTCCCCACCACCGCCGCGCAGTGTTCCGCCGCGGAGACGCCCCTTGAAGCGGCGCTCAAGAATATGGGCCTGACGATTAATCCGGCGACTCTGGAACTGGACTACGCGGCCACTCTGAAGGTCAGCTTCTTTCCGCCCACCCAATCGTCCAATCCCTGCTGCCCGCCCGCACAAGGAGGCTACCTGGGTTCAGACAACCAGCTTGTGCGCGTCGCGGTGACAGCTTTCTCAGGCTCCCACGGCACCCTGGTCTGGGGTTGGAACAATGCTTCCTTCCTGTATCGCGCTACCGTCGTCAGCGCGCATGTATTGAAATTGAGCCAGACGCCCATCGATGCGGCGCATACCCCGCAGCCGGGACAGGTGATTGAAGTCCTGCGCACCACCGAGGTGCTGGGCCTGGCCGCAGACCAGAACTACGTTGCGGCGCCGGATGGTCTGATTGTCACGCTCGGCTCCGGCACGATCTACGACCCCACCTCGCAGCAGTTGACTCTGCCGTCGAGCACCACTCTGCCCAGCGATACCAACACGCTGTTCGTCCGTCTGTGGCAGGGCACCGCGAACTTCACGTCGGGCACGGCCGAGAAGCTCGACTCGGTCTCCGGCCTCGCCGTCACCATCAAGATGACGGCTCTGCCCACCGCTCCGCTGGCATCGCGCCCCTACTGGTGCTTCGCGGTCCGTCCCAACACGCCGCAAAGCATCTACCCGCAGCGTTATCTTGAGGGGGACCAGTCGCCGGATGGCCCGCGCCAATGGCTCTGCGACCTGGCGATTGTGCAAGCGGTGGCGGGTGCGGCCGCCGGCGGCTGGAAGATACTCGACGATTGCCGCAACCACTTCAAGCCCCTCATCGATGCCGGCGACTGCACCTGCTGCGAGTTGTCGCTCAGCCCGACGGAAGACTGGGCCACGATCCTGAACACGGCGTTGGCCGCCGCTCCCGACTCCATCCGCCTCTGCTTCCAACCCGGCCTTTACAAAGCTGCCAGCACCATTGTCTTCTCCAGCATCGGCGTCAAGATCACCGGCGCCGGCGAAGGAACAATGATCAGGGGCGCCAGTCTTGAGGTGGTGCTCGAGTTCGATAACTGCCCTGACGTCGTGATCTCCGATATCGCGGTCGTCGCCGGAACCGCCGGCTATTCGAACAATCCCGCGACCGCCGGCCTGCAGGGCGCCATCACCATTCGTGCGTGCGAAGAGGTGGACATCGAGCGTGTCTTTCTCGGCTGCACCGACGCCGATCTTCGCGCCGCATCCTGCCTTGCCGTGTACAACCCGGCGCCGGCTTCGAATAACCAGGTGCGCACCTTTGAATCGGCGCAGCCCGCCATCAGGCGGCGCTACAACCTGCGCATCCTCAACAGCCAGTTCCGCGTTGGACACTTCCAGGTTGGCATCCTCGTCGTCAACGCCGATCGCGCGCAGATCGAAGGCAACTTCCTCATCACTCCTGACACCTTGCGCAACATCACGTACGGCGACCTCGCCGGCAACGTCTATCTCTCATCCCGGCTCAAGAAGCAGCTCCTGCACAGCATGACCATCGTCAACACCGCGCCCGTCATCACCAACAGAACCAAGCGGCTGCTTCTCAGAAAGAAGAAGGCGTCGGCGGGCACCAGCGTCCCAGCCAACGCAGACAAATCTGCACCCGCGCCCGAAAAACCCGCTCCAGCTCCAGAGGCGAAGGCGGAAGCCGTTCCGCCGCAGGCAATGCAGGCCGATGCAGCGCCCAAGGCCCAGTCGCTCGACATCGCGCAGGTGATCTCCAGCCTTCCGCATGTCAACCTCGGCGCCATGGGCCGCGCGCACATCACCGCCACTTATGGAACCTTCAAGCTGCAGATGATCAGCAGCCAGAAACTTACCAACGCGTGGACCGACGCCCTGAATAAAGCGGGCCTGAGCGAGGCCAGCACCGCCGGACAGATTCACACCTCTGTGCATCAGATTGCAGACGCCGTATTCAAGAGTCCGGAATCGGTAGCGCCGGAGTTTCGCAATTACGTCAGCGGCCTTCTGCCCAACCTGTACTCGACCTCTTCGCAGGGCATCGTCGTTGCCGGGAGCGTGGCCAACGACGTCCGCATCCTGAACAACACCATCGACGGCACGGCGCAGGGAATCCACGTCGGCCTCAGCGATCGCAAGGCTGTTCCCTACGTCTCCGGCCTGCAGGCCAATGTGGTGCAGATCATCGGCAACACCATCACGGTGCGCCTGACTCCCGAGATGACCGGCGACCGTCACGGCATCTTCGTGGGCAGCGTGCAGAGCGCAGTTATCAACGACAATCACGTGGAGCTCGTCCGCTGGCCCAACGCCGGCCAGGACATCTACGCCATCAAGATCATCGGCGTCCTGGGTTACCGCGTGCTGGTCGAACGCAACGCGATGCTGGGCTTCACTCTTGGCATCTTCACCCAGACCAATACCCGCGAGGTACCGCAGGGCGACCTGTGGAAAGCCGCCGATAACGTCTCAACGTCGTATAACTACACCGGTCCTTTCAGGGTCACTGACAATGTTCCTTGATACGGTGAAATCAACTCAAGATAGCTGTTGACTTAGCCCATGTAATCGCAGTACCTTTTACTCGACTGCTCTCACCTCCGGAGAGGATAGCGTGCATTTGCATGTTAGAAGGTTCGACACCTGTTAGAGCAAACATGGAAAGGGGCTGTTAATCAGCTCCTTTTTTCATTTCCGGGTTCTGGTAGACTGCGCCGATAACTCAATTTTCCTGGTCGCGCGAAGAGCGCGGTCGCAGTAGTACGTGCGCAGTTCTGATAACGGACCGGAATCCAATGAGCTCGATCCGGAGCGAGCCCTATGCAAAGAGCCAGCCAGAGGTCGCCGGGCATGACCCCCGCATCCCCCGAGCCTCAGCGTGCGCATGCTGACGCACCCGATCGATCTCGAACAGCGGAGCGTTTCACCGGCAACCAGGCAGCGCTGCGGCAGTTATCCCGCACCTCGCCGTCCGGATCCCCGCCCGGATCGCAGCTCGGTTCCCAACTCGTCCAGTGCAAGCTGCAGGTCGGCAGCTCGAACGACCCGCTCGAAGCCGAAGCGGATCGAGTTGCTGACCGCGTTACGCGCATGGCCAATCCAGCCGCGCATACCACTCCTTCCATTCGTCGCGTCAGCCGGAAATGCGCCTCCTGCAGCGAAGAGGAGGAACAAAAGACGCTTCACGCCAAATCAGCCGGCGCCACCACACCGGGAGAAGCTCCTCCCATCGTCCACCAGGCGCTGCGCTCGTCCGGACAGCCGCTCGACACCGCGACCCGCTCCTTTGTCGAGCCTCGCTTCCGGCGCGACTTCAGCGGAGTCAGGGTCCACACCGGCGCCGACGCCGCACAGTCAGCCCAGGCAGTTAACGCCGTGGCTTACACGGTCGGAAGCGACATCGTCTTTGGTCATGGCAAGTTTGCGCCGGCCACGCCTGCCGGCCAAAGGCTCCTGGCGCACGAGCTAGCCCATGTCGTGCAGCAATCCGACGGCGAAAGTCTCGTACAGCGCGCCGAGAATGACACCATACCGGACTGCGGCAAGGTCGCCGATACCCAGACCGACGTCGACACCAAGGTCAATGATTCGCTCGACGCAGCACGCAAAGCTTCAGGGACACCACCCAAAGCCGTAGACGTCGTGAAGGGCGTCTTCAAGGACCTGGCCACCAACACCTCGATGGGGCGCTCCGCAATCGAAGATTGGGCCAGCAGTCTTCCCGCCTCCAAACAGGTGCTGCCGGCTCAGAAGGATACCAAGTACGCAGGGGTTGATTATCGATTGTGGGCACAAAAGGCGTTTCCGATTCTCAATCCGACCATGAAGATCAACGGCATCTGCGTCGGGAGCGACAAGCTCGGCCACTTCTTCCAGCAGGGCGCCACCTTTTTCCAGACCGAGTCGCTTCAGGGTACCGCCGCCGCCGAAAAAGAAAGTCAACTCTCCGAATCAGGGGGATTTGGCCTGGAGACGACCGGGGTTTACTCCAACGCCGATCGCGAGGCCAATCGCACCGGCGGAAAGTTCTATCACGATCTCATGGCCGATCCCACCATGAAGTTCGCCATCGCCTCCTATATCAGTTCGGCGTGGAGCGAGGTCGACCACCCCAACTTCTATCAGCAAGAGGTCGGCCATCAGGTCTGGGCCAATACATTAACCGGAGACTGGGCCGGTAAGTCCATTCCGGCCCCACCGGCAGCGGAAGAAGCCCTCACCCTGAAACTCAGCGCGACTACGGCAGGCGCCGTTACCGGCACTTTGAGGGTTGGTTCAGCCTCGGGAGCCCTCACCGGCACGACTCAATACCAAACGACGTCGGTACCCGACAAAGACATGATCGGCAGAGACACCACTGCGAATCCCATCTCGGGCATTCACATTGACTTCGACTGGAAGCTGGGCGGCAGCTCCGGCAAGGGAGTGCTGAACTCCGGCGGCGAGCGCCATCTCGGCGGGAGTTGGGGAAACGGCACCTCCACTACGGATCGGGGAATGCTGACGGTCGATCACACCTGAGAGCCGCGCCGCTCGCTGTGTAACGGTGGTCTTCAATACACGAGGTAATCCAAGCCAGGGAGTGACCGGAAATATGAAATGCTGAAAGCCGCCAACCGTCTCCAGGCACCCGTTCCCGTCAATGCCGCGCAGCGCCTTCACCGCACGCCCGACGGCCGTTCCTCGCGCGCGCTCACCGAGCCCGGCTATCCGGGCAACCAGACACTGCTGCGCCAGTTGTCGCACAGCGGACCCATGGTGCGCCGCGACCCGCCTGCGGATGCGAAGAAGGCCGCGCCACCGGCTCCCGCAAGTCCCACCGGTCCCGCGCCCAGTCCCGCACCCGACGCCGCCAAAACCGATGAGGTCAAACTCACCATTCCCTGGGACGAAATCCTGAAAGGCAACACCACGCTGATGCAGGTGCTGACGCCGGGACTTCAACCTCCCGCACCCGCAGCAGGCGGTGCCGCGCCGGTTCCGATTCCGGCGACCGGTGGGCCGGTTCCTCCCAAAGCGCCGGCCGCAGGCAGCGCGCCTCCGGCGGCCCCGGTTGCTCCCTTACCCGCTCCCGCAGGCCCCACGCCCGACGCGCCCTCGCGGCTCGCGCTCAAAGACTTCGGCAGCCTCAGCATGGGACTGCGCCTCGGCTTTCCGGATCTGAAAACGGATCCCGATCCCAACGCACCGCCCTCCGGACTTCAGCAGGCGATTCAAACCGGAGAGATCATTAATTACGACATGACCGGCAAGCTGCCCACCGCCTACCAGATCGACAAAGGCAAGCTGGTGGGCGCGTGCTGGGGACTCTTCTCCAAGTACGTCGCACCCGATTTCGCCGCCAAGATCGCCAAGGGGATGTCCGGCAAGTCCGCGGGCGGCGGCATCTCCTACGAACTCGACGGCGTCCTGCTTCCCGACTTCAGCGGCGGCGGTGTCTCCTTCACGCTGAAGTTCGGCGGCAGCAGCAAAAAGCGCGCGCCAGCCTCCCCCGCCACCGGCCCGGTCCAACCCAAGCTGAAAGTGGGATCGACCACCGACCCGCTCGAAGCCGAAGCCGATCGCGCCGCCGATCACGTGATGCGCCTGCCCGATTCCGCTGTCGCCGGAACACTGCAACGCAAATGCGCTGCATGCGAAGACGAAGACGCAAAGGCCCACACCAAGAACAATGGACTGGCGGAAGCCGAGGGCAACGCGCCCCCCATCGTGAGCCAGGCTCTCAGTTCGCCTGGGCAGGCGCTCGACACCAGAACGCGGTCCTTCTTCGAGAAGCGTTTCGACACCGACTTCAGCCAGGTGCGAATTCATAAGGACTCGCTCGCCGCGCAGTCGGCAGATGCCGTCAATGCCCGCGCCTACGCCACCGGCAATCACATCGTTCTCGGCGCGGGCGAATCGGCTAGTCCCAGCCGCCTTCTCGCGCATGAACTCGCGCACGTAGTCCAGCAGCAGGGAGCGACCCCTGCCGCTGTAAGGCGCGGACCGCAAGACATGCCCGAGCCGAATAAGGCGCCTGCCTGCGAGGATGTCTGCGGTGAAGGCGATAAGTGCACCCAGGAGGCCGGAGAGCACTGCAGCGACGACCAAAACAAAGCAGTCTGTGGAAGCAAAAGCCCGGGCGTGTGTTCCGGCGGCAGCATGAAGAAAGCTGTCGACAATCTCACCCAGGCCATCAACGTGATGTACAACAAAGCCGACAGCCCTGTGGTCGCCACGTCTCTCCAGGACAACTTCGGCTGGAAGCAGGGGAGCACTCCCGCCGACCTGCCTACCCAGGTGACGACCAACCTGGAAGCGGCACTCGCCCGCATGGGAGCGCATCAACTGTGCATCAAGTGCGTCACGTGCGGCGGGAAAACTGTCTCCGCCGTTTACCAGGCGCGCGGCGCGAACTGCACGGACCAGAACTGCTTCGCGCTCTGTGAGACGTTCTTCGCCAATGCCAAAATCCAGCCCCACGCCCTGATTCACGAATTCCATCACCTCGTCCTGCCTCCTGGCCCGCGTGATCTTTATCGAGGCGATTCGGGGTATCCGGATGTTCCTCCAATGATGCTGAAGATGCCAGACGCCTACGCATCCCTGGTCGACGACCTCCAGACAGTAACCCTGCCGCCGGCACCAAAGCCGTAGACGAGAGAGGAAAGATCGCCGCACCTGAGTAAGGCGAAAGAACGTGACAGATTACTCGGTATCGATGACATGCGACACTCGCTGACGCCAACTCGTTCGCCCGGCCGCGAGGCAGCCTCTCATGAAGGGGCGAGAACGACTCCGCCTGGCTCTCGTCCGGCTCCACGTCTCGGCAATCAGGCTATGCTGCGCCGCCTCTCGCGCACCGCGCCACACCTGCAGCGCAAGCTCGAAATCGGCGCAGTCAACGACCCGCTTGAGACCGAAGCCGATCGCGCTGCTGACCACGTGATGCGCATGTCCCCTCCTCCGCCGGCCCGCTCGAACGGCGCCTCCGCTCTACAGCGCAAATGCGCGGGATGCGAAGAGGAAGAAAAAAAGGTGCAGAAGAAGAGCGCAGGGCCTGCCGAGACCGGCATAGAGGCGCCCGAGAGCGTGCGCCAGGCTCTCCGTTCCACCGGGCACCCTCTCGACGCGTCCGCACGCACTTTCATGGAGCCGCGTTTCGGACGCGACCTCAGCCACGTGCGCGTCCACACCGGCCCCCAAGCCGAGGAATCCGCCCGCGATGTTCAGGCACGCGCTTACACCGTCGGTCAGGACATGGTCTTCGCTCGCGGTCAGTACAACCCATCTTCCAGCGAAGGTCGTCATCTGCTGGCGCACGAGTTGAGTCACACCGTGCAGCAATCCGGCGGCAGCGCGGGAGGCAGAGCTTCCGCAGTAAGGCGCGAGCCGGCGGCGCCCGAACCGGCCGCCGCGCCTGCGCCTGCCGCCTGCGAAACAGGGGACCCCGTCTTTACCCCCGGCGACACCTTCCGTTTCAGCATCAACACCGACAACTGGAAAGATGGCGCAGACGCCGGGCTTCTTGACACGCTGCAGACCTATCCTCCCGGCTCCAACTTCCTCATCGACGGGTTCGCCAGCACCGACGGCCCCAAAGAATTCAACGACACGCTCTCCTGTACCCGTGCGCGCAAAGCCAAAGCGCTCATGGTGGCTGCAGGGATCGACGAGTCGCGCATCCTGCACGTCGTCGGCCACGGCCCCACGCCGGGCAAAGCCGAGGACAGGCGCAGCGTAGTCATCCACCCCATCGCGCCCCCCGCCCAGCCGCAGCCTGACGCCAAGCAGCCGGATGCGAAACAGCCGGACACAAAGCAGCCCGATACCAAGAAACCGGACGACGCTAAGAAAGACGACACCAAAAAGGACGACACCAAGCCCGTTGATCCCAACGCTCCGCCAACTGCTGCCGCGCCTGATCTGAACCCGCGCCTCGTCATCCAGATTCCGATCACGCTGACCAACTTCGTCATTCCCTTTGGAAAGCCCGGGGGCGTCGGCGTCACTCCGCCGGCGGGCGGACGCAGCACCGCACTCGATCAGTCCTATCAGCCCAACGCCGCCTTCGGATTCAACTACAACTTCACCAACAGCCCGGTCGGACCGGCGCTCGGCGCCTTCGTGCAGCTCGGCACCAACTCCCCGCTTTCGCTGGGAGCCGCACGCCCCGTTACGCTTGCCGGCGTCCCCACGTCGTTCACGGGAATCAACCTGCAGGGCTATCTCCAGCCCACCGCGGTCTTCTACTCCAAGGACGGCCTCACCATGTCCTTCCTATTGCAGCCGGGAGTCGGCCGGACCTTTGACAGCAAGGTCCCAGGCACCAATGGACTTACCTACAGCTTCCAGGGCGGCTTCCAGATCACCAGGGACCTGATCCCCAACAAGCTGCAGCTATTCGGCCAGCTCATGGTCGGCGCCGGCGACACCAAGATCGACGACCCCGATCCCGGCAAGTCGCCCTGGCAGGGATTGCAGCCGTTCTTCGGCTTCTCCATTGGCGTGCAGCCTCTGATCACCCTCATGAATTACCCGCCGAAACCGGACCCGGACAAGTAAGCCGCAGAGGAACGAGCATCGCCTTCCGCAGTAACTTAGCGGTTCAATCTCGCAATCCTTCTCGCGTCTCCCGCGAACCTGCATCCAACCGAGGGTAGGCGCCCGCAATCTGCGTTGTTCCCCCCGGGCGCGCGTGTCACCGAAAAGGAGAAGTTAACGCATGCTCTGGACAATCTTCGTAATCCTGCTGATCCTCTGGATTCTGGGTTTCAGCTTTCACATCGCCGGCAGCCTTATTCACCTGCTGCTGGTCGTCGCACTCGTCATGCTGGTCATCAACCTGATCACCGGCCGCCGAGCGGTCTAAAGAAATTCACTGATATAGAGGGACAGGCAGGAACAAGGACTGGCGGACTACACCAGGAGTGCCCACGGGCTACTCGTGCGTCGTGTCCGCCACACTCTTTGCGCCGAAGGTCACGCCCGACTCGCGATTGCAGCCGCAGGAGCGGCGTATGACGAGTTCGGTAGGCAGCACCACGCGGTGACCCTTGGTGGGGTACTCGCCGCGCGAGATGCGCTGGAAGAGAAGATTCGCCGCCATCTCACCCACCTGGTAAACCGGCTGACGCACCACCGTGAGTGCGGGCTGCAGCACGTCGGCAATATCGAAGTCGTCGAAACCGGCAAGAGCGATCTGCCCCGGAACGTCGATACGCAGCGTGTTCAGCGCGTGCAGCAGGTAGCGCATGGTCAGGTTGTTTCCCGCAAACAGCGCGGTCGGGGGCTTCTTCTCCGTAAGCAGCGAGTGGACCAGCGTCACCGTCTCATGGCTCGACCGGCACTCGATGTAGTTCTCCGGCGCCAGACCAGCGCTGGTCATGGCCTCGCGATAGCCGCTGTAACGCGCCTCCATGGTGAACAGGTCCTTCGCCAGTCCGAGAAACGCAATCGTCTTATGCCCGTGATCGATGAGGTGGGCCACACCCGCCCGCGCGCCCGCGCGATTGTTCACCAGAACTGAATCGAAGCGCGAATGCGTCGCCGGCCGGTCGAGCGTGACAATGTGTACGTTTTCAAGATCCTTGCCGCGAAGGTAGTCGTCCTCGTTGGGCGCAGGAATGATGATCATCCCGTCGATGCGTCGGCGCAGCATGTGCGCCACCTGCTTCTGCTCGATCTCAGTCTTCTCGTCTGAAGTCGTGATCAGCACGGAGTATCCATGCTGCGTGGCCACGGTTGAAACCGCGTGGGCGCACGTGGCGAAGAACGGGTCGTAGAGATACGGCAAAATCAGCGCAATGGTCTTCGAATGCGGCGACCGCAAACTGCGCGCCAGCTCGTTCGGCTGGTAGTTGAGCATGCGGATCGCGCGCTGCACGCGCTCCGCTGTTTCCTTTGAGACATTCGCGCTGCCGCTCAGGAGGCGGGAGACGGTCATCTTTCCGACGCCTGCGAGCTTGGCGACGTCGGCCATGGTTGTTGAACGCCCTGCTGGTGGCTTGGTGTCCTTCGGTGACGTCATGATGACCGGAATGCTGAGCACAAGCAGGGTATCACGCTCACACGGCGTTTGGCGCTCCAACTGCCCGGCGTCATCTCTACCGAAGTCATCATCTGTCCACCGCAGACCAGTTCCACGACGCCTGCACGTTGCCATCCATGCCCACAACCAGAATGGCCGAGCTCCCCGGCTCAACACTTCCCGCAACCGTCTTCCCGCTCCTCGCGTCCGTGAAGCTGACGCCCGCCTGGTTCGATTCCGATGTGATCACATACATCGTCGCGTTCGGAAAGATCGTGGGCACAATCAGAATGCCCGGATCGGCCAGCGAAGTGGTATACACCGGCGCGGCTCCTGCCGCCTTCAATGCATAGCGGTACGCGTTGCCAATCACCGCCAGGTTATCGCTGAGCTCGAGCGGAAACGGCGAGAACAAGATGCGGCCGCTGCCGATCTTTTTCTCCATCCATCCGGATCCGTCGGCGAGCTGGGCCTGCGTCAGCGTGGTCGTCTTCATCCCGCTGAAGGTGAGCCGCTCTTCGCCCCATGGGAACCTCACCAGCTGCTCGCGTATCGTCAGCGGCACATCGGCATAGCTGAAACCCAGTGCCTGCGCGCGGCCCGTCGGATGCAGATGCGCATCGCCGTCGAAGGGTCCTGTGACCAGCAGTGTCGCTCCGGCGTTCACGCGATCGAGAATCGCCTGCCACGCCTTGTCCGTGAGTCCCATCGGCGCAGGCAGAATGATCAGCTTCGGATGGCCGAGTAGTTCGATCTGATACTCGCCCACCGCGTACGCCTGCGCGCGCGCATGGCCGTAGAGCGCGCGCACCGCGTTCTGCTGCGCTTCAAGCGCGATATGGTTCTCCACCGAGAGTTGCAGCGACTGCGGCAGAACGATGGCCACGTCGGGCTGAATCAGCGCCGTCGCGGCCGGCGCGGCCTTCTTCGCGAACTCGCCCAGCGCGCGCATCTGGTTCTCCCACGTCTTTGAAGACCCATCGCTGCGCTTCATGCCGAAATCGGCTTCGCGGTCCCAGTCCCACTGCACCGCGCCGCTTGAGCCCGCGGCAAAGCCGAGAGCCCACTTGCGCAGCGTAAGACCCAACCCGGTGAACTCGTTGTAGCGCCAAGTCCCATCCGGATACCACACCGGCTGGAAACCGGTTTCGCCGGTGATGTTGGCCAGCCCCGGGCGCTTCGCGGCAATCGAGTCCCACAACAGCGCATCGTCCTGCCAGTAGGTGTGGTTGGTGGTAAAGGATACGCCCGCTCCGCCATAAAACTGGTTGAGCACGCGATCCGTGACCCCACCCTCATCCTGGCCAACGTTGATCAGTTGCGTGCTGCCGGTCGCGCGAATCAGCGCAACCATCCCCCGTACCCAGTTGCTGAACATGTCCTGCGCGAAGAGATTATAGTCCAGCGCGCGGATCTCCCGCGGATTCCCGTAGCGCTCGGCATTCAGATCGCCGGACGCAGGCAGTGGAATCGCATCGAATCCGCCCAGCTTGCCCACCGGCACTGACCATGCGTCCGCCAGCGACTGCAGGTCGCCGTTGTATTTCTCGCGCAGCCACTTCTGCCACGCGGCCACTTCCGCAGGGTCTCCATTCGGCACGTTGCCTTTGAAGATCACGCGCGGGTTTGAGAAGCTGGGCTCGTTGATTAGGTCCCACGTCACGAACGGCGCGTCCTTGAATCGCGCCACGACCGATCGCGCATAGGCCTGCTGCTCGCTCAACGCGCCGGAATCCAGATAGGGATTGGGCAGCGTTCCTTGCTGCTCTCCCCAGCCGCGATCGCCCGCGCGCGGCGACATGGCAAACAGCGTGAAATTGACCACGATATGATGCCGCTGCGCGCACAGCATAAACGCCTCAACATTGCGCAGAAAGCGCTCGCTGGCGCCGCCGCCCGCGGTCTCCTGCGTGAAGCGGCCAAAGTGCATCCACACCCCGGTGCGGACAAACGTCACCCCGTGCTGCTCCATCTCCGCAAAGTCGTGTTCCCATACCGCCGCATTGCGCGGGGCTGAGAAGTCCCATCCGTCACTCTCCGTAGAAAAGTAGTTGGTGCCCACCGGAAAGAAGGGCGCGCCATCGCGAGCGAGAAAGTCCCCATTCGCCGTAACCCGCGAGCCCGACGCAATCGCGCCCGCATCTTCCACCCAGAAGCCATTGCGGTAATATGCATGGAACTGGCCGCCTTCGTTGTAGATGGCCGTGATTGTGTAGAAGCCCACAGGCAGCGGCTTGTGAAACGGAATCGCAACATCGGCGAGGCCTGGCTGCGCGATTGGCACCGTTGCGGAATCGACAGTTCCCTGCTCCGAGCTGAGCGTCACCTTCAACTCACCGCTGACAGACTGAGTCTGGCGCTCGCCCCGCGGCACGCGCAGATGCGCGCTGATCATGGGAAGCTCGCCCGGCCGAAGCGTCGAGAAGAGCGTCTCGACGTTCAAGCGGACGGCGCCCTGCGCGGCGTAGCCTGCTGCTGCGCGGATGAGCGCGATCCCATCGTCCGATTGCCAGTAGCCGGGCTCGGGATCGAAGTCGAGCGCGACGATGCGGCTGCCCGCCATGGGCCCTTCCGTGTGATCGGCTGCAATCACCGGCGCAGCCACCAGCAGGCCTTCTTTATCCGCCATGTAGCCGAGGCCGTCGAGATGCCCCTCGACGGCGAAGAACCTACGCGCACGAATCCGCGGCGCAGCCCCAAGCGCGTAACCGTCACGCCATTTGAATTGCGCGTCCGCCGCCACCGGCACCTCATACGTATTGCGAAAGCTGATCTCGCCCGCGTACGAGTTCTGCGCGCGCAACAGCACGAACTTCGCGCCGAACTGCACAACAGGAACCTGCAGCGGCTGCCCGCCGAGGATAAGCAGACTGCCCCCGCCATGCAGATAGCGTTCGATGGCGCTCCACGCATCGACCGGCACTGCCGAGCCGTAAGGCAGTACGAGCAGATGCGCCTGGTCGAGAGCGCCCGCCGTCTTCAGCGCATTGAGATCCGTAAACGATGCATCCATCCCATCAAGCGCGCGCGTAAGCGCTGCGCGATCGATCGGCTCGCTGCCAACCGTCGGAAATCCCGGCTGCCAGAAGACCACAACCTTGCCAAACATCGATGCAGGAAGAAGTGCAAGAACAGCGAAGGTGAGAGCGATTCTCATCGAACGGAAACCAGAGCAAATAGAGCGAACAAGCGAAGCGGAAAACATCGAGAACTCCTGCCGGTCCTTGCGGCGGCGAACGCGTTGACCATGCGCGGGGCCGCGTTCATTTCCCCGCGTATTTGGCTGGGCGAGATCGTTCCCACGAAACATAGCAGAGCGCGTTCAGCGTGACAAGATCGAGCGCCCGCGAACATATCCGAGCGAATTGCGCCTCGCCACGTCTTATTCGGATGAGAGGGCGCATGGCTGCAGCATGGGTTGCATGGCGGCGGCGACAGGCGTGGCGTTCTTCTGATGATTCACTTGGAGGAGGCAACAGATGACCTTGCAGAGGCCACGTATTGCTGTGTGCGTGTTGGTCCTGTGTGCACTGGGTGTGACAATGTTCCCAGGCCGTGCGATCGCGCAGGAAGCAAGCAATCAGCCGGCAAATACATCAACCAGGGCTCCCGAATTTTCGGAGACAATCTACCTTTCCAACACAACATGGCAGAACGATCTCAACGACATTCAGACCGCGCTGCGCAACAACTTTACGCGGGTACGCGTGTACGGCGTTCCCGGTCAATATGCCATCACGGTGCGCGGCACTGCCGACGAGATTCAGGGCATGAAGAAGATGGTCGCCGAGCTCGACCGGCCGAAGAAGTTCTATCGCGTCACCTATAGCGTGAGCGATATCGAAAATGGCAAGCGAACCGGAACGCATCACTACGCCCTCATCGTCGCCGGCGGCGGCAAGACAACGCTCCGGCAGGGCAACCGCGTCCCGCTCATAACGGGCATGCCCAATGAAAGCGCCAACGCCGCGCAAGGCTCGCAGGTGCAGTACATTGACGTGGGCCTTAACATCGAAGCCAATATCGAGGGCGCTGCACTCAAGACAAAGGTCGAGCAATCGAGCATCGCGGAAGAGAAATCCAGCGTAGGCGCGCCCGACCCCATCATTCGCCAGACGATGCTCGAAGGCACGTCCGGCCTGACCATAGGCAAGCCCGTAGTATTGGGATCGCTCGATGTCCCGGGCACAACGCGACGCCAGGAGATCGAAGTCGTGACAGAACTCCTGTCGCAGTAATTCGCTCTCAAGGTGGCAAGAGAGCTTATGGGCCGCGGCTTGAGG
Source organism: uncultured Acidobacteriota bacterium (assembly GCA_963819365.1). GTDB lineage: Bacteria > Acidobacteriota > Terriglobia > Terriglobales > Acidobacteriaceae > Telmatobacter. The sequence goes on from CAWFVY010000004.1 coordinate 40,411, forward strand.
AAACCGCGGCCCGCTTTTTATTTCACCGTGATATTGCTCGACGCAAGATTCCACCCGCGAAGGCCGATCGACGGCCTCTCGCTCCCAGCCGGAAATTCGACCGTGATGGTGCGCTCTTCGCCAGGCAACAGCGAGACGTAATTCTCGCTGTAATACGCAGGCAGAATGCGTTCTCCGGTTGCGCTATTCATAAGCGTGAGTTTAAGCAGCACCGCGGGCACTGAACCCGCGTTCTTCACCTGCACGCGGACCTGCCGACCGTTCTCCATCGCGCTCGTCGCCGCGGTGGTGGTCAACTTCGCTTCATCAAGCTTGCCCAACTCCTGCAGCGTGCCCTCTTCTTTCGCCCACCAATAGAAGTTATCGCTCACCGGCTTGCCGTTCGCATCCGTCACATCGAACTTCACCACCACCGCATGCCCATTGGCGATCTTCTCAAGATCGAGCTTGCCCAACGCAGTGCGCGCATCGCCTGCGGCCTGCACCGCGCTGGTTTCATCGCTCAGCGTCTTTCCGTCGAGCCCCACAGCACGCGTGCGCACTTTGAACGGCCGCGCTTCGTTCAGATTGATCAGATCCACTGACCCATCTTCCAGATTGAGCTGCGCATGCACCGGCTCGCATGCCTTCTGCGTGCCGTAAAAACTGGACTGGGTGTCGTAATCGTGGCCCAGAAAATTCCATTCGGTCGAAGGCCACGCCGACTGCGTCATCCAGATCATGCGCGCGGAGTTGGGCTGCCACAGATGCGCCGCAAACCCCTCGAAGATGGCGCGATGCGCGGCGTAGTCGATCATCTGCGCCTTGCGCTCGAAGTCCTCCAGGCTCGTCGGCGCGCCAAACTCCGTCGCCATGTGATCCATGAACGGCTTCACCGCGCCGTTCCCCAACTGATGCCAGTCGTGATACGCCCACGTGTCTGAAACCGGCCAGCGATCGGGCTCCGGAATAAACGCCTTGATGCCTTCGAGCGTCGGCACGCTGGGAATTCCCAACTCCACGCTGAAGCCACGGTTGATGCGGTAGTAGGTCTCCAGCGGCTGTAACTGATATGGCCCCGAAGCGCGCAGATTCACCATGTTCGAGCTGCCCGTGTAGTAGCGCGTGTGGTCGAGCGTGCGGGTCAGATCGGCCAGGCCCTCGTTCACAATCGGCTGCGGCACTCCTTCATTGCGTCCGCACCACACCACAATCGAGGGATGATGCCGGTAGCGCAGAATCGTGTCCCGCGCATTGGCGAGAAACAACTGCGGATCCTGCGTCTCAAGATTGTAGGTCTGCGTCGATTCCCAGAAGTCGTTCCACACCATCAGGCCGTACTTGTCGGCCAGCGCGTAAAAACTCTCCTCCGTGTTCTGCCCCATCCAGTTGCGGATCATGTTTACGTGCGCGTCGCGATGCAGCCGGAAGTAAGGCTCCAGGTTCTCAACGGAGACGCGCTTGCGGCTGTCGTCCATGCCCCAGTTACCGCCGCGCGCCGCAATGCGCACGCCGTTCACCTTGATCACCAAATCCGTTCCAGGCCATCCACCCTCCACAGCGCGAATCGACGGCGTCCCCTCGGCTCCGGGCTCGAGCGTCTGTATCCACGCATGCAGCAGCAGATCGCGCAGCCACCCCGGCGTCGATGGACCAATCACCTGGTCCGGCGTTTTGTCATCGATCCGGCGAATCCCCTCGTGCCTTCCGTCAATCAGCGGCAGAGCCTCAGCGTGCGTGCGGCTGGGCAACACCTCCACGCGGCGCATGTGTCCCGTCGGATCGAACAGCGATAACTCATAACTCACTTCGCGCATTCCGAAATCGACTGACTGCTCTGAGCTTGTCCCCGCACCAGCAGGCGTAAAACTCACCGTGAGGTGATGCAGCGCCGGATCGCCATATCCATTCGGCCACCACAGCTTCGGGTTCTGCACTTTAAGCTGCGGAAACTCCGCCGGCGCAAGCCGCACCACGGTTTCGCCCGGACCGATGCGCAGATGCTTCGTCACCTTCACATCGTCAAAGCTCGCCGTGAGATCGCCCTCCACGCCTTTGTCGGCGCGTATCCACCAGCGGCGCTTCAATCTCGATATCGGCTTCGCTGCTATCGCCCTTCGGCAGCGTGGTGATCACGTTCACATCGCCTACTGAAACCGGCCCCTCCGCCGTCAGCGTCACGTCCTGCCATATGCCGGTGTTGCGATCGCGAATCGTCGGAATCCAGTCCCATCCCTCGGTCGCCAGAAACGTGGGGCCATCCAGCATCTGTATCCCGCCGTTGTCGCCCGGCCCCGCCTTGATCGACTCCTCCTGCGCCAGCCCCGGATGCGGCGGCGGACTCACCTTCACCGCCAGCGCATTCATCCCGCTCTTCACCAGCTCATCGCTTACATCAAAGCTGCCGCGGATAAACGCCCCTGTCACGCCGCCCAGCTTCTGCCCGTTCAGCCACACCTCGGCGGCATAGTTGATGCCGTTGAACGTCAGCGTCATCCGCCGTCCAGCCGTCTCCGGAGATGCAAACTCCACGCGATACCAGTAATCCTGCCGCGCCAGCGTCTCCGGAATCGCGAGGTTGTTCAATCCATAATCAGGATCGGGATAAATGCCGCGATCGATCATCGTGGTCAGCACCGTGCCCGGCACCGTCGCCGCCATCCAGTCCTTCGCCGCAAACCCCGCCTTCGAAATCTCCGCTCCCGCCGACTTCACATCCGGCGCCGCGGCCAGCTTCCAGCCGCCCAGAATGGTCCACGGATTTTTCCCCACCAATTCGGTGTGCCGTTCTGCCGGGCTCAGTGCCTTGGCCACCGGCTTTTGCGGAGCGGCCTTGCTGCGCGGCAGCGTCATCGGATCCTGCGGCTCAGTCTGCCCCGCCATGCCGCGCGTTTGCACCGGCCAGTGCGCCGTCGCCTCCGTATACTGCGGCACATCGAAGTTCGGAGTACCGGCCGCCATCTGCGCAATCTGCGCTGCCGTCAGCACCTGGTCGTAGATCTTCAGGTACGCGATCTTCCCGCCGAAGTGGTGGTCGCCCGCCGTGGGCCCCATCAGCAGTTGCGCCGCGACGTTGCCCTGCGAGTAAGCTGACGACGCAACTGCCTTCCCATCCGCGTACAGCGTAACCGTGCTGCCGTCGCCCGCCGCCACGGCGAAATGCCACCCTTCGCTCACGCCCGCACCGGCTGCAACGAAGCGCTCCTGCCCGCGGCCAAGCCACAAACCCATCCGCCCGTCCACGAAGGCGACGAACCGCGCGTCCTTCGCATTCGGATCGCCAATGCCCGCCAGCAGCGTGAGCCCATTCGGATTCGCCGGATCAGCCGGGTTGAACCAGAACGCCAGCGACCATCGCGCATTCCCCGCCAGAATCGACTCCGGCAGCGGCATCATCTTCGACCGCGCGCCCCACTCGCCCGGAGCGGGTTCCATCAATGCCGGGCCATCCGTCAGAATTACGGCGCTCCACGGGCCGTAGACCTCCTGGGGGGCTTGAGGAGCCTGCGCCGGCAAAGGTCCAGCTACTGAAAATGAGAGCAACAAAACCGATGCAAGGCCAAAGCCATGAAGACGCAGGCTCGCGCGCGAGAGCAGGGAGTGCATAGACATCCTTTCCATTCGCGTAACATCCTATCCTGCTATGCCGCCGTCATGGTACCGTTATCATCGATAAAACCGACTCGCGCTCGAACAACGAACAACGCAATTGGAGAGACGCGGGCGGTCATAGTAATCACTTTGCGATTCAGGAAGGCGGCTCTGGGTGAATACATCTGAGAGTACTTTTGTTCTCGCGTATGACGTGGGCGGGAGCCATGTGAGCGCGGGGTTATGCGGCCTCGCCGATCTGAAAGTGATGCGCATCGAAGGCGCTCACCTGGCAGGCGTCGATACCTTCGAAGCATTTGCGGATCTTCTGCACAACCTGGGCGTCAAAGCCGCCAGCGCAACCAGGAACCAGCCCATCGCTGGCGCCTCGCTCGCCGTACCCTTCCCATTCGACACCGAAGCCGGCATGAGCCTCATGGAGCACAAGCTCACCGCCCTCTATCGTCGCGACCTTCGCGGCGCCCTAGCCCAGCGCTTTGGCTGGCAGCGCGACCAGTTCCGCTTCCTCAACGATGCGGGAGCATACCTGCTCGGTGAAGTCGGCGCGGGTGCGGTAAAGGGCGCAAAACGTGCTGTCGGCCTCACTCTCGGCACCGGCGTCGGCTGCGCGTTTGCCATCGATGGCGCTCAGGTAACCGAAGGCCCGGGCGTGCCCCCCGGCGGCGAGATCTGGGACTCTCCCTACGGCGATGGCACCGTAGAAGACCTCATCTCGACCCGCGCGGTGAAGGGCGAATACCTGGCCCGCACCGGACGCGACCTTGAAGTGTCCGCCATTGCGGCCGCCGCCGAGAACGATGCCGACGCCCGCGAAGTCTTCGTGACCTTCGGACAGCATCTGGGAGAAGTCCTGCGCGATGTGGTCGCACCGTTCCACCCGGACATGGTCGTCATCGGCGGCGGCATCGCCCGCTCCGCAAAGCTGTTCCTCCCCGAAGCGGAGAAGCAGATCCCCCATTTGGGCTTCCACATCCTAGAGTCGGCCCTATGGGAACAGGCTCCGCTGGTCGGCGCCGCACATTTCTGGCGAGAACAAACATCCGCAGCGCACAGTCCCTCAACGGTCTCAACCCGGACGTAACGTGCGGGACGAACCCTCCGTGCCCCATCCTGACGGCGACTTTGCCGTCGGGGTGGGAGACCACGAGCCCCGTCGGAACCCGTTCCGGCCGTCCCTCCGCTCCGCTGTTGTAATCTTTCACCAAGATTGCGCGATGCCACCGGCTGTCACAGAACCCCTGCGCTGAGCGCCTGTTTCCATTTGCATCCTTTTTGCGAGCGTGCTCATGCACCCTGGAGTCCCGGTGATGTCTGTTTCCGACGATAAGAAGCTGGTACGTTACAACCGCTTTCTGCTACTGGTAGCCGGCCTCGGCGGCCTGCTCTATGGAATCGACGTGGGAATCGTCGGCGGCGCGGTTCCCTACCTCGAGGCCACCTCGCACCTCAGCCCGGCCGAGCTCTCCATCATCGTGGCGGCGGTCTTGCTCGGCAGCGTCTTCTCCACGCTCTTCGCGGGCGTGCTCGCAGACTGGATGGGCCGCAAGCCGCTGATGATCGTCAGCGGCGTCGCGTTCACCCTCAGCATCCCCGTCATCGCGCTCTCGCAGACCTACAGCGCTCTCTTCTTCGGCCGCCTGCTCCAGGGCATGAGCGGCGGACTCGTCGGCGTTGTCGTCCCCCTCTATCTGGCCGAATGCCTTTCGGCGCAGAAGCGCGGCCGCGGCACCGGCGTCTTCCAGTGGATGCTCACCCTCGGCATCTTCGCCGCCGCCATCATCGGCGTCCTCGTCAGCTATCACGTCGATGCCGTCGCCCACACCGGATCTGCCGACGCTCTCTTCCAGGCCAAGGACCACGCCTGGCGCAGCATCTTCTGGATGTCCATGCCCCCCGGCCTGCTCTTCGTCGTGGGCAGCTTCTTCATCTCCGAGTCGCCCCGCTGGCTCTTCCGCCGCGGCCAGCAGGACCAGGCCCGCGCAGCTCTCCTCCGCTCGCGCACCGCCGACCAGGCCGCCATCGAAATGCGCGAGATGAGCGAGATCGCCTCCGATGCCACAGCAAAGAGCAACACTCGGTCAGGCCGCCGCGAACCGCTGCTGCAGCGCCGCTTTGTCATCCCCTTCCTTCTCGCCTGCGTCATCCTCTCCTGCAACACCGCCACCGGCATCAACTCCGTCATCGGCTTCAACACCAACATCCTCATCTCCAGCGGCCTCGCCGACGTGCAGGCGCACTGGGGATACGTGATCTTCACTTTCATGAACTTCCTGCTCACCACGGTGGGCATGACACTGGTCGACCGCAAGGGCCGCAAGTTCCTCTTCCTCGTCGGCACCGCCGGCATCATCGTGTCGCTCTCCATCGCTGCGCTGCTGTTCACTCGCACTGAGAAGAACCGCGTCGACGTGGCCACCGCTGTGCAGTCCATCGTGTCCCCCGACCAGGCGTTGAGCTTCAAACCCGGCCAAGCCGGCGCAACCCAACTTGGTGCGGCTCTCAACGGCAACGATGCGCTCACCGTGATCTACTCCTACGGCGACTTCACCGGAACCACCACGCCCGTCCGTCTCGACGATGCCAGCGTGGCGCCCATTGCGATCAACCGCGGCGCCGCCCTCCCCGGCGGCAAAGTCGAAGCCTTCTTCCGCAACCCCTTCGCCAACTACGACGCCGCGCGCACCGCCCCCCTGCACATCGACCATGCCTACCTGCAACCAATCCCCAGCGCCGCCAACGGCTGGCTCATGGCCATCTGTCTCTACGTATTTGTCGGCTTCTACGCCATGGGTCCCGGCGTCTGCGTCTGGCTGGCGCTCAGCGAACTCATGCCCACCCGCATCCGCTCCAACGGCATGAGCGTCGCCCTGGTCATCAACCAGCTCGTCTCCACCACGCTGGCGGCCATCTTCCTGCCGGTGGTCGGCAAGCACGGCTACTCCAGCATGTTCTTCGTGTTTGTAGGATGCACGGTGGTCTACTTCCTGACCGTCCTGCTCTTCCTGCCCGAAACCAAAGGCAAGACCCTCGAGGAGATCGAGAAGCACTTCGAGACAGCGTAAAGACAGCCGGTAGCTTGTAGCCGGTAGCTCGTAGCTCGTAGCTAGACTAGCTGAATTTCAGGCTGAAGCTACTGGCAACAAGCTATCGGCTGTTTCTACGCGACCGCCTGCACCAGAATGCAAGTGATATTATCCCGCCCGCCAGCCTTGTTCGCCGCCTCAATCAGCCGGTTCGTCCGATCCTGCAGCGAATCATCCACCGCCAGCAGTTCCTGAACCTCGGCATCTGGAAGCTCCCGCGTCAGCCCGTCGGAACACAGCAGGAACATATCCCCCGGCTGCGCCTCGAACTGAAAGCAGTCCGGCGTCACCGCGTTCTGCGTACCGACCGCGCGCGTGATCACGTTGCGCAGAGGCGAGCGCAGTGCCTCGTGCTTTGTCATTCTCCCCAGCCGAACCTGCTCCTCCACCAACGAGTGATCCAGCGTGAGCTGTTCCAGTTTGCCATTGCGCTGCCGGTAGCAGCGGCTGTCGCCCACGTTCAGAACCCAGACGGTCGATTGCTCCACCACCAGCGCCACCATCGTGGTTCCCATTCCGGCAAGGTTCGGATTGCGTTCGGCGCGGGAGAACACGGCGGAGTTCGCGGCGTTTACCACTTCTTCCGCGATCTTGGGAATCGCAACCTCGCGGTCGCGCTCGGTGAGCAAATGCAGCACTTCGTCCACGGCAATCGAGCTGGCGACTTCGCCGCCTGCCGCGCCGCCCATCCCGTCGCACACGACGTAAACTCCGTGCTCGATGGAGAACCCGAAGGCATCCTGGTTGTTTGCGCGCTTGCGTCCGCGGTCGGAGGCCGCAGCAGCAATGTATTGGAGGGCAGCCGTGGCCAAGTGTTCTCTCCCGCTTGAAAGTGTACACGGGATGTCCGATTGTGGTCAGCGGCTTGCGACATCGGGTTAACGCTGCAGGTTCACATCCGGAACGGGGGCCGGTGCGGGAAGCTCGAAGATCTGCAGGTTGGTTCCCATCAGGATCGCCACCCTCCGCCCCGAAGGCGAGATCGCCACATTGCCCCCAATGTCGAACACCGGCGTGGCGGCGGCCCGCAGAATCAGCTTCCCTGTCGCCGCGTCCATGATCTGCACGTCCTGCCCCTTGATGTCCTCCGCCTCCAGCGGTGAGAGGATGCTCAAATCGCGGCCGGTCATCAGCGACTCGCGCCCAAAGCGCGTTCCCGTCGCATTCGTCACCAGAACCGGCCACACCGACGAACCGACCGACGTGTTCTGCCACAAATGCTTGCCGTTCAGCCCCAGACCCACCAGCTTTGGATCGCCATTGGAATTGCACGTTGTCGCCAGCACCTCGCCCGGCGAGATGAAATCGAGCAGCGGCATGCAGGCGGATTCCAGCGGCCCCACCATCGTGCTGCCCCCCGAGAAAAAGTCGAAGTTGAGGCTCCAGCCTGTTCCGTTGGCGCGCAGCAGTTCCAGGTAGCCCTCGCCATTGATGGGCAGGTGAACCGCCGACCGCACGTGGCTCACCAGCATCACCTTGCCGTCTTCGCGGCGAAGAATCCGCAGAATCATATCCGATTTCTGGCTTGAAGCAGGCGCATCGGTCGCTACGTCGGCCCGCGCCGACCCCGGACTCCCAGCCTCTCCCGCGCCTGACGCCTGCGTGGAAGGCTCATTCGAACCCGTCACCAGGTATTGCCGTGAGGGATCGACCTCCACCCACAGCACCGGCCCCGGAAACTGCAGAAACGGCTTCAGTTGCAGCGAAGCGTCGCCGGCCTGCACCGTATCGCCGTCGCGCAGAAAGAACCGCCCGTTTCCCAGGTTGTAGAGATAGCGCCTCTTGTCGTGCAGCGTCCAGACGGTCTCGGATTCGACGTTGCCCTCGGGCAGCCGCAACACCACTGCACGCACATTGCGTTCGTTTTCCGTGTCTTCACTGCGGTGACTTCGGCTGATGAGCCCCGGAACGCGGAAGGTGAACAGAATCCGGTCCTCATCCAGAAAATCCAGAGACATGAGCGCGTGGCGCATCCCCAGATAAAAGGAGGCGGGCGGCGAAAAACCCAGCGGCTCCACCGGAATGGTGAACGACGGCTGCACGGTCGCGCGCACCGCCCCTCGCTCCCCAGTTCGATCCCCGCCTGCGTCCTTCTTCTTTGCGGCGAACACCCCGTGCGGAAACACACGCTGAGCCTCCGCGGCTGGAGCAGCCCCCCACAGGGAGACCGTGACTGCCAGCCCCACAGCCGTCCGAACCCATAATCCCGCTGGAGGAAGCAGCATCGCCATTCCTCATATTCTCGCCCATCGCATCGACGATTGTCAGGCGGGTTGTCAGGCGTCAGGGCCAACTGCCGGCCGAGGGCTGACGGTTGAAGGGTGCATCCCGTATGCGACAGTAAGAAAAGGATGAACGCCACCCCTCCAACCAGCCCCCGCACCATGGCCCTCGGCTACGGCGCATGCGCGCTGGCGGGCTGTCTCTGGGGCACCGGCTTCTTCCTCGGGCGCATCGCCATGAACGAAATGTCGGTCGAGTACATGGTGCTCTACCGCTTCTTCTTCGCCTGCGCCGGACTCCTCCCCCTCGCCATCATCCATCGCGTCCGCCTCACGCGCGGCGAAGTCAAAATGCTGCTAATCTCAGCGTTCCTGGGCGTCCCCCTGCAGTTCCTCATGCAATTCCACGGCCTGGCGCTCACCACCGTCAGCCACGCCTCGCTCATGGTTGGAACTCTCCCCGTCCTTCTCGCCGGAGCCGCCGCGCTGTTCGCCGGCGAGCGCCTCGACGGTCTCGGCTGGATCGCCCTTTGCTGCTCCAGCGTCGGCGCCGGCCTCATCGTTCTCGGCGGCACCCACGGCCACCCCGCCCGCGGCGAGCCCACCTTCCACGGCGACCTCCTCGTCGTCGTCTCCCTCTGCCTCTCCCTAGCCTGGGTCCTGCTCAGCAAAAAGCTCATGGAAACCCATAGCCCGCCGGTCGTGACCGCCTATACGCTGCTGGCCGGAACCGTGATGCTGGCCGTCTGGATCCTCGGACCGCGGATCCTCATGCCCTGGATTCCCAACCACAGCGCGCCCATCCCGTTTGCCCACGTCAGCCTCAAGGCCTGGGGAGCGCTCGCCGCCTCGGGCCTTGCCTGCACCGCCACCACCACCCTTCTGTGGAACTGGGGCATCCATCATGTACCGACTTCGCGTGCGGGCGTTTTTCTCAACATCGAGCCGGCCATGGGCTCTTTTCTCGGCGTCCAACTGCTCGGCGAGCACCTCGGCCCCTTCGCCTGGTTCGGCGGAGCCCTGATCCTGGGCGCCGCCATCACCCTCACCACCCGCAAGCACGACCCCGACCCTGCCGTCATCCTCGAGTAAGCGTCGACCTACCGCAGAAACAGCGACCACACCGAATCCACCGTCGCATGCGTCACCGCCGACGCCCCGACCCTCCGCTGCTCCCGCCATGCCCGCCCGTAGAAGACGCCCGCAATCGCCGCCAGCAGAACATAGCGCCAGTTGAAGTGCACGGCGCGCTTGTTGAAGTGCGCCAGCCCGAACAGAATCGCCGTCACCACGAGCGCGCCCGTCCGGCCCATCCTTCGCTCCAGCAGGTTCTGCACCCATCCCCGAAAGAACAGCTCCTCCGGCACGGCGATGAAGAAGAACGTGAAGATCCACGCAAACGCCAGCCGCCCCGGCAGACCGCACCACCTCGCCCCATGTCAGCGGATGCGCATGCAGAAACCCCAGCGCCAGCCCCAGCACCAGCGCGATCGGCAGGTAGTAGAGGAACTGCCGCAGTCCGATCAGACACATCGCATCGCCGCAGCCGCAGGTCGAACCCCGCGCCCTCTATCGGCCGCAGCGCGGCAAATGCGTAGATTCCCGCATCGAGCAGCAGCACCTTGTTGAACACCGAAAGGTGCGCGGGCCACGCCGCCTCAAACCAGCGCAGATCGACCGAAAGCCCCAGCACCGCGAGAATCGCGAGCTGCGGCCAGATCGTGCGCGCATTCTCCGGCGCAAGCCGGGCCACCGGCGCAATAACGACCGGAAGCAGCACATAAAGCGCGAGCCACTGCCAGCGTGAAGCTGCCCGCATCCAGCGAAACCAGCAGATACGGCACGCCCAGCAGCGCGGGCGCCGCAACCTGCGCCCACCCCGGAAGCCTTCGCGCCCGCCCTGTGGCCCGCGCCGGAAAGAAAGCGGCCGTAAAGTAGGGCGTCAGCGCGAGCACAGCGGCAATCACCATCGGAATTGTTACGGACGGCGGCACAGCACCATTCTGACAGCTTCATCCGCTCGCTCCGGTAACCGCAAGGCTCATCTAACTTGCGCACCTGCCGATAGACTGCACAGCGGGCCCACTTCACCCACTGGAGTTATTTATGGCGTTGATGACCTGGAGCGATAGTCTCTCCACCGGCGTAAAGGCAATGGATGAACAGCACAAAGGCCTGGTGAACACCCTCAACGAACTGCACGCCGCCATGCTCGCGGCAAGGACAAAACCGTGGCCGGCGCCGCTGCTCGATCGGCTGGTGAAGTACACCCACGACCACTTCGCAGCCGAAGAGGCGCTGATGACGCGGGCAAGGTATCCGAATTTTCCGGCACACGTGACTAAGCACCGCGACCTCACCGGGCAGGTCGAGACGTTCGTCGGCCGCTACCAGAGCGGCGAGCTGTCATTGAACGTCGATCTGCTGATGTTCCTGCGCGACTGGCTCACTACCCACATACAGAAGGAAGACCACGAATACGGCCCGTGGCTCAACCAGAACGGCATCCGCTGAGGCGCGCGGCCGGCGCACACAAGCACGAGTGATCGGGGTCTATAGTTCACTGAGCGAAAGCTGTGCCGCCGACCACGGCGACACCGGCCTGGGCTCCGAAGCCAGGTCGTACACCAGCCGCTCCAGCACCAGGCGCTTGTCGGGCGGCGAGGAGCGCAGTTCGAGATCGGCGCGGGCAATCAGGCGCAGCGCGCGCGTCAGGTCGCGGCGGCACTTGTAGCGCCGCGCCTGGTGGATCAGGTCGTCGGCCGCAAACGGCGGAATGCGGAACCCCTGCCACAGCGCCTGCCAGATCGCCCGCTGATCGCGCACATTCTTCTCCAGAATCACCAGCATCTGCCGGAACGTGCGCGCCAGCATGTACAGATGCCCGATCGCCGAGTCTTCCCCGGCATCGCTCGCGTTCAGCAGCCCATGCAGCAGCGCAATCGCCTTGCGCCTTGTTGCGCGAGCTGATGGCGTCCGTCAGCTCATAGAGCGAGCGCTGCTTGGCGCCCAGCACCATGGTCTCCACGTCGCCCAGAGTGATCCTGCCGCGCCCCAGCGTGTAGAGCAGCAGCTTTTCCAGCTCCGACGCGATCATCATCATGTCGGCGCCCAGCGCATCCACCAGTTCGCGCGCCGCATCGGGATCCAGGCGGCTGCCCGCCTCCTGCGCGGTGGCACTCACCCAGCGCATGGCGTCTTCTTCGCTCACCCGCGCCAGTTCCACCATCCCGCAGTGCTCGCCCAGCGTCTCCGTGAGGCGCTCGTACCGGTTCTTGTCTTCCATGTCCATGCGGCGCGCATCCGACGGGATGCGCATGAAATCGGCGACAAAGACGATCAGCGCCTGCGGGATTGGGCGACTTGAAGTAGCGATCGAGCGCGGCGAACTCGTCCTTCTTGGCGCCGCGCGTATAGAGGTTGCGCACGTTGCGGACAAAGATCACCTGGAACGGCGCCATCAGCGACGGGCGTCTGCGCGCGGTCGAGAATGTCGAAGATGAGGTGTCGATGCCCAGGTCGAGATCCGACAGGCAGAAGTCCCTGAAATCCGGCGGCACAAACGCCTTGAGCACGGCCGCCCGGCATCGGTCCTGCAGGAAGAGCTCGTCGCCGGCCAGCACGTAGCCGGGCTTCAGCGGCCCGCCTCCCGGCGGCGGCATCCATCTCCGCGACAAAGCGGCCTACCGCGGAAAACCCCGCGCCCCAGCGTACGGTGCTCAAAGGGCGTCTCTCCCGGCTGCGGATGACAGGAACATGCGGGTCCAGAATAGCAAAGAGCAGGGGACGAGGGAACGAGGGAAAGAGGGAACAAGGGAAAAAGCGTTTTCAGGGCGGATGTATCGGGCACGAGCGCCTGACCGACGAGTCGGAGTACGGTCCAGATGGGCGCCTTTATTACCTTAATAGTTACCCTGGACGGAAATGCAATGAAAACAGAGGAGGGCGAAAAGTGGTGAAAACTGGCTAAAAGCGAAGAAATGGCGTAAAAGGAAGTTTTTGCTAAGTTGTTTGTTATTATATATATGGTTCTAAAATTGTGGAAAACTTTGAAAATCAAAACCGTTGGTTTTCTGGTTAACACCTACTGAAGGTTCGTAGAGGCCGCGAAGGCGGTTTGAACAGTGCGCCGAAAATTGCGCAGGCGTGGCACAGGGTCATGATGGAGCAGGAGACGCGGGGGAGGATGTGCCGGCCATCACAGCTGGTGGCCGGTAGCTTCAGCTGAAATTCGGCTGGTTTGGCTAAAAGCTACCGGCTGTTCCTCGAGAGGGGTACGGCAACTCTAGGCGACCTGCGCCGGAACCGGGGCGAACGACAGTGTGAGCACGGTGATGTCGTCGTCCTGGCCGAACTCCTGCGCGGCCTCGGCAATCTGGCGGGCATCCTGGGTACGGGTCAGAAGCTCACCGATGCGGGCGAACCCGAACAGCTCGCCGGCAGGGTTGCGCGCTTCGAGCAGGCCGTCAGTATAGAGCGTCAGGCAATCTCCGGGGCCAAGCCGGAGGTCGACCGAATCGTACTGAACCACGTCCAGCAGACCCAGCGGAAGGGCGCTGGGAAGCTGCACCTCCTGAGCATTGAGGTAAGGCGGAGGATGGCCGGCGTTCGCCACTAGACAGGCGCCTTTGCCGTCGAGCCGGATCACCAGGCATGTAGCGAAGCCGTGACGCAGACGCCCGTGGAGCCGGCGATTGAGTCCGGAAAGAATCTCCGCCGGATCCGTGGTGATTTCGACTGCGCTGCGGATGGCGCCAACGAGGAGAGCGACGGTCATGGCCGCGTGCAGGCCTTTGCCGCTGACATCGCCTACCACGAGCAGTGCCCCGCCGCCGGGTAACGGGATGATCTGGAAGAAGTCGCCGCCGACTTCCTGGGCGGGCCGGTAGGCGCTGGTGACGGCGATGCCCGGCAGGGTGGGGAATTCTTCGGGGATGAGGATTCGCTGGACTTCCTGGGCGTTGCGGAACTCCTCGCTGAGGCGGGTCTGCAGGCGTCTCTGCTCGACTTCATAGCGCCACACCGCATAGACGATGGAGACGAGAAGCAGCGTGTTCAGAATCGTCAACGCGTCGAACGGGTTGCCGGCGATGGTGAAGAGCGGAGCCGTGATGTCGCGGGCAAACGTCCAGCCGGTCCAACGATTGCCGAGGTCGAACCAGCTGTTCGAATTGGAGACGACGTCGGCAAGCATGGCGAAGAGGGCGACCAGCCAGCGCGCCGGGTCGAGGCGCTTGCGGAATGCGATGACAACCAGCACGATGGCCCAGACCTGAAGCAGCAGGGTGGGAATGGTGAGGCCCACGTCAGCGAGAAGGAAGAAAAGCGGGGCGCGGGTCCAGTCGAATAGCTGCTCCGAGCCTTCGAGAATCTGACAGCCGACGGCAATGATGGCGGCAATGCGGGTCCAGTGAACCAGGCGGGGATGATCGCGGAGACCGAGAAGATAGAGCAGCAGAAACCAGAGCGAGGCATCGGTGGCGGCGTAAACCATGCCCACTGTGCCGTAGGAAACCCGCCAGCTCAGGTTCGGCCATTGTTCGAGGACCACCAGGAGACAGGGCCGCATACTGTAGGCCGCCAGCCAGAAGAGCATCCACTGGCTTCGGTCACGCAGCCAGCCCAGCAGGGCCAGCAGGCTCACGATGCCGGACAACAGGGCAATGGCCAGGATGAAAAGATGGCTGCGCAGCCATCCGTATTCCAAGCCAGTACTGGCCGCGCGCAGCGCCTCAGCATCGCCGAGGAGGGGAACGTTCGCCAGTCCGCCCATATCCGGGAAAGCGAGATACGCGTAAGGAGCCTTCCAGACGCGGATGGCGACCACCACCTCACCTGGCTGCGGACCACGTGGAACTGCCATCACCACGGGAGGAAAGAAGGGATTGCCGGCCCAGACAGGGTTCGGCGGAACCTTCCCGTAGCTGCCAATCAGTTGGCCGTTCCAGTAGACCTCGGCAGCATCCTGCACGCCGGCGAGCGAGACGGCAAGATTCCATCCGGGTGCGAGGTTTTCCGGAAGAACGATATGCCGTCGATACCATGCGAATCCGGTCAGGTTGCGGTAGCCCTGGCCCTCCCAGGGGCGGCCGGTTTGAATGGAGTTCCACGATGAGTCGTCGAATGCGGGCGAAGACCAGGATGAAGTCGTCGCCGGGATGGAACTGCCAGGGCCCGTCCACCGGAATGGCGGCGCGGCCAATGCCTTCGATCACGAGAGGGGCAGCGGCGCGCGCCAGCGGCGCGGCGGCGCGGCAGACGGGAGCACATGCCGCCAGCAGGAACGCGAACGCGAGAACGCATTGGAGGCGTAATCGAATCGGGGAAGAGAGACGCAGGTGGCTCGTCAAAGATCGACCTCTCAGCTGGGCGCAGCAGTCCCTGAAGGAGAAAAGGGGAATGGAAGAACTATAGAAGATGTGCCTCGCATGCCGGGAAGAGGAGGCGGCCGGTACGAACGCGGCAGGCCTGTGCTAGTATCCGGCAAACGCACATTTCTGGGAGAACCACGAGCATGGAAACCAACCTGCGTCCGCTCACTCTGGGCGAGATACTGGACCGCACCGCGCAGCTGTACCGCACCAACTTTCTGCTTTTTGCGGGAATCTTTGCCGTTACCAACGGCATTGTCCTGGTGCTGGTCCTGCTTGCTGAAGGTCTCTCGCCGGCTTACCGCGCGATCCAGACGACCGGGAAGTTTCAACCTGGGTCATGGGCCGTACTTGCGGTGGTTGGTTTGGCCACCTTGCTTCTGTATGGGGCATCCACAGCCGCTATCACGCGTGCGGTGGCCTGGATCAACCTGGACGAGCCGGCCACGGTTCGCACCGCCTACCGCAGCACACTGCCCCACCTGGGCCGCTACCTCTGGCTGATAACGATCGCCCTCCTTATCATCCTCGGGGTGGCGCTGCTGGCCGGACTCGCATTGGGGATCGCTTTGGCGCTCGTGGGAATCGTGTTCGCGGTTGCGCTCAAGGGCTCGGGCACAGCGGTCGCCACTGTCGGCATCGTGATGGGCCTCTTGATCGATCTTGCGGTGTTCGTCGTCGTTGCGTGGGTTGCGGCCCGTTACGCGCTGAGCATACCGGCCTGCGTGGTTGAAGACCTTAAGGCCCGCAAAGCCCTTCGCCGCAGCGTGGAGTTGACCAAGGGCTCGCGCGGCCGCATCTTCCTTCTCTTCCTGCTGGTCGGCGTCATACAGATCGGGCTGGTCCTGCTCACCCAGGCTCCTTTCATGATCTATAAGTTCAGTCATCATCTCCAGTTGCCCATCGGTCTCAGCATCCTCTCTCAGATAATTTCCGTAGCGACCGGCACTCTCAACGGCCCCATCCTGGCCACCGGCCTCACGCTGTTCTATTTCGACCAGCGGGTGCGCAAGGAAGGGTACGACATCGAGTGGATGATGCAGGCCGCGGGGCTGACAGCGGAATCCGCTCCTGCGCCAAATCCAGAACCACAGCCGGCTGCGGCTCCAGTTGAAGCCGCGCCCACGGCCGAGTCCGCTACCGAGCCAGTGCCGACCGCGGAGATGACTCCCGCCACGGGGACGCAGGGGAACGCGCATGAGTGAGATGCTGCGGCCATCGACACTGGGCGAGATCCTGGACCGCACGGCGAACCTCTATCGCTCGCGGTTCCTGGTGTTCTTCGGCCTCGCGGCGATACCGGCGGGGATGATGCTGGGCTGCGCCGGCGGGATGATTCTGCTGATGTTTTCGTCGGGCGCGATGCCCCACCGCATCAACGACGCCGAATCCCCAAGCCATGGCGGTAATGGTGGTCGGACTGATGGCGATCGGCATGATTGCCCTGCCGCTGATGATCGGCGCCAATGCGCTGTGCGGAGCCGCGCTGTGCCACGCCGCCAGCACCGTAATGCTGGGCGGGCCCATCACCATCGTGTCGTCGCTGAAGGCCACATGGAAGCGCGGCTGGCACTATGTCGGCCTGTTCCTGCTGCAGGCGGTGATCATTGTCGGCGTGCCGTCCGCGGTGTGGAGTGTCGCGGTGATGGTGATGGCGTTGGGAGCGGCGGCGGCAGCAGCAGGTGCCGGCGGAGCCGCCGCCGGCGTGCTGGCCGGCGTGCTGGCGCTGCTGGTGTTTGTGGGGGTGGCGGTCTACATGGTGTGGATGCTGCTGCAGGTCGGTCTGGCGTTCCCTATCGCGGTGGTCGAACAGGCGAGCATCGGCGTCTCCCTGAAGCGGGCATGGCATTTGTGCAAGGGCACGCGGTGGCGGATGCTGGCGTTGTTTGCGCTGGTGATGGCGCTGAGCCAGGTGGCGTCGATGCTGGTGATGGTTCCTGTGGCACTGCTGATTGCGTTCGTCCCGGGCCTGAGTTCACCGCAGCACGCGCAACTGGCCACAACCGTGATGATGATCGCCGTGTATGGCACGTCGTTCCTGGCGAATGCGCTGACCATGCCGGTGATTGCGATTGCGCTGGTGCTCTTCTACTACGACCAGCGGGTGCGCAAAGAGGGCTTCGATATCGAGTGGATGATGCAGCAGGCCGGGATGATTGCCGCGCCGCCGGCGCAAGCGGTGCTGGAGCCATGGATGCCGGCGGCGGTGCGGGAAGGCGAAGTGGAGGCGGGAGCGAATGCTGCGCCAGAGCCTCAGGATCCCGGCGCGGCGAGACCGGAAACTGCTGTGACAAGCCCCATTGAAGCCGAACCCGGTGAGCCGGAGCCTTCCGCGCCCGCCAATAGAGTGTCCGAATGAACCAGACCCTGAGGCCCATGGGGCTAGGGGAGATCCTCGACCGGACGTTTCAGATTTACCGGGAGAGGTTCTGGGCTCTGGCGACGATCTGCGCTGCGCCGGCGGCGGGCATGGTGGCCCTGCATTTGGCAGACGATTACTGGTGGCACCTCGCAACGCTGTGGCGGCCCCTGCGGGGAATGGGAATCTACCTGTGGGAAGTTGTGCAAATCATCGGCTATGGGCACGCCGCGATTGTGCTGTACGCAGTTTTCACAGGCGCGATGACCCACCAGGCATCCACCGCCATGTTCGGAGAGATCGTTCCAGCGCGGCGTTCGCTGCAATTTGCTTTCGCGCGCTGGCGGAGTTTTCTCTGGCTGGGTGTACTCGAACTGGCAATTGTGGTGGTGGGTACCGAGGCTTTCGCAGGAGGGACGATGTACGGCCTGGGCAGCGGCCTGGATGCCCTGGGATTCTTCAACGGCGATAATAACTGGGCTTACGCCGTGGTGCTCCTTACTCCTCTGATTGGCGGAACCGCTCTTCTTCTATTTCTGATGGGGCGCCTTGGATTGGTGATGCCCGCTTGCGCGATCGAGGATGTGCGGGGACGAACAGCGCTGCAGAGAAGCTGGAGGCTGAACCGCGAAGGATGGTGGCGCGTGGGATTGACGTGGCTGCTGCTCTTCGTGATCAGGTGGACTCTGGTCATCGCCTTCCAGTGGGGCTTCCGTTGGGTGGTGGTGTGGATCTGGCGGCTCTGGCCAGCGGGCCATCACCTGCTTAACGTGGCGTACCGTCCCGCAACGCATGTACTTTCCGCGATTCTGTCGATCCTGTTCGTCTCGCTGTTTCCTGTTGCCGTAACTCTTCTCTACTATGATCAGCGGATACGGAAAGAGGGGTTCGACGTCGAGTGGATGATGCAGTCCGCGGGCATGATGGAAATAGCCAGCGCGCCGGCGGCAAGCGCCGAGAGCGCGGCGCCCGAGGCTGCATCTGTTCCGGTGGAGGAAGCGGGCGCGTGAGGCATGAGGCCAAGCTTTTTTTGCGGGCGGCAGCCGTCGCAGCGGCGTGCGCCCTGGGTGCGGCCGCGGCCGGCGCGCAGTCTCTCGAGGCGCGTCCCGAGCCGGGCGTGGGTGGGTGGCGTTCCGCGTCGCTGGCCGAGTATCGCGCTCACCTTGAGGACCTGCAAACGCTGGTCGCCGCCTGCGCCAAGGCGCGCAACGAGGATGCCTGCGATCCCGAAAAAGTGGGACCGGACGACGAGATTCCCTGGGGAGCGGCCGGGCACGAGCAGAAGCGCGTGGTGCGCTTCGCGTGGCTGCGGACACTGCTGCATCAGGCCCAGGAACCGGACGAAGCGGTGAAGGCCAAGGGCGCGCCCGCCAAGCCGGAAGACCCCGAAGACAAGCCGGATCAGGGCAAGCTGGACCAGGACAAGCCGGAGGAAATCGCGACGACCTCGCAACTGCTCAAGAATGCGCAGGCACGGCTGACCGCAGACTTGGCCCAGGCCGATGCCGGCGCGGCGGCTGCGGCGGCCCATGCGCAGGAACGCGCCGTGCTGACACAGGTGTTGTCGGGCCGCGAGTTCCGCAATCTCAAGAACGCTGACCAAGGGCCAAGTACTGCCGAGCGTCTCATCAATTGGCTCTACAGGGCCTTCGCGTGGATCGGACGCCAGCACGCACGCGCCGCGTGGATTGGGCGCACGCTGTTCTGGGGATTTCTGACCCTGGTTGGCGTGGGACTGGCGTGGGGGTTGCTGCAGATGGAGCGGCGCTGGCGCATCAAGCTGACTCCCGAAAACGACAGGCCTGCGCCCGGTGCGGCTTCGGCGCGCGACTGGCAACTGTGGCTGCAAGATGCGCGCGAGGCGGCGGCACGCGGCCAGTGGCGCGAGGCGATTCACTTCCTCTACTGGGCGGCGATCTCACGGCTGGAGTCGAAGAAGCTGTGGCCGGCAGACCGTGCACGCACACCGCGCGAGTACCTGGCGCTGGTGGCTGCGGACGATCCGCGCAAGCCGGGCCTGGGCGCGCTGACGCGGGAGTTCGAGTGGACCTGGTACGGCGGCCGGCCGGCAGATGAGCCGGATTATCAGCGCGCGGAGGAGTTGGCGACGCATTTGTTCGAGGGGGGATCGCAGACCACTCGGGAGGCATCCAGGTGAAGTTCCTCCCCTCTCTCGATCCCAAAGACCGCAAGCTGCTGGTCTGGTCTGTCAGCGTGGCGGTAGTGCTGGCGATTGCCACCGGCATCCTGCTGCCCAACTCCGACAACGACGACAACCAGCTTCCGTCCAGCTATCTCTCCGGAAAGCACGGCGCGCTGGCCGCGTACGAGACACTGGAGCGCGCCGGCTACAACATCGAGCGCTGGGAGCGGCCGCTGGGCGAGTTGGCCGCAGAGGCCGGCCCGCAGACCGTGGTGATCTTTGCCGAGCCGTTCACGCGCGAGCGCGACGACATGAAGGCAGTGCGCCAGATTCTCGAGAAAGGCGGGCGCGTGCTCGCCACCGGATCCTGGGGCGCCTTTCTGCTGCCCGGGCAGAACGCGGCCGTCGGGAAACCCGTTCTCGCTGACCGCGTGCAAACTCGATCCGCAGGGGCTCGATCCGCTGGCGGGTTCAGGCGAGGTGTGGATGAATCCCAAAGCCACCTGGCAGGTGGGCGATCCCGCGACCGCGTGCAGTATGACTGTGCCGGGCAGCCGGCCGTGGTTGAGTACGACTGGGGCGATGGGCACGTGGTGTGGTGGGCAAGTTCCACGCCGCTCGAGAATGGCTCGCTGACGCGGGCGCAGAACTTGGATCTGCTTTTGAATTCGCTGGGGCCGCGCGCAGGACAAGCGGTTTTACTGGGACGAGTCGTTGCACGGGGAGATCCGCTCCACGTGGAGTTATGCGGGCGGGCCGGCGCTCGTCATGCTGGAGTTAGGGATTCCGCTGCTGGCGATGCTTGTGCTGTTCAGCTTCAGCCGGCGCAGCGGGCCGGTGCGCGAGCTGCCTCCGCCGGTGCGCGCCACGCCTATTGAGTTTCTTGAGGCGCTGGGGTCGCTCTATAAGAATGCAGGCGCGGCGTCGACCGCGGTGGCTGTGGCCTGGGAGCGCTTCCGGCGGCATGCGCTGTGGCTGTGCGGCATGCGCATGCAGCGGATGGATGCAGCCGAGGTGGCGGCAGCGGTGCGCAGACGATTCCCAAAAGCCGATAAGTCGCTCGAGCCCGACCTGGCTGCATGCGAACAGGCTGCGGAGAATGACGCGCTGAATCCCAAGGAGGCGCTGCGGCTGGTGCAGTTGCTCTCGGCGCACCGGAAGAGCTGAACGCGATGGCGAGCCGGGGAAGCGGAGTTAGCGAGGTTGGCGGAGTTAGAGTGAACGAGTCAGCGAGTTAGCGATCGAGGCAGTTATCGGTAAGTTAGGCAGGTACAAAGGAGATGAGGTTCGATGGACGGGGAATCGATGGAGACACAGGTGGCGGCGCGGGGACTGAAGCCGGCTCGTTGCAGGCGACGCGGCAATTGATTGAGCATGCGCGCCGCGAGATGGGACGGGTGATCGCGGGGCAGTCGGCGGTGATTGAAGAGGTGCTGATCGCGCTGCTGTGCCAGGGGCATGCGCTGCTGGAGGGCGTGCCGGGCATCGCCAAGACGCTGATTGTGAAAGCGACGGGACGCTTGCTGGGCCTGGGCTTTCAGCGCGTGCAGGCCACGCCCGACTTGATGCCGGCCGACATTCTGGGCACCACCATTCTGAAGCCGGGCACGGATACGTTCGTCTTTCATTCCGGGCCGGTGTTCAGCGATCTGCTGTTGGTGGACGAGATCAACCGCATGCCTCCACGCACCCAGGCCGCGCTGCTGGAGTGCATGGAGGAGCGGCAGGTGACCGCCGACGGCGTGCGGCATGCGCTGCCTGTGTGGTTCACGGTTTTTGCCACGCAGAACCCGGTGGAGTTCGAGGGCACGTATCCGCTGCCCGAAGCGCAGCTGGATCGCTTTCTGCTGAAGATTCGCGTCGGCGTATCCCGACGAAGCGGAAGAGCTGAAGGTTCTCGAAATGCATCACGCCAGCACCGGCAACGGGATCCTCGATGATGCGCAGTTCGCGCCGATTCCCGAGGGGCTTCTGGCGGCGGCGCGCGCGGAGGTGCGGCGGATCCGCATCGAGCCGGAGCTCTATCGATACATCCTGGCCATCACGCGGCGCACGCGCGAGTGGCCCACGCTGCTGCTGGGCGCAAGCCCGCGCGCGGCGCTGAGCCTGATGTTTGTGGCACAGGCCGCGGCAGCGTTTGACGGCCGCGACTACCTGGTGCCGGACGACGTGAAGCGCGCGGTGCAGCCGGTACTGCGCCATCGCGTGATGTTGAAGCCGGAAGCGGAGTTGGAAGGCTTTGACGCCGACCGCGTGCTGGCGGACGTAATAGCCGCTGTGCCTGTGCCTCGGCAATAGGTGAATCCCGCAATATGACTGATGAAGAGCGCAAATTGATTGTGCAACGCGATATGGAACTGATCAACGCCCATGTGGATGAACTAATCCGCGAGGCCGAAGATCTTGACCGGTACCAAGCTCCCATTGATTTTGATCCTCCAGCATTAGATCGCGAAACTTGGGACCTCCTGGTAAAGGTGCACCTCGATACCAGAGGATATTGTGCCGTGATCACGCCCTCGCTCCATCCCGAGCCGATACGCGCCGCCTGCGAGCCGCGGCGCAAGCTTGCGTTCGGACTCACGCCGCGCGCCATCGCTCTGCTGACCGCGGGCTTTCTGCTGCTGATTCCAGGGTTCTGGGTGCCGGGTCTCAGTTACGCCATGCTGGTGTGGGACGCGCTGGTGGTGCTGGCCGCTGGACTGGACGGCATGCGCCTGCCCAACGCGACGCTGCTTACCGCGGAGCGAAGCTGGAGCAATGCGCCGGCGCTTGATTCCGAAACCGAGATCGAGTTGGCCCTCGAAAATCACGGGCGCGTCATCATCGATTGCCTGCTTACCGACGATCTGCCCGAGGCAATGTCCACGGAGCCCGTGAAGCAGCGTCTGACGGCCTTCCCGCGCGTGCCGGCGAAGGTCCGGTATCGCGTGACGCCGCGGCAGCGCGGCGACTGCGAGACGGGATGGCTGTATGTGCGTTACCGCTCGCCGCTGGGGCTGGCGGAGCGCTGGGCGCGCGCGCCGCTCACGCAGACGGTGCGCGTCTATCCCGCGCTGCGCACCAGCGAAGATCAGCAGATATTTCTGGCGCGGAGCCGGCAGATCGAGATGCAGCTACGGCAGGCGCGGCAGCGCGGCCTGGGGCGTGACTTCGAGAGCCTCCGCGAGTACCGCGAAGGCGACGACCTGCGCGACATCTGCTGGACAGCGACGGCGCGGCGCGGCGGCCTGATCACGCGCCAGTACCAGACCGAACGCAGCCAGGCGGTCTGGATCGTGATGGACTGCGGCCGCTTGATGCGCCACCTGCGGTGGGGCGGATCTTTGGATGAGATCAATGAGGCGAACCCTCATTCCAAGCTCGATTATGCCTGTTCCACCGCGGTCGCGCTGGCGCAGCTTGCGTTGTTCTCCGGCGATCGCGTGGGCCTGCTTGCCTATGGACAGAACGTGCAGCAGAGGCTGCTGCCAGGGCGCGGCGCGGCGCATCTGCGGCAGATGATCGAGCTGCTGGCTCAGGCGCGCGTCGAGACCAGCGAGGCCGATCATCTGCGCGCCACCGCCATGCTGAATCGCCTGCAGCCGCGGCGCTCGCTGATCCTGTGGATCACCGACCTGGCGGAGACTGCGATGCGCCCCGAGGTGATCGACGGCGCGACGCAGCTGCTGCGGCGGCATGTTCTGCTGTTTGTAGCCATGGCGCAACCGGAAGTCGATCGCATTGCCTCAACCCGGCCGAAGAGCATCGATGAGATGTTCCGCGCCGCGGCGGCGCAGGAGATGGCCGGCCGGCGCGAACTGCTGCTGGCGCGGCTGCGAGAACAGGGCGCGCTCACGCTGGATCTCGATCCGGAGAAACTAACCTCAGCGGTGCTGAATCAGTACCTGACGGTGAAAGAACGGGCGATGGTGTGAGTAATCAGTGATTAGTGATTAGTTGCCGGGGTTCCAACCACTAACCACTAGACGCTAATCACTGCTTATTCCTCGTCGCTGCCGCTGTTCAGCTTCGGCATGTTGGCGCCGACGCCCATAGTTAGCAGGCCGGCCTGCGCGTAAGTCAGCAGCTTGTCGCGCGTGTCGGTGATGTCGAGATTGCGCATGGTGAGCTGGCCGATGCGGTCGCGCGGCGAGAAGACGCTCTCGGTCTTCTCCATGCTCAGGCGCTCGGGCTTGAAGGTCAGGTTCGGCGACTCGGTGTTGAGGATCGAGTAGTCGTTGCCGCGCCGCAGTTCCAGCGTCACTTCGCCGGTGATGGGCCGCGCCACCCAGCGCTGCGCACTCTCCCGCAGCATGATGGCCTGCGAATCGAACCAGCGGCCCTGGTAGAGCAGGCGGCCCAGCTTGCGGCCGTTGTCGCGATACTGCTCGATGGTGTCTTCGTTGTGGATGCCGGTGACGAGCCGCTCATAGGCGATGAACAGCAGCGCCATGCCCGGCGCCTCATAGATGCCGCGGCTTTTGGCCTCGATGATGCGGTTCTCAATCTGATCGCTCATGCCCAGGCCATGCCGGCCGCCGATGCGGTTGGCTTCGAGCATCAGCTCGACGGAGTTGGGGAACTCCTTGCCGTTCAGCGCCACCGGGTGCCCCTCATGGAAGCGGACGGCAACCTCTTCCGCCTTCACCGGAACATCGTCGCGCCAGAACGCCACGCCCATGATCGGATCCACAATGCGCACGCTGCTCGAAAGGTGTTCGAGATCCTTGGCTTCGTGCGTCGCGCCCAGCAGGTTCGAGTCGGTCGAGTAGGCCTTCTCGGCGCTCATCTTGTACGCGAAGCCCGACTTCTGCATGAACGCCGACATCTCCGCGCGCCCGCCCAGCTCATCGATAAACGCCGCGTCGAGCCACGGCTTGTAGACGCGCAGCTCGGGATTGACCAGCAGGCCGTAGCGATAGAAGCGCTCGATGTCGTTGCCCTTGAAGGTGGAGCCGTCGCCCCAGATGGAGACGTCGTCTTCCTTCATCGCCGCCACCAGCATGGTGCCGGTGACGGCGCGGCCAATGGGCGTGGTGTTGAAGTACGTCACGCCCGCGGTGGTGATGTGGAAGGCGCCGCTCTGCATCGCCGCCAGACCTTCGCGCACAAGCTGCGCGCGGCAGTCGATCAGCCGCGCCTTCTCCGCGCCATACTCCAGCGCCTTGCGCGGAATCTCGTCGTAGTCCTTCTCGTCGGGCTGGCCCAGGTTGGCCGTGTAGGCGTAGGGACAGCGCGCCCTTCTGCTTCATCCAGTGCAGCGCGGCGCTGGTGTCCAGGCCGCCGGAGAAAGCAATGCCGACCTTCTCGCCGACGGGGAGATGTTCAAGGATGTTCGACATGACGATTGCAGCCCTTTCGGGTAAAGAGATTTGCCACGCCTTCAAAGAAGGAAGCGACTCTTCAATTTTACGGGGTGCGATAGCGTTGGACGAGTGCCAGGTGAAGAAGTGAAACATGACCGAAGAAGACCAATCTAGATCGAGACGAAGATGACGGCGAACGAATTGACCGTGGCGTTCTCGGACCTGCCCTTGCATCCATGTCTCTGGCGAAGCCATCAAGTAAGCCATCGAATGGGCGAAGGGCGAGTACGGTGGACACCTCTTCTGGGATTCCAGTGCGCTGGTGCCCTTGTGTGTAAATCAGATGGGAACGCCGCAAGCGCAAAAACTGGTGGGCTTGTATCGAATGGCGGTTTGGTGGACGGCGCCGGTCGAAATCCGCGGCGCCTTTGCGCGTTTAGTGCGCATGGGGCAGCTCACTTCGACCGAGCATGTTGGAGCTCAGCTGCGGCTCGAGCGATTGCACGGGGTGTGGCGCGAGATTCCTCCCAGTGACGCCCTGCGCGGCCAGGCAGTCCAGCTGTTGGATCGTTATGTGCTTAAAGCGGCCGATGCGCTGCAACTGGCCGCGGCGATGGCGTGGTGTGGTAACCGGCCGGCTGGCCGACGCTTCGTCGCGGGAGACGGGCAACTACTCGATGCGGCAAAACGGGCGGGCTTTACGGCGTTGCCCGTGTGAAGCCGAGCGAGTTGCCGGATCAGTCGGCTGCCACCGCCACCCGCAGACGCTTCGCCAGCGCCCACTTCAGCTCGTCGATTCCCTGCCCTGTGACCGCCGAGATGGCATGAAATTCGAGCTTGCGCCGCTTGGCATGCGTGGTCAGCTTCTTCAGCTTGTCGGGATTGGCGACGTCGATCTTGGTGGCGACGACGATCATCGGCTTTTCCAGCAGGCCGATCGCCAAAGCTGGCCAGTTCGTTGTTGATGACCTTGAAGTCCTCCACCGGATCGGGACGGCCGGAGGCATCCGACACATCGACCAGATGCACCAGCAAGCGCGTGCGCTCAATGTGGCGCAGGAACTGCACGCCGAGGCCGTGGCCTTCATGCGCGCCCTCGATGAGCCCGGGGACGTCGGCGACCACGAACGACTCCTCGTGCGGCGCCTCGCCCACCGTGACCACGCCCAGATTCGGCTCGAGCGTCGTGAACGGATAATCGGCGATCTTCGGCTTGGCCGCTGAGATGCGCGAAATCAGCGTCGATTTGCCGGCATTGGGATAGCCGACCAGCCCCACATCGGCCAGCAGCTTCAATTCAAGGCGGAACATGCGCTCTTCGCCCGGCCGGCCCATCTCGTGCTCGCGCGGAGCCTGGTGCGTCGACGTGGCAAAGTGCTGGTTGCCGCGGCCGCCGCGGCCGCCCTTGGCGACGATCACGCGCTCGTCGGGCTCCTGGAAGTCGTGCACCAGCTCGCCGGTTTCGGCGTCGATAAAGCGCGGTGCCCACGGGAACCTGCAGCACGATGTCGTGGCCGTCCGAGCCCGAGCAGTTCGACCCCATGCCGTGCTCGCCGCGCTGCGCCTTGTGCTCGGGGTTGTAGCGGAAGTGAATCAGCGTGTTGTGGCGCTGCGACGACTCCATGACGACGTCGCCGCCACGGCCGCCGTCGCCACCCGAAGGGCCGCCACGAGGCACAAACTTCTCGCGCCTGAAAGCCATGCAGCCATTGCCGCCGTCACCGGCCTTCACGCGAATTTTTGCTTCATCAATAAACATTGTTTCCGGCTGGCACCTGGTTGAATTGCGAAACCGCGGCCGTTCTGGAGCGCGTTCCCGGCCGAAAGTGCCGTCTATTCAGTTTACCGGATGCGCAAAATCGGTGCCCGGCTGCGGTGAAACTGATTCCCCAGGTCGGCCCGGACCCTCGCTCCGGCCCGGTTTTGTGACGGCGCTCACAGAGCCTGTCCCAATCTGGATTTCTGCCTGTTCAGCCTTCCATTCTGGGAATAGAATCGCTCCAACTTCTCCCTGGGGGTCGCTGAGGCGGCGAGAGTTACGCTGTGAACCGAATGCCCGGCCTGGCTAAACCAGCCGGCACTCGGTGGGCGAGACGAGCCGCACACCCAACCTGCCGGACGGCGGGCGGGCGGAAGGGTTGCGTGGGCGAGTTTTGGGGGGGCCTGAGTGTTCTCTGCCGTTGTCTGATGGCGGTGCTGTTGGCGGCCTGGCTCTGTGGTTCCTCGCTGGCCGCGCAATCGCCTGACACCGGCTCTGTCGAAGGCAAGCTGACAGACTTCTATTCGAAGCCCCTGGATGGGGCCACCGTCGTTCTGCGCAACGTCCGCACAGGCGTCGAATTCCAGGTCACGACAGGCAAGAACGGCGCGTACCGTCTGGGCGGCCTCACTCAGGGCAGCTATGAGCTGGAGGCGCGGACGGACTCCGGCCTGGGGCACGCCTCCGGAATTACGGTTATGGCCGGTCGCGCCTCGCGCGTCCACACCGCGGTGGCGCTGGGCGGGCAATCGGCCCTGGCTGCGAGGGCAGAACAGACCAAGTGGTTCGGCGCCGCTCCGGGTCCCGGCAGAGAGGCCGATTCCGCCACCAGCACGATCGCCAGGAATCCTCAGCCAGTGCCGAGGTCAGCACCAACCGGCCCTTTCCCGGTGCGCGCGATAGCCGTGATCCCGCCCACGCCTGCGTGCACCTCCATCAGCGCCGGAGTCAGTCCCGGCACAATCGCACTGGCCCACGCCAACGACAGAGTTGAGCGGCGGCGGACCGCACGAACTCGCTCTGCCGGTGCTGCGGGTCGCGGCCATCTCTATCAACCGGACCAGGTCTGTTGCTCTCGTCGGCAGCAGCAGCCAGCCTGCGAGCGGCGCTGGCCGAGCCGGTCAAAGTTCCGCGTCGCATCGAAGCTGAAGCCGCCCGGCCCGAGCCGGCGGAGGCCGCGATCTCCATCACGCTCTCAGCCGAGGAGATCCAGGCCCTGCCGCTGATGGGGAGCGCGTTTGAAGCCGACTCCTTGGGCTCTCCGCCTGAAACCAATCCGGCCGGCGAGGAGCAGGAGAGCCATCGCGGCCTTCGTTCCCAAGCCGCCGGACCCAGCGAGCGAGCCGGCACGTGGATGGCGTTCGGCAGCCAGGGCACGATGCGCCGCGAGAACTCCGCCCTGCTGGTTCCAAGCGCAAGTGAAGCCACGGTCCGCAGCATCCGCCTTGTCGAAGGCGCGGGCGATGCTCTCTCCGGCATCGGTGCGGCGGAAACCCGCAGCGGGTCCGATCAGGCCAGCGGCCGGCTGCATGGGCACTGCCTTTTTCTTCGGCCGACAGGGGCTGCTCGACGCGCGCAATCCCTTCACGCAGTGGGTGAAAGAAACAGCGCCCGCAACCGCGACCACAGTCCCGGTGTTCACTCCGTTTGCGTTCTCGCCCGAGGACCATCGCACCCGCTGGGGCGTAGGCATGGGAGGCCCGCTGCGGCGCGACAAGCTGTTCTGGTTTGCCGAGTTCGACCGCGACCAGCGCGATCATCCCGCCGTGGCAACCGTGAAGCATGAGGAGAATTTCTTCGCGCAGCCCTCCGACGACGAGTTGCAGGTATTGAGCGCGCGCCTCGGGCTCAGCAGCGCCGATCCGATCGAAGCCGGCCTGACAGCCTATTCCAGCATGCTGGAGACGCTGGCAGGCCTGCTCGGCCCTGCGCCGCGCACATCCGCTGAAAATGCCGCGTTCGCGCGCATCGACTGGAACGCCGCCGAGCACCATCGCTTCACCGTCGAAGCCACGGGCTCGCAATGGGACTCGCCCGGAGGCGGATTATCACGGCTCTCAGAGAACTACGGCTCGCACAGCTTCGGTGCGAGCACTGGCAGCTCGATGTGGCTGCTGGCACGCTGGAATGCGCTGCTCAGTCCGAACCTGATGCTGGAGACGCAGGGGACGATGGGGCGGCACCTCCTGACGCATCCGGCGGGCACGCCGTCGGCGTTCGAGCAGAGCCTCAACGTCAATCCGTGGGGACAACTGCCGCAGATGGTTGTCGACTCGCGCTACGGATTCTCGATTGGCAATCCGTCACGCTTTGGCGCGGGCAGTTATCCTGACGAGCACACCTATGCCGGCCGCGAAACCGTGAACTGGATGCACGGATCCTTCGTGCTGCGCGGCGGTTTTGCGCTGCGGCACGATGCCGACGCAACCAGTTTTGTTCGCAATCATACCGGCACGTATCACTATGCGCGGATCGAAAACTTCGCCTCCGATGCGCTCGCGTTCGAGCAGTTCGGCATGGCGGATGCTCTCGATCCCATGCATCAGCACAACTGCGACCAGCGCGGCAAGGCGTGGCGTGACGCCGACGGCCAACTGCACGGCGTGGGCTATTTGCCCTGCTACTCCTACTACACACAGACCCTTGGCCCCACCGAGTGGCATCTCGAAACCAACGACTGGACGGGCTTCACCACCGCGCAGTGGAAGCCGCGCAAGACGATGCTGATCTCCGCGGGGCTGATGTGGAATCGCCAGCAGGTACCGCCCCCCATCGCGCTGGTCAGCAATGCCGATCTGCCGTCTGCGGGCCGGCTGCCGAGCCTGGGCAACGAGTGGGCTCCGCGCGTGGGCCTCGCATGGGGCAGCCACGAGAACCATATGCCGGTGCTGCGGCTCGGCTATGGCATGGCTTACGGGCGTACGTCGAACTCCGTGCTTGAGACGGCGCTGACCCAGACAGGCTCGTCGAAGGGCGATCTGAATCTGTTCGCGCGGCCCACCGACAATCTTCCCGACAAGACAGGAGGCGCGCCGCCGTTCCCTTATGTGCTGGCCGGCAGCTCAGCTTTGACCCAGAAGCCCGGCGCAGTGGAGATAGCGCCCGTTTACCGCAATGGCGAGGTGCACCAGGCCGTCGCCGCGGTGGAAGAGGAACTCCCCGGCCATGTGCTCGTGTCCGCAACCGCCCTTGCGAGCCTGGGCCGCCGCCTGCCGGTAACGATGGACACGAACTTCGATCCCGCGCTGAATCCCGGAACCATCACCTACTCCGTGGTCGACTCCGCCGGCAAGGGTCCCATCAAGACGCCGCAGATTACGGTGCCGTTTTTCGCTTCGTGGCCAGGCGATAGCGGCGACGGCGGGCGTTTGAATCCGAGCTACCAGCAGATCACGCAACTGATGAGCCGCGCCAATTCGACCTATGAGGCGGCAATGCTGCGCCTCTCGCGCGCGGGCCGGCGTGGGCTGAGCTTCAACCTGCGCTACACCTACGCGCACGCCACGGACTGGAATCCCGATGAGGGCGTGCTGCGCTCCCGCGCCAGTGTGCTCGATCCGCTCGACTTTCAGCAGGAGTATGGCACCAGCGACCTCGACATCCGCCACTCGGCTTCCGCATATGCCGTCTGGCATTCCCCGTGGAAGCAACACGGCGCGGCCGCTTACTTCGCGAATGGATGGATGGTGTCGGGCATCGGGCAATATCACAGCGGCTTGCCGTACACCATGCACACCTCGGGATCGCTGGCGCAGCAGTTCGCGGACGGCGGCCTGGTGGTCGCGCTCGGCCCCGGCATGAATGGATATGGCGGCGCTAACCGCGTGTACGGCGTGGGCCGCAACACTTACCGCTACCCCGCAACCTGGAAGGCCGATGTGCGCGTGGGCAAGCGGTTCCCGCTGGGCCACCAGCGAGAACTCGAGTTCCTGGCCCAGAGCTTCAACCTCTTCAATCACCAGAACGTGACGGAGCTTGAGACCATCGGGTACTACGTGGACTCGTCCTCAACCGCCGGATCGCTGCCCAAACTGAACTTCCTCACCGGAGTGAAGCCGGGCCAGACGGAGTTCGGACAGCCGCTGAACATCAACGCCACCGACAGCTATCGCGAGCGCCAATTCGACTTCGGCATTCGTATCCGCTTCAAGCACGACCTGACTGACTACTAGCCACCGCCGCACGCAACCGCGCGTGCCGCTCCTTTACCGTCAAGCTCAAAACACGCTGCACCATGGATATCGGTAGACATCGTACGCGCGCGCGCAGCCTCGAGTTGCTCCAGCACCTCAGCGCGCGGATGCCCATAGCGGTTGCGCATTCCGCACGAGATCACCGCCCACTGCGGATTCACGCGGCTCAGGAATTCGGGCTTGGTTGATGAGACGCTGCCGTGATGACCCACCTTGAGCAGGGTGCTCTCCAGTCCCGTCTCGGCGAGCATCCCGCGCTCAATCGGCGCTTCCGCATCGCCCTCCAGCAAAACCGAAGTCGCGCCGTAAGCGACGCGCAGCACCAGCGAGTCGTTGTTCGATGGTTCTTTGCCCGGCGCGTAGCCCGCCAAAGGCGCAAGCACGCGAACCTGCGCCGCGCCCAGCGTCGCTACGTCCCCGGCGCGCAGCGTGCGCACCCGCGCATGCAGGCCCGCGGCCTCGCTGAGCAGCGCGTTGTACGCGGCCACCGGTGGATTGTTGCCGACCCACAGCTCATCGGGATGGAAGTTGCGCAGCACTGCAGGAAGGCCGCCCATGTGATCGGAGTGCGCGTGGCTCAGCGCAACCACGTCAAGATGGCGAATACCGCGCGCCCACAGCGCAGGCGACACTACCTCCTCGCCGATATCGAACTCCGGCGCGCCCTGCCGCGGCCCTCCGCCGAAACCGCCGCCATCGACCAGCAGCGTCTTTCCATCGGGCGTGACAATGAGCAACGAGTCTCCCTGCCCGACATCGAGCGCCTCCACCAGCAATGCATCGGGCGGATGCTGCACGGTGTGCGGCGCAACAGCCACAGCCGCAGCTCCAATCAAAGCAATCCATGCTGCGCGGCGCGGCCACGCGCGGCGCAATCGCGCCAGCACAATAGCCGCCCCCAGCAATACGCAGAACGCGACAACCTGCGCTGCGGACGGCGCAGGCATGCGCAGATCGCCCCACGTCTTCGATCCGAACAGGTGCACCAACCACACGCCCAGATGCAGAAGAATCGCAGTCGCCGCGCCCGGCACCGCGGCCATCGCCGGTGAAACCAGCGAAACCAGCAGCGTAATCAACGCGACCGGCATCAGCACCAGCAGCAGCGGCAAAATGAACAGGTTGACCGGCAGCGCGAAAAGCGTGATGCGATGGAAGTAGATCGCCATAGGCAGCGTCATCGCCAGCTCGACGATGAACGTGACCACCAGCGCTTCGAAACATCCCAGATACGAATCGCACCGACCACGGAAAGGCCGTGAACCCGATCCACCGCGATGTTGCGCGCCGCAGCCGTGCAGTGAGCATGCGCATCACCACGCGAAATTGCGCGATGCGCGGCGCCAGCTTCGCGTCGAGGGCGACGATGCGCAGGTCGCGCGTTGCAGCGATGTACGGATTTACGCCGGCCCTCAGCAACGGCGCGGCAATCCCGGCGATGCTCACCACCGCCAGCAGCGTCATCTGAAAGCTCGAGTCGAACAGGCTGCGCGGGCTCGCAACCAGCAGGCACAACACCGCAAATCCAATCGTGTTCAGCGGGCTGCGCTCGCGATAGATCAGTCGACCCAGCAGATACAGGGTCACCATCCACAGCGAGCGCTGCACCGGCGTAGCGAACCCTGTAAATAGCGCGTACGCAAACGAGGCGGCGATGGTAATCAGCGTGGCCGGCACCCGCGGAATGCGCATCCTGCGCGCGCCCCACGCAATGAAGCCCGCCACGATGGCAAGATGCAGACCGCTGACGACGAGCATGTGAAAAGAGCCGGTGCGCTCAAACCCGACGCGCAGCGAATGACTGAGGAAGGTCCGGTCGCCGGTCACCATCGCAGCCAGCATGATCGCATCGTCTTCGGAGATGCGCAGCGGCTCGGGAAATCTGCGCATCGCGGCAGGCAGCGCGAGCAGTCGCGCGGCGGCCGCTTGTTGCGCGCCGCTTAAGAGGCATGGCCATGAGCGGCGTTGGGCAATGCCCAGAGGCTCCACGCGCTCCGCCTTCACCGTCGCCGTCGAAGTTACATTCTGATTGAGAAGATAGCTGGTGCGATCCCACGCGCCGGGGTCGCGATAAGCCTGCGGCGGAAGCAGGCGAGCTACCGCGCGAATGCGTTCTCCGCAAGCGATGGCGGCTGGCTTCTGCCCCTCGGCCCACCGGATCGTGAGCCGCACCGTGCCTTCGACCGGCGCCATGCGGTCTGCGGTGTCATCCACCACTTCAATGGAGGCGAGCTTCATGTCGATGCTCTGCGAAGGCAACTCTGCCGCGGGTTCATCGACGTCGGGCTCAAGCTTCGCCGCGCACCGGCCCTGACCTGGTCACGGTGCCTTCCACGGTGCGCAGCAATCCGTCAGAGAGGGAGAGCAGTTGCGCGGCCGGCGCGGGGCGCGGCTCCATCTCCGCGCACCACGCGCCCAACAGAACCCACAGCAAAGCCATCGGGATCCATGCCACGTGCTGCGCGCGCAGCGAGGCCGTCGCGCAAGCGACGGTCAAAACAGCAAGTGAAATAAGCAGAGTGCCGGGCTCGATCCAGATGCACCGCGGTAACCGCAATCCCCGCGGCGAACAGCCATGCGGCGTGGAAGAGTGGGATGCCGGCCACGCCCGCGGCGGCGGGCTCGGCATACGATCGGCCGTTGCTGACAGAGGCCCGTTCCATCAACGTTTCAGATTGAAGGGGAACTATAGCAGGAAATCAAAATCGGCGCAGGCTGACGATGGTTTCCAAGTGAAATGTCTGCGGAAACAGGTCGGTCATCGTCACGGATTCGAGCGCGTATCCGCCGGCGATCAGCGCGCGCAAATCGCGCGCCAGGGTGGCGGGATCGCACGAAACATACGCGATCGCCGGAGCGCCTATCACGTTCAGCAGAGCGTTAATCTCCTCGCCCAGCCCCGTGCGCGGCGGGTCAACCACAATGAAGTCGGGCCGCGGGCCCTGCGCATTCGCGCGCAGAAAATCGAGCGTCGATGCAGCCACCGCTTCCCCCGTCGAACCAGCCAGATTGGCGGCCAGCGCCTCGGTCGACATCGGCGCCGACTCAACTGCAACAACTTTGTCGAAGTTGTTGGCGAGTTGCCGCGCGAACAGCCCCACGCCCGCAAATAGATCCCACGCAAGCTTGCCCTGCCGGCCCGCAAGCGCGCGCTCAACCATCTTGTCGATCAGCCAGCGGTTCACCTGGAAAAACGCCCCGTGATCCACGCGATAGTCGAAACCCGCAGCCCGGTAGAGTAAGCGAAGTCTCGCCCCATCGCGCCAGCGTGCGCGGCGGATGGCCCGGCCGCCCTCCCGACGCAAGCTCCGCGCCGGCGAGTTGCGGAATGCGTTCGCGCAGCGCTGCGGCGATCGGGTCCAGCTTAAGCTGCGACCGGCTCCTTCACAAAGAACGTGGCCAGCAGCGCCGACTCCTCCGCATTACAGAAGAGCAGCACTTCGTGCGGACGCAGGTTCTGCGGCACGCGCGCCAGGACCTCGCCCGGCAGCCATCGCCGCCCGCACCAGCAGCGGCGCGCTGATGGGGCATTCGCGGATCGCAACCAGGTCATGCGAACGCCGCGACCGATACCCCGGATTCCGCTCCGCATCGAACCCCACGCGAATGCGATTGCGATACTGCCACGGCTCCGCGGCAAGCACGGCAATTTCATCCCGCGCAGTAACGCCCGCGCGCTCCAGCGTCTCGCGCAGAATGTCCTTCTTGAAGGCAAGCTGGTTCCCGTATCCGGTGTGCTGATAGTTGCATCCGCCGCACAAGCCAAAGTGCGGGCAGCGCGGCGCGATGCGTTCGGGCGCCGTCGTGATAAGCGAATCCACTTCAGCCTTCGCGTAGCCGCGCTTGTCTTTGTCTTCCGTGATGCGCACGCGCGCCTGCTCGCCCGGCAGCGCCAGCGGCACAAAGATCGCCTTGCCCTCCACGCGCGCCAGAAAGCTGCCGCCATACACGGGCTTCTCGATCGTCACCACCACCTGCGGTGGGGCCAATCTCTTCACGTCGTTCGCGGATTTGCGAGGCTTCGGGCTCTTCATTCCTGGCTCATATAAAACAAACTCAGGCGGGGAAGGTTGTACTCCACCAGCAACTGCTTCTGCTCGAACTGTTCCTTGACTTGCCGCAGTTGCACCGCGCCCAAGCGGCTTCGATATGGAGCGAGTTCCCTCGCGGCATGTTCCTCCAAGTTGACGAGCAACTCTTCGGGGGCTGCTGTCCTCAGTGCACCAAACAGTTTCTTTTCCAGGGCGGTCAGATTGCGTTCCAGCGATTCCGTATCCAGCGGCTTCTTCGCATCGGCAGTTCGCACTTCGCCGGCAATTTCGCGCAGCCGCGCCGCCGTCGCCGCACACACTTCCGCAGCCACGCCCGCGGCGTCGAGTGCCGCGGCCGCAGCTTCAAGATGATCGGCAACGCGCTTGTGCTCGAAGCCGGTCTCCTCGGTTCCCGTGTAGTTTTTGGTGGTCGATGCGCCCGCTGCGGCCTCACTCATCTCTTCCGCCGCCTGCATCACCGCCTGCGCGCACCATGCCAGCCCGTTGATGCGCCGCTTATGGCCGCGATGCTGGCGCGCCTCATACTTGTCGAACGCCGCATCAATGCCGCGCAGCACCGCTTCAAGCGGCATGCCGGCGTCGCGCCACATTTCAATCAGCGCCCAATCCAGCGTCGACAGCAGCAGTAGCGATCCGCGCCTCTGCTGAAAGCGCTCTTCAATCTCCGTAAAGTAGTTGAAGTAATTCTGCATGGCGCGCCTCAGTGCGCGCGCGTCCGCGGCCGTGCTGCCCTGTTGCGCTCGAACAAAATGCGCAGCCCATCGAGCGTAAGCATGTCGTCAATCTGCGCCACGTAACGCGAGTCGCCGCTGATCTGGCGCGCCAAGCCGCCCGTCGAAATGACGCGCACCTCCGAGCCGATCTCCTTCATCATGCGCTCCAGAATGCCGTCCACCAGCCCGATGTAGCCGTAGTACAAGCCGCTCTGCAGATGCGTAATCGTGTTCGTCCCAATCACCTTCTGCGGCCGCTTGATATCCACGCGGCCCAGCCGCGCGGCGCGCGCAAACAGCGCATCGGCGCTGATCCCGAGCCCCGGCGAGATCGCTCCGCCCAGGTACTCGCCCTTCGCCGAGATCACGTCGAACGTCGTCGCCGTTCCGAAATCTACCACGATGCACGGGCCGCCGTAGCGCTCAAACGCTGCAATCGCATTCACCAGCCGGTCCGCGCCCAGTTCTGCGGGATTGTCCACCAGCACCGGCATGCCCGTCTTGATGCCCGGCTCTACAAACAGCGGCTGCAGATGAAAATACTTCTCGCACACCCGGCGCAGGGTGCTCTCTACGGGCGGCACCACGGACGAGATGATGATGTGGTGTACCTGATCGACGGAGAGGCCGTGCATGTTGAAGAGGTTCACAAACAGAACGCCATATTCGTCCGATGTCTGCGTGCGGTGCGTCGTCACGCGCCAGTGCGCGACCAGTTCGCGTTCGCCTTCAACCGTGCCGGCGGGGACAGTGCCGGGCGCCGTCGTGTCGAGCCGATAGAGTCCGAGGACCGTGTTGGTATTTCCAACGTCAATCGCGAGTAGCATCGTTTCGATTGTATTCGGTCAGGCGAACCAATCCAGGCGCAGTCAGCCGCACCGCAGGTGCCGAATGCCGCCGGTTTGAATCTGCACCACGCCCGCCGCGGTGCGCACGCGCAGAAACCCATTCTCGTCCAGCCCGTCGGTCACGCCTGTGCAGGCCTGCGGCCCGTGCACCTCGACTTCCCTGCCCCTCACCCAGGTCGACGCCTGCGCCACGCGATCGGGAATCGAGCGTATGGCCACGGGATCGAGCAGTGCGCGCGTCTCGCGCTCCAGCGCTTCCAGCAGTGCGATCAACAGCGGCTGGCGATCGATCCAGCGGCCCGATTCCAGGTCGAGCGATGTGGCGGGCGTTGCGAGATCAGCTGCGAAGCTCTGCTGATGCACGTTGATGCCGATGCCGGCGACCGCAAAGCCGAGCCGGCCGCGCTCCGATTGCGATTCGACCAGGATGCCGCCGGTCTTGCGCGGCCCAATCAACAGATCGTTGGGCCAGCGCAGGTCGACCGTGAGCCCGCTCGCCGCGCGCACCGCAGCCGCTGCGGCCAATCCCGCAGCCAGCGGCAACAAGGGCATGTGTTCTGACGGAATCGAAAGCCGCAGCAGCACGCTGACGTAGAGCCCCTGCGCCACGGCCGAGTGCCACGCGTGATCGCCGCGCCCGCGCCCCGCCGTCTGTTCATCGGCGAAGAACACCGATCCATGCGGCGCTCCATTGCGCGCGGCCGCCATGGCATCGCTGTTGGTCGAACCTGTCGATGGAGTGAAGCGCAGATTGCCCGCGAAGATGGTTCCGGCGAGCGCGGCTTCAAGAGCGGCAAGATCGTACATGCGCGCCGCTACTCCGCAACAATGCTCATCGAGATATCGACCGCGCGCGCGGAGTGCGTCAGCGCGCCCACGCTGATGAAGTCCACGCCGGTCTCCGCATATCCGCGAATGTTCTCGAGCACAATGCCGCCCGAGGCCTCGGTCGGAATCCAGCGCGTCTCCTGCTTGATGCGGTCGATCGAATTCTTCACCTGCTGCGGCGTCATGTTGTCGAGCAGGATGGCCTCCGCGCCGCCTTCGAGCGCTTCTTCCAGTTCGTGCGCGCTGCGCACTTCCACCTGTACGCGCTGCCCCACCTTGCGGCGTTCCAGTGCGTGCTCCAACGCGGTGCGCAACCCGCCGCCCAGCGAGATGTGATTGTTCTTGATGAGAATGCCGCTGGACAGGTCGAGGCGATGATTCGTCCCGCCGCCGCACAGCACCGCGTATTTTTCGAGCGCCCTCAGCCCCGGCACCGTCTTGCGCGTATCGAGCACTCGCGCATGCGTGCCATGAATGACGTCGACATACTGCCGCGTGTTGGTCGCGATCCCGCTCAGGTGCTGAATCAAATTCAGGATCACGCGCTCGCAGCTCAGCAGCACCCGCGCGTTGTGCCGGATGACCGCGAGCACCTGGCCCTTCTTCGCGCGCACGCCGTCGAAGATCTCCGGATGACTGACAACTTCAAAGCGGGTCTGCGCCTGTGGACGCCGGTCGAGCCGCGCGAAGATCTCAAAGAAGCGATGCACAGCGCCGAGGCCGGAGACGACAAGGTCTTCGCGCGCAATGATCGACGCAGCCGCTCGCAAGTCAGCGTCGATGGTGACGTTGGTCGTGGTGTCGCTGGCGGCCTGGTCTTCCACCAGGGCCTGCTCCAGCAATGCGTCGATGCGGCTGTTCTTCCAGTCCATGCGTTAGTTCACAGTTCGCAGTTCTTAGTTCCCAGTTCACCTGATCTTCGCTGTGCCCCACTACTTTGCCATCCTGAGCGGAGCACGAAGTGCGCAGTCGAAGGACCTGCTGTTCTATTCCGGCGGCAATGCATCCAGCGCAGCCCGTGCCTTTTCCAGCAGCAGCCGCGTCTCGGCCTCCTGCTTCTTCAGGCCCTCCACGATGTGCGCCGGGGCCTTGGCGGTAAACCCCTCATTCCCCAGTTGCTGCTCCGCGGCCGCCAAGCCTTTTTCATACTTCGCAATATCCCTTGTCAAGCGTTCGCGCTCGGCGGGCACATCGATGTGCGCTCGTAGACAACACCCACATCGAAGTTTGCTGTGTGATGCTCTCGACGGCTCCCGCGGTGATCGCATCCACAAACCGGAATCTCGCTCACCCGCGCCAGTCGCTCCACAATCGCCGCATTCTTCTCGGCCGCTCTGCATCGCCAGCGCTGATCGCGCGCAACTCAATCGGACGTGGCGGCCTTCTCTCTCCACGCCAATCTCCTTCCGCAGCCCGCGCACTTCGACAATGAGATTTGCAGCAACGCCATCTGCTCGATCGGTTCGCTGTCCGCGCCGGCACGGCGCCACCTGAGGAAACCGCGTCAGCGCAATCGACTTCGTCGGCGGGTTCGCCGTCGTACACCGCATGCCAGAGTTCTTCCGTCAGGAACGGCATGAACGGCGACAGCAGCCGCAGCGCAGCTTCAAAACACTCGAGACAGCGTCGTCAGCGCCTGCTTGGTCGCAACTTGTCCGCGAGTCTCGCTGAAGTCCAGACGCAGCTTCACAATTTCCAGATACCAGTCGCAGAAGCTGCCCCAGAAGAACTGGTAGATGATCTCGCCGCCTCGTCGAAGCGATAATCCTCCAGCGCCTTGTTCACCTGCGCACGCGGTCTCGTGCAGTTCCGCGACGATCCAGCGCGCTTCGAGCGGCGCATCCGGCGCCTCGATCGGCATCGTTCCGAACACGAAACGATCCGACGGTATCGATGCCGAGTTCCGCCGCGCGATCCACATTCATAAAGATGAACCGCGCCGCGTTCCAGATCTTGTTCGCAAACGCGCGATAACCCTCTGTCCGCGCCACGTTGAACGCAATATCCGTACCCGGCGAAGCCATCGACGCCAGCGTGAACCGCACCGCATCGGTACCGTACTGACCCACAATCTCGATCGGATCGATCACGTTGCCCTTGGTCTTCGACATCTTCTCGCGGTTGGCATCGCGCACCAGCGCGTGGATGTACACCTCGCGGAACGGCACCGTCTCTGCGGCCGGCCGTCGGGCTTCCATCGGCCATGGGAACGTCCGCTGAAAACCAGCAGCCCAGCATGATCATCCGCGCCACCCAGAAGAACAGGATGTCGAATCCCGTCACCAGCAGGCTCGTCGGATAGAACGTGTCGAAATCCGCCCGCGTCTCTGGAGTAATGTTCGGCCACCCGAACACGCTCACCGGCAGCAGTCCCGACGAGAACCACGTGTCCAGAACGTCGGTCTCCT
Source organism: uncultured Acidobacteriota bacterium (assembly GCA_963819365.1). GTDB lineage: Bacteria > Acidobacteriota > Terriglobia > Terriglobales > Acidobacteriaceae > Telmatobacter. The sequence goes on from CAWFVY010000004.1 coordinate 80,269, forward strand.
GCGTGATTTCCGCCGATCCGCAATGCCCGCACCTGTCCGGATCCTGCCGCGCAACCGTAATCTTGTGGCACGCACTGCAATGCCACGCGGGAATGCGATGGCCCCACCACAGTTGCCGCGAGATGCACCAGTCGTGGATGTTCTCCATCCAGTTCAGGTACGTCTTCTCGTACATCTCCGGCACAAAGCGGATGGCCTTGTTGCCGTCCGCATCGGGCTTCACCGCGGCGATGGCCTTGTCGGCCAGCGGCTGAATCTTGATAAACCACTGCGTCGAAAGCCGAGGCTCCACCACCGTCTTGCAACGGTCGCAGTGGCCCACGTTGTGCACGTGATCCTTCACGCCGGCAAGCAGCCCCAGCGCTTCCAGGTCCTCAACAATCTTCTTGCGCGCGGCATAGCGATCGAGGCCGGCATACGCGCCGCCGTTCTCGTTGATGTGCGCGGTCGCGTCCATCACGTTGATCGACGGCAGATTGTGCCGCTCGCCAATCGCAAAATCATTCGGGTCGTGCGCCGGCGTCACCTTCACTGCGCCCGTGCCGAAATCGCGGCTCACGTAGTCGTCCAGCACAATGGGAATCTCGCGGTCCACGAGCGGCAGGCGCAGCTTCTTTCCGTGCAGATGCGGTGTAGCGCTCATCTTCGGGATGAATCGCCACGGCCACATCGCCCAGCATGGTCTCCGGCCGCGTCGTGGCGATGGTCAGATACTCGCCCGTCTCACGCCCATCGTCGCCGTGCACGGGATAGCGAATCTCCCACAGGTGTCCCTTGTGCTCGTCGTACACCACTTCGAGATCGCTGATGGCGGTCTGGCAGCGAGGGCACCAGTTCACGATGTATGCGCCGCGATAGATCAGCCCCTGCTCGTGCAGCTTGACGAACGCCTCGCGCACGGCCACGCTCAGCCGCTCGTCCATGGTGAAGTACTCGCGGCTCCAGTCGACGGAGGCGCCCAGGCGCTTCATCTGTTCGAGAATCGCCCCGCCGTAGTGCCGCTTCCACTCCCACACGCGCTCGACGAACTTCTCGCGCCCCAGGGCCTCGCGCGACGAACCCTCTGAAGTGAGTTGGCGCTCCACCATCATCTGCGTCGCAATGCCCGCATGATCCGTTCCCGGCAGCCACAGCGCGCGGCGTCCGCTCATGCGCCGCCAGCGGGTGAGAATATCCATCTCCGTCTGGTTAAGCATGTGGCCCATGTGCAGGCGGCCGGTCACGTTCGGCGGCGGCAGCAGAATGGAGAATTGTTTTGCGCGCGCCTCGTCTACGTCGTCCGCATCCGGAGTCGGTTGAACAAACAGCTTCTCGCGGACCCAGTATTCGGCCCAGTGGTCTTCAATGGCAGTGGGATCGTACGCTTTTGGAAGGTCGTGGGGCATGGGGCTCGATCGCGTGCCCCCAGGTTTCTGCGCCGCTTGATTCGTGCAAGGGGACAACCCCTAACTTTATCAGCTTCCCCATATCTCTTTCAGGACCCGCACCCAGTTCCCGCCCAGCACCATGCCGATCTGTTCATCGGTATAGCCGCGCCGCACCAGCGCCGCGCACAGCTCCCACATGCGGTTCGGCACCTCCATCCCCTGCACAATCTCGTGCGTGCCGTGCACGCGATACCGTTTGTCCGCCTTGGTCAGCATCTCCTTCAGCTTGTCCGGCGCGCCCAGATCGTTGCTCTCGATCCCCGCATCCGACCCCACTCCCACGTGCTCAATCCCCACCAGGTCCCTCACGTGATCAAAATGGTCTACGACGTCGTCGATCCGCACCGGCTCCGTGCCCTTCACCATGAACGCAATGTCGGTAATGCCCATGACGCCGCCCTTGGCCGCCAGCTTGCGAATCGCCTCGTCAGTCGTGGCCCGCAGACCGCCCGGAATCAGCGCCCGGCAGTTCCCGTGCGACAAAATCACCGGCGCCTTCGAAATCGCCAGCGCATCCAGTTTCGTCTTGTCGCTGGCATGGCCCAGGTCCACCGCCATGCGCACCGTGTTCATGCGCTCAATCACCTTGCCGCCGTATTCGCTCACCCCTGCGTCGTAGGGCTCGAACGCCCCATCCGCCACCAGGCTGCGAAAGTTATAGCTCAGTTGCGAGACCCGCAGCCCCAGCCCATGGCAGCGATTCACATCGTCCAGCGTCTCGAACTGCGTGCTGCTCTGCAGCCCATACAGGATGCCGAACTTTCCCTGCTCGCGCGCCTTCCCAAAATCGGCCGCGCTGTTGATCCGCATCAGCCACTGCGGATACATCGCAATAAAGTTGTTCCACTTGCCGAACAGCGCCTGCGCATCGGCAAAGCTGTCTGCCCCGTTGCCGAAGTTGATGGCATTGACTCCGCTGCTTTTGAACCGCTCGAAGTCCGCCGGCGTGAACGCTCCCGGCTGCGTGAGCCACTTTTCTTCCAGATCCCTCTGGTCCATCCGGTAGAGAAACTGATTCAGCATGTCGACCACCGTCGACTCGCGCATCAGCCGCACCACCCGCTCGGGGTACTCCTGTGCCGACGCAGCAAAGACGCGGTAGCTGCCGCGCAGAATGTACGGCCCCGAAGCCGCGACCGCAGCTCCAGTCCCTAAAACAGTCCGCAAAAAGCTTCGCCGTGTGACAGAGGCCAAGGCCGGTTCCTCCCCCCGCGCCAGAAGACAACCCCTCACCTTAGCAGGTCGGCGCACTCCAACCCGCAAGCGGCATCTTTTGAGCTGAGGCCGCGGCATCTCGCTCAGGCCTCTCCCGCATCTACGTTCGCGGAGGATCGAACCCAATGGGACTCGCCCGTTTTTCCCTGTACCTCATCGGGATGGCCGCTGGCCTGGCGGCCATCATCACCTACCGTACCCGCAGCAACAGCCTCAGCGCCAACTCCAGCAGGCTTCCCGTCCAGAAAGCCGCCGACATGCTCCGCGAGGCCTGGGCCGATCACCACACCACCGCCTGACCGGCAAACCAAACCAAGCCTCAAGGCTCCGGCTTCCACTCAAAACACAAAGGCCGCATCCCATCGGATGCGGCCTTCTGTTTCCCTGTTCCCTTCTTCTTAGAACGGGTTCAGCTTGCCCAACCCCTTCTTCTTCTTTTTCTTGCTCGACGACTCGTCGCTCAGGTCGGCCTTCGGCTTTTTCTCCTTGGGATTCTGAGCGGTAGTTGCCTGCGCCTGCCCCGGCTTGATGTCGTTGATCTGGTCGGGCGCCACGGCCGGCTTTTCCGCCGCCGGAATAGCGTTGTTCTCCGGCACCACCGGCTTTACCAGCGCGTTCGGATCGGATGCGGCGCCATTCGGCGCAGCCACAATCTCCCCGCTCACGCCCGTCGTTCCCGCTCCGGGAGTCTGTACCGGCGCATCGGAGGGCCGGTCGCTGCGTGGCGGCTCGTTGGTCCCGGTCGGCTTCTCCGTGCCTGCAGCCTCAGCCGGTTGGCCCGTCGCCTCCTTGTACATGGCGACATTTTCCTTGGTCATGTCCGGCGCCAGCGTGCGCTTTGGATCCTGCAGGCTGGGGTCGCCCACGTGCACCGCCTGCACGACCGTCGGGCCGCGTTTCAGCAGTCCGAAAAGCGTGTCGGTAAACCGGATCGGCTGTTCGCTATCCTGCTCGGCCTTGTTCTCGGCAACGGCAGCGGCGGTCGGCTCGGGAACCGCCCGGTTCATCGCCACCAGGCGATCGCGGGCATCCTCCACGTGCGGCGCCATCGGATAGCGCGTAATCACCCTGGCATAAGCGGCCGCGGCCTTGTCGAGATAGAGCGCCCGCAGACGCTCCTTCACCGCGCCGTTCAACTTCGCCATGCCAATGATCTTCGCCTCGCCCGAATACGCATCGCCAATGGTCAGCAGGGCTAGGTCGCTCTGCGAGTACACCGGATACGTGTCCACCACCGTCTGCAGACGGGCAATCGAGGCCGAGTAGTTCTCCTTGCTCACGTAGTACAGCCCGATCTGCGTCTCCCGTTCCGCCAGAACCTCCTGCACATCGCGCAGCTTCTGCTTGGCGCGCGGAATCAGCGTTGAATCCGGGAACATGTTGATCATGTTCCGGTATTCGCGCTCCGCGTTTATGGCATTGGTGAAGTCCCGGTCGGGCTTCTCCATCTGCTGGTAATAGATGTCGCCCACCTTCATCTGCGCTTCGGCAGCTTCCGGCGTGTCGGGGAAGAACGTGATGAAGTCCTTGTATTCGGCCTCGGCCTGGGTCAGCGCAGCCGTGCCGCCTTCCTTGAACCAGCTATCGCCCACCGCCAGTTTGGCCCGCATCTTGTATTCCGAGTCGGGATAGGTGTTCAGCATGGTCTGAAGATCCAGCCGGGCAACGTCGTACTTGCCCTTCTTCATCGCCGTCATGGCCTTATCGAACAGTTCCTTGTCCGGCTGCTTGGAGTTCACGTTCGCCAGCGGGTTTGCGCTCAGGTCCTGATTCTTCTTCTTCTTGGGCTTCTTCTCGCGCGAATACGCCGCTGCGCTCGTCATCAGCAGCGCCGCCAGCGCGGCTGCGACCATCCTGTTGGAAAACCGATTCATAAACCCTCATGGCGGCGGATCAGCATGTGCCCGCCTTTACCCAATTCTTGTACACCGTTTCTTGCCTGGGAAATCTTTCCTATCTTACCCGCTGGCACGCCTGCCGTGCTGACTCACGCAGCCAGTTCGCCCGCGGCCTCGCGCGCCGCATCCAGCAGCTCCCGGGCATTCCGCTCGGGGTCGCCGGCGCCGAACACGGCATTTCCGGCTACCAGCAGCTCCGCACCTGCTTGGACGACCCGCGGCACCGTGTCGTGAGCCACGCCGCCGTCCACTTCAATCTTAAATGCCAGCCCCAGCTCCGTCCGGATCCTCACCAGCTCCCGAATCTTGTCGAGCGAGAACTCGATGAACCGCTGCCCCCCGAACCCCGGATTCACGCTCATGATCAGCACATGATGCACCATGGGCAGAATGTCGCGGATCAGGTTTACCCGCGTGGCCGGATTCAGCACGACCCCGGGCTTCATCCCGTGGTGCGCAATCAGTTCCAGCGTCCGGTGCAGGTGCCGGCATGCCTCATAATGCACGCTCACCCAGTCGGCTCCTGCCTCGGCGAATGCCGGAATAAACTCGTCGGGATTCTCGATCATCAGGTGGCAGTCCAACGGCAGTTTTGTCGCCTTCCTCAGGCTGGCCACCACCGGCGGCCCAATCGTGATGTTCGGCACAAAATGCCCGTCCATCACGTCCACGTGGATCACGGTTCCGCCGCCGCGCTCAGCCGCCGCAATCTCCTCGGCCAGGCGCGCAAAATCAGCGGAAAGAATGGATGGAACCAGCTCGACCATGTGCACCGTCAGTCTATCAGCCGGCTCGCTTGCCGATCAGCCCCAGCCTCACCGTCCTCAGAGGCACCCGCACCCTCGGCTGCTACCAGGCTGTTACTAAATAGTGACTCCGCCCGCTCCACCCGCCTCCGCATTCCCTTACAATCGCCCTGTGGTAATGGATACAGAAGTGCTTAGAAGTAGATGGGTAGGGCAGCAGATCGACGATAGACTTCCCCTGCTTGAGTGGCTGGGCAGCACCAGCCTGGGTGACATATTCCGCACCCAGTTGCCCGGCGCGCAGCAGGCCGCCATCCTTGTCTGCCCCGCCGACGCCGACACCGAGGAACTCCTCCACAACTGGCAGATCGCCGCCGCGCTGCACCATCCGCACCTGCTCCGCGTCTTTGCGTGCGGGCGCGCCCAGGTGGAAGGCTGCCCCATCCTCTACGTCGTTACCGAGATGCCCGAGGAAGCCCTCGGCCAGATCCTCCCCGAGCGTCCTCTCACTGCCGGCGAGACCCGCGAGATGATTCCCGCCCTTCTCGACGCGCTCGCCTTTCTGCATGGCGAGGGCCTGGTGCACGGAAACCTCGAGCCCGCCAATATCCTCGTCGTCGGCGACCAGCTCAAGCTCTCGCCCTACACCCTGCGGCCAGCCGGCCCCGCGCGCGCGACAGACGACGGTTCCCACATCTACGACGCACCCGAAACCGACGCCGGCCTGCTGACCCCGGCATCCGACATCTGGTCGCTCGGCGTCACCCTGGTTGAAGCGCTGACCCAGCACCGCCCCCCGTGGGTCAGAGACTCTGGCCGCGATCCGCTGGTACCCGCCGCCGTTGCGGAGCCCTTCGCCTCGATCGCCCGTCGCTGCCTCAGCGTCGACCCGGCACAGCGCTGCACGCTGGCAGAGATCAGAGCGCTGCTTTCCGCTCCAATCGCCGCACCCGTCGCTGCATCCGCAGCCCCTGTCGCTCCGTCTGCTTTGGGCGTTCCCCAACAACTTCCGCTCGCCTATGACACCACGCCCGTGACGCCGCCGGCGCACCTGCTGCCCAGCGCTCCCCGGCTCCGCAAATCTTTGCGCGCCCTTGAGGGCGATGAGCCGCGGCGCCCTTTCCCGCTTGCCTACCTGCTTGGTGGAGCGGCTCTGCTCTTCCTGCTGATCATCGGCATCCTCGCCTACTCGCATCGCAGCAAGCCGGCCACTGCGCTGCCCGACGACGCCACCGCCGGCGCAACCGGGAATCCTGAGAACTCGACTCCGGACAAGCCGCAGCCCTCCGGCCCCACCGTGAAAGGCGAGGTCGCCCAGCGTGTCACGCCTGAAATTCCCGAGCGCACCGCCCGCGGCATTCACGGCAAAGTCGATGTGAAGATCAAGCTCGGTGTCGACCGCAACGGCAACGTCGCCGGCGCCTCAATTCTCTCGGATGGCCGCAGCCACTACTTCGCCGGCCAGGCTCTTGAAGCCGCCCGCAAATGGCGCTTCCATCCCGCGAAGACGCACGGTCAAACTGCCCCCAGCACCTGGGAGCTGCACTTCGTCTTCCACCCCAACGGCACCGACATAACCCCCGTCGAACTCACGCCGTAGTCGTTGAGGGCTGACGGCTGCCTTATCGCTGATTGATCAGCCGAATCGTCTCCAGAATCACATCCCCATCAATCGTCAAGCTCTTCGCGCTCACCTTGTCCAGCGTGTCCTGCGCTGTGTGGTGATAGCTGTTGTTCGGCCCATAATCCAAGTCGATGATGTCGATCGATGGCACGCCGCGCTTCACAAACGGCAGGTGATCGTCCTCCACCGGCTCTTCGGTCTGAAAGAAATAGCGGTCGTATCCAAACTTGTGCGCCGACTGCCTCACCAAGTCCACCAGCCAGCCCGTCGAATTCGACTCGCGCTGAATATCGAGGTCCTTGTCGCCGATCATGTCGGTCAGGATGAAGGCCTTGATCTTGCCCAGCGTCCCGTCGCGTCCCCACTTCGCCGCCAGGTGACGGCTGCCGTAAGTTGAATCCGACTGCGACCATGTCTGGAACGCCTCTTCGCCATCGAAAAACACGAGCCACACCGAGTAGCCTTCCAACTGCTTTCCGCCGGCGGTCTGCGCTCTCAGCCTGTCTCCAATTGCCATCAGCAGGCCCGTCGTCGCGGCCCCATCGTTGGCGCCCACAAAGTTGATGGTGCGCAGCGGATAGTTGGTCTCGTAGTGCGACCCGAGCACAATCGCTCCCGGCTTCTTGCCCGGAAAGCGCACGATGAAGTTGCGCAGGTTCACCGGCCCAATCGGCGTATCGGCCATGAACGCGTCTTCTTCCAACTGGTCATGCTGAAAGTGCGCGCGCAGATAATTCTCGGCCTTGGCGTGGCCTTGGCTGGTCACCCAGCGCGGCCCAATCCCCGCAAACTCGCGCGTGTACTCGAACGCCTTCACGCCATCAAAATGCTGGGCCAGCGCCATCAGCGGCGCAAAAGACATCAGCACTGCAATCCATTTCGCGAGTCGCATCAAACTCCCGTTCCCACTTGTTCCCCTGGTCCCTCGGCGTCTACGCCGCCGCCTTCGCCTTCCGGCGCGACGGATGTACCCACCACGCCACGCCGATCCCCAGCACATACAAACTCAGCATGGGAATGGCGTATACGCACATCGTCCACGGATCGGGGCTCGGACAGATAATCGCCGCCACAATAAAGACGGCCAGAATGGCGTAACGGATGTTCTTCCACAGGAACTTCGGGCTCACAATCCCGAACATCGCCAGAAAGAAAATCAGGATGGGCAGCTCAAAACTGACGCCCAGGCCGAGAATGATGGAGAGAAAGAAGCTGCTGTAATCCTCGATCGTGATCATCGAGGTAAAGTTCTTGCCGAACCCCAGCACCAGGATCTTGATGGCCCCCGGCAGCACGAAAAAATACCCGAAAGCCGCGCCCGTCAGAAACAGCCCCACCGTTGCCGCCATGAACGGAATGACGAATCGCCGCTCCTTCTGGTAAAGCCCCGGCGCGATGAACAGCCACACCTGGTAGAGAATGAACGGGCTGGCCGCGATCGCTCCCGCCGAGCAGCGAGACCTGCAGGTTCAGGTTCAGCGCATCCATGGGGTGCGTGAACACCAGCGTCTTGCCGATCTTCAGCAGCGGCAGTTGGAGAAACATCAGCAGCCGATCCCGGAAGACCCACGCCAGAATCATTCCCAGCACCAGGAAAGCGGCCGAGTGAATCACGCGCCGCCGCAGCTCATCCAGATGCTCCATCAGGCTCATGCCCGGGAGTTCCGCGCGCTCGCTTACCGCCGCCCGCGCCTTGCCAATTGCGTCCGCGGCATCAACCATGCTGGCTTACCGTCTCCGTTCCGTTGGACTCTGCCGTGGGTTCCGCTGGAACGGGCGCCGGCTCTGCGCCGATATGCGCCTCGGCAGCCACGCTTTCCGTCGCCACATCCCGCACCGGGGCAGTCTCCGGCGCGGGCTCGCCGGCGCGTCCATTGGCCCCATAGCGCGAAGCGGCAACCGTCTCTCCCACCGACGGCGGATTGATCCTCGGATAAATCCGCTGCTCCGGCTCTGTAGAAACCGCCTCAGCCGTCACCGGCGGATACGTCCCCTCAACCGGTTCGGGAGAAGTTGGCCCCACCGCAGGGGTCTGGGCTGAAACGGAAGCTTGTTCCTCGGTCCCGGTCGACGTCGCCTCTAAAGCGCCAATTCCGGCCTGCGCCTCAATGGTCTGCGTCGCCGCGGGAGGGCTTAGCGCCAAGCTGCGCGCCCGCTCTTCCTCTTCTTTCTTGCGCCGTTCGGCATCCTCTGACATCCGCAACTCTTCTTCCATCTGAAACTTGAAGTCATTGGAAGCCTTGCGGAACTCGTACATCAGCTTGCCGATCTGGCGGCCGATCTGCGGCAAGCGCCGCGGCCCGAAGACCACCAGCGCCAGCAGCATGAGGAACATCGAATCCCACATGCTGATGGTGGAGAGTTGGATTGGTGGAGGTGCAACCATGAAGCATCATGATACCCGTCCGCCGCCAGCCCGAACAATCCACCGGCCAACACGAGTGCCACGCGTCACCCGACGAACAGCAACAGCAAGAGCTTCTGTCATCCCGACCGACCGAAGGGAGCGGAGGAATCTGCGGTTGCGCTTGACAACATTCGCCCCTAGAAATTCTCCCAATTTTCGAGTCGACGGTGGCACGCCGACAACCCAAAGCGATGGGTGAAGACCGTTCTGGGTGGTTGGTCGGCTCCTCGAACTGGCCCGCTTCCGATTCCTGTTAGGATCTCACTGAATGACACCAAGTCCCGAAGATCTGGCAGCGCAGTATGCGCAGATGAGTGAGACCGAGCTTATGGAACTGGCTCGCTCCTACGATGACCTGCTGGAACCTGCAAAGGTGGCGTTGCGTGCGGAATTTGCGCGGCGCGGGCTTGAGCCGCCGCTGATAGAAGAGCCCGATGAGCCGGAGTTTCGTCGCCTGTTGACTGTGCGGGTCTACCGGGATCTGACGGAGGCAATCGTCGGGCGTTCGCTGCTGGAATCGGCTGGAATTCAAGCCTGGGTTGCAGATGAGCATCTCGTACGGATGAACTGGTTCCTCTCCAATGCAGTGGGCGGTATGCGATTGCAGGTAGACGAAAGCGACGAAGCGGCTGCACGGGAGATTCTTGAGCAGGAAGTCCCGCAGACAATCACGTATGGCGAGGAGCAAACCTACATACAACCGACCTGCCCAAAGTGCGGATCGGCTGAGATCACCCTGGGCGACGGGACAGAGGGTGGGCGGTCACTTGTCGCGCTCTACGTCCTGTCGATTCCAGTGCCACCACGAGAGGCAGTTTGGCATTGCGAGACCTGTGACGCACAGTGGGTGGATGCGGGAGACGGTGAACCGCCGGATAGCATTCCGAGTGAGTAGTGGCCCTACCCGGAAGTTACTCAGAAATCTCCCCTGTAGAGATTGCCCCTCTTTCACTCGTCCTCACCACGCAAATCCCCCCGACTTCGGCGGCCACGCCCCCAGCAACTGCCTCAGCAGCACAATCCGCCCCAGATGGTACGCGTTATGCGCGCCCATATTCTCCAGTTGCTCGCGCGCCGACATCACCCGCACCTCCTGTCCCGGCCGCGACGGGCACCGCACCATCCGGTTCAGCCGCTCATCCCCGCGCGTAGCCTCGGCCGCCTCGCTCGCCCCCTGAAAGAACCGCCGATAGAGCGCCGGCCAGCTTTCGAGCTCCATATCCGCCACCGTCGGAAATCCATCCGCCGGGCTGGCCGGAAACGGCGTCTCCACCCCGTTGATCCAGTCCAGCGTCACCTTCTGCCAGAACGCGATATGCCACAGCTCCTCATAAATCGAGTGCGGAGCGGCCCCCGGCTTGCGGTGCACCAGTTCCTCGCTCAACCCCTCCAGAATGTTCGCCGGCCGCGCCGCATACGCCTCACCCACCAGAATCTGCTCAAGTTCGTTCACAATCCCTCTCCCCTTGTCCTCGTTCCCTTGTTTCCTCGGTCCCTTGGTCCCTTGGTCCCTTGCACCCTGCCATTGTGATCCGCATTACAGCAGAGTTACAATAACCGCAAATAGCCGCGAGCCGGGTTGCATTCTGATGAATCGATTTCCCCGGCCTCCGCGTCAACTATTTGAATGCTGCAACAACCCCGTGGAGGGGGAGCACGCGCTTCCACTGCAGCGTCTTAAGGCTTTCAACAACCCCGTTTGCCGGGCTTGCACGTCAACCGCGGCGAACTGAAGGCGGAACACATTGACTCTCGTACTCGACGACGCCCTGGCGGCTGATCCCGCCCTGCAGGCCAATGCTTGCAGTCTGGACAATTACCTCACCCTCCCCGACCACACCATGGACGCGCGCATCGCCGCGGCCCGCCAGAAACTCGGCGCCACCACCATCATCCTGGGCCACCACTACCAGCGCGACGAGGTCATCCGCTTCGCCGATTTCACCGGCGACAGCTACAAGCTCTCCAAGGCCGCCGCCGAGACCAGCGCCCGCTACCTCATCTTCTGCGGCGTACACTTCATGGCTGAAAGCGCCGACGTCCTCGGCAGCGACAGCCAGCAGGTCATCCTCCCCGACCTCAACGCCGGCTGCTCCATGGCGGACATGGCGGAAATCTCCCAGGTCGAAGCCTGCTGGGAAGCGCTCGAAAAACTCGGCCTCACCGAGGGCCTGGTCCCCCTCACCTACATGAACTCCACCGCCGCCATCAAAGCCTTCTGCGGCGAGCGCGGCGGCCTGGTCTGCACCAGCTCCAACGCCCGCGCCGCCTTCGAGTGGGCCTTCGCCCGCGGCAAGCGCATCCTGTTCCTCCCTGATCAGCACCTCGGCCGCAACACCGGCTACGCCATGGGCATCCCCCTCAACGAGATGGCGGTGTGGGACCCCTGGGCAGTCCAGATCGGACCCAGCCAGGGCGGCCAGACCCTCCAGGCCCTCGAAGCCTCCCGCGTCCTGCTCTGGAAAGGCCACTGCTCCGTCCACCAGCGCTTCCTGCCCAGCCACGTCGATGCGGTCCGCGCCAAATACCCCGGCATCCAGGTCATCGTCCATCCCGAGTGCCGCTGGGAGGTCTGCCAGAAAGCCGACGCCCTCGGCTCCACCGAGCGCCTCATCCAGATCGTCGAAGACGCGCCGGAAGGCTCCATGTTCGCCATCGGCACCGAGATCCACCTGATCAACCGCCTCGCCCGCCGCTTCGCCGATAAGGGCAAGAAGATCATCACTCTCGACGACACCGGCTGCCTCTGCACCACCATGTACCGCATCAGCCCGCAGCACCTGGCCTGGGCGCTCGAAAACCTCGTCGAAGGCCGCGTCGTCAACCAGATCAAAGTCCGCCGACAACGTCAAGCACTGGGCAAAAGTAGCCCTCGACCGCATGCTGGAGATCGCATAAGCCCCTCTGTCTTGCCCAAATCTAGGGAGTTTAAGAAGCTTACGGATTTTTAGTAACTTTGCATCGTGCCCCATCCTGTCGCCTTTTTTCTGGCGACAGGGTGGGAGGCGACACGGATCGCAGCCGAACGGAAAGAGCTGACGGTTGAGGGCTGATGGCTAAGAGCTGATAGCTCCTTCAAGGAGGCCCTCATGGCGCGACTCACCCGCATCGCCCCGGAGCTGCCCGGCAGCCCACCTGCCGGCAGCCATCGCTTTCTACGAAAAGCTCGGCTTCACCCTCGCCAGCCAGGCCGCCCAGCGCGACTACGCCATCGTGGAGCGCGACGGCATCGCCCTCCACCTGTTCGAGGACACCCTCCACCGCTCCGCCCCCTTGGGCATCCACCTGTTCACCGCCGATCTCGCCGAGCTCTACGAGGAATTCGCCGCCCGCGGCATCCTCTTCTCCCAGAAGATCGAGCGCAAGCCGTGGGGCAACCGCGACTTCCGCATCAAAGACGACTTCGGCAACGAACTCAAATTCACCGAACCGCTCCTTGACGACGAATAATCCCGGCCACTGGATCACCTGACCACCTGTTCACGCGGCACCCATTTTCCCGTATTCTGGAAACAGCCGCCCATGAAGACCTTTACCCTCGACGAAGCCCAATCGCTGCTCCCCGTGCTTGAGTCCCTGCTCAAGCGCGCCATCGCGGGCAAAGCCGCTGCAGAGGACGTCGAGAACTGGCTGGCCGAACTCAGCCGCCGCGTCTTCCTTTCCGGCGGCATGCGCGTCGACATCGCCTCCGTCGTCCGCCGGCGCGCCGAAATGGACGCCCACCTCGAGCGCGTCCGCGAGACCATCGCCGAAATCGACTCCATCGGCGTCCAGGTCAAGGACCTCGAAGCCGGCCTGCTCGACTTCCCCTTCAAACTCGACGATCAGGTCGTCCTCCTCTGCTGGCGCATGGGCGAAACCACCATCGAGCACTGGCACACAGTCGACTCCGGCTTCCAGGGCCGCAAGCCCGTCGACGAGCGCTTCAAGCGCGGCAAGAGCGCAGGGAACCGCCCCAACTAGCCCACATGTACATCCCCGAGCACGAAGTCCGCTCTCTCCTCACCTGGGAAGCCCTGATTCCCGCCATCCGGCAGGCTCTCATCGACTTCTCCGCAGGCCGAGTTGACCAGCCCCCGCGCCTCATCCTCCGCTCCAACCACACAGCCGGCCCCGACAACGGCTGGTTCGCCGTCATGCCCGTCGTCTATGGCGACGTGATGGCGGTCAAAACCGTCACCTTCTTCCCCGGCAACGCCGAACTCGATCCGGCACTCAACATCCCCACCCACATGGCTGTGATCGAACTCCTCAGCCGTACTACCGGCCAGCCCCTCGCCCTCATGGACGGCCGCCTCATCACCGAAATGCGCACTGCCGCCGTCTCCGCCGTCGCCCTTGACGCGCTCGCCCCCAGCGCGGCTCGCAGCCTCGGCATCCTCGGCTCCGGCGTCCAGGCCCGCTCCCACCTCGCCGCCTTCCGCCTTGTCCGCCCCGGCCTGACTGACATCCGCATCTGGAGCCGCAACCCCGCCAACGCCGACCCGCCTTGCATCTGAAACCAACACGCGCGCCACCACCATCGAGGAAGCCGCCTCCGCCGATGTGGTGCTGGTCGCCACCGCCTCGCCCGAACCCGTCCTGATGGGCCGTTGGCTGCAGCCTCACGCGCTGGTCCTCTCCGTCGGCGCTGTCGGCCCCACCGTCCGCGAGCTCGACGACGAAACCCTCCACACCAGCTACATCGTGGCCGAATCCCGCCTGGCCGCCGAACGCGAATCCGGCGACATCGTCCTCTCCCGCTCTCGCGTCCAGGCCGAACTCGGCGAAATTCTCACCAGGCCCGCCGCCGCCCCCACAGGCAGCCGCGTCCTCTTCAAATCCGTCGGCATGGCCATCGAAGACCTCGTCGCCGCCCGCCTCGTCTGGCAGGCACGTCAAGTGTTAACCGGATCCTGAACGCGCAGACGGCGGAAGAACTCCACTCACAGGCCGGCCCCCTACACATTCGCCTCGAACGCGAGCAAGCGTCCGTCGCAATCCTTCACCACAAACCCGCGCGACCCCCACGGCGTATTGGCCAACTGCCGCGCAAACTCCACGCCTTTGCCTGCATACTCGGCATGCAGCGCGTCGGCGTCCTCGACAAACAGGTAGGCATCCAGCAGTTCGTCCGCATACTTGTCGGGATTCGGAGTTGGCGGTTCGGCGCAGCGGAAATGAATCGCCCGCCCATCCCGCGCCACAATCGCATAGACCGGCGGTTCCAGTTCAGTCCCCGGCCACGTGCCCAGGCATTCGAAGCCAAGCCGCTCGCCGTACCAGGCCACCGTCCGCGGAAGATCCATCGAAAAGAACACCGGCGCAATCTGACCGATCATGCCAGAAAGTCTACCCCAGCCCTGTCATCCCCAACCTCTTTTCCCCTGGTCCCCTGGTCCCTCTGCCAGTTCCGCACTCTCATCCCATCCGAGCGAATCTCCCCTCCTCTGCGTCCAACTCACTGAATCGCCGTACCGCCGGGCGCGAGACAACTCTCGCCCGCGGACGATACCCTGAACGTGTTCCCGGGGGCAGCGCTTGCCGGGCGCCACCCGGCTTTGGGCCACTTCGCGCGTGCAAAGGAGCAGCAAAATGAAAGGCGTTCGTTGGGCCTCGATAGCCCTGGGACTGGCGGTAATGCTGACCGGGTGCAGCGGCTTCTTTGACCCGCCCACCGGCGGCGGTGGTGGCGGCGGCAGTGCCAGCGGCGTCTTTTACGTGCTCAACCAGACCACCCAGCAGGTTGTCGGCTTTGCCTTTACCTCCGGCTCCTCCACCCCCAAGGCGGTCACCAACGGCTCGGCTTCGATCGGCGAGCTCCCCTACTCGATGGCTATCGCCCCCGGCGGTGGCTTTCTCTACGTCAGCTCCGGCGGCGGCGTCTTCGCCTACAGCATCTCCTCGAGCGGCGTGCTCACCCTGCTTAATAACTCCCAGGCCATCAGTCAGGACCTCCCCACCGCCATGGCCGTCGACGGCTCCGGAACCTGGCTCATCGAATCCATCGGCGGCAGCGGCATCCTCAACGCCGTACCCATCTCCGCCTCCACCGGCATCGTCGACACTGCGCGCACCGTCCAGACTGCCAACCTGCCCAATACGTTTCTGAATGGAATCGCCGCCTCGCCCGCCAGCTCCGCGAGCCCCTACATCTTCGTTGCCATGGGCACCGGCGGAACTGAGGTCATTCCCTTCACCGCCAACTCCACCGGAAATCCCTTCGGCTCGCTCAGCAACATCAAAGTCGCCAAGACCGGCGGCGGCGCCACGGCCATCGCCGTCGATCCCACCAACCGCCTTCTCTATGTGGGCGAGACCGTCGCCGTGAGCGGAACGCAGACCGGTGGGCTGCGCGTCTTTACCATCAGCGCAACCCACATCTCTGAGGTCACCGGATCGCCCTATGCGTCCGGTGGCGCGGGCCCTTCCGGCATCGTGGCGCTTGCCAACTATGTCTATGTGGCCAATAAAACCGTGAGCGGCAGCACTACGGGCAACATCACCGGATTCCCCATTGTCACCACCGGCGGTCTCTACACGCTTGGCGCCTCTATCAATACGATCGCCGCCGGAACTAACACCATCGGCCTGGCACGCGAGAACACCGGAACTTATCTGCTCGCGGTGAATGCCGGCGGCAGTCCCGACCTCAACACCTACACCTTCGACTCCACCACCCCCGGCAAGCTGAATGCCGGCGCCACCGTGTCATCCGGAACCGACCCCACGCGACCCATCGCGATTGTCGCGGTGCCCTGACGCGACCGTCTACCAGCTTTCAAATCGCACGTCGCCGTCCCGTCCCACCACGGAATGCTTCTGAAACTCCGCATCGTTCCGCTGCGGATAATCGCTGCGGAAGTGCGCCCCGCGGCTCTCCGTCCGTGCCATCGCCGAGGTGAGAATCGCCTTCCCTACGCGGCTCATCGCGCCGGCCTCAAGCAGGGCGCGGCTCTGCTTGCCTTCCTGCAGAAACCGCTCCACAACCCGCTCGCACTCGCCTTGCCCTTCGAAGCCCTTGCGCAGGGTCTCTCCGCTGCGAAGGAGGCCGGCGTAGCTCCACATCTGCCGCTGCAGCCTGGCAACGAAAATATCGAGGAACTCCTCGTCGCTCTCGGACATTTTTTGCCGATCGGGCGCGGCGTCCGGAGCAGCCGCAAGCGAAAGCCCATCCGCGAGCATGGCCTTCGCCGCGCGAGCGCCGAACACCAGCCCTTCCAGCAGTGAGTTCGATGCCAGCCGGTTCGCTCCATGCACGCCGGTGCAGGCAGCCTCGCCCGCCGCGTACAAACCCAGAATCGTCGTTCGCCCGTCCAGGTCGGTCTTCACGCCGCCCATCATGTAATGCGCCGCCGGCCGCACCGGAATCTGATCGCGGTGCAGATCGAGGCCGTACTTTGCCAGAAACGCGCTGATCCCCGGAAACCGCTTGTGCAGGTCCATGCCTTTCACGTGGCGCATGTCCAGATACACCGGCCGCACCTCATCTGGACGCTCGCCCATGCCCTCGCGCGCCACCGCCCGTGCCACCGCTGCGCGCGGAGCCAGTTCCAGCATCGGGGAATACCGCTCCATGAAGCGCTCGCCGCGATCGTTGCGCAGATACGCGCCTTCGCCGCGCAATGCTTCCGACATCAAAAACCGCGGCGCCCCCGGCAACGAAAACGCGGTCGGATGAAACTGGTAGAACTCCATGTCGGCCAGTTCCGCGCCTGCTTCCGCGGCAAGAGCAATGCCGTCGCCGGTGGCTACCGCGGGGTTGGTCGTATCGGAGTACACCTGCCCCGCGCCACCGGCTGCAATCAGCACGGCGCGCGCGCACACCCGCGTCGCATGATTGTCGGCATCGAGCAGATCGGCACCCACAATGCGCCCGTCGCTCACCACCAGTCCTGTAACACAGGTCCACTCGGCAAACCGAATGCTGCCGTGCGCGCGTGCCATGGCCGCCAGAGACCGGCTGATCTCCGCGCCGGTAGCGTCTCCGTTGGCGTGCAGAATGCGCGGCAGTGAGTGCGCGGCCTCGCGCGTGCGCAGGAGGTGTCCGTTCTCTTCATCGAAACGCGCGCCCCACTCGATCAGCTCGTCAACGCGTTCCGGGCCCTCGCTCACCAGAACCTGCGCCGCGGGCCGATACACCAGCCCATCGCCCGCGTTCACCGTGTCATCCAGGTGCAGCGCGATGTTCTCGCTGTCGTTCTCCGCAACCGCAATGCCACCCTGGGCATAATGCGTGTTCGATTCCCTGACCGACTCTTTGGTCACCACCAGCACATTGCCGTGCGCGGCAAGCTCGAGCGCCGCCCGAAGGCCTGCCACGCCCGCGCCCATCACCAGAAAATCGCATCGTGCCCTGGAAGCTGCCCGAGAAGTCATTACTCCGAGGCTATCAAAGCGCACGCAAAAGGGAACCCTATACTTGACGTGATCGACGCCGCATCCTCAAGCCTCTGAACCGGCGAGCGGCATCCTCTGCGGACCTCAAGGACCTTGCGCATTGAACCAGAACGCCGCCGCTACCTCTCCACGCCGGAAGCGCCTGTACAAGCGCCTGCTCCGCCATCACCTGCCGTTGTTCCTCATCTCCTCTGCCGGCGCAGCGGCGCTTTACTTCACGCGTCCCTATTCCGATGTGCTCTCGCGACTCAGCTTCGCCACCGCATATCCGGCCATCGTCCTTCTGGCTTTCACTCTGGTCTGCGGTCCGTGGAAGGTCCTGCTGCAGCGCACCAATCCTGTCTCCAGCGATCTGCGCCGCGATGCCGGCATCTGGGCTGCGATCCTCGGCATCCTTCACACCGCCGTGGGACAGTGCGTGCATCTGCGCGGGCGGCCATGGCTCTACTACGTCTACGGTCCGCAGGAGCATCATCACGGATTGCGTCACGATCTATTCGGGTTCGCAAATTTCACCGGAGCCATCAGCGTGCTGCTGCTCGCAACATTGCTCGCCACGTCGAACGACTATTCGCTCCGGCGCCTTGGCACGCCGCAATGGAAGAGCCTGCAGCGCTGGAATTACGCGGTCTTCGCTCTTGCCGCTGCGCATGCCATCGGATACCTCGTGATCGAGAAACAGAAGCTGCCCTTCGATACAGTCATCGCTGTCTCAATTGCAATCACGCTTGCGATGCAGGCCGCTGGCATTCTGAAGCGTCTGCGCATTCAACAGCAACAACGCAGCTGAACCTGGCCCGCCTTCTCTGCCATGCCGCATGCAAAGCAAGCGCGAGACGTTGCCTGATGAGGCCGTAAATCTCGGCCCATTATTATCGGGAACCACCCGGAGCGCAGGCTAACCCCGCGTCGAAATTCCGCGTCACAGTAAGTGCAAGCTGTTCGCCGATGTTGGAACGGGCAGCCATCGGATCTGCGGATTAGGAATACCTACAACACTTATCTCTCCGCGGATTCCGAGCCGGGTTTGAGCAGCACTCGTTGCGGCTGACTTTCAGCCAAACCTGCTCCTTCTGCTGACCCGGCCTGAACCAAGAAACGGAGCCATCGTGTGTCGTGAAGACTCAGCCTCTCTGTGTCTGCGATACGTCGTGGGTTCGATACCGAACGGACCCCCGGGGAAAGTTCAGGAGGGATATGCATAAAAGCATTGTCTATGTCTATTACAGGACATAATTTCCTCATTCTGAATGAAATAATCGCGTTTCGAAGAACAGCATAAACACTCCCTTCTGTGCAGAAACGCATCGAAGAACTTGAAAGTCGTCGGGGTTTTTCTGCACATGAATAACTGGAAGATATTCTCAATGGTTGCTCAACCATCGAATCTGCTGCTTGCAGCACTTTCACCTACTTATCGCGCCTCCTTAGTGGCGCGCATGCGCACCGTCACTCTCGGGCCAAGGGAGATTCTCTACGAGCCCGACGAGACACCGAAGTACGCGCACTTCATCACCTCCGGCGTCGCATCCATCGTTGTCTCGATGTGCAACGGAGCAAGCACCGAGGTGGGCCTCTGGGGTCGCGAAGGTCTGGTGGAGAGCTTTCACCTTCTGGGTAACGCGCGCATTCCCAACCGCTGCATCGTGCAGATGGAAAGCACGGCTCTGCGCATACCGTTCAATGAAGTGCAGAAAGAGTTCCACGAGAACGCCGAACTGCGTAATTGCGTCCTGCAAGGGGTGCAGAGTCAGAGCGCGATCCTTGCTCAACTCGCGGGCTGCAATCGCCTGCATGAGGCAGAAGCCCGACTTGCCCGCTGGCTGCTCATGGTTCGCGACCGTATCGAGAGCGACACGTTCCACATCACGCAGGAATTCCTTGCTGTGATGCTTGGGGCTCGCCGCACCACCGTTACGGCAGCGGCCGGCGAGTTGCAGCGCAGAGGACTTATCCACTATAGCCGCGGCCGCATTCACGTCTCCGATCCGCAGGGCCTGCAGCACCTGGCGTGTGAGTGCTATGCCAGCATTCGTGAGCTTTACGGCAGCTTCTACTGCGGTGCGCCCGAGTTGGACGGCGCGAGGACCGCGCGGCCCAATACTGCCTGAAGTTCTAATCCCTGACGTTCTCTCAAGGTCGCACGCTGCCCAGATCCATAGCTCAGGTGCATTACGATAAAAGCAGCGTGCAAACCATTCGAGTAGAGACTCCCTCGGCCCGTTATGAAGTGTTCGTCGGCAGCGATCTCCTGCGTTCGCTGGCTCCGCGCATCGAGCGCATCGCAGGCCGCCTGCCGCGGCGCATCTTCGTCCTCACCTCGCCCGAGATCTGGGCGCTGTGGGGCGAAACCCTTACGGCATCGTTTCCTGAACCGCCGCTCGCTCTGTTTCTCCCCGCGGGCGAGAAGCACAAGAACCTCGTCAATGTAGAGAAGATGGCGCGCCAGATGATCGCCGCCGGCGGCGATCGCGGTTCGCTGCTCATCGCATTCGGCGGCGGTATCGTCGGCGACGTCGGCGGATTCCTGGCCGCCATCTTCATGCGCGGCATCCACTACGTCCAGGTGCCCACCACGTTTCTGTCGCAGGTCGATTCCTCCATCGGCGGCAAAACCGGCGTCAATCTGCCCGAAGGCAAAAACCTCATCGGCAGCTTCCATCATCCCCTCGCGGTCTTCGCCGATATCGGCGTGCTCGGCACGCTGCCCGATCGCGAACTGCGCTCCGGCCTGATGGAAAGCGTCAAGGCCGGCATCATCCGCGACCGCACCCTGGTGCGCTTTATGGAAGAGCACGTCGACCTGGTGCTGGGGCGCGACCCGCGCGCGCTTGAAAAGGTGATTGCCGCTTCGGTCCGCATGAAGGCCGACGTCGTCAATCGCGATGAGCGCGAGAGCGGCCTGCGCATGATTCTCAACTTCGGCCACACCCTCGGCCACGCCATCGAGCAGGTCACGCGCTACAAAGCGTTGCTCCACGGTGAAGCCGTAGGCTGGGGCATGGTGGCGGCGCTGCATCTAGCCAAAGAGCGCGGCACCATCAGCAGCCGCCAGGCTGAACGCCTCGAAAGCCTCGTGCATCTCTACGGTCCGCTGCCCGCCCTCAAACTGCGCCCCGCCAAGCTGGTGGCCGCCACCGGCGCTGACAAGAAAAACACCGGCGGCGTGCGGCGATTCGTTCTTCCCATCGGCATCGGTGATGCCGGCGTCGTTGAAGACGTAACCGCGGCCGAACTGGAATCCGCGGCGGCTTACATGCTGGCCCGCGCCGCCGAAAGGCACGCCTGATGGCCGTCTCCGGCGCAAAACCGGCGGGCGCGCACGACGAGTCGAGCGCCGCACAAGCCGTGCGGCAGATGTTCAACACCATCGCGCCGCGCTATGACCTGCTGAATCACGTTCTCTCCGCGAATATCGATCGCCTGTGGTGGCGGCGCACGGCGCGGCGCTTTCGCGGCGTCCTCGCCGATCCCGAAGCCGCCGTGCTCGACATCTGCTGCGGTACCGGCGACATGACCATGGCCCTGCTGAAGCTTCGTCCCGCCGGCGCGCGTCCGATCCTCGCCGGCGACTTCGCGCGCGCCATGCTCTCCCGCGGTGCGCGCAAGTTCGCCGGACGCGGGGCCATCGCCCTAGAAGCCGACGCCATGCATCTGCCCCTGCGCAGCGGCTCGCTCGACCTCATCGTGACCGCCTTCGGCTTCCGCAACCTTTCCAACTACGAAGGCGGACTCCGCGAATTTCATCGCGTGCTCAAGCCCGGCGGTCAACTCGGCATCCTCGACTTCAGCGAGCCCGGCGGACTCATCGGCAAAGCCTATGCCGTCTACTTCCGCCGCGTTCTCCCCGCCATTGGGCGGGTGATCTGCGGCAAGGACGGCCCCTACAATTACCTTCCCACTTCGGTCGGCAACTTTCCGCCGCCGCCGCGCATGCTCGAGATGATGCGCGCCACCGGCTACAGCGACTGCGCCTGGCACCCCTACACGTTCGGCATCGCTGGCCTTTACACCGCAAGACGTACACAGTAGTAGGCTTATTCCGAGATGAGTTCCGGAGTTCAGACCCTCGCCAGCCTTTCCGCTGAAAAGCGGCGCGTCGCGCTGCACTCCATGCTGGCCGCGGCGGCAATGACCTTGCTGAAGGTTGCCGCGGGCATTTTCTCCGGATCCCTTGGCGTCCTCTCCGATGCAGCCCATTCGGGGCTTGACCTGGCCGGCGCCGGACTTACATTCCTCTCCGTACGCGTCTCCGACCGGCCCGCGGATGAAAACCATCCCTATGGCCACGGCAAGGTCGAGAACGTTTCGGCATTCCTTGAAGCTGGTTTGATGGGGCTCTCCTGCGTCTGGATCATCTGGGAAGCCCTCCAGCGTATTTATAGCCACAGCGTTGAGCTGCGCCATTCCCTGTGGCCCATTCTCGTGCTGCTCCTGTCGATCGGCGTGGATTACTGGCGTTCGCGCGAGCTGCGCGAAGTCGCCCGCCGCACCGGTTCGCCCGCGCTGGCTACCGATGCTCTTCACTTCGCATCCGACATCTGGGCTACTCTCGCGGTGCTCGCCGGCCTGGTCGCAAGCTGGCTCGGAAAAGAATTCCACGTTCCCGCGCTGCGCTATGCCGACCCGTTCGCAGCGGTCGTCGTCTCGCTGATGATCCTGCGCATGACCTGGCAACTCACCCGCGAGGCCGTGGGCGCGCTCACTGACCAGATTTCCGTTGAAACGCGAAAGCGCGTTATCCGGGAAGTGGAAAGAGTTGAAGGAGTTCTCGCCGTGGAGCAGGCCCGCATGCGCCGTTCCGGCGCGGCTTACTTCGCCGACCTCACCCTCGCGCTCCCCAGCCGCAGCACCTTCGAACACACCGGCGAGCTGGTGCGCGCCGCCACTGAGGCGGTGCAGCGCGCTCTGCCGCGAGCCGATGTCGTCATCCACACCGTGCCACGCCAGGCCCACGCCCAGAACATCTTCGATCGCGTGCGCGCCGTCGCCGCGCGCAACAATGTTTCCGTCCACGAACTGAGCGTGCAATCGCATCTGGGCCGTCTGAGGGTTGAGCAGCACGTCGAGCTCGATGAGAACATGCCGCTGCTCGAAGCCCACACCTTCATCACCGCCATGGAACAGGAGATCCTGCGCGAGGCTCCCGAAGTCGATTCGGTTCTCACACATATTGAGAGCGAGCCCGCCACCATCGAGCAGCCGGAAGAGATCGTTGTCGAAGACCGCCGTATCGAACTGGCGCTGCTCGCCGCGGCCAAGTCGTTTCCCGAGATTGTCGACGTGCACGAGCTCACTGTTCGGCGCGTCCACGACCACGTCGATCTTTCATGTCACTGCACCCTGCCTGACAGGCTTCCCATGGTGCGGGTCCACCAGATCATCACCGGCCTCGAGGATCGTCTGAAACTCGAATGCCCTGAAGTCAACCGCGTCACCATTCATCCCGAGCCGGTGACCGATAATACGCGATAGAGGGTTAGCAGAATGATTGCCCACAGTGACTGGAAGCACGACGCCATCTTTGAAGCAGTTACGGAAAGCGGCAACCGGATTCTGTTCGACACCGACGCCCCTTACGCCCACGGTCCCAGCCCCGTTGAAGCCGTGCTCGCCGCGCTCTGCAGTTGTACCTCCGTCGACGTCGTCTCCATCCTTAAAAAGAAGCGCCAGGAGATCACCGGCCTTCGCGTCAGCGCCGTCGCTGAGCGCGCCGCCGAAGCGCCGCGCATCTTTACCCACATCAAGCTCACTTATGCGGTGCGCGGCAAGCTCAGCCGCACGGCTGTCGAGTCGGCCGTCTCGCTGTCGAAGAACAAGTACTGTTCCGTGTCGAAGATGCTCGAAAAATCCGTGGTGATCGATTACGAGATTGTGTATCCCGATGGAGAGCCGGAGCCATGAGCAGGTCCCCAAAGCGCCAGGGCGCCCATCCCATCGTGCGCTTCTTCCGCGCGGCGTTTCTGGTGATGATGCTGGTGGCGATCGCGCTGCTTGCGGCCATCACCACCATGCACTTCGCCATTCACGGCGCTGAAGTGCAGATACCCAACCTCAAAGGCATGACCATATCGGAGGCCCGCAGCGAGACCACCGCGCTGGGTCTGAACCTCGACGTCGACAACCGCTACTACTCGTCCAGCGTCGCCGCCGGCCATATCCTGACCCAGTCGCCCGCGCCATCGTCCGTCGTCCGCCGCGAGTGGCGCGTGCGCGTCTCTGAAAGCCTGGGGGCGCAAAAGGTCGAAGTGCCCAATACGGTCGGCTCCGATGTGCGCGTCGCCGCACTGAACCTGCGCCGCGTCGGCCTCACCGTCGGAGCCCAGGCGCAATTGCCCTACGCCGGAGCGCCCGAAGGCATCGTGCTCGCGCAGGATCCGCCCGCCCACGCACAAGGCATCGAAGGCCCCAGCGTCAACCTGCTTGTCGCCGCGCCGTCTGACGAAGCTGCCGACGGTTTCGTCATGCCCGATTTTATCGGCGTTCCCATCGTCGCCGCGCAGACCTCTCTCACCCGCGTGGGCATCGGCTTCGCTCCCCCCGCTTTTGTCGACGTCGCCATTCCTCCCGTGGGCGAGGGCAGCGCGCCACCCCAAAAACCCGTCACTCCCGGCTCGATTCTGGCGCAACTGCCGCCCCCGGGCTCGCGAGTCGACCAGGGCACGCAAGTCCACTTCACGGTGGCTCGTTAACTCAGTCCAACACACCCCGCCGCGCATCTAAAGCACCGAATGGCCAGCGATCCGCAACCGCCCAGCCCCGCCGCCGAAAACACGCCTGACGAAGGCCTTTCGCACGCGTGGCGCGCCTTGCGCCATCGCAATTTCCGCCTCTTCTTCGGCGGCCAGAGCATCTCGCTCATCGGCACCTGGATGACCCGGATCGCCACCTCCTGGCTGGTCTACCGGCTCACCAAATCTGCCGTTCTGCTCGGCACCGTCGGCTTCGCCGGCCAGATTCCCACGTTCCTGCTCGCGCCGATTGCCGGCGTCATCGTCGACCGCATCGACCGCCGCAAAGTGCTCGTCTGGACCCAGGCGCTCGCCATGCTGCAGTCCCTGTTGCTCGCCGCGCTCACCCTCTCCAACCGCATCACCATCACTGAAGTCCTGATCCTCAGCGCCTTCCAGGGCGTCATCAACGCCTTCGACATGCCCGGCCGCCAGTCGTTCATGATCCGCATGGTCGAAGACCGCGGGGACCTCTCCAACGCTATCGCCATCAACTCGTCCATGGTCAATGCGGCGCGCCTTCTCGGCCCCTCGCTCGCGGGACTTGTCATCGCCGCCACCAATGAAGGCTGGTGCTTCTTCATCGACGGCGTCAGCTACATCGCCGTGATCGCCTCGCTGCTCATGATGCGCGTGAAGCCCGAAACCTCGCATCATCACGGCGTAACCATGATCGAGCAGCTTCGTCAGGGTTGGACCTACGTCGCACGCTCGCGCCCCATCCGCGACATTCTTCTGCTCTTCGCGCTGCTCAGCCTCATGGGATGGCCGTTCATGGTGCTCATGCCCATCTTCGCCGCGCAGGTGCTGCACGGAGGCCCGCACACACTCGGATTCCTCATGGGCGCCGTCGGCGTCGGCTCGCTGGTCTCCGCACTATCGCTGGTGGTGCGCCGCTCCGTCCGCGGCCTCACCAAAATGATCCCCATTGCCGCGGCGATCTTCGGCGTCGGGCTTATTGCATTCGGCTTCTCGCATAGCCAGTGGCTGTCACTCGTCACCATGCTGGTCACCGGCTTCGGCATGATGCAGGGCCTGACTACCAGCAATACGATCCTGCAAACCCTGGTCGACGAAAAGATGCGCGGCCGCGTCATGAGCTACTACACGATGGCCTTTGTCGGCATGGCGCCCTTTGGCAGCCTGCTTGCCGGAGCCCTTGCCCACCGTGTCGGCGCTCCCCACACGGTCATTGTCAGCGGCATTGCATGCATTCTGGGCTCCCTGCTCTTCTGGTCGCGCCTCGCCGCCATTCGCCACGACATGCGCCCCATCTACGAACGCCTAGGCATCATCCCCCGCAAGGAAACCACGCCCGAAGAAATCCCCCTCGAAGAGGCCACCGAAGGCTGATCCGTTAGTCGTCGCCATGTACGATAGTGGGGTCATGGGCTTTCACGAAGATCTCGAAATCATCGCCCGCCAGGAGCGCGAACTCGTCCTTCCGCGCCTTGACGCACAAACCGCGTGGGATCTCGGCTCGCGACTTCGCGCCCTCGCCGACCAGCGCCAGCTCCCCATCGTCATCGACATCCGCCGCTTCGGCCAGCCGCTCTTCTATGCCGCCATGGACGGCACCACACCCGATAACGTCGAGTGGGTTCGCCGCAAGAACAACGTCGTCGCGCGGCTTTATCGCAGTTCCTACGCGGTCGGGATCAAAGAGAAGATCAAAGGCGAGACCATGTGCGAGTCGCAGGGCCTCGCGCTCAGCGACTACGCCACCCACGGCGGCGCTTTCCCGCTGAGCGTTGCGGGCGCGGGGGTGGTGGGGAGCGCGACCGTCTCCGGTCTACCGATGAGAGCTGATCATGAGCTGGTGATCGAAGCGCTGTGCGCGCTGCTTGGCCGCGATTACTCTGAGTTGAAGCTGCCGCCGGAATGAGCTCTTCAGAATCGCTTAGGCTTTTCCGACAAGTGCGACAAAGAATCCGTCGGTTCCGAACTGTCCGGGGAACAGCCTGAGATAGCCTTCCGGCGTGATGGACGCCCGCAGCCTCTCCGCAGCTCCAGCAACAAGCACGCCTTCGCGCTCCATCTCTTCAAGCCGCGCGAGGATCGGAACCACCATCGCACCCGCACGCGCGCCAACCACAGCCGCAAGCACCTGCTCGTTCTCTTCTGGCTCCAGCGAGCACGTGGAATAACCCACTCGTCCACCCGGCCGCAACGCCCGCAAAGCCGAATCAAGAATCAGCCGCTGCCGCTCGGCCTGGCGTACAAATTCTTCCACGCCCAACCGGTGCCGAATCTCCGGATTCCGCCCCAGTGTTCCGGTTCCGCTGCAAGGCACGTCCGCCAGTACAACGTCGAACTCCGCCTCGTATTCAAGCTTGGTCGCATCCGCCAACCGGAACTCCACGCGATCGCCCAGCCTGGCCAGCCGCGCACGCAGCGTCTCGAGTCTTGGCTCGCTCACTTCACACGCAACAATGCGCGCTTCAGGGTTGCGCTCCGCAAGAATCAGCGTCTTGCCGCCCGGCGCCGCGCAGCAATCCAGAATCGCGCTTCCCTGGCCTGCAATCTCCGCCGCGAATTGGGAACCCTCATCCTGCACACGCACACGGCCTTCGCCAAACGCGGCCGTGGCGGTCACATCGCCGGCGACAATCACGCGCGCCCGGCTTAAGAGCGCTCCCGGCGCAAGGTCCACGCCGGCTTCGCGCAGCTCGTCCTCAACGCCCGCCTCCGTAACGCGCAACGCCAGCACAGGCTGCAACTGGCCGTGCCCGCAGATCGCGCATGCGGCATCCGCGCCAAAGAACCGCGTCCACCGCTCCACCATCCACGACGGATAGGCGCTCGCCTCGGCACCCTCCGTTGCCTTCTGCGCGCTCAGCTTGCGCAGCACCGCATTCACCATGCCCGACGCAAACTTGTGCCCGGCCTGCTTGGCCAACTCTACGCTCTCGTCAATGGCCGCGCGCGCCGGAATGCGATCCATGTGCAGCAGTTGAAACGCACCAAGCCGCAGCGCGATCAGCACTTCCCCATCGAGCTTTGCATTGGGCTTCTTCAGCAGCGGACGCAGCGCCGCATCGAGCGCGATCTGCCATCGCAGCACGCCCAGCACCAGCGCTGTTGTGAGATTCCGGTCTGAGGCCGGCAACTTTGAAACACGCGAACCACGCAGCAAATCATCGGAGTGCGCCTCGCCGAGTTCCACTGCCAGCAGAATCGAGAATGCCGCCCGGCGCGCTGCCGACACCTGCGTCATCGTTCAGCCCAGCCGCATGCCCATGGCGAGAAGGTGGCCACGGAGGAATTCATCGGCTTGCATGCGCTTCTTGCCTTCGAGCTGCACTTCAATCAGATCGAGCCAGGTGTTTCCGGCACATGCAACAACAAGGCGCGCATCGTTCTCGACAACGACGCGCCCTGGCTCACTGCTTCCAGACGCGCCAATATCCACTCCGAGCGCAACATCCATGTCGTGCACGATGAGTTTCTTGCCCTCGAAAGCCGTAAATGCGCCCGGCCACGGCTGGAAGCCTCGCCAGCGATTCTTCAGCTCCGTCGCTGTGCGCGCCGCAAAGTCCATGCGCCCATCTTCGCGCGTAAGCAGCGGAGCCAGCGTGGCTGCCGCGTTATTCTGCGCACGCGGCATAATCGTCCCGGCCTCCAAGCCCTCAAGCGTCTTCACCACCAGCGGCGCTCCGCCTGCGCCAGTTCTTCAAACAGCTCCACCGCTGTCTCTTCGGGAAGGATGCTTCGCGCCTGCTGCAGCAGGATCGGCCCCGTATCCAGGCCCTCTTCCAGCAGCATCGTGGTATTTCCGGTCGCGCTCTCGCCCATCGCAATTGCCCACTGAATCGGCGCGGCCCCGCGATATCTCGGCAACAGCGAAGCATGCAGATTGATGCAGCCCAGCCGCGGCAGCGCCAGCATCCACGGCGGAATGATGCGCCCATACGCGACCACCACAATCGCGTCCGGATTGATTGTCTCGAGCTGCGCGCGAAACTCTTCGTTGTTGCGGATCTTTTCCGGCTGCGTTACTTCGAGACCAGCGGCCAGCGCGGTCTGCTTCACGGGTGGCGCGGTCATCTCCTGCTTGCGTCCTACGGGCCGGTCAGGCTGCGAGACCACCAGTGGAATCTCATGCCCCGCTGCGATCAGCGCCTCCAGCGTCGGCACCGCGAAGCGAGGCGTCCCGCAGAAGACGATCTTCACAGCGTTACCAGGTTCCTTCGCGCTGCATCTTGCGAATCTTGCGCAGCGCCAGGTCGCGCTTCAGCGCGCTCATGCGGAAGATGAACAGCATCCCGTCCAGGTGGTCGATCTCGTGCTGGAACGCCCGCGACAGCAGTTCCTCGCCGTCCATCTCAAACCACTTGCCGTGCTCGTCCTGCGCTCGCACCGTGACGTTCCAGGCGCGCTGCACCTTCTCGCGAATGTCGGGAAAGCTCAGGCAGCCTTCTTCCTCGTACTGCTTGCCTTCGCGCGCAATGATCTCGGGATTGATGAGCACCAGTTTCTGCGCCGGGTCTTTGCCCATGCTGAGGTCGATGACGGTCACGCGCTTGGGCACGGCCACCTGCGGCGCGGCCAGGCCAATGCCCTGCGCCGCATACATCGTCTCGAACATGTCGGCGACAAACTTGCGCAGCTCAGCATTGAACTCGGTAACCGGCTCGCCGGGCTGCGACAGAACGGGCTCGGGATATTTAACGATCTTCAAAATCATCGCTTGCGACTAATAGCTCCTGATCTGTTCGATGTAGCCGGCGAAATTTCGTTTCATCTCGAGAGCTGAGTCGCCGCCAAACTTCCGTTGTACAAGGTCCGCAATCGTCAACGCCACCATGGCTTCGGCAGCCACACCCGCTGCCGGGACCACGCAGATATCGCTGCGCTCGTACGCGGCGCTGGTGGCCTCACGCGTGTCGAAGCGCACGGACTCAAGCGGCCGCCGCAGCGTCGAAATCGGCTTCAAATAGCCGCGCACCACGATGTCTTCGCCGTTCGAAACGCCGCCTTCAATCCCGCCTGCGTTGTTCTGCTCGCGAGTAAAGCGAGTGGGCCGGCCGTTGTTCTCGTTCGCGTAGTGGATCGCGTCGTGCACCTGCGAGCCGAACGACTCGGCAGCCGTGACGCCGCGGCCAATCTCGACGGCCTTCACCGCCTGCAAACTCATCACGCTCCAGGCCAGCAGGCCATCCAGGCGCTCGTCCCATTGCGCATAGGTGCCCAGTCCGGCCGGTGCGCCGTGCACCACCACTTCAAATACGCCGCCCACGGTGTCGCCGGTGCGCGAAACCTGCTCGACCTCTTCCTTCATGCGCGCTTCCACGTCGGGATCGACGCAGCCCAGCAGCACTTCGTCCTTTGCGTTGACGGCCACAATCTCGTCCCATGCAGCCGTGCGCTGCAACTCGATGTGCCCCACGCGGATCACGTGACTCAGAATCTCGATGCCCAGCTCGCGCAGCATCAGCTTGGCAAACGCGCCGGCAGCCACGCGCGACGTCGACTCGCGCGCCGAGGCCCGCTCCAGCACATAGCGCGCATCGGGAAAGTTGTACTTCAGCGCTCCGGCCAGATCCGCATGCCCAGGCCGCGGAGACGCCACCGCCTGATGCTTCGCCGGATCTCCAGCCTCCACAGGAAGCTTCTCTTCCCAGTTCTTCCAGTCGCGATTGACGATCTCGATCGCCACCGGCGACCCGATGGTCTTGCCGTGGCGCACGCCCGAAAGCACGTGGGCCTTGTCGGTTTCGATCTTCATGCGGCCGCCGCGGCCGTAGCCCTGCTGCCGCCGCCACAGCTCGCGGTTCACAAATTCGAGATCGACGGGCACGCCCGCCGGCAGGCCGTTGATCATTGCGATCAAAGCCTCGCCGTGCGATTCCCCGGCACTTGAAAATCGGATCATATCTCTCTCGATTGTAAAGGAACAGTGAAGACAGTGATTAGTGGTCAGTGGTCAGTGGTCAGTGGTCACTTGACTGCGGACCACGGATCACTGAGCACTACTTCATCATCAGCACCAGAAACCACCCGTTCAGCCCGGCGATCACCAGGGCCACTACCCAGGCCAGCCCCTTCTGCCATGCGGCATTCACGAATTCGCCCATGTGCTTGCGGCTGCCCGTGAACATCACCAACGGAATTACGGCAAAACTCAGTTGCAGCGACAGAATCACCTGGCTCAGCAGCAGCAGCTTTTCCGTGCCGTGTTCGCCGTAGATGGCCACCACCGCAATCGTCGGAACAATGGCGATGACCCGGGTGATCATCCGGCGCAGCCATGGCGCCACCTTCATGTGGACAAAGCCTTCCATCACCACCTGGCCGGCCAAGGTTCCCGTGATCGACGAATTCTGCCCCGAAGCCAGCAGCGCGATAGCAAACAGCGTGCTTGCAAAGGTGGCGCCCACCAGCGGGCTCAGCAGCTTGTAGGCATCCTCAATCGCGGCCACCTCAAAATGCCCGGTGCGATGAAACACCGCCGCCGCCACCACAAGGATCGCCGCATTCACGAACAGGGCAATCGTCAGCGCCAGGGCCGAATCGATATTGGCCATCTTGATGGCCTCGCGCTTGCCCTCCGGCGTCCGCTTGTACCGCCGGCTCTGCACAATCGACGAGTGCAGATACAGGTTGTGGGGCATCACCGTCGCCCCCAGCATTCCAATGGCGATAAACAGCATCCGCCGGTCCGTCAGGATCAACGGCGACGGAATGAAGAGGCTGCCAAGCGCCGCCCCATACTCTGGCCGGGACAAAATGGTCTGCACGCCGAACAGCACCAGAATGGTCCCAATCAGCACGATCACAATCGCCTCAACGGTGCGGAATCCCCACCGCTGCAGGAGCAGGATCAGCAGCACATCCAGCCCGGTGATCAGCACTCCCCAGAACAGCGGAATGTGAAACAGCAGGTTCAGGGCAATCGCCGAGCCAATGACTTCGGCCATGTCACAGGCCGCGATCGCAATCTCCGCCATGAGCCACAGCACCGCGCCCCCAACCGGACCGGTCGACTCACGGCACAATTGCGCAAGATCGCGCTCGGTCGCCACTCCCAGCTTCAGGCTCAGGCTCTGCAGCAGGATCGCCATCAGGTTCGAAATCATGATGACGAAGAGCAGCGTGTAGCCGAACTGCGAGCCGCCGGCAATGTCGGTCGCCCAGTTGCCGGGGTCCATATATCCGACTGAAATCAGAAACCCGGGTCCGAGGAAGCCGGCCAGCCGCCGCCAGTAGAAAGGCGAACTTGAGATGCGCACACTGGCGTTCACCTCCGGTAAGGAGGGCTCGGGTACCACCAGTTCTCGATTGATGTTGGTGGCCATGGGCAAGGGAGAAGGCGAAAGCCTTCTGAATGGAGTATGCCACAGGCGAGTTAATCATAGTTAACAATATTGCGATTTCTGGAATTAACTCACGAGCTGGCGCGCAGCCAGACTGCCTCAGCCGCCGGTCTTCCCAGGATGGAATTTCCGCTATCCACCTCGATTGAAACCGTTTGATCGTAGTTCTGGCTTACCACCCGAAGCTTCTTGCCTGGTCCGACGCCGTTCCGGTGCAAAAAGCGCAGCAGCAGCGGATCGCGTTCCTGCAGGCCAACCACGGAGTACTCCCTGCCTGCCGCGGCCTCGCTGAGCGGTACCTCGCCGCGCTGCTTCCTTGTCGCCGGAGCTTCCGGAAGCACCGCATTCCCGTGCGGACAGGGCCCTTCGCCAAGCTTTTCTTTCAGCTTGGCCTCAAACGCGGGGGAAACCGCATGCTCAAGCCGCTCCGCTTCTTCGTGGATCTCGTACCACTCCATGCCGAAGATTTCGCTCAGCATGCGCTCGATCAGGTGGTGCCGCAGGGCCGTCTGATAAGCCGTCTCCCGGCCCTTTTCGGTGAGCCGGACGATGCCGTCGTCTCCCACGAGCACATAGCCGTCCCGCTTGAGACGGCGCAGAGCCATGGTCACCGCCGGCGGCGACACCTCGAGCCAGTGCGCCAGCGTTGCCGGAATCACCTGCCACCCCTCGGCGTCCGCCTCCAGGATGGCTTTGAGATAGTTCTCCTTCGAGACGTGAATGGAATCGCGCATATTGGTGTTGGCACTAGTTTAATCCGCGCCTCCCGGCGGCAAGTCGCAGTTGGCCCCACCGCAGGGGTTCATCGCAGGGCTTCGATCGGGCTCACATGCGTGGCGCGACGTGCAGGCAGGTAGCTTGCGATCATGGCGACGGCAAGAAACATCGCCGGAGCCGCCACAAACGTCAGCGCATCGTGCCCGCCGGTCTTATAGAGCATGCTGGCCAGCAGACGCGTCAGTGCGAATGCGGCCACCAGACCTGCGGCGATACCCGCAAGCGCCAGCACAAACCCTTGCCGCACCACCAGTCGCAAAATATCTCTGCGCTCGGCGCCGAGCGCCATGCGGATTCCGAACTCCTGCTGCCGCTGCGCGACCGCATAGGACAGCACGCCGTAAATTCCGATCATGGCCAGCACCAGCGCCGTGGCGGAAAACACGCCCACCAGCATCAGCAGGAATCGCGGCTGGGTGCGTGCTTCGTTCATCAGCTCGTCCGCTGTCTTGACCTTCGTCACCGGCTGGTCCGGGTCGATCGCCGCAATCTGAGCGCGAATGGCCGGCTCCAGGCTGGCTGGCGCCACTTCGGTCCGGACCAGCAGATTCATCGAGCCCCACGGCAATTGCGAAAACGGCAGATACAACTGCGGCTGCGGATCCTGCTCGAGGCCGCGATTCTTCACGTCCGCCGCCACACCCACCACCTGCGCCGGCACCGGCCGCCGTCCAATCACCACATGCTGCGACAGAGGATTCTGATTCGGCCAGTACTCCCGCGCAAACCGCTCGTTCACCACCACAACCGGCGCGGACTGCGCCTGGTCCGACGAATCGAATCCTCGCCCGGCTCGCAGCGGCACCCGCAGCGTCTCGAACCAACCCGGGCTCACCGCTTCAATATCCACAAATGGCCGCTGCGCCAGCGGAACCTCCGGCTGCCCCTGGGGAAGCACCGGCGTAATGCGTATCCAGGTCAGCGGCAGAGCCGCCGAAATCGCATCGCTTTTCACTCCGGGCAGCGCGGCTACGCGCCGCAGCACGTCGTCGAAGAATGCGACCTGCTGGTCCGGCTTCACATACCGTTGCGTCGAGAGCGAAATGTTCATGGTCAGCACATTGCGTTGATCGAACCCCGGATCGGCCTGGAGCAGCCGCACAAAGCTCCTGAGCAACAAGCCCGCCCCAATCAGCAGCACCAGGCTCAGCGCCACCTGCCCGATCACGAGCGCATCCTTCATCCGCGCACGCGCCCGCCCCGCCGACGCGCCCCGGCCTTCCTCCCGCAGTGCCGAATTCAAATCCACCTGCGCAAGTTGCAGCGCCGGAGAGAGTCCGAAGAGGACTCCGGAGAGCAGCGAGATTGCAAGTGAGAAGGTGAGGACCCGCAGGTCCACAACTACCGGAACTCCCGGCGGCAACTGCGCTCCGCCCCGCGTCACCAGGGCTCGCGTGGCGGCCCACGCCAGCGCAACTCCCAGGGCGCCCGACCCCAAGGCCATCAGCACGCTCTCGGTCAGCAGTTGTCCCGCAATCGCAATCCGGCTCGCGCCCAGCGCGGCGCGCACGGCCACCTCGCGCCGCCGCGCAAGCGCGCGCGACAACAGCAGGCTCGCGACGTTGGCGCACGCAATCAGCAGCACCACTCCCACCGCGGCCATCAGCATCAGCACCTTGCTCCGGACGTCGCCTACCACCAGGTCGCGCAGGGGCCGGGCCGTTACCGTCACATCGCTCGCCGCATCTGGCAACGCGGGGTTCTGCGCGCGATACTGCTGGTTCAGCACGTTCAGTTCGGCGTTGGCCTGCGCCGGAGTGACTCCGTCTTTCAGCCGCGCCACCATGTTCAGATAGCCCACGCCCAGCCGCAGCCGGTCCGCAGGAATCTGCGAAAACTCGAAATACCGCGGCGTCCAGATGTCGGCCTGACCCACAAATTCGAACTGCACGTCCGCCGGCAACACTCCAATTACCGTGTAGGCGTTCTCGTCCAGATGAATGGTGCGCCCCACAATCGACGGATCGCCGTGGTAGCGCGTCTGCCAGAATGCATTCGCCAACATCACCACCTGCTTGCCCTCGGGCCGCCCCTCGTCTTGCGCGAACGCCCGGCCAAGCTGCGCTTTCACGCCCAGCAGTGAAAAGAAATTCGGCGTCACGCGCGCCACCGTTGCCTGCGTCGCCTCACCGTCTCCGGTCAGGTTCAGGCTGTCGCTGGCCCAGGCCGCGATGCCATCGAAAGATTGCCCGTGATCGCGCAGATTCTCATAGCGGATCAGATTCACGCCGCGGTCCTTGGTCTGGTCGCGCACCTCCACGCTCACCAGCCGCGACGGATCACGATACGGAAACGGCCGCAGCAGGAGCGCGTTGGTCACGGTAAAGATGGCGGCATTGGCGCCGATGCCCAAGGCCAGCGTGATCACCACGGCCGCCGTGAAGCCGGGGCTCTTCACCATCATGCGGATTGCGAAGCGCAGGTTGCGCAAAAAGGACTGCATCTTGCCGAGCATATCGCCCCGAAGCCGCGAGCGAAGACCCGGGGGATCCGAGCGTCATAGCTGTGGTGATCGATTCCGTTAGGCCCCAATCAGAGTGCTGGATTGTTATCTGATAAGTTATCTTTGGCGAAAATCTGCGGAAATTGAAAGGGAGCGGAATAGGTGTAAATCACCTGAAAAGCGAAGAATCGGTGAAGTGTGTAACTTTTACATAATTGTTTGTTATTAACAAGTTAACCTTCACGCTGTGGAAAACTTTGAAATCCGTAATTGTTAATTATCTGGTTAATATCCAAGAAGCATTTGAAGAAACCGGAGCGACGGTTTGGACAGGGTGCGAGAATGCCCAAGCGTAAGGATGGCGCAGCGGATACGGAAGAGGATGTGCCGGCCATCACACCTGTCGCTGAGAGTGATGACGAGGCCGGTCGGTGGTAAGCCGGCCTTTGCAGGGGCTAGGCAGGTGCGAAAAAAGGGGGGATTTGTGGCGAGTGAGCTTTTGCAGGGGCTAAAGCCCGCGGGTTCCATTTGGCTTTATCGGCACGGCTGAAGTCGTGCCCCTCCGCGAAACCCGGCTTATCGGCCCGACTGAAGCCGTGCCCTTGTTACAGAGCCTGCAAGAGGAGTCTGTCAGCAAAAGCTGAAGGGCCGGCAATTGCCGACCCTTCAAAGCTCGTAGCTTGTAGCTCGTAACTCGTAGCTCGTAACTAGTGGCTAGTAGCTAGTAGCTAGTAGCTAGAAGCTGCATTACTGCTTTACGCGCACCTTCGGCTCGACGCTCAGTCCGGGCCGAAGCTGATGATTGGGATCGTCGCGGGCCAGGTCGTCGAAGTCGATGCGCACTGGGACGCGCTGGACTACTTTTACGTAGTTGCCGGTCGCGTTCTCCGGCGGAAACAGGCTCAGCACCGAGCCCGTCGCCCCGCCGATCTCCGTCACGTGCGCTGGATAGGTTTTGCCGGTCGCGTCCACAACCACGTCTACGGCCTGCTTCGGCCCCATGGCCTTGAGCTGTGTCTCCTTGAAGTTGGCCGTGACCCAGATGTCCTTCAGGCTCACGAGCGTCAGCAGGTTCTGACCCGATGAGACATTCTGGTTCAGTTCCACGCTCTTGCGCGTGATGATGCCGTCTTCGGGGGCCACAATCCTGGTGTAGCTGAGATTGAGTTCCGCCTGGTCAAGCTGTGCCTGCGCCTGCTGCACCTGCGCCTCGGCCTGCTTGGCGCGCGCGTTCTGCACCGCCACCTGCTGCGGACCGGTCTGCGCATACTTCACCGCGGCATCCGCCCCGGCTTCCTGCTGGCGCGCTACCCGAACCGCATCGGCGGCAGCCGCCGCGCTGGCCTGGGCGTCCACCACAGCCGCATCCGCAGCCGCGGCCGCAGCCACCGCCGCATCATACTGCTGCTTGCTGATCACGTCTTTTTCCACTAGAGGCTTGTAGCGCTCGAGATCAGCGCGGGCCTTGGTGGCGTTGGCCTGCGCCTGCACAATGCGCGCCTGCGCTGCCTGCAACTGCCCCTGCGACTGCTGAACGCCCGCGTGACTGCCGCTCAACTGCGCGTTCGCCGACGTCAGATTGCTTCCCGTATTGATCGTGGTTAGCGGAATGGCAACATTGGCCGCCGCTGCCGCCGCCTGCGCGCTGGCCAGCGCGGCCTTCGCGTTCTCCACCGCTACCTGGTAGTCGCGCGGGTCCAGTTCGGCGATCAGGTCGCCCTTCTTCACCACCTGGTTCTCCTGCACACTTACTCGCAGAACCTGGCCCTGAATGCGCGAGCTCACCTGGATTAAATGTCCGCTGACCTGCGCGTCATCGGTGTCTTCATAAAAAGTCGAGTGCCACCAGAACGCCAGCGCGGCAACCGCGATCACCGCAATCACGATGACGATAATGCCCCGTCGCCGCGAACGCGGCTGCACTATCTCGGTTTCCTGCTCTGTCGAAGCGGGCGTTGTCGTTGTTTCCGCCACGTCTACTTCCCTCCCAAATAGCTCTTGTAATTCTCGGCCGTTCCCAGCGCTCGCGCCAGGCTCAGCTTGGCCACGTTGTGCCGATAGAGACTGCTCACATACTGATCAGCCGCCTGTGCCACGCTCTGCTGCGCCTGGGTCACCGCCAGGTTGTTGTCCACTCCGGCTACGTAGCGCTGTTGCGCTTCGCTCAATGCCTCATTCGCCAGGTCCACACTGGACCGTGCCACTTCCACCTGCCGCTGAGCCGATTCGATATCCAGCAGCGCATCGCGCACATCGGCATCCACCTGCGCGTTCATGTCGCTCTGCTTCGCCCGCTGCGTATCCAACTGGGACTGCGCCTGCTCGGCCTCGCCGCGCAGTGCAAATTCCTTGAAGACCGGCACGCTCACCGCGCCGGTCGCGTCCACGGTTCCGTGGGAACTGCCGAAGTTCACGCCGATGAGGCCGTAGTCCACATTCGTCGTCATCTTCGGAAACCGGTCCGCGGTGGCGCCCTTGCGCTGTTCCTCGGCTGCCTTGGTCTGTTCCACCATGGCCTGAAGATCCTTGCGATTCAGATGCGCCTGCTTCAACGTGGATTCGAGATCCAACTGATCGAACGCCGCGTAGGGCGCCTTGTCGGCCAGATTGAACTTTTGCGCCAGCGGCAGCCCGATGGTGCGCGCCAGCGCCAGACGGTCCTTGTCAAGGCGGTTCTGCGAAACGATCAACTGCTGCTGCAGTGTCTGATAGGCCACGCGCGCCCGCAGTTCATCGAGCAGCGGAGCGGTGCCCGCCTGGTGGTTGGCAACGGCCTGGTCGAGCGCCACCTTCGCGGTGTTCACCTGGGCCTGCACGCTCTGCACCTGCGACTCGTCTGCCAGCGCCAGCAGATACGCATTCCCCACGGTGAGAATCACCAGTTGGCGCGCATCCTCGGCAGTCAGTTGCGCCGCATTGAAGTTGTGTTTTGCGGCGAGATACTCGCGCAACGACTTCACATCCACCAGCGACCACGTCAAGTAAGCCCGCAGATCGGTATATCCGAACGGCCCAATGATGGTCGGAAATCCGGGAACGTGCAGTCCCAGCGCCGCCAGGTCGATCTGTTGCAGCGATTCCTTGAAGTTGGCGTCGATGCTCGGCAAAAGGGCCTGCAGCGAACCGAGCCGCTCGGCTCGCGCTCCCGCCGTCTGCTGCCCGCTCAAAATGACGCCCAGGTTACTCTTGAGCCCTCGCTGCATGGCGTCGTCCAGAGTCAGATCGAGCGTCTGATCGGTGGCCTGTCCGGATGGAACGCTTCCCTGAAAACTGGAAGCGGCGCCCGGCGCGGCAGTGGGCACCGAGGTCTGAATCGTCTGCGCGCTCGGCAGCGCCGGCCCGGTCTGTGCCTGGGCGTGCAGCCGCGCGGTCCCTGCACCCGCGATCAGCCCCAGAGCCAGAATCAGTGAACCCGACGAATAGTCAGGCACACGGCGACGGTTTGCGAGCTTTCGTGAACAATCAATTGGCATCAATGGTCTTCGGTCCGGTCAAAGCAGATAAGAAGGCGGTAGCCGCAAAACTTTGGCTCATCAAATGGATGCGCTTCGCCCGCGGCAAGGTTCTAAATCTAGTGTAACGAACGCAGAAAGACCGTGATCTGTGATGCCGGACAGGCTTGCGAGCCGGAGGCGCTTTTATTCCCTGGATGGAATCATGCCCGCCTTGAAGGGCGGCGCAAGCTAGTGAATGCCGGCTTTCACCATCTGCGACGCCAGGGAGCACAATCCCTGCCGGAAGAGCTCCCGCACCGCCTCGCTTCTCCACCCGGCTGCGCGCGGTCCTCCGAACCCAGCCAGAGCTGTCGCTGTTTGCGCCGTTGAGTACGATGCCACGGCACGGAGCACGAAGATGGTTCGAATCGGCGTGGAAAGGCTCTCGAGCCACACCCGCATCCGATCGCGGTCAGGACCCGCCATCATCCGCTCCAATTCCTCGCGCGATACACCGGCGGCATCCAGGTCGTCGTCTTCGATACATGTGTCGGCATGCTCCAGGCCCTCAGGAGCCGCGAGGCTGGCGGGGTCGCGCGTGGCGATGAGGCTCAGCGCCGCCGCCACCAGGGCGCGACGGCTGGCCAGTCTGGCCTCTTCCGGCTGCGAACAGGCAGACATCTCCGCGTTGGCCACGGCCGTCTCGACCAGACGGATCGAGTCCTCGCCCTCGCCCACCAGCATCGACGCCAGGCTGTACAGTCCCGCCGCGATCAGGTCGAACATGCCCTCAAGCCCTTCGAACTGCCGAGCTACCGTCGCCTCGTCCTTGGGGCGCCCGTCGAGCATTTTGTTCAACTTACGAGCAAAATCCTGCGCCTGCGGCGGCAACGGTTCCTTCGGATCCAGCCTGATGTTCGGGTTTGGCGATTCGTTTGGCATCGGAGCGCTCCTCGTTGGGGGGATTCGGCGTGCAGCGGGTGCCTTCTTCCATCCTCAACCTCTTGGGGTCACAGGTCAATTCTCGCGTTCCGAACCGGTCTGGCTACTGGCCGAATCAACAGCTTACCGTAGATGAACCGCCGGGTAATTACCCGTTATCACTGCAAGGTCTCGGCACTCGCGCTACAATTCGGCCGCCCTCAGCACCATTGACGACCTATGTCTGGAAAGGTGAATTCCATGGACACTGCCAACGCATTCCTCGGCCGGGCCAATGCCCCGTCCGATGCCGAAATCTCCGCCGCGCTGGGCCCTGCCGCGTCTCTCTGGTCCGCGCTGATTGACGAAGTGACCGCCGACGCCGGCAAGCTGACCCAGGAGTGGAAGGGCATCTTCGTCAATAAATATGGCTGGTCGCTGCGCCTCAAGCAGAAGAGCCGCAACATTATTTTCATGTCTCCCTGCCACAATTGTTTCCGGGTGGCCTTCACCCTCAGCGATAAGGCTGTAACCGCCGCGAAGGAAGCTCACCTGCCCAAAGCCGTCAG
Source organism: uncultured Acidobacteriota bacterium (assembly GCA_963819365.1). Lineage (GTDB taxonomy): Bacteria > Acidobacteriota > Terriglobia > Terriglobales > Acidobacteriaceae > Telmatobacter. The sequence goes on from CAWFVY010000004.1 coordinate 120,156, forward strand.
CCAGGCGCTGGCCACAGCCCCCAAGTATCCTGAGGGTACCGGTCTTCGCCTCACCGTAAACCGTCCCGGCGATCTGCCCGCGATCCGCAAGATCGCCCGGATCAAGCTGGCCAACTGACTCGGGCGACGCCTCAACAGCGCAGGGGTTCGTCCCTCCGTCACTTGCCCTTTGTCCCTTTGTCCCTGCATCCTTTATCCTGACCAACACGGCGCTGGTGTCATTCGAATGGCCAAAAGCACGAAAGATCAGCGGCTGTTCAACGGCCGCGACGAGTCCTGGATGCAGTTCAATCGCCGCGTCCTGGAAGAAGCCGAGGACCCAACCAATCCTCTGCTCGAACGCGTCAAGTTCCTGGCGATTACCGCTTCGAATCTTGACGAGTATGTCGAGATCCGCCAGGCCGGGCTCATGCAGCGCATCGAAGACGGCGCGCGCGATCCCGGCTACGACGGCCTTCGTCCCGACGAATCCCTGGCCGCCCTCACCCGCGAAATCCACTCCTTCGTGGACGCCCAATATGCGTGTTGGGACCGTCGCCTGCTTCCGGAGATGCGCAAGCAGGGGATCCGCCTTCTGGATTGGAACGAACTCGGCGACGAAGCCAAGACTTTCGCGCAGAATTACTTTCAGCGCGAGGTCGATCCGCTCCTTACCCCCATCTCCATTGACCCCGCTCACCCGTTTCCACGCGTTCTCAACAAGGCGCTGTGTCTTGCCTTGCTGCTCCGACCCAAGCGCCGCAGCTCGGGACCGCTCGTTCTCGGAGTGGTCACCGTCCCTCGCGCGCTTCCGCGCTTCGTTCGCCTGCCGTCCGACGACGGCCACTTCGACTACGTTCTTCTCCAGGATCTGATCGCGCAGAACCTTGGAGGCATGTATCGAGGCTACGAAGTGCAGGCCTACACAGCCTTCCGTGTCACCCGCAATTCCAATCTCTACTTCGAAGAGGAAGAAGCCCGCTCGCTTCTGGAGACCATCCGCGTCGAGCTTCACAATCGCCGCAAGGGCGACGCCGTCCGCCTCGAGATCGAAGCCGGCGCGCATCCCGAGATTGTGGAGCGCCTGCGCACCAACTTCGAGCTCGATGATGACCAGGTCTTCCGCGGCGAAGGTCCCGTAAACCTCTCGCGCATCATGTCGCTCTACAGCGACGTGCAGCGGCCCGACCTCAAATTTCAGCCGTTCGCGCCGCGCCCCCTGCTGTTGAGCCGCAAGGCGGCCAACATCTTTGAGGACCTGCGCACCCGCGACATCCTGCTCCATCACCCTTACGACTCTTACGACCCGGTGGTGAACTTCATCGAGCTCGGTGCGCAGGACCCCAACGTCGTCAGCATCAAGCAGACCCTCTACCGCACCAGCTCCGATTCACCCATGTTCCAGGCTTTCACGGAGGCCGCGGCCACCAAGGAAGCCACGCTCGTCGTCGAACTCATGGCGCGGTTCGACGAAGCCTCCAACATCCGCTGGGCGCGCAGCATGGAAGACGCGGGCGTGCAGGTTTTTCACGGCGTGGTCGGCCTGAAGACCCACTGCAAGCTCGCCCTGATCGTCCGCCGCGACGAAGACGGAGTGACGCGCAGGTACTGCCATCTCGGCACCGGCAACTATAACCCCGTCACGGCCCGCTTCTACACCGACTTGAGCCTGCTGACCTGCGACTCACAGATCACCGAACGCGTACACATGGTCTTCAACTATCTCACCGCGCACGCCGAGGTCGACGACTACCGTCCGCTGTTGGTTGCTCCGCTGACCATGGCCGAAAGCTTCCTCGGCCTGATCCGGCGCGAAGCGGAACACGCGCGCGCCGGCCGCCCCGCGCACATCGTCGCCAAGATGAACGCCCTTCTCGAGCCTTCGGTGATCGACGCGCTCTACCAGGCGTCGCAGGCTGGTGTCGAAGTCGATCTCATCATCCGCGGCGTCTCCGTCATCCGCCCCGGCGTCAAGGGGCTCTCCGAAAATATCCGTGTGCGTTCCGTCGTGGGCCGTTTCCTTGAGCACTCGCGCATCTTTCACTTTGCCAACGGCGGCAATGACGAAATCTATCTCGGCTCAGCCGACTGGATGCCCCGCAATCTTTTCGAGCGCTGCGAGGTCGTCTTCCCCGTCCGCGACCCCGCCGCCCTCACCCGCATCCACGACGAGATCCTGTCCGCCTACCTGGCCGATACGACCAAGGCCCGCCTGCAGCAGCCGGACGGCTCCTACATCCGCGCCAGCAAGGCTCTGAAAGATGCACCGGCTTTCTCGGCGCAGGACTTCCTGATGCAATTGGCCGAGGGCAAGACCGACATGTCCGCCATTCCCAAGGCTGCCTCCCCGAAGCCCCGGCGCACACCCCGCGCGGCGGGCAGCCGCCGGGCTCCCAAGAAGGCGGTCGCCGCGGACTGAGCCGCATCCCCTCTTTCTCTGCTAGGATTACCGGCGTCCACTCGGGTTGATAGGCGAGGGGGTTATCCATGCCATTTATCCGGACACTGGTGATTGCGCTGCTTGTCGTCTGCGGAGCATTTTTTCTTGCCATGGGGCTCGAGGTGCCAGTCCCCTACATCTCATGGCACGCAGTTCCCGCCCGCGACATTCCCATCGGCCTCGTACTTGTCTTCGCCGGGATTGCCGTCTTCCGCTTCTGGACGCCGCCCCAGGACGAAAGCCAGCTCGTGGAAGAGTGGAAGCGCAACCGCAAGCACTCTGAATAGCAGCGGCCTGAAGTCTCATTTCGCCGTTTCTCGGCGTCGCTGGCCCCATGCCTCGACGATCTACAACAAACACCTTGACTATCTACAATTCCGAGTGTAGATAATCTAGGCATGGGCAAACCAAGCGATCTCGTTCAAGGCACCCTCGACCTCCTCATCCTCAAGACCATCGCCCTCGAACCGATGCACGGATGGGCTATCGCCAAGCGCATCCAGCAGGTCTCAGGCGAGGTGCTGCAGGTCCAGCAGGGCTCGCTCTATCCCGCACTGCACCGCCTCGAGCAGCAGGGTTGGATCAAGGCCAAGTGGAACGAAAGCGAAACCGGGCGCCAGGCCAAGTTCTATTCGCTCACGGCCGCCGGCAGGAAACAGATGGAGAGCGAATCCGCCAACTGGAGCCGGCTCTCGGCCGCCATCAACCTGATCGTCAGCGAAGCATAGGCAGAGATCCGAGAACAGAGATCAGAAGAGCCGTCAGATCGAGGAGTAGTTATGCGGTGGATGCATGCAATGGGGATGACAATGCGGACCCTCTTCCGGCGCCGTAAGGCAGAGGGCGAACTCGACGCCGAATTGCGCGACCACCTCGACCGCCAGACCGCCGAGAACATCGCCCATGGCATGAGCCCCGATGAGGCGCGCGCGGCCGCACTCCGCACTTTCGGCAATCCCGCTCTTCTTCGCGACCAGGCCCACGACACATGGAACTGGTCCGCGATGGAAGCCCTGCTGCGCGATTTCCGCATCGGCTGCCGCACACTGATACGCGCGCCCGGCTTCACTGCGATAGCCATCCTGGTCATGGCTCTCGGCATCGGCGCCAACGTCGCCCTGTTCACTATCGTGCGCGGGGTGCTGCTCAAGCCGCTGCCTTACACCGACCCGAGCCGGCTGGTCTCGCTCTACGAGCGCTCCGCTCCCGACGGCTCGCTCGGCCAGTTCAACCCCGTGGATGCCGGCAGTTTTTACGAGTGGCAGCGCGCTTCCTCCGGCGTGGAACAGATGGCCATGGTGTCGCCGTTCATGAACTACAACGTCTCCGCCGAGGGGGGAAAGCTTCCCGAGCGCATCGATGCCGGCTGGTGCTCGTGGAACCTCTTTTCGATTCTCGGCGTGAAGCCGGTGCTGGGCCGCGCCTTTGCCCCAGCCGAGGACCAGCGCAGCGCACAGGCGACGGTGATGTTGACAGCGGCTTTCTGGAAGCGCCGTTACGCGCGCGACCCCGCCATTGTGGGCAAGACCATCTGGATGGATGCAAAACCCTACACCGTGATCGGCGTGCTGCCCGAGTCTTTTGTCTTCAGCAGCGCATTCGGCGGCAGCACCATTCAGGTCTGGACGCCCATCGGCCACGATGCACCGGAATCTCTGCTGCATGCGTTTGACGATCACAACATGATCGTGATCGCACGCCTCAAGGCGGACGTAACGCTGCAGTCAGTGATGGCACAACTTGGAGCCCTGCAGACACAGATCAAAAGGGAACATGCCGAGCCGGGGGTGAACAGCGCCGTAAATGGCCGCTCGATGCTGGATGACGCGGTCCACGGCTACAAGACGCCGCTCTATGCGATGCTGGCTGCGACGGCGTGCGTTCTGCTCATTGCGTGCATGAACGTGGCCAGCCTGCTGATTGCGCGCGCCGCGGCACGCGGCAAAGAGATGGCGATTCGCACCGCGCTCGGAGGCGGCCGCCTGCGCCTCATCCGCGAGCGCCTGGTGGAGAGCGTGATCATCTCCGTCGCCGCCGGGGGCATCGGTCTGGCGATTGCGTGGGCTGTATTGAAACTCGTTGTGCAGATGCGGCCCGACATGAACCGCGTCGAATCCATCGGCATTGATGGCGCGGTGGTTCTGTTTGCCTTGGCTGCGGTGGGCGCCTGCGCGCTCTTTTCCGGCCTCATCTCCGCACTGAATTCAAACGGAAGGCAACTGCTGAGCGCGCTGCAGGAGTCCTCGCGCTCTCAGCGCGGCAGCCGCCACCGCGCCACCTTGCGCAAGACGCTTCTGGTGCTTGAAGTGGGCCTCACCGTGGTGCTGCTGGCGGGCGCGGGCCTGCTGCTGAAGAGTTATCAGCGCATCCGTTCGACCGACCTCGGCATACCGATCGACAAGACCCTCACCATGCGGGTCAGCCTGCCCGAGATCCGCTACAAGGAACCTCTGCAGCAGGTGGCTTTCCTTGAGCAACTCATTACCAGCGTGCGCGGGCTACCGGGAGTGCAATCCGCCGGCTTGATCAGCACCGCTCCCGGCCAGGGCTGGGGCGGCGACAGCCTGGCTGACGTGGTTGAAGACCCCCGGCATCCCGAGGACTTTCTCGACATGCATCGCCGCGGCGCCGATCCCGGCTACTTCGCTTCCGCAAAGATCCCGCTGTTGCGCGGCCGTATCTTTACTGCCGATGAACGCCTCGCACGCGCCAACGTAGCCGTGATCTCCCTCGCAGCGGCACAGCAGTTTTTCCCCAACCAGGACCCGATCGGCAAGCATCTTCGCTTTGACTTCGATAAGGACGTGTTCGAGATTGTGGGCGTGGTGGCCGACACGCGCTGGGACATCCACGAGCCGCCGAAGCCCACGATGTACATGCCGATCTACGGACACGACTGGACCGTTGCCACGATCTTTGTGCGCGCCGCCGGCGATGCGGAATCGCTCGCCATGCCGATCCAGAACATCATCGGCCGGATGGACCGCGACCTGCCCGTCGCCAACGTCATGACGCTGGGAGACACGGTCGCCAAGTCTACCGTGGACTCGCAGTTCGATTCGCTGCTGGTGTTGAGCTTTGCGGTTATCGCGCTAATTCTCGCAGCTGCAGGCCTGTACGGCGTGCTTGCCTATCTGGTTACGCAGCGCACCGGTGAAATCGGCATCCGCATGGCGCTGGGTGCGCCGCGCAGGCAGGTGCTTCGCCTCATGCTGCTCGATGGCCTGCGTCCCGCGCTGCTTGGGCTGGTGGTGGGTCTCGCAGGATCGGCGGCAACCGGGCGGCTGATCGCTTCGATGCTCTTCGATACCAAGCCGCTGGATGCGGGCATCTACGCCGCAGTCGCCGTCACGCTGCTTATCGTCGCGACATTCGCCTGCCTGGTGCCGGCCTGGCGCGCCAGCCGCGTCGATCCCATGCAGGCCCTGCGCACTGAATAGCATTTTGGGCGATCGCGCCACGGCACTATCTCCGTTTTCACTTTCCCCTTGCGCTTCTACAAGACTCCGATTTATGCTCCTGTAGAAGCGAAAGGGGACAGATTTGACTGAACGCATCGAACTCCCGCAGGGCACGCTCGATCTCCTCATTCTCCGCACCCTGCTGCCCGGCTCTCAGCACGGCTGGGCCATCTCCGAGCGTGTCCAGCAAGTCTCGAGCGAAGTTCTCAGCATCCAGCAGGGCTCGCTCTATCCGGCACTCCATCGCCTTGAGCGCCGCGGCTGGATCAAGGCCACATGGGGCACCTCCGACAACAACCGGCGCGCAAAGTTTTACGAGCTCACGCGCACCGGAAAGAAACAGCTCGAAGCGGAAACCGAAGCCTGGCGCAAGCTGGCCGTCGCTGTCGAACAGGTTCTTGAAGGCGCCTGAGAAGGAGCATCGATATGCTGGACGATCTTCGTTACCGCACCCGCGCGCTGGTTCATCACAAGCAGGTTGAAGACGAATTGGACGAGGAGCTTCGCTTCCACTTCGATCGCCAGGTTGAAAAACTCATGGGGTCAGGCATGTCAGAAAAGGAAGCCAAACGCCAGGCCCGCCTTTCGTTCGGCGGGCATGAACAGGTGAAAGAAGACTGCCGCGATGCGCGCGGCACCAGCTTAATCGAGCTTACCATTGATGATGCCCGGTACGCTGTGCGGCAGCTGTGGGCGAATCCTACCTTCGCGCTTGTCATGATTTTCACGCTTGCTCTCAGCATCGGCGCCAACAGCGCGATCTTCAGCGTGATCAATGGCGTGTTGCTCAAAGGCCTGCCCTACGAACAGCCTGAGCGCCTGGTGCGCATCTTCCTTTCCAGCCACGACTATCCGAAGTTCCCGCTCAATCCATGGGATTTCCTCGACTTCCGCGCGCGCAATCACTCCTTCGAATCGATGGCGGCCTTCACGCGCGGCGATATGCAGCTCTCTGGCGATGGCGAGCCCGTCCGTCTTAACGGTTTCGGCGTCACCTCCGGCTACTTCCGCGTACTCGGCCTTCATCCGCAGCTCGGCCGCGAGTTCGACTTCGAGGCCGAAGTGCCCGGCAACGGCCTGCAGGTTATCCTCAGCGACCGTGTCTGGCGCACGCGCTTCGGCGCCGACGCAAACATCGTGGGCCGCAAGATCACGCTGAACATGCAGCCGTTCACGGTCATCGGCGTGATGCCGCCCGGCACCGAGCATCCAGGCAACGTCTATCATTCGGTCGCCTATGGCGAGAGCGTCGACGTGTGGTGGCCCTTCTCTTTCGCCGGCAATTCCAACCAGCGCGGCTCGCACTTTATTGAAGGCATCGCGCGGCTCAAGCCCGGCGTGAGCGTCGATCAGGCGCGCGGCGAGATGAATGCCATCATGGCGCAGATCGGGCGGGAGCACTCCGCCAACGGCACCGGTTGGTCTGTCCTTGTCGTTCCGCTTTATTCCGAAGTCGTCGGCAACACGCGCCGCATGCTGCTTGTCCTCCTCGGCGCGGTAGGCATCGTGCTGCTCATCGCCTGCGCCAATGCGGCGAATCTGCTGTTGGCGCGCGCCTCAGCCCGCCAGCGCGAGATCGCGGTTCGCCTTGCACTGGGCGCGCCGCGTCTGCGCATCATTCGCCAGCTCATTACGGAGAGCCTCATCATCGCGCTCACCGGCGGAGTGCTCGGTCTGGCGCTTGCTTTCGGCGGAGTGCGAGCGCTTGTCTCGCTGCTGCCCTCCGACTTCCCGCGCGCCCACGACATTCACGTCAGCCTGCCCGTTCTCGCCTTCACGCTTGGCATCAGTGTCCTGACCGGAATACTGTTCGGGCTCGCGCCTGCGCTTCAGGCTTCGCGTACTGATCCGAAGACCGGCCTGCAACAGGGTAGTCGAACGTCAACCGCGACGCGGCCGCAGAATCGCCTGCGCAATACGCTTGTCGTTGCCGAGGTCAGCCTCGCCTGCGTTCTTCTCATCGGCGCGGGTCTGATGCTGCGCACGTTTCTCAACCTCATTCATCTCGATCCAGGCTTCCGTGAAGACCGCGTGCTCACCGCAACGCTCTCGTTGCCGCGCGTTCGCTACAAGACGGGCCAACAGACCGCGCAGTTCTACAGCCGCCTCAGCACCAGCCTGAGTCAATTGCCCGGCGTGGAGAGTGCCGGCGCGGGCAGCGACCTGCCCTGGACCGGCTATGACGAAAACAACGGCGGCTGGACGATCGAAGGTAAAAAGCCCGCTCCGCACGAGGAGTTCCACGCCCGCTACCACATGGCCACGCCCGGCTATTTCAGCGCCATGGGCATTCCGCTGCTCGAAGGCCGCTTCTTCACGGAGGCAGACAAGAAGGGCGCGCCGTGGGTGCTCGTTATCAATCACGCCATGGCGCAGAAATACTGGCCCGGCGAAGAGGTGATCGGCAAACGCATCAGCTTCGATGACAACCCGAAGAAAGACGAAGACTGGATGACTGTTGTGGGCGTGGTTGGCGATGTGAAAGACCAGCCCAACAGCGCGAGCGCGGAGCCCGCCTTCTGGTGGTCAGAGTACGAGGCCCCTGAGCCTGACATGTCCATTGCCATTCGCACGCAGTCTGATCCGCGCCAGGTGGCCGACGGTCTGCGCGATGCCGTGCACCGCCTCGACCCCGAACTCGCCGTGGCTGACGTCAAACTGATGGACCAGGTCGCTAACGCATCCATCTCCACGCCACGCTTCACCTTCGTCCTCGTGGGTTTGTTCGCCGCGCTCGCGGTGGTGCTCGCTGCGATCGGAGCCTACGGGGTGATCGCCTACACCGTCACGCAGCGCAGCTCGGAGTTCGGCCTGCGCGTCGCCCTCGGCGCGCAGCGCGGCGATCTGCTGCGGATGGTTCTCGGCCACAGCGCCAGGCTTGCAATTCCCGGCGCCGTCATCGGCGGTCTGCTGGCGCTCAGTCTCAGCCGCGTGGTGCAGACGCTCATTTATGGCGTCAGCGCGGCCGACCCCATCATCTATGTGAGCGTGATCTTCCTGGTGCCCGCGGTTGCGCTTCTGGCGTCGTATGTGCCGGCGCGGCGCGCTGCGCAGGCTGACCCTATGACGACCCTGCGATCTGAGTAGAACGTCCTTTGTATGGGGAAAAGAAAAGGGGGCAGCCTCAGGCTGCCCCTGGAGAGATGACTAAGCCTGGTCGGCGGTGAGCCGGATCAGCAGGGGCTAAAAGCCCGCGAATCTTTATGGGGCTTTATCGGCCCAACTGAAGTTGTGCCCTGTTACAGAGCCGCTCAAATAGAGTTGTCAGCAAGCTGAGGGGCGCTCCAGGCTGCCCCTGTCGACCGCTAGTTAGTTGTCGCCTACAAGGGCCGGTCTGTCCACAGCGCCTTATCGGCAATCGTCTTCACTGGATACAGCTTGCCCTGCAGCAGTTGCTCCACCTTCGCCTGGTTCTTATCCTGCGCGAAGATCCACTTGCGCTCGCCCGCTCCCCACATCTGTTGCACCTGGGCATTATTCAGGAATATCTTCGGCGCATCAGGCCAGCACGATCCCCACACCAGCGACGACCCCTCTCCATGCGGCGAGCACGGCGGCATCACCACGTACGCGGGCTTATGCAGAAAGCCATGGGTGTAGAACACGACCGACGACGCATCCGACTGATCGCCGTAGATGATGAACGAGTCCGCGGGCGAGCCCTTTTTCTCAATCACTTCCGCAAGCTGCTTCGAGCTCAGCATCGGATCGAAGCGCGCGAACGCGATATGCGCGGCGATGAGAAACATCGCGGTGGTCACGGCCAGCACCGTGGTGGCCGCCATGTGTTTGCGGCGCAGTCTCAGCACCCAACTCACCGCTGGGCCTACCAGCAGGGTGATCGCCGCGATAATCGCAGGCAGCCGCAGCGCTGCGAACGACGGCCCGGTGAGGTCAAAGAAGTGCGAGGTGGCCAGCGTGTATCCGCCCACATCGCGATGCGCCAGCAGAGTGCCGATGTCATCGACGAACGGCAGATGGCGCGACTCCCACAATCCCCATCCCAAGGCTGCCGCGGCCACTGCGCCAGCCAGCGCAAACACCGCCTGTGCGCCGGTCAGCCACTTCGTGCTCAGCAGCGGCTTGCCTTCATCGGTGCCGCGCCGCTCCTCGATGCCCGCCACAATGCCGGCGATTAGAATGAGCAGCGCCGGCCAGCAGGGAAACGTGTAGTATTCCTGATTCGTCGACAGCGAAAAAAACAGCAGCACGAATGCCGAGTAGACGCCCAGCAGCCACGCTGACCGCACCCGGAACTTCAATCGCGCCACGTAGCTCGCCACGTCTTCACGCGCCGCATAGTCAAGATAGAAGTCGACCGTCTGGCCTGCGTCGCGCCGAAGGTGCTGCATCCAGTTCCGCCGCGTGCGCCACGCCACCACAATCAGCGCTGGCAAAAACAGGCTCCACGGAAAGAGCCAAACAAGGTGGCCGAGCCAATACCAGATCACCGGCATGCGGTTGTAGTCGTGGGGAAAGCGCGTGCCCAGGAACCGGAACACGTGCTCGTTCAAAAAGTAGAAATACCAAAACCCGTGCACGTTGCCCGGCGTGGGATGATTCCCCACCGGATGCCCCTGGTCAGGATTCGCGAGGCCGGCGAGGATGTGCCACGGCGCTGCAATCGCGAGGAACAGCAGCGCGCCCGTGAATGGCTTCAGGTTGCGCCATCTGCGCCACAATCCGCTCAGGAGCAACACGGGGACGGCTGCGGCGACAAAGAATACCGGTGCGATCAGCCCCTTTGTCAGCGTTGCCAGCGCCAGCGCCGCCCACATGCCGTAGAACCGCACCGGCCGGTGGCTCTCAAAGCCCGTGATGAAGCTGTAGAGGGCGAACATCAGCAGAAATGTGAGCAGCGCCTCGGGGATCGAAAACCGCGTGAACAGAAAGATCCCCATCGACGTAAGGACGCCCAGGGCTGCATAGAATCCCGCCCGCCTGCCCCACGCGCGCCCCGCCCACAGCCACGCCAGTATCGCGCAGCCCAGGACCGCCAGCGAGTTCGACAGGTGCGCCGCGAACACATTCTGCCCGAAGATCTTGAAGAACCCCGCGGCCAGCCAATAGGGCAGGGGGGCCTTCTCGAGATATCGCACGCCATTGACATACAGCGTGACCACATCACCGGTCTCGGCCATGCGCTGCGCGGCCTGCGCGTGCGACGCATCCACGTCGTCGAGCAGCGGCGGTGTAAACAGCGACCCAAACTGGACCGAAAGAAAGATCAGGCCCAGCAAAACCCACGCTGCGAAAGCGGAAGGGCTGGCCTGCGGACGATTCTGTGTGTCAAAAGATTTAGTCATTAGGCTTGCGTCTAGCAGGTTCCAGAATATCAGCGTCGTGAGACGCCGTTTCGCAGTGGGAGACGCCGACTCTGTTCTGCAGCGATGAAGTGTCCATCAACACATTGGCTCAGCATCAACGAGCAGCGTTCTTGCCCCGGCGCACCCGCCACACCAGCCACACCGGCCCGCCAAGCAGCACGGTCCACAACACCAGCGCCGGCCCGTACTCTTCGAAGAACAGCACAAGGCCCAACAGGCTTCCTCCCGCGTTGCGAAGACCGGCCACGAGCGCATTGTGCATCTCGGTGCCGACGGACTGCGGCGCTCCCTCACCGAGTTGCGCCTTATACTGCTCAGTCAGTTGCAGCTCAACGCTCGCAAAAGCCACGCGATGCTCCAGTGCCTTCTGCTCGGCTTCCATCTGCTCGATCTCCCCGCGCGTTTCGGAGATCTTCTCCTCCACTTCGAGGACATCTTCCATCTTGCCGGTGCGCTGCAGCAGGATGGCGCGCAGCCGGGTCTCGGTCTCGCGCGCATTGGTCAGGCGCGCCGCCAAGTCTGTATGTTGCTGCGTGACTTCTTCGCCCGACTGCGTCTCGGTCTGCACGCGGCCCAGCCCGCGCAGTTCCGTGAGCGCAGTCGCTAGTTCGCCCGCCGGAACTCGCAGTGATGACTGGAACGACCGCGCTCCATTCTCCGGCGTATTGATGGTGAGCTGCGCTGCATATCCGCCGTGCTTCGCGAGAAGGCCGTCGAGGTTACGGCGAGCCGCTTCAATATTCTTCACGAGCACGGTGATCGCGACCGACCGCGCAATCATGGGCGCTGCGGAACCGGGCACGGGCGGAGGCGGCGGAGCTACTTCGCCGGAAACGCCAGGCGCAATGCGAGTCAGACTCGATACCTGCCCCGCTCGAAGCGGCAAGGTCTCCATCCCCTCGGCACGGGCTTCCTTCCGCTGGCGGATACCACCACGCGCCGCATCTTCGGATCGAGCATCTTGTTGTGCCGGAGCATACGAGTACGTATCTACATCGCTCTGCTGAGGATTGATGTAGCCTGTCATCCGACTCTCATGTGGCACAACTCTATAGAACAGGACCGACGCCACTGCGACGAGCACCGCAATCGCGACCGCCGCTCCCCGCCCACCAATCGCCCACAGCCTCCAGTTCAGGAAACTCAGCGCCGTATAGCTCTGCGGCTTCATCGCCTTGCTCTTTGCGTCCGCGCGTTCAATCTTGTCTTCGACCGCCCGCACCGACTCTGCGGACAACTCCGGCACGGCCCACGCATGCAGCGCCTCCGACGTCCCTCGTATGTCATCGCGCAGCGCCGCGCACTCCGCGCATTCGTCGATGTGTGCTTGGACCGCCTTTGCTTCGGCTGCGGTCAACTCGCCGTCGAGCAGCGCCATGATCTCCTCGGGAGCAACGGGATGTGTCATCGAATTCATGCGTGCTCCTCCGCGTTCTTCAGATCCGTGGTTGCCTTTACCGCCGGCGACGTCAGCAGTTCCCGCAGCGCCTGCCGCGCCCGGAACAGCCGCGATCGCACCGTGTTCATCGGCACATGCAGCACGGCGGCAATCTCCGTGTAACTCAGCTCTTCAAACTCGCGTAGCAGCACGATCTCGCGATCCATGCGGTCAAGCTTCCCCACTGCCTCGCGCAGCGCGATCGCCGCATCAATCCCACTCTCCGCTGCCGGCTCGCGCCCCCCGGCGCTGCCTGAGAAGAACGCGCGGAACGCCGTCTTCCTGCGATGCGCGCGAAGGATCTTGTAAGCCACCGCATACAGATAGGTCCGGAACAGCGCCGCCGTCTCGTACCGCCCTTGCGCCTTTAACAGCGCGATGAACGTCTCCTGCGCCAGTTCCTCGGCCTGCGCGCGATCCGCCATTCGCCGGCAGAAGAATCCGAACACCGCCTGCCGGTAGCGCGCGAATAGCTCATGGAACGCATCGGCCGACCCGCGCCCGAACGCTGCCATCAACTGCTCGTCCGTTTCGCGCGCCGACCCTGCATCAACATCCAGCCCGCCGCGTCTTGCCTCGCTCTCGCTCACCGTTCCGCCTTCGCAGCCTCCCGATATCAGAACGGCCGCCGCCGCCAACCTTGCACTCGTTCTGACTCGGCCCTTTACACACGGTAATGTCGCCGGAAGAAAGAAAGTTCCCGCTCCCGCACAAAAATCCTGCCCTTCATCTCCAACAGACCTTCGTCGTGTATGTTGACCTCAGAGGGCCTTCTCGAGGAGACCATTCGCCGCGCATGCCTGTCTTTGCCGCTATTGATGTAGGATCCAACTCCTGCCGCCTCAAGATCGCCCGCGTTGTCGCCCATCGCCTCAAGACACTCCACGAAGACCGCGAAGTCACCCGACTCGGCGCCAGTGTCTTTGATTCGGGCCTGGTTTCGCCGGAAGCCATGGCCGCCACGCTGCGCGCGCTCAAGCGATTCCAGCGCGCTGTGCAGACCCATGCCGCCGATCGGCTCCGCATTGTCGCCACCAGCGCCATGCGCGACGCCCGGAATGCCGCCGCGTTCCAGGCTTGGATCAAGGCCGAAACCGGCTGGAATCTCGAAATCATCTCGGGCCTCGAAGAAGGCCGGCTCATCCACCACGGCGTCATGGCCGGCGAGCCCGCCGCCACCGGCCGCGTGCTGCTCATCGATCTCGGCGGCGGCAGTTGCGAGATCACGCTCAGCGATCACAAGCGCATCAAGGAGACCATCAGCCTTCCCCTCGGCGCCGTGCGCCTGACAGAGGAGTTCCTCTCCGCCGACCCGCCAACGCCCGAAGGCCTCGCCCAGATGCGCAAGCTCATCGCCCGCGAGTTGCGCCGCGCCCATCGCCGTATCCGCGCCGACGACGTCGCGCACGTCATTGCCACCTCCGGCACGGCGGCAGCGCTCGCTGACGCCTGTGCCGCGCTGGCTCGCCCAGCCAAGCCCGCGCGCAAGGCTGTCGGCAAGCAGGGCCGCGGCATGGCTGAAGCCATTGCCCGCGCCGGCGTAGCCGCAGGCATCGCACCCACCGCGCTGGTGCGCAAGCTGGCCGCGCGCATGGAGAAGATGCCCCTGCCCGATCGCGAAGCCATACCCGGCATCGGCCCGCGTCGCGCGGAGATCATCGTCGCCGGCGCCCACGTCTTCTCTGAGATCCTCGAGAGCTTCTCGCTGCCCGGTTTTCGCTATTCGCCCTGTGGCCTGCGCGACGGCCTGCTGGTGCAGATGCTCGCTGAAACCGACAGCCGCGCCAGTGGCCATCGCGAATTTGAGAAGGAGCGCTGGGAGTCAGTGATCGCCACAGCCCGGCGCTACGGCGTCGACGTCCGCCCCAACGACCCGGTCCGCGAGCACGCTCTTCAACTCTTCCGCGAGCTCAAGGCGCTCCATAATCTGCCGCCCGAATACGAGAACTGGCTGGCCGCCGCGGCCGTCCTGCGCGATACCGGCAAGTTCATCAACCACCAGGGACACCACCGGCACACGCAATACATCATCTCCAGCTCTGAGATGTACGGCTACACGCCCGTCCAGCGCACCATCGTCTCGGCCATCGCGCGCTACCTCGGCAAGAGCCGCCTGCAGCCTTCTGACCGCGCCATGCGCAACATTCCACCTGAAGAGCACAAGAACGTCATGCGCGCGGTCGTGCTGCTTCGCCTCGCGGTCGCGCTCAACCAGGATCGCGCCAGCGACGTGCTCCGTGTCGCCGCCCGCGTCTATCCCAAGCGCGTCTACATTGAGATAAAGCCCGGCCGCAGCGGCGCCGAACTCGAGCGGTGGTCGCTCGGCAAAGAGGCGGACTACTTTCGCGAAGTCTTCGGCCGCGAGCTCTTCCCGACGCTCTCGTAGATCAGCCGCGACGACCGCGGATCGATCAGCCACTGCATCCGCGGCGGATGATGATCCGTGTCAACGCGCGCAATCGAGGCCTTACGCATCCTGATCGCCGCGCCGCCGTTCCCGGTAATCAGCTTGCCCAGAAACTCGAACATGGTTGGGTTGTGTCCCACCACCAGCAGGCTCTCGCGCCCCTGCGCCTCATACTTCGCCAGCAGATCGAGAAATGCCGGGTACGCGGCGTCCGGCAGCAGAGCCGTACTGGTGTCGACCTTCGCGTCGAAGCCGAGCTCTGTGCCGACAAACTGCGCGGTCTGCAAAGCGCGCTTCAGCGGGCTCGATACAACAGCGTCAATCGATATCTTCATCGCGCTCAGCACCCGCGCCATCAGCATGCACTGATCCTTTCCTTCTTTGATCAGGCCTCGTTTGGCATCGAGCAGCGGATTATCGCGGCGAAGTCCAGCGCTGGCATGCCGCATAAGATAAACGTTCATAGCTAATCATCCGTGGGGTCGGAAGTCTCCCTAATATTAGGGAGCAATCTTAACATGATTGTAACTTTCGTTGGTTCACGCTTAACTCCCAGCCACCACTCAGCTTGTAGCGCGGTTGGTCATTGCGTTCATTCCGGCAGGCGGTAGACGCCGGCACAGTTTCCGCCGAGGATCGCATCCTGCTGCGCGGCGGAAAGCTGCGCAATGTAATCGGTGACGATGCGCATGGTGCTGCCATAGTCCGCCGCAACCGTGCAGACCGGCCAGTCGGAGCCGATCATGATGCGCTGGTGACCGAACGCGTCGAAGACCACGTCGAGATAAGGGTGGAAATCCTGCGGACGCCACCGGTTCCAGCGAGCTTCAGTGACCATGCCTGAGACCTTGCACCATACGTTCGGAAGTTGTGCCAGCGCGCGGATGTCGGTGCTCCACGGTTCAATGGCGGCCTGGGCGATGAGCGGCTTGGCGATGTGATCGAGCACGAAGCGCTGCCAGGGGAATTGACGGACGAGCCTGGCGGCGGCCCGCAACTGGCGCGGATAGACAAGCAAGTCATAGACGAGGCCGAACTCCGCCAACTGCGCGATGCCGCGGCGGAAGTCAGGGCGCAGCATGAATTCGTCGTCGGGCTCAGCTTGCACAATGTGCCGGACCGCGACGAGCTTTGGATTGCGCGTGAGTTCGCCGAGCTGCTCTGCGAGATCGGGAGAGCGCAGATCGACCCATCCGACGACGCCGCGAATGAAATCATTCCGGCGCGCGAGTTCGAGGAGCCAGCGTGTTTCCTCAATCGTCTGACGCGCCTGCACGGCGACACAGCCGTCGAATCCCGACTCGTCGAGGAGGGGCTTGAGATCGTGCGGCAGGAAGTCGCGCTGCAAGACGGCCATGGAGTCGTCGATCCAGCCGTATTCGACTGCGTCGTAATGCCAGAAGTGCTGATGAGCGTCGATCCGTTTCATGTTTGTGGTGGTGTCCCCCGACCCTGAATCACGCGCAAAATTTGTCTTCCTGCGCGGCGAGCGCAATTATATTTCTCCTATGCGTCCCCAAAGCCTGTGCATTGCAATTGCATTTGCGAGCCTTTCTGTTGCGGCATCCGGTATTGCCGGATCCGGCCAATCGACCAAGCCGCCGATTACGCTCGATGAGTACTTCAATACAACCGACATTACCTCTACCGCGCTCTCGCCGGACGGAACTGTCGCGGCGATTGGCACCGAGTCGCCGGACTGGAAGAACAGCTCGTTCCGCCACGACCTGTGGATGTGGACGCGGGCTGATGGATTGCGGCCTCTGGCACACATGGGAAGCGAGGCATCGCCGGCGTTCAGCCCCGACGGTAAATGGATCGCCTTCGAGAGCGACCGTGCGCTGCCCGGCGAAACCGGGAAGGATGATGACGGCGACAGCAGCGCCGGCGGCGGCGATGACAAGGCCAGCCGTATCTGGATCATCCCAGTCAACGGCGGCGAGGCGCTGCCACTCTACGCGCAGAAGCTCGATGTGCACTCGTTTGCGTGGTCGGCAGATGGGGCGGCGATCTACTACTCGGTAACGCAGCCGCTCACGCAGGAGCAGAAGGACGCGCAAAAGGAAGAGTGGAAGGACGTGACGCGCTGGCGCGAGCAGCATCGGGGCGATCTGCTGCTGAAGCAGGCGATTGCACCCGCGCTGGCCGCGGCGGTTGCGGTCGCTCCGCCCCAGCCGGACAAGGATTCCAAGGACAAGGATCCCAAGGACAAGAAGAA
Source organism: uncultured Acidobacteriota bacterium (assembly GCA_963819365.1). Taxonomy (GTDB): domain Bacteria; phylum Acidobacteriota; class Terriglobia; order Terriglobales; family Acidobacteriaceae; genus Telmatobacter. The sequence continues at coordinate 137,426 of CAWFVY010000004.1, forward strand.
GAGCGAGCCGGTGCTGCCGCCGGGGGCGGACACGATTGCCCGCAGCGTCTTCTCGATTGGGGAAATTGCGCCTTCGCCGGACGGCAAGGCTATCGCGTTCGAGACGGAGCCGGTGCATCACCGGATGGAAGGACCTGCCAACTATGAGATCTATCTGGTTGCGGCAGATGGAGGCGAGGTTCGCCAACTGACGCACAACGAAGCGACGGAATCGAACCTGCACTGGTCGCCGGACAGCCGGTTTCTGCATTTTGCGGTGACCGCGGCTTCGGGATCGCTGGAAGGGAAATACCGCGATGTGCAGGGGCGGCTGTACCGGATCGATCCTGCGTCGGGGAAGATCGATCGGCTGGGCTCGTCGTTCGACGGGACGTTCGACCAGTTCGCGCTGCTGGGAGACGGGCGCGAGATCGCGCTGGGCATGAAGGGCACGGAGACGCAGTTGTACTTGATCGATGGCGACAAGGCCACGAAGCTGCCCGGACGCGCCGGCACCTACGGCGGCATCACCACGGCGCGGCATTCGAATGCGATTGTCATTCGCTGGTCAACAGTGACTGATCCGACACAGGCTTATCTCGCGAGCGATCCGCTGCATCCGGATCAACTGACCGCTCTCACCAGCCTGAATCCGATCGTGGCTGAGCGCGCGCAGCCGGAATGGCAACCCTACACCTGGACGGCCGACGACGGCGTGAAGGTAGAGGGGATGCTGATCTACCCGCCGGGCAAGAAGGGCACAAAGAATCTGCGCATGCTTACGTTCATTCACGGTGGGCCGGCGGATGCTGACGGCAACAAGTTCGGCGCCGACTGGTACGACTGGGCGACGCTGGCCGCGTCGAACGGCTGGCTGGTGTTCAGGCCGAACTATCGCGGGTCGTCAGGATATGGAGACAACTTCATGCTGGGGATCGAGCCGCACCTGGTTTCGAAGCCGGGGAAGGACATCCTGGAGGGCGTGGACGCGCTGGTGAAGGATGGAATTGCCGACCCGGATCATCTGGCCATCGGCGGCTACAGCTACGGCGGGTACATGACCAACTGGCTGATCACGCAGACCACGCGGTTCAAGTCGGCGGTGACGGGCGCGGGCGCGGTGGAGCACGCCGCCAACTGGGGCAACGACGACGAGTCGTGGGATGACGCGTGGTATCTGGGCGGACGGCCGTGGGAGAATCCCGAGCCTCTACCAGAGCGAGGCTGCGCTGTTTCAGTTCGACAAGGTGAAGACGCCGACGCACCTGGTGCAGGGCGGGGCGGACATCCGCGTGAGCTACCTGGAGGGAGAGACGATGGAGAGGGCGCTCGACTCGCTGGGGATTCCGCACACGTTCCTGGTATTTCCCGGGCGAGGGGCACGGGCTGGGCAAGAATCCGTGGCACGGGTATATCAAGGTCCGCGAGGAGCTGAAATGGTTGGACAAATACGACCGGCCGTAGTCCAACTATGATGAAAGCAGGGCTTTCGCCGAAGTTGCGGAAGCCCTCAGGCCTCCTGACGCATCTTTTTGTAAGGAACGGCCGTTTGCGGCCCCATGAATCCAGTCACCGAACAAACCCGGCAAGCCAACCGCCAACGGCGGCGCGCCTCGTTCGAGGCGACGCTGCTGCAGCGCCCGCCGGACCATGGTGGTGAGCGAGATTCTGAAGATTGCGCTGGACAGCTTCCGTGCCAGCAAGCTCCGTTTCATGCTCACCGCGCTGGGCATGGTGATCGGCACCGCGTCGGTGATCCTGGTGGTCACGATCGGAATGACGGGCAAGCAGTTCATCCTGAATGAAATCCAGAAGATCGGGACTAACGAGGTGGAACTGGAGTATGCGGGCGGTGGCGCGGCGGGGACTGAGAACGTTATTTATAACGACTTTCTGACCCGGGACGACGAGAAGGCGGTCACTGCCCAGTTGCCCGGCATCCTGTACTCCTCGCCCGTGCTGGAAATGCACGACCGCATCAGCTTCGGCGGCGGAGTGGTGAAGGACACGCTGGTTCTGGGCGTAAGCCCGCAGTACCGCAACATCCGCAACTTGCTAATGCCCTACGGGCGATTCTTTGATGAGACCGACGAAAATGCGCACGTCAATTGCGCCGTAGTCACGGAGACGTTCGCCAAACTGCGCTACGGCAGCCCTGACGAGGCAGTGGGCCGCGAGTTCCAGATCAGCGGAATTCCCTTCACGGTCATCGGTGTGTTTCGGCAAAGCGTGAGCGATTTCGGCCAGTCGGAGATCGCGGATGAGACCATCCTGATTCCCTTCTCGGTGGCACGCTACTTTCAAGGCACCGAGAACCTGAAGCAGATCTACTTCTCGATGGCTAGCATGGCTGAAGTTTCCGACGCAACCAGGGAGATCAACCGCATTGTCAGTGCGCGCCATCGGCCCAACTCGGTGTACAAGACGCAGGATCTGCGCGAAGTGCTGACCATGGCGGCGACAGTGTCGAATATCCTGACGGCGGTGCTGGTGCTGGTTGCCGCGGTCACACTGGCCGTAGGCGGCGTGGGCATCATGAACATCATGCTGGCCACGGTGCGCGCGCGCATCCGCGAGATCGGCATCCGCAAGGCGCTGGGCGCCACCCGCCGCGAGATCAAGCTGCAGTTCCTGGCCGAAGCCATCATCATCTCGCTTACGGGGGGAATCATCGGAACTCTGGTCGGACTGGCCCTGCCGCTGTCCGTGCGTTTCTTCACCGACTATCAGCTTCCGATTTCGGTGTGGTCGATTGTGATTGCGCTGGCCGCGGCGACCATTGTGGGGATCGTCTTCGGCACGGTGCCGGCCACCCGCGCTGCGCAAATGGACCCGGTAGAATCGCTCAAGTATGAGTAAGCGGGGAGTGGCGCATGGCACCAGCGGGGATCGCCTGGAAAAGGCGCCGCGCACCCTCAATCTGTGGGTCGTCTACGGGCTGATGCTGGTGGCGCTTCTGGTGGCTATCGGGCTGGCGATGCTGATCGTGCTGCCGTTCTATCAGCACCGGCGATAGATGTCCGAATCACCGGCTTCAGTCGGTGAGGGGATTCCTCTCCAGAGCTTCGACAATCTTTTCGGTATCGTAGACGCAGCCGCCCCACACGCCGCCACTGGCGTGCACCAGCGCCGCCCAGAGGCGCGTGTCGTCGGGCAGGTCAGGATGGGGACGCAGATCTTCGCGCGGGGCGCGAGCGGCGAGGCGGCCGGGCGCCTTCTTCTGCGCTGAATTCGCCGCCAGCATCGCCGATGAGGTTCACTGATCCAGTGAGGCGGGCGCGATCGACGACGATCTCGATGAGGTCGCCGTCGCGCACCTTGCCCACCGGGCCGCCGGCAAGCGCTTCAGGCGAGACGTGGCCGATGCATGCGCCGGTGGAGACGCCACTGAAGCGGGCATCGGTGATGACGGCGACGTGCTTGCAGTGGGGCAGCATCTTCAGGGCCGAGGTGACCTGGTAGGTCTCCTGCATGCCCGCGCCCCTGGGGCCGCCGCAGATGAGCACCACGACGTCGCCGTGGCCGACCACCCCCGACTTGATGGCCTCGATGGCGGCTTCCTCCGTGGTGAAAACGCGCGCGGGGCCGCGATGGCGATAGACGTTGCTCGTCGTCGATGAGCGAGGGGTCGATGGCCGTGCTCTTGATGACGGAGCCCTCGGGCGCGAGATTTCCTACTGGAAAGCAGACCGTTGAACTGAGGCCGCGCGAACGCGCACGGTCGGGGCTCATGATGACTTCATCGGGATCGATGCTGTCGCTCTCCTTCAATTCGCGGCGAAGCGCGGCGCGGCGCTCGCTCTGCTGCCACCAGTCAAGGCTTGCGTCGAGAGTGTCGCCTGTGACGGTTTTCACGCTGGTGTCCAGCAGCCCGGCCGCGCGCAGGTGGAGCATGACTTCAGGCACGCCGCCGGCGAGGAAGACCTGTACAGTGGCGAAGCCGCGCGGGCCGTTAGGCAGCGCATCGACGAGGCGTGGGACCTCGCGATTGACTGCGGCCCACTCGTCGACCGTGGGCCTGCGCAGGCCCGCATGAAAGGCGATGGCCGGGATGTGCAGGAGCAAGTTGGTGGATCCGCCGAAGGCCGCGTGCAGCACCATGGCGTTGCGCAGCGCGGCGGGGGTGAGGACATCGCGCACCCCCAGACCGAGTTCATGCATGCGGAGGATGGCGCGCGCGGAGCGCTTTGCCGCGTCGAGCCAGATGGGATGGCCGGAGGGCGCGAGCGCGGTGTGCGGCAGGGAGAGGCCCAGCGCTTCTCCGACGACTTGCGAAGTGGCCGCGGTGCCGAGAAACTGGCAGCCGCCGCCGGGCGACGCGCATGCACGGCAACCCATTTCAGCCGCGTATTCCAGCGTGATCTGCTGCTGCGCAAAGCGCGCGCCGATGGTCTGCACTTTGCCCGCATCCTCGCCCTCCTCGGGCAGGAGCGTGACGCCGCCGGGGACGAGCACCGCAGGCAGCGCGCCGGACGATGCAAGCGCCATCATCATCGCGGGCAGGCCCTTGTCGCACGTGGCCACGCCCAGTACGCCTTTGCGCGTGGGCAGCGAGCGCATGAGACGGCGGAGGACCATGGCCGCGTCGTTGCGATACGGGAGCGAGTCCATCATGCCCGCGGTGCCCTGGGTACGGCCATCGCACGGGTCAGTGCAGGCGCCGGCAAAAGGCACCGCGTGCTGCAGCTTCAACTCGCGGGCAGCCGCTTCGACCAGCAGGCCGACTTCCCAGTGGCCGGAGTGAAAGCCGAGCGCGATGGGCGAGCCGTCTGCAGCGCGCAGACCTCCGTGCGTACTGAGGATGAGGAACTCGGGGTCGAGGAGACGCGTCGGATCCCAGCCCATGCCGGCGTTCTGGGTAAGGCCGAAGAGATTGCCCGAAGGCGCGTTGCGCAGCATCTCCGCAGTGATGGGCAGCGAGCCTTGCGGGCCGCGAGCGTGCGTGGCGACACGGAACAAGTCATCGCTCGCGGACTCAAGGACGGATTGGAACGAGATCGCCATGCGTCTATTGTCCAGCCGGCGCGACAGCGGTCGGGACCGGCTTCAGCTCATAGTGGTGCGGGAGGGGCGCGGCCTCGGCGTAGATCTTGTCTTCGAGCGAATCCTCGAAGGCCTGCAGGCGATCGGCGCCGCCGTCTTCCGCGCCGGTTCCGGCATTGTGGATGCGCATGCGCGAGTGAATGTAGTGCGCATCAACGAGATCGCGCACGTCCCAACTGGCCACCTGTGCCTGCGAGCGCATGGGCGTGTTGTAGTCGGCGAGGTTGATGCCCGCGGCGAGTTCGTCGGCAGAGAAGTTGCCGATGTTGCGATCGTCGATGCGCAGGGCGTACTGGCCAGGCGCGAGACCGGTGACGATAAGAGGCTGCTGATTCAGGGTCTTCTGGATGTCACTGATTTCGAGCAGGACCGCGGTGAGGGCATTGGCTTTGTCGAAGGGCAGCGGCAGGCCGTTATCGTTCTGCGTCCAGGTGAGCGCGTCGCCGCTGTGACTGAGAGACTCGACATTCGTATTCTCCGATGCCGTGACGCGCGCATCCTTCGCGTCGATGGTCACTCTGGAGACGATTGCGGGGGCGTTCCACGCTTTGAGCAGAGCTTCGGCCATCACCCAGTGTGCGGTCGGCTCGGGATGCACGTGGTCCGGGAGCAAAAGCCTGGCGATGCGAGGATCGACGGATTGGGCTTTCTCGATGGACGCGACGACGAGCGGGTTGAAATCGGCGAACGTCGCGCCGTACTGCTGGGCGAGTTGGTGGTTTACATCGGCAAAGTGCTGCATGACGCCGTTGTATCCGCCCGGGAATCGCGGTGCGGTGGTCACATCGTCATACGGCGAGGGGCCGATGAGAGTGACGCGCGCGCCGGGCGCATGCTGCTTGATGAAGTCGAGGATGTGCTTATAGCCGGTCTTGTAGGTGGAGTCGATTTCGGGCGTGGTGGGCTGATAGGCGCCGTCGTTCATGCCGAGCATGATGGTGACGACGGTAGGGTTCTCGACAAATACATCGCGGGGAAGGCGCTGATCGATGGGGCCGGCCCATCCGCCGGTGACGCGGTCGCCGCCTACGCCGGCATCGTAGAAGTGCAGGCGCATTTTGGGGAAGCGCGTGACGGCGTAGAGCTGCACGAACTGGTTGTAGTAGTTCTGCTCAGTGATGCTGTCGCCGTAGAAGACGACGCGGTCTTCAGGATGCAGATAGAAGCCGCGCGAGACATCGGCGGGCGGCGGCGGCCCCGGCGCAATGGCGACGGAGACGAGCGAATCGGCGCAGCCGTAGTAGAGGAACCACTTGCCGTGGAAGAAGATCAAGCCTTCGGCGAAGGTGGTTCCAGCGGCATACTGGCCGGTCTTCTCGTAGGGCAACTCGGGCTTGAGAACGGGCTGGCTGGTCTGTGCGATGAGGCGCTTTGGATCTTTGGCGTCGAAGAGGGCTTCGCCGGCGGCGTAGGCATTCGGGCCCATCGACGGATCGCCGCCCGTGGGCGCGTTCTTTCCGTTGTAGAGGACGACGATGCCTTTGCCGGTCAACATGGGAGGCGGGCCAGTTTCAGGGAAGCTGGAGTCGAAGCGGCCGGGGCGGGGCTTGAGGATTTCGAGGGGCTGGCCGTTCGGATTTTCGACAGGGGTCCAGTGGATGGCGTCGTCGGACGTGGCGAGACGGATGGAGCCTTCGCCCCAATACATCCAGTACTTGCCGTCGATCTTTGCGGCGATGAGGCGGCCTTTCTGCTCGTCAAGACGGGTAACGATGCCTGCAGATTTGTACTGGAGGCTGACGTATTTTCCGCCGGCGGCAGTGAGGAAGGCGGGGCCGTGCTTGGTCCAGTGCTCGAGGTCGGACGATGTGGCGATACCGACCGAGTAGGTCTGGCGGTTCCATTGCGTGTAAGTGAGGACATAAGTGCCGTCTTCGAGTTCGACGATGCGGGGATCTTCAACGCCGCCGGGCCACTCGCGCGCTTTCTGGTCGTCTTCAGCGGGATAAAAAACGGGCTCGGCGTGGCGCGTAAAGTGAATGCCATCGACACTCTCGGCGATGCCGAGCCGCGAGGTGTGCATGCCGATTTGCATGGCGCCGGAGTTGTCTTCCGCGCGATAGAGCACGTAGACCTTGAAGTCGCGGACAATGGCTGCGGGATTGAAGGTATGGAGCGCCTCCCACTGCGCGGGAGCGTGCAGGATGGGGTCGTCAAACTGCGCGTGAGGATTGGGCGCAATGACGGGGTTGCCGGCGGCCGGGCGAGTGAAGGGGCCGATGGTCCAGTCGGGAAGGCTCTGCGCGTGCGCCGCGGCAATCGAAAACAGAATTGCAAAAATGGTGGCCCGGACTCTCATGTGTTCTCCTCGTGGTGTTTCGATTGCGGCTCATTTACGGCGTAGAAGCTGAGCGCGGCGTCTCCCTGCCGGAGCAGGCGCGTGCGGCTCAATGCGCCGACGGCCTCAGGCAGCTTGTCGTTGCGGCGGTGCTCGGCGATGACGATGGCGTGCTCGCGCAGCAGGCCGCGGACGCTGCCGCCTAGAAGCCCAAGTGTGATTTCGTATTCACTGACTGCGTCGTAAGGCGGGTCGAGAAAGACGATGTCGAAGCCGGGCATCCAGACTGCATGGCTCAGGTAGGCCTTTGCAGTGGCGGAAGAGACTACGATTCGTTCGTCGTCCAACTCCAGACGCGCGAGATTCGCACGCAGGATCTTGAGAGCAGCAACTGCGCGCTCGACGCAGACAACGCGCGCGGCTCCGCGGCTGACGGCCTCGATTCCGACAGCGCCTGAACCCGCGTACAGATCAAGAAAATGCGCGCTTTCGATGCGGGGGGCGAGAACGTTGAACAGGGTTTCGCGCAGGCGGTCGCTGCTGGGGCGCGTGGCCAAGCCGGGCGGCGCCTGCAGGCTCCGCGAACGCAATGTTCCCGCGATGATGCGCATCGCACCCCAGCATAATCGACTGGCCGGTTTCATGGTTTGGCGCAGCAGCGTCCACCGGGTTTGCGCCGACCCTCTACAATAGCTTTATGCGAGGCTGGTCACTGCCGTTGGGCCGCTGGATGGGCGTTGAAATGCGCCTCCACACCTTCTTTCTGCTGCTGGCGCTGGTGTGCCTGGGCCTGGGCGTTTCGGAATCCGGGCAGTTCGGCTTCGCTCGCGGAATGGGCATCTTCTTCGTGCTGGTGGCGGCCGTTGTGGTGCGCGAAACCGCGCGCTTGCTGGTGGCAGCGTGGCTCGGACTGCGCCTGCGCGCCATTCTTCTGCTGCCCATCGGCGGGCTGTTTGCCTACGCTAATCCGGAGAGCCAGGAGATATCGAACTCCGGCGGCGCACAGTTTGCCCTGGCCGCGGCAGGCCCTGTAGCCAACCTGCTGACCGCGCTGGCGCTGGCAGGGCTGTTTCTGGGGGCGGGAGGAAACTTCGATCTGCTTGGCCGTCCGCTGGTTGCGTCAGGGCATCTGCTGCGCAGCATGGTGTGGATGCAGGCGGGGCTTGGCGTACTGCACCTTCTGCCCGCATATCCTCTGGACTGCGGACGACTGATGCGCGGGAGCTTTGCGCGGGCCCATGGGTTTGGATCGGCCAACCGCGCCGCCACGGGACTTGGCCAACTGCTCGCCCTTGCCGCGATGGTGGCCGGCATGTTTCTGCATAGCTGGTGGCTCATCATTGCCGGGTTCTTCATCATGATCGGCGCACAGATTGAGGACCAGGGCGTTTTCTTCCAGTCGGTGGTCGACACGGTGCGGATGAGCGAAGTGATGTTGACGGATTTCGCCACGTTGTCGCCTTCTGACACGCTGGCTGACGCGCTCACGCGCTGCGTGCATTCGCTGCAGGAGGACTTCCCGGTGGTGCGCGGACCGCAGCTCGTCGGCATTGTCTCGCGGCAGCGCATTGTGGATGCGCTGCGCAGCGACGGGAACGGCTATGTGCAGTCGGTGATGTCCCGCGCTTTCCAGGTGGCGCGGCCGGAGGATACGCTCGGCACCACGATCCGGCGCATTACTGCAGGCCGCGGATTGTCGCTGATTCCGGTGACGGAGAGCGGTAAGGTGGTGGGCATTGTGAGCGTGCAGAACCTGATGAGCTCGATGTCGCTGCTGGCGGAGCAGCGGCGCTACGAGCGCCAGGAATCGGAAAGCTAGGCTTCAGCTCGTATTTCACGGTTCGTAGTTCGCAGTTCTTGGGAACAGCGAACATGAACCAATCGATCAACCAGGATCGTAGTCAGCCCATGCTGTCTGAATCTGCGTCTCTTGCTCCCGGTCTCTACCTTGTCGCCACGCCAATCGGCAATCTAGGCGATATTACGCTGCGCGCGCTCGATGTGCTGAAGCGCGTGGACCGCATCGCGTGCGAGGATACGCGGCAGACGCAGAAGCTGCTGAACCATTTCCAGATCACGACGCCGACCGAGAGCCTGCACGAGCACAACGAGCGCGAGCGGACTGCTTCCATGGTCGACGCGCTGAAGAGAGGTGCGCGCATCGCTGTGGTGACGGATGCAGGCATGCCCGGAATCAGCGATCCCGGCGCGTGGCTGACGGCTGCGGCGATTGAGGCGGGAATCTCCGTGATCCCGATCCCTGGAGCCAATGCCGCGTTGACCGCTCTGGTGGCCAGCGGGATCAACCCAGCCGAATTCAGCTATCTCGGGTTTCTGCCGGAGAAGGCGGGCCAGCGGCGGACTCGTCTCGAAGAGATTGCCGAATCGGCTGGCGAGACTCCGCGGACGCTGGTGTTCTACGAGGCTCCCCACCGCATCCTCGAAACGCTCTCGGATCTCGAAGCTGTCTTTGGGGCCGGTCTGCGCATTGTTCTGGCCCGCGAGCTGACCAAGGTGCATGAAGAATTTCTGCGGGGCGCCGTCGCCGCGGTGCGCCAGGATCTCGCTTCCCGCGATCGCGTGCGCGGCGAGATGACCTTGATCATTGAGGCGCCAGCCGCCTCGCAGGCCGCGACGGCAAGCTCAGAGAGGCTCTCGGAGCGGGTCGCCCGCATGCAGTCGGAGCTGGGAATCGACGAGAAAGAGGCTCTCAAGCGGCTGGCCCGCCAGCTGAATCGGTCGAAGAGCGAGCTCTATCGGGAGCTGCAGCGGGAGCGGGCGCGGAGGTGAAAGCAGGCAGGGGGCAACCTGCGGCTGTTACCCGGACCTGCTCGCCGTGCTCAGTCCTAATCCGTGTCAATGCGGGTGTTTATGTGGGTTCGCATTTCGCGCTTGACGGCAGAGCGGGCGGATAGTCATACTCCACGACTGTGCCCGGGTTGGTGCATTTTTAAGGCTCCAACGGGAGCAGGTCTATATGGATCTCATTCTTCTGCGTGTTCTGCTTGTTGTTTTGTTCAGTGTTGTCTGCTACTTCCTTCAACCCTTCGGACTCACGGACTGGCAGGGAGCCTTGGCCGGCGGCTTGTCGGCGGGGGCGGTCATCGTCTTTGAGTTTCGGGTGCGGGCACTCAGCCTGCGGCGCCTGATCGGGGCGGTCTTTGGATCGGTGCTGGGCATCTTCGGCGCGGCGCTGTTCTGCTTGGTATTGCGGTCGGCTCCGCTGAGCGGGCCAACGTCCGCGGCTCTGCAGATCTTCGTGCTGCTGCTGATGACCTACATTGGTCTGCTTGTCGGCGCCAACAAGGGTGACCTGCTGAATCCGGCGGCGCTGGGGACCTTCTTTAGTACCGACCGGCCGGCGAAGCGCTCTACCAAGGTTCTCGACACCAGCGTGATCATTGACGGCCGGATCGCCGATATCGCCGAGGCCGGCTTCATCGACGGCATCATGGTCATACCGGAGTTTGTGCTGCGCGAGCTGCAGGTGGTGGCGGATTCTACGGATGCCTCGAAGCGCCAGCGCGGCCGCCGCGGCCTCGACATGCTGCAGCGGATGCAGGCCAATCCGAACCTGCAGGTGCAGATCGTGTCGGAGGATTTTCCGACCATCCGCGAGGTGGATCTGAAGCTGCTGGAGCTGGCCAAGAAGTGGGAATCCAAGGTCGTCACCAACGACTTCAACCTGAATAAAGTGGCTCACCTGCACCATGTCGAGGTGCTGAACATCAACGACCTGGCCAATGCGCTGAAGCCGGTGGTTCTGCCGGGCGAGCGCATGACCGTACTGATCCTCAAGGAAGGAAAGGAGTACAACCAGGGGGTCGGGTATCTCGACGACGGCACTATGGTTGTGGTGGATCATGCCCGGAAGATGATCGGCCGCTCGGTCGATATCTCCGTGACCAGCGTTCTGCAGACTGCCAGCGGCAAGATGATCTTCGGCAAAATGGACGAGAGCCCCAAGAACGGCGATACACCGCGAACAGCTCCGGTGGAGATCGCGCGGTAGCTGGACCGATCTACAGCGACAGCCGGATCTCGCTCACCTGGATCACCGGGGCAATATCCGTGTAATTGGGAATGTCTCCCTGCAGCACGTCCGCGTTGGGCAAAAACGCAGACGTGAATGCCTCCACGCTCTCGCACGTGAATGCGCAGATGGCGGTGAACGGCGGCAGGTTATCGGCTATGCCCCCAATCAAGCCAATCTCCACTGAGACGGCCTTGACCGCGGGCCCCAGCATGCCGATGGCGAGAGGCATGTGGGTGTTGAGGTAGTAGTCGACATCGAAGCGGCTGCCGGGCTTGGAGGGGTAGAAGATCGAGACACGGACCATGGATTTGAAGATACGCCACCTGCGGTGGGGCTGGGCGCGCCTTCGGCGCAGTTCGTGCGGTACGGGTCAGACTGTTGAGCAGCAGATTGCCTCGGGAATGACAGAAAGAAAAGCAAAGACAACAGCAGCGGCAAACGGCCGCGTTATTCGGTGCGCAGCGCTTCGACGGCGTTGATACGCGCGGCGCGCAAGGCGGGGGCTGCTGAAGCCAGAACCGCCGCGGTAAGGATGACGACGGCCGAGGCCACGAATGCAAGAGCTCCGGGCTGGTTGAGCGCGGTTACGTATTTGTCGATGGCGCGTGTGGCCACAAAACCCAGGACGATGCCGGCGCCCACGCCGATACAGGCCATCACAGCGCCTTCCACCAGAACGTCCCTCAGGATGTTGCCGGGCTGCGCGCCCAGGGCCATGCGGATGCCGAACTCGCGCGTGCGTCCGCTGACTGAGAAGGCCAGCACGCCGGCCACTCCCACCACCGAGATCAGCAGCGCGACCGCCGCAAATCCGCCGAAGACGATGGCGTTCAACTTGTCAGGCGCAAGCACTTCCGCGCGGATATCGCCCAGTGTGGCGGGCTTCTCCACCGGCTGATCGCCCGACATCTGGTGGATGGTCTGGGTGATGGACGGCACAAGCTGATATGCGTCCTGGCGCGAGCGCACGAACAGGCGCCCGTACGACCATTCCTGGTCGACTGGCTGGTAGATCGTCATAGCGGGCGAAGGAATGATGTTCTCGTCGTCGAGATCCGGCACCACTGCGATGATCCGGCGCGGCTCCTGGCTGATGCCGATGAACTTCATCACGCCATCAGTCCACCACATCTTGCGGTTGAGCGCGTTTTGTCCCGGATAGAGCATGTTCGCCAGGCTCTGGCTGATGATCACCACGCGCTCCGAGCCGTCCTTGTCGCCATCGTTGAAGTCGCGGCCGGCGATCAGGGGCATGCCGAACGTTGCGAAGAATCCCGGCGAGATGGAGCGGAACCTGGCGCGGAAGTCCTGGCCGTCGGCGCGCCGCGCGCCCTGTGCAGCAAAGGTGAAGCTGATGCCCAGTCCCTGCTGATCGCGCCACGGAACGCTGAAGCCGCTGGAAACCTGTTCCACTCCGGGCAGAGTCGCAACCCGGCGCTGAATGTCGTGATAGAAGAGGCGTATCTGTTCGGGCGTCTTTCCGTAGTTCATCACCGGCAGGTTAATGGCGAGCACTTTGTCCGACGTAAACGGCGGACGCGTATTCTCAAGCACGAAGAGCGTCTTCATCAGTACGCACGCTCCGGCGAGCAGCAGGAAGGACGCCGCGATCTGCGTGACGGCGAAGACGCGCAGGCGGCGGGAACTGCCTCCAGCGACGCGTGTGCCGCGGCCGGTGAGTCCGCCCTGGGGCGAATCCGCCTTGGGCAGGCGCGGAATGTAGGCAAGAAATACCGCTGCCACGAGCGCCAGCGCGATACCGAACCAGACCAGGCTGAAGTCGAGGGTGAGATCGTTGGCGCGCACGCTGAACCGCGATGCGTATTTTCCCAGCACCTTGACCATGGGAATGGCAAGCGCGACAGCGGCAAGGGCGCCGCTTCCGCAGAGGACCAGGCTCTCGGCCAGCAGCGCGCGGCGAAGAGTAGCCGTGGAGGCTCCGAGAGCGGAGCGTACGGCAAGTTCCGATTCGCGGCGGACGGTGCGCGCGAGCACAAGGTTGGCCACGTTGGAGCTGGCGATGACGAACAACAGACCGGAGGCTGCGAACAGAATCCATAGAATGGCGTTGGCCCGCGCATTGATCTGGTCGTGCATGCGGGTTACGCCGATCTGATAGTGGTCCTCGGCCTTGTAGACCTCGGGGTGCGCCTTCAACATGGCGCCGTACACGGTATTCAACTCGGCGCGGGCTGCCTCCAGCGTGACGCCGGGCGCCAGCCGCCCGAACATCTCGGTCATGCGGTGCTCACGGCCAGTGACCATCGTCGCGGAAAGATGATGCGGGCTCGTGACCACGTTCGCGATGATCTCGGTGGCCACAGGGTAAGGAACGGAAGGCTCCAGCACGCCCACCACAGTGGCAGACCGCGCACCGCTGTAGCTCTCAAGCCGCACCACCTTGCCCAGCACATTGGGATCCGAATGCAGCGAATCGCGCCAGAAGGGATACGTGAGCACAATCGCGCCGGGGGCGTTCTGGCCGTCATCGGCGGGACCGAGCAGCCGGCCCAGCACGGGGCTGAGCCCCATCACGTCAAAGTAGTTGCCATCTACCACGCCCGCGGGGATCGTCCGAGGCGTTCCCAGGCCCACCACCGTGAAGTCGATCTCGGAGAAGGAGCCCAGCTTGCTGACGGTCTTCAGGCCTTCGCCCATGTCCTTGATTTCGGGGACCGAGAAGGCGGCGTTCTGCACGCCGATTCCGGGAGCGCTCTGCCGGATGTAGAGCAGGCTGCTTTCGTCGCGATTGGCGAGCGGCTTGAGGAGCACGGCGCGCACGACGCTGAAGATGGCGGCGTTGGCTCCGATGCCGAGTGCCAGGGTGAGGGCGACGGTGATCCAGAGGGTACGGACGCGGGAAAGGGAACGAATGGCGATACGAAGATCGTGCAGGAAAAGCATGGGTGACCTCCCAAGGGAATCGGACGCGCTGGGGAAGCGTGCCGGAACTTACGAGCCTGACTTACTTTGGAATCAGCCGATCACTAGCATTGTCAATGACATTATCGATCAGAATGCTGTCAAATTTCCGTGGAGAATGCATGACAGCGGCGGGTTTTCTTCCGCGATACATGGAAGAATCTTGCATTCCTATATGGGAATGTGTCAAGCACGTCTCGTGCCCTGCCCAAGTTCGCCCTTCAGGACCGGGCGAACTCCTCAAAGAACGCTATACATCCAGCCGATTCGCTGCAGCGACACGCCCGTACCAATAACCCGAGTCCTTGATCGTCCGCTTCTGATTGCGAAAGTCTGTGTAGATCAGCCCATACCTCTCGGTGTAACCCTCTGCCCACTGGAAGTTATCGAGCAGAGTCCAGGCATGGAAGGCGCGGACCCGAGCCCCCTCGGCGATGGCGCGGGATAATTCCGCGAGCTCCGCGCGGTACCACTCAATGCGCCGCGTATCAGGAACGCGCCCTTGCGCCTCTTCGTCGGGCGAATCCAGATAGCTGCAGCCGCTCTCTGTGATTTCGATGGGCAGGTTGTAGTCGCGGCTGATCTTCGTCACCAGGTCGTAAATGCCGCGCGGCCACACCTCCAGGCCGGCATCTGTCAGCGGCCCCTCCGCGGGCATAGCGGCGCGGAAGCGAGTGTAAGGATCGCGCCCGCCCGGTGAATTGTTCTCAATCTCCGTACCGCTGAAATTGCCTCCGCTCTGAAACTTCTCCTTGCTTGCATCCGAGACTACGCGACGCGTGTAGTAGTGAAGACCTATCCAATCCAGCGGCGCGTAGAGAATCTTCTCGTCGCCGGCTTTAAAACCCATCACATCAAGGGGCGGCTCGCCGACGAATGCGTTTGGGTAGCGGCCTTTCATCGCTGCTTCAAGGAAGAAGACGTTATTCATCGCGTGATAGCGCGCCGCGGCAGCGCGGTCGCCGTCCGAGTCTGTCTTGGGATAGGCAGGCGCCATCTCGTAGGCGCTGCCGAACGTGGCCTTCGCAGACGCGGCTTTCACGGCGCGGTGCGCCTGACCCTGCGCCAGGGCCAGGGTGTGAGCTGCTTTCAGAAAATCGTTGAAGCTCGTCCGGCAAGGAGGAAATGCGCCGGCGGCATAACCCATGAACGCGATCGCCCATGGCATGTTGAAAGGAGCCCATACGGTGATGCGGTCGCCGAGATGCTTGGCGAGGATGCCCGCATAATCTGCGAAATAGTTGGCCAGCTCGCGGTTCGGCCAGCCGCCGCGGTCTTCCAGCGCCTGCGGCAGATCCCAGTGGTACATGGTGCACCAGGGTCGAATGCCGGCCTGCAGCAACGCATCCACAAAGCGGCTGTAGTGATCGATCCCCTTCATGTTCGGCGCGCCGACTCCAGTCGGCTGGATGCGTGGCCACGAGATAGAAAACCGGTAGCTCTTGACGTTGAGTTGTTTGGCGAGCGCGATGTCCTGCGGGAACAGGTGATACTGATCGCACGCCACGTCGCCGGTCACGCCGCCGCGCACTTTTCCCGGCGTGTGCGTGAACCGGTCCCATATTGACTCGCCCTTGCCGTCTTCGTTCCACGCGCCTTCATTCTGGTAAGAGGCCGTGGCGACACCCCACAGAAATCCCTCCGGAAAGCGAGCGCCTTTTATCGAAGCTTCAGGAATGGCGCCGGGAACCGAAGCTGCGGTGCTCTGCTTTGCCGCGTAACCGCGCGACGACAGAGCAGCGCCTGCGACAGCGGCCAAGGAACGTGCGGCAAACTGACGACGGTTCATTGCGGACTCCTCCGTAAACTTAGCCCTCGCCTTGAAGCCGGTGCCTCGATGTGACTATCGCACATCGCCGCACCTCCGACGAGCATCCCCGGCGAGGAAGGGCAATGGAGCGCCAGGCTCAGAGGTTCCGGTCTGTTCGCAACCGGGTGAGGGATTCGTTTTCCATCAGGTAATCCTTCTGATGGTCGTTGCCCACTACAAAAGTTTGGGCCCCAATGATCCGAAATCCCCATCGCTCGTAAAAGGCGATGGCCCGGCCGTTGCCGGAGAAAACGCTCAGCCAGATGCCCGCCTTCGATGCCGATTCGGCAATCGCCAGCGCCTCTTTCATGAGTACGTGGGCAAGCCCGGTTCCGTGGAAAGCCGTATCGATGTAGAACTTCCTCAACTCCACGTCGGCGCGTGACGGGCGCGGCGCCGTAGCCTGCGCGATCAGTGCAAAGCCGGCGAGCTGGTTCGATACGCGAGCCACGAGGATTGCATTGCTGCTGTCGTCGAGAAGTGCACGAAACCGTTGCGCCGTCAGCTCCCGCGCAGTGTAGGCGAGCAGGTCGTCCGCAGTTGTGGTAGCGGGACACCCCAGGGGGAAGAGTGCCGTCGACAGGCGGGATAAGTCCTCGCTATCGTCGTGCGTGGCGCGAAGAATCTTGGACTCGAACTCTGCCATTCGGATCTCGACAGTAACGAAGGATTGACCGAATTGAATGATCCATAGCAAACCCGGCCGAGTCGTGAGTCGGCCGAGCCTGCTGGAGTATCGCTAATACTTCGGCACTGATGGATCGATCTCGTCGCTCCAGGCGAGGATGCCGCCGGCCACGTTGGCGACGCGCGGGTAACCCTGCTGCTGTAGAAATTCGGCGATGCGCTGGGAGCGGCCGCCGGATTTGCAGTGGATGACGACTTCGCGGTTGCGATCGATTTCAGCGAGGCGGTTGGGGACGTCGTTCTGCGGGATAAGCTTGCCGCCGATCTGCGCGACCTGGGCTTCCCAGGGTTCGCGTACGTCGATGAGTTGGACGTCTTCACCCGCGTCGATGCGGGCCTTCAGTTCCTTCACTGTGATTTGGGGAATTCCGTTTTTCAAAGTAGCTTCCTGAGGGGTTGGGGGCGCGATGCCGCAGAACTGCTGATAGTCAATGAGTTCAGTGACCGTGGGATGGGTGCCGCAGACCGGGCAGTCGGGGTTCTTGCGCAGCTTGAGCTCGCGGAAGCGCATGGCGAGGGAATCGATGAGCAACAGGCGGCCGATGAGGGGCTCGCCTATGCCGAGGATGAGCTTGATGACTTCAGTGGCCTGCATGACGCCGACCAGGCCGGGCAGGATGCCGAGCACTCCGCCTTCAGCGCACGACGGGACGAGGCCGGGCGGCGGCGGCTCCGGGTAGAGGCAGCGATAACAGGGGCCGTTCTCGGTGGCGAAGACGCTGCACTGGCCTTCAAAGCGGAAGATGGATCCGTAGGCGTTGGGCTTGCCGAGGAGCACGCAGGCGTCGTTGACCAGATAGCGGGTGGGGAAGTTGTCCGTACCGTCGGCGACGACGTCGTAGTCCTTGAGGATGTCGAGCGCGTTGGCGCTGGTGAGCATGGTCTCGTGCTTGACGACGTTGAGCGCGGGGTTGAGGGCGGTGAGCTTCTCCTCGGCGGAGTCGAGCTTTTTGCGGCCGATGTCTTTGGTGGAGTGGATGATCTGGCGCTGCAGATTGCTGGCGTCGACGACGTCGAAATCCACGAGTCCCAGCGTGCCGATGCCCGCGGCAGCCAGATAAAACGCGAGCGGTGAGCCGAGACCGCCGGTGCCGACGCACAGGACCTTCGCGGCTTTGAGGCGGCGCTGACCTTCAACCCCGACTTCAGGAAGGATCAGGTGGCGCGAGTAGCGCGAGAGCTCGTCATTCGTAAGCTCGGGGAGGGAGGCGGATTCAGTGAGAGTCGTCATGGAGGCTCAGTTCGCAGTTCACAGTTCTTAGTTCACAGTAGAAAGCTACCTGCTGAAGGCCGTCCTTCAGCGTCCGCCGGCGATCGACGGGATGATGGTCAGCGTGTCGTTCTCCAGGACAGCCGAGTCTTCCTTCTGCGGGAAGGTAGCGGACGTCCTCGTCGTTGAGATACACGTTGACGAACGCGCGGACTTTGCCCTCGGCGTTGAACAGGTGCTTGCGCAGCTCCGGGCGGTCGAGGGTGAGGGCGTCGAGCGCGCCTCTTCACCGTGGGGGCGCTGACTTCGATTTTGGATTGGCCGTCGACGAACTGACGGAGCGGAGTGGGGATGATGATCGTCATGTGCAGGGTCTCTCTTGTTGCTGGTGCCTGTGAGATCAATTATGAGATTCAGATCGGGTTGCGGTCGATGCTTAGCCGACCTCAATTGTCTGGGGCTCAAAGCGCTTGTCTTCCTCGGTGGCGCCGGCGAGGAGGAAGGCATTGGTGACGGCTGCCTTGCCGTTTGCGACCTCGGTGATGACGTAACTGCAGCCGATCCAGTGGGCTTCAGCAAAGTCGGTCGGGGACCACTGCGCGGGGTGGTCGGGATGCGAGTGGTAGAAGCCGGCGATGTCGAGGCCCTGCCGCATGGCGTCGCGCTGGATGCGGACGAGTTCGACGGGGGCGATGCCGTAGCGGTTGTGGGCGGAGTCGGTGCGGGTGTTGCCGGCGCGGACTGACGCTGTGACGCGCCAGCCTTCCGGGGTGGAGTTGCCGAGCAGGACGCCGCAGCACTCGTGCGGATAGGTTTCCTCGCCGTGGAGGCGGATGGAGTCGTAGACGGGCTGAGGGAAGTGCAGCGCGCTCATCAGGTTGATGGTATCGCGCGGGGCGGGGTCAGGCCGGGTTCCTTCTGATTCTGTGGTTGGGCTCACGGCCCTCCCAGGTCCCCAAATGCGAGGGACCCTTCGACAAGCTCGGGGCAGGCTCTGGGGCACCCGCCTGGGCACCCGCGTTCGTGGTGGACGTTTATCTTGACAGGTTTTCCCCCACTGATTAGGATTCGCATTCGAGATCTGCCGCTTTCAGTTTCCCCCTGGTTACGTTGGCGGTTACGTTGGCGAGCACCTTTTTGCTGGGGCTTTCTTCTCTGGATGTGGCGGGTCGGGCCAGCGTCTACCGGCGCTTTATCGATGCGACTGCAGCAAGACTTGCCCTCCTATTCTGCGCGCGGCGTGCAGGCCTTTGCCGCGCAACGCGGCGACGCCCGGGGGCCTTATGGAAGGGTGAGGCGACCGGCAAAGTATCGATCTTCGAATTGATTCACTGGATATTTCCGAACTTGATATTTTCGAAACTGCACTTTCAATCGCAGCCCAGCACACCCCGACCCCTCAGGCAATAGGAGATGGCCAGTGAGTGAGCCTTATATTGGCGAAATTCGAATGGTGGGTTTCAACTTTGCACCCAACGGCTGGGCGTTTTGCGACGGATCTTTGCTATCGATCAGCGAGAATTCAACGCTCTTCAACCTGATTGGCACAACCTATGGCGGAGATGGCCAGACCACGTTTGCCCTGCCCAATCTCTCCGGGCGGATTCCCATTCACCAGGGGAGTTCGTTCGTCATCGGCCAGCTTGCGGGGACGGAGTTCGTAACGCTGAGTATGGATGAAATGCCGGCGCATTCACATTCACTGGCAGCGTGGAGCGGCGAGGGGAACCAGCCGAGCCCGGAACACGGCGTTTGGGCCAAATCCCAACTGGAGCAGTTTTCCACGAGCCCGCCTTCTGCCATGATGGCTGCCTCGCTGCAGAACACCGGTCTGGATCAGGCGCATTACAACATGCCGCCGTTCCAGGTGGTCAGCTACATCATTGCGTTGTTCGGGGTTTATCCAAGCCAATCATGATCGCTTCCTAGAGGAGACAGACATGGGGACGCCGTATCTCTCGGAGATCAGGCTCATAAGCTTCAACTTTGCTCCCAAAGGTTGGGCGTTCTGCAACGGGCAGATTTTGCCCATCAACCAGAATCAAGCGCTGTTTTCTCTGCTGGGAACGACCTACGGAGGAAACGGACAAACAACTTTCGCCCTTCCAAACCTTGAAGGCCGCACCATCCTCCACTTCGGACCCAATTCCTCGGGGCTTTCCTATCCGCTCGGACAGTCGGCCGGCGAAGCGGGTGTTACTCTGACCCTCTCGCAGATGCCAGCGCACTCCCACGTAGCGCAAGGCATTCTTGTTCAGGCCAATTCCTACCCCGCTGCGGGACGCACCTGGGCAGAGTCGCCCTCGAACCCGTACAGTTCAAATTCGAATACAGTGATGAATCCGAGCAGTCTATCGCAGGTGGGTGGTAGCCAACCCCATAACAATATGCCGCCGTACCTCACGCTGAACTTCATCATTGCGCTCCAGGGTATTTTTCCCTCGCGCAACTAGAAAGGACTCCGTGGAATGGCAGACCAGTTTGTAGGAGAAATCCGCACGTTTCCCTTCAATTTTGCCCCCGTCGGATGGGCGATGTGCAATGGCCAGTTGATGGCGATCTCACAGAATACGGCGCTGTTTTCTCTTCTGGGAACGCAGTTCGGGGGCGACGGGAAGACGAGTTTTGCACTGCCGAATCTGCAGGGCGCGATTCCGCTCGCCGCGGGATTCGGCGCCGGCCTGAATGATCGGATCGTTGGGGAAACGGGGGGAAGCGCGAGTGTTTTTCTGACGGTGGACCAGATTCCGGCGCACACGCACTCTGTGCAATGCGCGGCCGCCGGTAATGCCTTCAGCCCGGCCAATGCGGTGTTCGCGGGCGAATCCCTGGGCAACCCTCCTGCGTATGCGCCATGGCCTGGACCGCCGGCTAACTTGAGCAATAGCGCTGTCGCAACGACCGGCGGCGGGCAGCCGCACGACAACATGCCACCCTACCTGACGCTGAACTTCTGTATCGCTCTCCAGGGCATCTTCCCCCCGCGTTCATGAAAGAAGATGCAAGAGGCGATTCCTCTGCGCAGCCGGTTGGCTTGAGAAACGACTACGCGGTGAGGGAGCCGAAGATCGCAGTGTAAGTATGGGAGGTTGCACCCGGCCCCGCCGGAACCAGGAGAAGAGGCAACTCGCCCACGGATGGGTTTCGCAGCGTGTACGTCCCCTGAGAGAGGGCCGGGGCGGGTCCCTGAAAACGCACGGCGAAGCCGGTGAAGTGCCGTGAAGAAGGCTGGGGCAGACGGCCAACCACGCGAACATTGTTTGCTGCGGGTTTGTGCTGCGGAGCCAGATCGGTGACGGAAATGAGCGTCATTGCGCCAAGAGAATGGCCGCCGGAACTCACCGTGAAGCGTTGTCCCACCAGGCGTTGAAAGGTTTGCTGAGAAATTCCGTTGAACGCGACCAGGCTTTCGGGGCGAAAGATTTCGCGCTGACTTGAAGCCCGGGACTGTGAAAGCGAAGCGGGGAGAACCGCGCCGCCCAGCATGGTGAGTGTCGCCGATTGAAGAAAGCCGCGCCGGGTAACGGACATGCCTCGCCTCCTGGAAATGAGCGTCTGGGAAATGAGCGTCTGGCAACGACCTCGCCGCGACCTCAGGGAATGAGATTCTGACCGGACCTTCGATTGATGATAGTACGCCTTGTCCGCGCAGTTGTGCATTCTCTTGAGAGTGAAGACGCGACGATCTCGGCGACGGCACAGGATTCATTCAAAAATCCATGTCGGAAGAGTGAACCTGGGTTTCCAGAAACCACTCCGCCCAGAGAGGCTAATCAGGCGCGCTGCCGATCTGTTCAGGTGTCCGGGGTTTCGTGGCAGTCTCGAACGGCTCGACCGCAGGGGGTCAGATGGAGTAGGCCCAGCCCTCTTCGTCCCAGAAGCGTTCGCTGAGGTACTTGTCGGCGGAGTCGGGCAGGACGGTGACGAGGGTGGCGGGGCGTCCGGCGGCGGCTTCTTCGCGCGCGATCTGCAGGCAGGCAACGATGGCGGCGCCGGCGGAGATGCCGACCATCAGGCCTTCTTCGCGGGCGAGGCGGCGAACCATGACGTACGCGGCTTCAGTCTCGATCTCGAGATTGCGGTCGGCGAGGGCGGGTCGTAGATGGCGGGCACGATGGCCGTGGGCATGTGCTTCATGCCTTCAAGCCCGTGAAAGGGCGAGTCGGGCTGGAAGCTGATGGCCTGGATGCCGGGATCGAACTCCTTGAGGCGGCGCGTGGTGCCCATGAAGGTTCCGCTGGTTCCGAGGCCGGCGATGAAATGCGTGATGTGCCCGCTGGTCTGGCTCCGTATCTCGGGGGCGGTGGTGTTGTAGTGCGCTTTCCAGTTGGCGGGGTTGGAGTACTGGTCGGCGTAGAAGAACTCCTCGGGTGACGCGGCGGCCATTGCGCGGGCGTGGCGGATGGCGCCGTCGGAACCCTGGTCGGGGTCGGTCCAGTCCACGTGCGCTCCATAGGCGCGGAGGATGCGCTTGCGCTCCGGCGAGACGTTGGTGGGCATGGCGAGGCGCACCGGGAATCCAAGAGCCGCGCCGAGCATGGCGAAGGCAATGCCGGTGTTGCCGCTGGTGGCGTCAAGGAGCGTCTTGCCGGGGGCAAGGAGGCCGCGTTCGAGAGCGTCGCGCACCATGGACCAGGCGGCGCGGTCTTTCACGCTGCCGCCGGGATTGACCCACTCGGCCTTGGCGAGAAGCGTGATGCCGGGAAGATCGCGGACGACCTTTTCGAGGCGCAAGAGAGGCGTGTTACCGATGCGGTCGGTGAGAAGAGAGCCGGGGCGCAGATGTGTGGGCGTCGTGGTCATTGATTTCGCGATTAAGCCGTTGGGTGCAGGGAAGCGGCTATCATGGAGAGTGCGGAAGTTTTCGCGACTCTTGTATTTATCCTCGCAGATTGGTGCGCATAGATGGCTCGCAAGAAGAACCGGAACTTTGAGGAGATGCTGGACGCGCTGCGCGCCCAGGGATTCGATGTGACTCCTTATGCGGGCGTGCCGAACGGCATGCAGGTGACGAAGAACGACGTGGCCGCGGTGGTTGTGCCGGGCGTGACCGATGCCAAATGGGAGAGTGGCGGCGAACGCCTTGCGGTGACGCCGGGATTGCTGGTACGCGGCGAAATTGCGCGGCTGCTGGACCGCGGCTATCAGAAATTTCTGAAGACGACGAAGTTTGAACTGCCGGCGACGGCGGCGCAGTTGCAGGCCATCCACGCGTTCACCGAGGAGCTGAACCGGGTGACGGGCGCGCTGGGTTTGTATAACGAATCGCTGGGAACGACCAGCGACGTGTACCTGTACGACCGGGTGCGCGGCCGCGAAGCAGAACAGCCGGCGGCAGCCCGGCCCTGGGAGTTGGGGGACGGGCACTGAGTCCGGCTCCTGCGGTCGGCGCCCTTCCCTGCCCTTAGGAAGCTACCGCCAGCTCAGGATGAGAGATGCGAGTGCTGCCCTTGCGCGGCCCGCGCTTGCGCGCGCTCATCACTTTGATCCTCTCCAGCAGTTCCTGCGACGACAAGTTCTTCTTGGCGAGCAGCGCGTCGGCGCCGTGAAGCGAATCGGCCATCTTGCTCGGATCGCCAAGCAGGATCATCGGGATATGCGAGGCAATCTGTTTCAGGCGTTTTACCAGCAGGTCCCCATTCATTTGCGGCATGGAAAAATCGGAGAGCACCAGGTCAACTGGAATTTCAGAGAAGATGCCGATCGCGTCGTGCGCATTGCTTGTCGACACCACCCGGTAACCATTTGTTGAGAGCATGAACTTCAGCACAGAGAGTTCCTGTTCGTTGTCGTCGACGCAGAGAATGATCTTTTTGGGACGCATGAGGCCTACCTCGCTCCTTCACTCCAGAAGTTTGTTTTCTTTGACCCAGAGACAACACGATCCCTGTCCCGCCTCAGGCAGGATCTTTGAGAGATCAACGTTCCTATTGCGGTTCGGCCGCCCGAAGTCTGTGCTTCCGGCGTCAGATTCGAGCGTCACAGTGTGGCTGCGATGGTCGGTTACCCTGGCGGGTTACCTCCCACGAGACACTCTTTGACAATCGGAGCCCGGCAACAATCAGCCTTCGTTAAGCAACCAGATTGCGTTTGGAAGTCTGGGTCAAATCCGGCTTAGCGCCGGTTGAATCTTGTTCAATGCTTGGCAAGAGTACGGGTATCGGGCAGTCACGAAAAGGGGGAAAAGTCGGCGAAAATTTGCGTGGAAAACTCGACCCAGTAGAGGGAAATTGCGTAGCTTGCAGAAACAAAAGCATTTTTTAATATGAATTCCTGTTGAAAGCGTGTGCATCACGACAGGAAAAGCTGACCTTTTGCAACGAGCATGGTGCTACCCGCCACGCGTATATCGGTCACCCTGACGCCATCTACACGTGCGGCGAGAAAAAGCTCGCTGGGCCGGCGCATCTCAACGCCCTGCCTGACCAGAATTCTCTGGTCCGAACGCACAATGCCCTTCCCGGCGAGATAGCTGATTGCGCAGCCGGCTGCCGACCCTGTGGCCGGATCCTCGCCGCCATAGAACTGCATCCTAGACCGGAAAGTGACCAGACCCGTCGTTTCGTTCGCCGCCGGCGCCATGACATAAAACCAGCGCGCGCCGCGGCTGCGCAGCCACGAAGTGGCTTCCTCCTGGTTCACGCGCAAGCGCCCCAGGGTCTCGACAGAGCGCACCAGAACGATTGCGAAGGCTGTACCCGTGGACACCACCTGGGGGGCGGCCTGCGGGTCGAGATCGTCGACCGCGAAGCCGCACAGCCGCGCCACTTCCGCGCGGTCGAGCTCGGCGCCGAACTCGGGATCGCGCTGCGTCATCTCGCCGTAGAGATCGTCGCCGCTGAAGCGGACGGGGATCGGACCCACATTCTCGGCCAGCGTCACGGTTTGATTGCGGACTGTTTCGGGCGCGGTGAGTTTCAGAACGCTCGCGGTTCCGAGGGTCGGATGTCCGGCAAACGGCAGTTCTTCCTCGGTGGTGAAGATGCGCACGCGCACACCTTCGCCGGCTTCAATCTCCGCGGCGCGCCGCTCGACGAAGGTCGTCTCGGAGAGATTGAACTCCCTGGCGATGGCCTGCATTTGTTCGGTGCTCAACCCGGCGGTGTTCATCACTACCGCGAGCGGATTACCGGCGAAGGCCTCGCGGGTGAACACATCGACAACGAAATATTCGAGGACTGCACTCATGTCTTCCCTTCCTCAGGATTCTCTACCTTGAAGGTATGACAATGCACCCCATGTTACGAGCTTATGTTACGGGAGTTTTGGCAACCTGCTCAGGCGCGAACCTGCGTCGATAGGGGAACCATCGACGCATGCCTGATGCGTCGATCGTTCAGCCGGGGTGGCGAAGTGGTAACGCGCAGGCACGCAGGGCCTGTATCGCTGGTTCGAATCCAGTCCCCCGCTCCATACAGGCACAAAAAAACAGAGCCGCGGTGAAGGAGAGAACCGCGGCTCTGGTGTTTTCAGTGATGATCGAACAATCTATGGACCCGGACTAACTATGGACCCCAACCAACTATGGACCCCGACTAAGATATACCCCGGTTAATAACTCTTCCTGTCGAGAGCGATAAGAGGGCGGGGCAGGCGAGTTCCCGCGCGATCGAGAAAGAGGCGCATCCGCAGCGCTTCCTGGCGCTGCACGGCCGCGAGGCGAAGCTGGCGGCGGATGTGATCCGGATCGATCAGAAACTGATGCTGGGCTTCATCGAAGTCCGAGCCCTGCTCAAGGCGGGCAATCCGCTCTTCGATGCTGCGGCGAAAGCGCGGGCTGATTTCGAATCCTTCGTGAATGGCCGTCTCCGGGATCATGACTTACTCCTGCGGTATTGATCTATCTAACTTCTCAAGTTTTCTCTTACAAGGCCGATAGTAGCGAAGGGGCGGAATACGCGCCAGATTACGGGTTCCTGAGAAAGTCTTATACCAACGTAATGGAGTGTCTCGAAACAGAACAATGTCGCGTTTCGCGACATTGTTCCATCAGGTTAGTTTGAAGTTGATGGAACTAACTTGCGGCGACTCGAATTTTGTTTTGCGCAAAGAAAGGACCCCCGCTGAGTTTCCAGCCCCAGCCGGCGGTAAACCCACCGGGCGCGGGAACTCAACGGAGGCTCTCGAACGTCCAAGCCATAAGGCAGACGGATAACAGCAAGGTTCGAGCGAAGAGACTGTCTTAAATGGGTGATGGATTCGGAGACTCTGCGGCCGGGGGAGGCTGATCGCCCGGCCGCGGAGCTAACCAAGGCTACATTTCATCAAGTCTACTTTTCAATTGCGGAAGAGACGCCCAATACCATCTGGGTGCCGTTGTCGAGATGCACGTTTTTATTTGAAGCCGAGAGCATTCCCGAGGCTGCGCCGGAAGCGTCACCGCCGAGCATCACACCGGGGATCGCGGTGGCGTGGGCTGCAAGCGATCCGGTGCCTGCCGCCGCACCATTCAGTGTGCCGTGACCGGCGTTGACCGCGGTGCCGCCAGTCGTGCCCAGGGTGCCGCGCGCGTTGGAACCGAGGCCTGCGCCTGCGCTGGAAGCCCCTGATCCGACTGCGTTGACGGTTCCGCCGGCAACCGAGCCGACTCCGCCGACGGCGCTGCGGCCTCCGCCGACCAGTCCGCCGCCAGAACGAGCGCCTGCGGCTCCGCCGCCCATCGCCATGCCGCCTGCAGCCGGGCCGGAGGCAAATAGATCATCCTCTCCGGCGGCGGCGGCATTGACGGCGGCGGCGGAAGGCGAGACGGATTCAATCATGGAGTGGATGGCCATCGTCTGACCGTTGCGAAGCTCGGCGCGATCAAAGGCGAGGCCAAGGTGCGAATCCTGGTTGCCGTTGCCATGCGCCTGCACGTCGGTTACATGGCCGATAAGGCGGCTGCCTTTGGGGATTTCGGTGCCGTCCGCGGTGCGGGCTTTCTGGGTGGTCTTCATGACCACCGGGTCGCCGGGCTTGGCGGATTTCGAGTCGAGCTTTCCGACCAGTTCGCCATTCACCGGGGTCATTTGCGCGGCGCCGGAGCCATTTGCGGAACCGCTTGCCGAGCCTAAACCATTAACTGCGGATGAGTTGCTTGCCGCGGCCGAGCCCTGCGCGCTGGCGCCGTGGCGGCTGGCCCCGGCGCTTGCGCCGGCCGACTGGCTGGTCACTGTGCCAGGGGTGGAGACTGAGGAGGATTGTTGAGCTGAGCCGCTAACCTCTTGCGAAAGAACTGGGAACGAAGAGCAAACAACCGCGGCAACCACAAGAGCCTTGAGGGTGTTCATAGGTCTTATCTCCTTGACGGATTGTGAGTTATTCATTTTCCTGACCGACCAGCCCCAGATGGCAGGAAGGGAAACAACAGCAACGCCAGGAGAGTATGCATCTGCCGCGCCAAACCTGTAGATTTATGCAAGTGGCGGATTTTCAGCTATTTAGAGTCGGTCGCGGAAAATCAGGTTTGTTTCTGGCTGCCGCGGCTCGGGGAATTTGGAACGGAGGGTCGTGTAAATTTTTCCTGCCGGATGGGATGGGGAGCAGGCGAAGGAGCCGGGTGCTTTTCAGCGGGCTATGGAACGTTTTTCAGGGCCGGGGTAGCCGCCACGAGCGGCTGAGGCGACAACCCCGGAGTCCGGTTCGGATGTGTCCGTTTGTTTACTGGGAAGTTACCTTGGACGAAAATGCGATGGAAACAGAGGGGACGGAAAGGGGTGAAAATCGGCTAAAAGCGAAGAAACGGCGTAAAATCGCGTTTTTATTAACTTGTTTGTTGTTATATATATGATTATCAAATTGTGGAAAACTTTGGGAATCATAACTGTTGGTTTTCTGGTTAATACCTGCTGAAAGTTCGGTAAAGGCCGCGAAGGTGGTTTGAACTGGGCCCAGAGGACTGCGCAGGCGTAGCACAAAATCATGATGGAGCGGGGACGCGGAAGAGGATGTGCCGGCCATCACAGCTCTGGGGCGCAGGTATGGCAACTCAGAAACCGCTCCTAGTGCGAGCCATTTGCGGACGTATGCCCGTTGAGGCGGCGGATCTTCGTATCCGGGGGCATCTGGGTCTTGAACTGAAAGTCCTCGTCGGGCAAGGGCGCGTTTTGGGTCAACTTCTCCAGTGTCAGCGTGATCTGCAGCTCCTCCACGGGACGCTTGATGGTGATCGTCGATGGATAACTGTTGTCGCCGTATTTGGCGTAGGCCCCGTAGAAGACCTGGGTGCGCAGCGTGCCTTCTTCGTCGTAGAGGTCCTGCTGATGGGGCAGGAGGTCTTCGCGGCGGAAATGGATCACCCGCACCGGCGCCAGCTCCTGGCTGCCCGGCTTGCGGTGCACGATGTTGAGCAGGTACTCGGGTACCAGCAGCAGATGCTTCTTTCGAGGCATCCTCCACCGTGTCGGTGTCGGCGGTGACGTAGTACTCGTCGCCCGGATCGAGGCCGCGCACCACCATCGAGTCGAAGAAGAAGCCGGGCCGAAGGTTCTCGAACTGGCTGGTGGACTTGGTCTGCGATTCCGTTGCCGGTCCTTCAATCGCCTCGTTCTTCGACGGAATCCACAGTGTGAATTCCTTTCCGTCGGAGGTCATATCAAGCAGGCGCGTCCCCACCACGGGCACGCGCCCGTACACGCGCAGCATCAGCGGCTTTTTCAGCAGGATGATGCCGCGGATGGATGGGTACTCGCTTGCCTCGCCTTTCTGCGAGTGCGTCACGGTGGCCTTCATATCCACCGTAACGTTCAGCGTCTGGAAAGCGCCCCAGCTCACATTCAGTTTCTGCACCAGCTGATCCGGCGTGGCGTCCTGCACCACGGAGGGCGCCTTGGGCACGGGCAGCTTGCGCCGGGTCACCAGGCATCCTGAAAGCAGGATCGGCAGCGCCAGCGCAGCCGTTGCAGCTCGCCGTGTCAGCCTCACTGGTTCCCTGCTTTCTTCGTCGCCTCGCGGAATCCCGCCACGTTCCTGTTGTGTTCTTCCAAGGTGGCCGCAAATAACGACTTGCCCTGCGGATTCTTGCTTGCCGCCACAAAATAAAGATAGTCGGTCTGTGCAGGCTGCATGGCCGCCTTCAGCGACTTGAGGCCCGGATTCGCGATGGGCCCGGGCGGCACCCCCGGATGCATATAGGTGTTGTAGGGCGTATCGCGCTGCAGGTCGCTGGCATAGATTGTCCCACGCCACGCGTTCTGCAACAGGAGCCCGTAGATCACCGCGGGGTCAGTCATCAGCGGCATCTGCTTCTCCAGCCGGTTCTCAAACACGCTCGCCACCAGGGGCCGCTCGCTGTCGAGCGCCGTTTCGCGCTCCACGAGCGAAGCCAGGGTCACGGTCTGATGGACGTCGTGACTGAGCCCGAGTTGCAGCGCCGCAGCCCTAAAACGCTTCACCATCATGGCCGCGATCTGCGGCATCTGCTCCTTCGGCCCGATCTTGTAGGTGTCGGGGAACAGGTATCCCTCCAGCGTCTTTGCCTGCGGATCGATGTCCGAGAGCAATCCCGCTTCCTGCCGTGCCACACTCAAAAACGACTGCGCCGGCCCAAACCCCGCCTGCTGCAGCCGCGCGGCAATGTCGAACATGTTCGAACCTTCAGGAATGGTGACGGCGATGGTGTACGTATCGCCCCGCTTAACGCGGTCGTAGACTTCGCTGACCGGCGCGGGATGGTCGAACTTGTAGTCGCCTGCCTTCAGGGTTCCGTGCTGCAACCAGCGCTCCGCATAAAACGCGTATTGGCTGCGGATGATCCCCGCCTCCTGCAGTTGCCGGCCGATGCGCATGGAGGACGAGCCCGGAATAACCTCAATGAATGTCTCAGTTTGCGGGCCGTAGGGCGCGAGCAAGACGAACGCACCCAACCCCGCAGCGGCCAGAACGGCCAGCAGGAACACCGCGAACACAACCCGGCCCCACGAGCCGCGTCTCTTGCCTGTCGTCCGTCTGCGGCTCGCCATTCCTCTGCCGTATTCCTCCGTGCTGTTGTTAGAGACGCAAAAACCCCTACCGGGATTCCTAACCTTAGAAGATTGTATCGAGACGAGCGTCCTTCCGCCTTTCGCGGACCCGCAATGCAAGAGGACCGGCGATGCCGCAGAGCGCTCGCGGTGGTAGAAGACTTGTCCATCTCTCGTGCATGAGGCAGGTTGCCGGCGGGATAATCTGTTGGCAGGAGAATCCGCTGACCGCAACTCCGCCACCCCGCTATCTCGGCCTCGACGTCGGCGCGAAACGCATCGGCATTGCAGTGTCGGATGAGCTTGGCCTGACCGCCCAGCCCGTGATGACGCTGGAGACCCGCCGCAACCCGCGCGACGACCTCCGCTCCATCGCCCGCCTGGCCCGCCGTTACGCCGTCGCGGCTATCGTTGTCGGCAACCCGCTGCACATCTCCGGCGATCAGAGCCCGCGCGCCACCAAGGTCCAGGCCTTCGCGGCCGAACTCGGCGCCCTGACCGGCTTGCCCATCCACCTGTGGGACGAACGCCTCACCAGCCGCGAGGCCCACCAGATTCTCTATGAGGCCGGCCACGCCCGCCAGCAGCATGAGCATCTGGTGGACCAGGTGGCCGCCACGCTGATCCTCCAGTCGTTTCTCGACGAGCGAAGGTAGGCCCGGGCTTATGCCGGCCGATTCATGGGAGCGCTGGGCCGCTCCGCATGGGATGGGGCCCCAGTAGTATCAGTTCGGATTGGCGCAGGGAGAAGTGACGGTAGACTTGGGCGCATAAGGGCCGGTCTTCCCTGGAGTGCCAAGGCCTGTCAGTCTCGGCGCCCACCCGGCCTTATCTCTCTCAAAAGAGGCCTTATGAGTGTTACCACAATGGCAGTGAAAGCTCGCGCGGGCAGTCTGCTTGCGCCGATTCTGATTGGCGGCGCGATTGCCGGGACGTTCGACGAGATCTGCGCCTTTACCACGATGGGACTTCAGGTGCCGCGGGTGGTGGCGGCGGGATTGCTGGGTACGTGGGCGATCAAGAGCACCAGCGCCTGGGTGTGGGTGCTGGGAGTGCTGCTGCACTTCGTGGTGGCGTTTGGGGCGGCGACGGTGTATTGCGTGGCCAGCCGGAGGCTGCCGTTCCTCAAAGAGCACTTTGTGGTGTGCGGGATGTTCTTCGGGATCGCGGTTTTTCTGGTGATGTACATGGTGGTGATGCCGCTGTGCGCGTTTCACTACATAGGGCCGTATACGCTGCGGACACTGATACAGGGGATCGTGGTGCACATGGTGCTGATCGGGCTGCCGATCGGGATGAGCCTCAGGTGGTGGGGATAGAACAGGCAACCTGCAAGACCAACGAGGCCGATTATCTAGTCCATCGCCAGGCTCAACTGGTGCCGCACATCGGCGCCGCGAACCCAGAAGATCACATCCGTCGCTATGTTCGACGCATGATCCGCAATGCGCTCAAGCGAGCGCGCGACAAACAATCCATTCATTGCCTGCTGCGTATGTGCGGGATTCTGCTGAATCAGGTCAAGCAGGTCGGCGTGGGCCCGCCGATTCAGGCGATCCACTTCATCGTCCATCTGGCGCACGTGATCGGCGAGGCGCGCGTCGCCTTCCAGGAGCGATTGAATGGCCGACCGGATCATGCGACTGGTGCATTCACTCATGGTGCCGAAATCCACCGGCAGTTCCACGGTTTCCACGCGCAGCGAGTCGCGCGTGCGCCGCGCGATGCCCATTGACTGGTCGCCGATCCGCTCCAGATCGCCATTGATCTTGATCACCGCCAGGATGAACCGGAGGTCAATGGCCATGGGCTGCTCGCGGGAGAGCAGTTCGTAGGCCATCTCATCCAAATCGCGCTGTGCGGAGTTGATGGCGGTTTCGTTCTGGCGAACGTAATCGCAAAGTCCCTCATCGCGCTGCAGATACGCGTCCACCGCCGACTCCACGGCCTGCTGCGAAAGCGCCGCCATGGCGAGAAGCTTGTCTTTCAGTTCGGCGAGTTGCTGTTGAAAGTGGATGCGCGGCACAAAGTTCTCCCTCACTACCGATTGTGCATCATGCTATGTTACACGGCTGCGAAAATCAGTGCCTGTGCCACTGGGTCACTGCCTGTGCGCATGTTCTAGGATCAAAAGGATGAACGGAGCAGACTTTTCCATGCTGAGCCCCATGTTGAGTATTGATCCCGTGGGTCAGCCCTCGCGCCTGATTTACAAACTGATGACAGGCATCATCGTGCCGCGGCCCGTCGCGCTTGTCTCCACCGTGGATGCCGAGGGGCTTCCGAACCTGGCGCCCTTCAGCTTCTTCTGCGGAGTCGGCTCGGTTCCGCCCACGCTGCTGTTCTGCCCCGTGCTTCAAGGCAAGCATGCCGGTCCCGGCTTGCGCAAAGACACGCTCGCCAACGTCGAGGCAACCGGTGAATTTGTCGTCAATGTTGTGAGCGAGGCCATCGCGTCCGCGGCCAACATCACCGCCGCTGAAGTTCCGCCTCATGTGGATGAATTCGCGCTCGCCAGTCTCACACCGATACCAAGCGAAGTGGTGCGCGCCCCGCGTGTGGCCGAGTCGCCGGCTCACATGGAGTGCAAACTGCTGCAGGTCATTTACACCAGCCGCCAGCCCGGCGGCGGCGTCATCGTGCTCGGCGAAATCGTGCGTTTCCATGTCCGCGAAGACCTGGTCGACGACTTCCGTGTCGACCCGGAAGGCCTGGATGCCGTGGGCCGCATGGCGGGCAACACCTGGGTCCGCACCCACGACCGCATCGAGCTGGTCCGACCAAATAACCGGCCAAATAGACTCGCGGCGCCGCAGTACCCGGAGTGCGTTAATTCCTCAGGGGCTTGCCGGTCTTGAGCGTATGGGCGATGCGCTCCTGGGTCTTCCGCTCGCCGCAGAGCGACAGGAACGCCTCGCGCTCCAGATCGAGCAGATACTGCTCGGTCATCAGCGAACCCGCGGTAATGCGTCCTCCCGCGAGGATGTACGCGGCCCAGCGCGCTACCTTCTGGTCGTGCTCGCTGGCATAGCCGGCCTCACCCATGAGAAAGATCCCTGACTCCATGGTGGCCAGGGCGCCGAGCCCGGGCGCGGGAATTTCCGTGCGCGGCACCGGCGCCGTATACCCGCCTTCGACGAGCGCCTGAACCTCGGCCCTGGCATCCAGCAACAGGCGCTCGCGGTTATACGTAACGCGGTCGGCGGCTGAGAACAGCCCGAGCCCACGCGCCTCAACGGCCGATGCCGAGACCTTGGCCATGGCGATGGTTTCGAGCGTGCGGCGAAGCGCGGCGATCATCTGCGCCGATTGCGCGAAGCGCGACGGGGGGTCCCTGGGATCAGGCGGAGCAATCGCCGCCGCCGCGTCGACTGAGCGCAACAGCATCTCCTTGGTCCCGCCGCCGCCCGGGATCAGTCCCACCCCTGCCTCAACAAGCCCGATGTACGTCTCGGCATGCGGCTGCCGTCGCGCGGCGTGCAGGCACATTTCGGCACCGCCGCCGAGCGTCATTCCGAACGGCGCGGCCACCACCGGGCGCGGGCAGAACTTGATGAGCTGCGTCATCTGCTGGAAGCCGCGAATGGCCGCGTTCACCTCGTCCCAGTCGCCCTCCTGCGCGGCCAGCAGAAGCTGCATCAGGTTGGCGCCTACGCTGAAGTGCTCGCGGTCGCCGGACAGCACGAACCCGGCAAAGTCGCGCACGCAGTCCGAATCAGGGCGCAGCACCGACGAGATCAGCGAAACCACATCGCCGCCGATCGCATTCTTCAGCGAGTGCAGTTCGATGCATGCAATGTGATCGCCGATATCGACCAGCGACGCCCCGGAGTTGGAGCGCACAATGCAGGAACCCACCGGCTTTCGTCCGCGACGGTACTCGGCGATGCGCGCATGCCCCGGCTGCCGCGGAATCAGCTCCCACGCGCAGGTGGACGGATTGAAGCAGTGCGGCCCGTCGGGCGCATACCAGTGCTCGTTGCCGGAGTCGAGAAGTTCCTCAACCGCTGGGCTCACGGGCAGATTCATCGCCTTCATGCGGTTCACGCTATCGCGTACGCCCACCGCATCCCACATCTCCAGCGGTCCCATCTCCCAGTTGAAGCCGGCGCGCATCGCGCGGTCGATCGACGGCGCATCGTTGGCCGCTTCGCCGATGCGCTCGGCAGAGAAGTTCCACAGCGTCGCGAGCAGGGGCCCCAGAAAGGCAGCGGCTTTATCCTTGGCGGGATCGTTGCCTAGCAGGATGCGCAGCCGCTCCTTGAGCGTCGTTGCGTTCTTCGCCATCTCGAGCGACGGGATCGCGGCTTTGACGAAGGGGCGATATTCCAGCGTATTCAGGTCGAGGACTTCGCGCTGCTCCTTGCCGTCGGCCCCGCGCGTCTTCTTATAGAAACCCTGCCGCGCCTTATCGCCCAGCCAGCCGCGCTTCACGATCTCGGCCAGTAGGTCGAAGAAGTTGCCCGGCGACGCTCCCTGCGGAAAATTCATGGCAACATGCGCCAGCACATCGATGCCTACCATGTCGGCGAGGCGAAATGTGCCCGTGCGCGGCCATCCGATCGCTTGACCCGTCAGCGCGTCGGCTTCTTCAATGGTCAGACCCTGTTCGAGCATCAACGACGCGGCCGTAAACATGACCGTCACGCCGATGCGGTTGGCGATGAAATTGGGCGTATCGTTCGCGAGCACCACCTGCTTGCCCAGTAGCCGATCTGCGAACGCCGCAAACGCCGAGAGGATTTGCGGATCGGTTTCCGGCAGGGGAATGAGCTCAAGAAGCTGCATGTACCGCGGCGGATTGAAGAAGTGCGCACCGAAAAAGCGCTGCCGGATTGGTGCGAACATCGGCTTGGCGATTTCTGCGATGGGCAGCCCCGAAGTATTGGTGGTCAGAATCGCTCCCGGCGCCAGGTGCTCGGCGACCTTCTCCAGAAGCTTGTGCTTGATCGTAATGTTCTCCGCGACCGCCTCGATCACCCAGTCGCACGTGGCGAGCTTCGGCAGGTCGTCTTCGAAGTTGCCTGGCGTGATGCGGTCTGCGAAGCTGCCGTCATAAAGAGCGGCTGGCTTTGATTTCGCGAGATTCTCGATTGCGAGAAGGGCGAGTTTGTTCCTGTGGTGGGCGCCTTCGGGGACCATGTCGAGCAGCAGCGTGGGAATGCCGACGTTGGCCAGATGCGCGGCGATGCGCGATCCCATGGTTCCGGCGCCGAGCACGGCAGCGCGGCGCACCAGGAGCGGTTGAGCAGAAAGATTGAGCGTGTGGGTCGGGGCCGGGGCGCTGGTGCTCATGCGGTCTCCGAAGCGGAACGAACCGGGGATACATTCGCCGCAACGTGAGGCGAGGATAGCAGTGTCAGTCTTCAGTTGTCAGTGGCCGGGTTCAGTGGCTAGTGGTTAGTGGTTAGTGATAAGCCGTCAGCCGTCAGCCGTGTGAGGGGTGCCGGAAAGTACTCCATCACGCGCGGATCGGCATTGATCCGCGCGAAAGGCTCGCGGTCTGCTTCACGCCTGCGGCGGAGAAGAAGGGGCGCGATAATGAGGTCAATAAACATCGTCATCGTTGCCAGATAACAGCGCCCGACCGGATGACCGCCTTCACCTTCGAGAAGTTGGTCAGGTCGGTGGCGGGATCGGCGGTGAGAATCGTCAGGTCGGCAAGCTTCCCCGGAACAATCGTGCCTTTGCGATTGCTCTGCCCCATGCGCGCCGCCGGGTTGGTCGTCAGCATTGCCAGAACATCCTGCCACCCCAGCCCGCATTTGCCCAACTCGGTGAACTCCTGCTCGGTCGAGTAGTCCGTCATGTACCCCACATCTGTCCCGAAGATCAGCGTGCCGCCGTCGGCCTTGAACAGGCGCACCTCGGCATACATGGGATCCATGTAATGCGGGTCGCTGGTCACGGTGGTGGTGAACATCTTCAGCGTGGGAACCATGCCCATGTTCTGCCGGACCATCGTTGTGAAGAGCTCCGGCGTGATGCCACGCGTATCGTCCGGCACATGCGCCAGCACATCCACACCGCCCTGGATCGCCGCCTGCGTTCCCGCCAGATTGGACGGATGCGCAAACACAACCTTCCCGTTCAGATGACTGGTCTCCACCGCAGCCCGCACGATGTTCAACGGCATCGGCAGCACGTGTCCGCGCTGCACCCATGAGCCGGTAAAGAGCTTGGTGAGATCGGCGCCCGACGCCAGATTCCGCCGCACAATGGCCTGCGCGGCGGCAGGCGTGGCCGGCTGCGGCATGATGGCCGTCATCCAGCCGGGCAGCGTCTCCTTCAGATAGAACGGAATCCCATGCGGAGGATACAGCGCCGTACCCGCCGTATAGATGTACGGCCCGCGCAGTTCGCCCTGCTCCACACGCCGGCGGATGGCGAAGGTCTCGGCCGGGTTCGACCCCAGATCGACCACGGTCGTAAATCCGCGGCTCAGGAACATGTCGGCGAACTGCGCATCCAGCGTGCCTGCGGACTTCCACTCAGCCCACTGCCACTTGGGCTCGGTAAAGTGCACGTGCGCATTCCAGAACCCCGCCATCACCACGCAGCCGTTGCATGGAACCGCCTGCGCCCCCGCGGGAACCACGACGTTGGAGCCCACCTCGGCAATCAATCCATCGCGGATCAGAACCGTTCCATCCGCGATGGGCGGATCCGTCGGCGAGACATAAATCCGCGCGTGCTGAATGGCAATCGTGCCCTGCGCGAGCTTGAGCGGCGGATGCGAATTCCGGCGCGGGTAATACTCGATGGTCCAGACCGCCGCCGCAAACAGCAGAGCGATGAGACAGAGAACAAGAAAACTGCGGAAGAGAAATTTGCGCATGAAGTCCCTTCGGGATGTGCGTAGAAGGATACGAAACGGGGCGTGGTATGGTTCTGGCCGTCGGCGGAAATAGCCGCATCCAGGAGTTATACGGTTTGGAGAAAGGCTGTCGGCGCGAGAATCGGGATGCCGTGAAACGGGTGAAGCACTAGAAGATCTGCATCTCCCGTCACGACATGAGTCGCGTGTCCGCTGACCGCAAGCGATAAAAACTTGTCATCCTTCGGGTCGCGGCAGGCTGTGATTCGAACGTCCACGTCAATCCACTCAGATTCACGCGTCAGAGCAGCCAGGAACAACCTAATATCTTCGTCGTCGGTGTAGCGGCGAAACCGGTCGCGATGCAGGACTTCAGAGATCTCCGCGAGAGTCTCGTAGGAAAGCAAGATTGTTCCATGTCGTCGGACGTGATCGAGGGCGAGTCTCGGATTCGATCCGGGTGATAAAAGTGCGCTCACCAGAAGATTCGTGTCGAGGACACAGCGCACTCAGGTGCCTTTCAGGATCGAATCCAGGATGTCGGTCGTGAGCCCGCGCTGCTGCGCCTTGCGACCAGTTTCATCAAGCACCTGCTGCAGGGACGGCAAATCCTGGGCCGTCAACTCGCGCAGCCATAGGCTTACAAGCGCCTGAATCTTGCGCTTCTCCTGTTCGCGTGCAGCATCGTAGACCTGCGCCGTTTGCGGGTCGATCGGGATGGAAATCGTCGCCTTCCGCATAAACATCTCTCTCTCGCGTCCATTCTACGGCACCCGTCCACCCAGTTTTGTTAGCTTTGAAGGTGCCGGCATACGGCACGAGGAGTGTGAATGATCACCCGATTGTTCCCCCGGATCTGGACGGCACTGGCCCTGCTGGCAGTGGCAACGCCGCTGGCTTTGCACGCCCAGGACCTGAAAAGCTTTGAGCAGCGCATTACCACCAAGGTCCTCCCCAATGGACTCACCATCCTGATCTGCGAGCGACCCGAGGCCCCGGTCTTCAGCTACACCACCTTTGTGGATGCGGGCGACGTCAATGATCCCTCCGGCGAGAGCGGCCTCGCCCACATGTTTGAGCACCTCGCCTTCAAGGGCACCACTGAGATCGGCACCAACAACTGGGCGGCCGAAAAGACCGCGCTCGAAGCAGTGGAAACCGCCGAGCAGGCCTTCGAGGCGGAGCGCCGCAATCCCCTTGGCCCGGACAAGCAGAAGCTCGCCCAGCTTGAGGCGGCCTTCAAGAAGGCGCAGACGGATGCCGAGCAGTATGTTGTTCCCAACCAATTCACCGAAGTCGCCGAGCGCAACGGCGCCGAAGGCCTGAACGCCTCAACCGGCTTGGACGAAACGGAGTACTACTGGTCGATGCCCGAAAATCGCCTCGAGCTCTGGGCGTGGCTTGAAAGCTCACGGCTGGCTGAGACCATTCCGCGCGAGTTCTACAAGGAGCGCGACGTGGTGCTTGAAGAGCGCCGCATGCGCACCGACTCGAACCCCATCGGCCGCCTCCTCGAGCAGTTCCTCGCCACCGCCTACGTGGCGCATCCCTACGGCCGCAGCGGCATCGGCTGGCCCAGCGAAGTCAGCCAGATTACCGCGACCGAAGCCATGGCGTTTCACAAAAAGTTCTACGTCGGCTCGAACCTGGTCGTAACGGTGGTGGGCGATGTGAAGGCCGCCGACGTGATGCCGATGCTGGAGAAGTATTTCAGCAAGATTCCCGCCGGCCCCAAGCCGTCTCTGATGACGACGGTGGAACCCCGGCAGTTCGCCGAGAAGGTCGTCTTCATCCGCGAGCAGTCGCAGCCGTTCTACATCGAGGGTTATCACCGCGGCAGTTACAAGGATCCTGACGACGCCGTCTACGACGCCATCAGCGACATCATGTCCAACGGCCGGGTCTCGCGGCTCTATCGCAGCCTGGTGCGCGATCAGCAGATTGCCGCTGAAGCGGAGGGATTCAGCCCCTATCCCGGCGACAAGTTCCCCGGTCTTTTCGCGTTCTACGCGGTGCCTGTGCCCGGCCACACGCCGCAGGAGATGGCCGCCGCGATTCACAAGGAAATCGACAAGCTGAAGACCACGGATGTGAGCGACGAGGAGCTCGCCATGTTCAAGACGCGCACCCGCGCGGACCTGCTGCGCGGCCTCGCCGACAACCAGGGACTGTCCAACGCCCTCGCCGAATACCAGACTCGCTATGGCGACTGGCGCGAGCTCTTCAATCAACTGGACAAGGTAGACAAGGTGACCAAGGCAGACATTCGCAGAGTGGCGAACCAGGTGTTTGTGGCCAGCAATCGAACCAGCGCGTGGATCGAAACACAGGCTCCACCGCAGCCTGAAAAGCAAACCGCCGGCGAGAAAGGCGGCGCGCAATGAACAAGCCTTCCATGAAATCTCACGCCGCAAAAATTCTGATCGCCCTCACCGCTTTCGTCCTCGTTCTTCCCGCCGGCGCACAGCAGTCAAAGCCATGGGAGAAGATTCCCATTCCGCCGCTCAAGGAGTTCAAGCCGAGGCAGCCTAAGCGCATCGAGCTGAAGAATGGCATCGTCCTCTTTCTCCAGGAAGACCACGAGCTGCCCTTTGTCTCCGGAACCATCCTGATTCAGGGCGGCTCGCGCGATGAAGACCCTGCCAAGACCGGCCTCGTCTCGCTCTATGGCGAATCCTGGCGTACCAGCGGCACGGCGAAAATGAGCGGCGACCAGATGGACGACCTGCTCGAATCGAAAGCGGCGCACATCGAGACGAGCGGCGGCAGCGAATCCACTTCGCTCTCGTGGGACTCGCTGAAGGGCGATGCCGACCAGGTCTTCTCGCTGGCACTCGATCTGCTGCTGCATCCGAAGTTCAACCCCGAAAAACTCCAGCTCGCCCAGCAGCAAGCCGCCACCGGCATCGTCCGCCGCAACGACGATGAAAACGAAATCGCCAGCCGCGAGGCGACCAAGCTTGTCTACGGGCCCGGCAGCCCTTACGCGCGCCAGGCGGAACTGAAGACCATCGGCGCCGTCACCGTGCAGGACCTTCAGGCCTGGCACGACAAGACCATCGGCAACAAGGTGATCGTCGGCGTCAGCGGCGACTTCGATTCCGCGGCCATGGAGGCGAAACTGACCGGCGCCTTCGAGCCTTTGCCGCGCGTCAAGTCCATGGCCGCGCGCAGCGACAAATTCCTCCCACCGCAGCAGGCCCTCTACTTCATCGATAAACAGGATGTGAACCAGTCCAACATCCAGATCGTCGGCCTCGGCACCGACCGCCGCAATCCTGACATCCCGGCCATCGCCGTGATGAACGACATCCTCGGCGGCGGCTTCTCCAGCCGGCTCTTCCAAACCGTCCGTACCAAACTCGGCCTTGCGTACGCCGTCGGCGGCGGCATGGGTTTCGCCTATGACCACCCGGCCACCTTCGACGTTGAGGTGCTCACCAAAAGCGTATCCACCGTCGACGCCACCAAGGCGGCCCTCGATGAAATCGCCAGCTTGAACTCGCGTCCATTCACTGAAGAAGAGCTGAAGCGCTCCAAGGACGACATCCTGAACACCTTCCTGTTCCGCTACGACACGCCCGACAAGGTGCTGGCCGAGAGCGTGCGCCTGGAGTTCTACGGTTATCCGGCCAACTACCTTGAGACCTACGAGGCAGCCCTCAAGAAGGTCACGGTGGCCGACCTGACCGCGGCTGCCAAAAAGTACATCCATCCCGACCAGCTCGCCATCCTGGTCGTCGGCAAAAAATCCGAGATCCAGCCGGGGCTCGACGCCCTGCAACTCGGGCCGGTGAAGACCATCGACATCACCATTCCCGGCGCGCCGCAGGGCGGAATGGGACCCGGCGAAGGAGATCAGCAGTGAAGAAAGACGAAGCAGCAGAGCCAGCCAAGGCTCCCAGCGCCAAGGGATCCGGCAGCATCGCCGAAGAGGTCGCCGCCCGTCTCGCCGCGCAGACTGAAGCTGCGCATCGGCTGATGGAATCGGGCGTAACCATCTGGCGCGCCGATACTTGCGTCATCGACGCTGGGGTCGAGGTTGGTCCCGGCACGGTGATCGAGCCGTACGTGCAGTTGCTGGGAGACACCAGGGTGGGATTGGGATGCCACATCCGCTCATTTTCCGTGATTGAGAACTGCACCCTTGCCGATAACGTCCTTGTCCGTCAAAGTTGCGTACTCGCTGAAAGCACAGTGGCTTCTGGAGCGAAGATCGGGCCATTTGCGCATCTGCGGCCGGGCAGCGAGATCGGCGAAGAGGCGCACGTTGGCAATTTCGTCGAGACCAAAAAGGCTCGCCTCGGCAAGGGCGCCAAGGCGAATCATCTGGCTTACCTCGGCGACTCGGAGGTGGGCGAAGGAACAAACATCGGCGCCGGCGTGATTACCTGCAATTACGACGGTGTCAACAAGCATCAAACGGTAATCGGGAAAGGGTGCTTTGTCGGAAGCGATTCGACCCTGGTAGCGCCGGTTCGGCTTGAGGATGGCGCCTTTGTGGGGGCCGGCTCGTGCATTACCCGGGACGTACCGGCCGGCGCGCTGGCGGTGGCACGGGCCCGGCAAGTCACGCGGGAAGGATGGGTGGAAGCCAGGAAAAACCGCCCCTGCAACACGGATTAGGCGGCAGTTTGGCGGGAAGCCGGGGCATCCTGTACAACCGAGAAAGCAACCAATACTCTGAGCAGCGCATCGGAACTACGTTTGTGGCCTTAGGCGTCGTTGGCCCAAACGGGTTGGCACGAAGGTGGTATTTTTCATTTCTCCCCAGAGTGTTACTTTCGTTTGTACATTGCCGTTACTCGGGCTTCAGGGACCTCTGCCCTCCGGGTTACAAGCTTGAATAAGCGGTCCCTCTTCCCGGCGTCGAGTTTCGTTTGTAGCGGTAGAAAATATCCCCTGGCTCGCCGGTAAGGCGGTGTTTGGGGGTTGGGCCTGAAGGGTTTGGAAGCGTTTCCTCGCTTGGAAAGCGGCGCAAGAAATAGCCTGGCAAGCATGCCCGGCCCGGAGACAGCCTTGGCACTGAACTTAGCACAGCCCGGACCAGACAACACCACACTTGCTCTCGTGGATCGCGATGGCCGCCCCGTCTCGCGCATGCGCCGGGCCCCGCAGATCTTGGTGGTGGATGATGAAG
Organism: uncultured Acidobacteriota bacterium; assembly: GCA_963819365.1. GTDB lineage: Bacteria > Acidobacteriota > Terriglobia > Terriglobales > Acidobacteriaceae > Telmatobacter. Next base: position 179,287 of record CAWFVY010000004.1, read on the forward strand.
GTCCGGTCCGTTCTATGATCGGCGCCACGCTCGAACGGCAGGGATGCCAGGTACACCTTGCCGGCAGCGGCCGCGAGGCGACCGAAGCGCTGGAGCGCATCTCCTTCGACCTGGTCCTGACCGATATTGTCATGCAGGACGTCAACGGGATCGCACTGCTCGAACGCATCCGTTCGCAGTTCCCCAACATTCCAGTCGTCATGGTTTCGGCCATTCACGATATCAGCGTCGCCATCGATTCCATGCGCCGCGGCGCCTACGACTACCTGCTGAAGCCGTTCGAACGCGAGCATCTGGTCGCGACCGTTGTGCGCGCACTCGAATACCGTCAGGCCCTCGAAGAGAACCAGAATTACCAGCTCAGCCTCGAGCAGGTGGTGCAGGCCCGCACCGAGTTGCTGCAGCAGGCCATGGAAGACCTTGAGCACTCTTACGACATCACCCTCGAGGCTCTGGGCGACGCGCTCGACCTGAAAGACTCCGAAACCGAAGGCCACTCCAAGCGCGTGACCGCGTACACCATCGCCCTGGCTCGCGCCATGGGCATCAAGCCGGCGGAGATCAAGGTCATCGCGCGCGGAGCGTTTCTGCACGATATCGGCAAGATGGCCATTCCCGACGATATCCTGCGCAAGCCGGGCGCGCTCACCCAGGACGAACAGGATGTCATGCGCGAGCATTGCACGCGCGGATACCACATCCTGCGCAAGATCCCATTCCTCAGCGAGGCCGCTGAAATCGTATTCGCCCACCAGGAAAAGTTCGACGGCACCGGCTATCCCAACGGCCTGCGCGGAGGCGAGATTCCCGTCGGCGCCCGCATCTTCGCCGTCGCCGATACCCTCGACGCCATCACCAGCGACCGCCCCTATCGCCGCGCACGCACCTTCGATGTTGCCCGGGAAGAGATCCTGCGCTGCTCCGGCACGCAATTCGATCCGGCAGTCGTCGAAGTTTTTCTGAAGATCCCCAACGAGCTGTGGCATGAGCTACGCACGGAGATCACCGGCCGCCACATGCGCTTCTCCACCTTCGACATCTCCCACGCGCCCGCCTCCCGAGGCATGTCGCGCTCCGGGCAAGCGGAACATATCCGCTCCTGAACCTTTCCGATCTCAGCGGGAAGACTTGTGCCCGTTAAATGGCTCCTGACTTCGTGCTCCGTCCAGGAGCCCGGCCGCTGCTCGCAGTTACCTTCCCTTGACGACGCATGGTCCGGGCTTTCGTTGAACGGATAACTACTTACTGAAGCGACGCTTTGAGTCATGAAACATGTTAAGTCGTGAGTTACCTTACGCCGCAGGCAGATCAATATTTCCCTCGCATCCTCACAAGCTTTGAGTTATGCTTGCTGCCTGCAATTTGCAGCTCGCTTCCCGATTTCAAATCTCAGGAGATAAGTGATGGAGACACTTCAGGCGGACTTCTGTGTCATCGGCTCCGGTATCTCAGGTTTGACGGCCGCTTACCGGCTGCATAGAGCAGGCGCTTCTGTGATTGTCCTGGAAGCCGGTGACCGCATTGGCGGCCGAGTCTTTACGGGATGGCTGTCAGATGGTTCTGTCTTTGAGATAGGCGCTGAGTGGATTAGTGAAGCGACCCTGCAGCCGCGCATTAACGCACTCATGCGCGATCTCGAAAAGGATCTTTCCACCACCTTCGAGACTGCCGAGCAATACATTGGTGGACAAAACGTCTTTGTGGATTTCGACGGTTCGAGGGGCTACTACTACGAAGTTCCCCCGAAAGGCGATGACACGTCGACAGGACTCCCGCCCATCCCCGCCGCGGCCCAGGAGGAACTCGTGGCCGCCTTCGCCGCTTTGGCCTACATGGCCGACCAGGTCCACCTCGAAGCCCGCTGGACCCCTGTCGAGTTCGACCCTGAGATCAGCGGAGGCGTAGCCGGCACCGTCGACGCCGACCGCATCACCCTTCACAACTGGCAGCAACAGAACTTCAAAGAGCCTGCCTCGAAGGCGATGATCAGCGCCATGTTCCGCGGCACCATGGGGCTGGAGCCGGACGCCATCAGCCTCCTGCATGTCCTCTTTTTCCTGAAGTCGTTCGGCACCGATCCAACCAACGTCACGGGATCCCAGGTGGGCCAGAATCAGCACCTGCGGCTGTCCGACGGAGTCGGCCAGGTCATCGACAGTATCGTCAAGGTGCTCGGCGCGGATGCGGTCCGCATCGACTCGCCGGTGCGCGACGTCGAGCATTTCAAAGACCACGTCGTGGTGCGATCGGAAACGGCAGCCGTAACGGCGAAGCGCGTGATCGTCGCCACCAGCACTGCGGCCGTCAACCTCATCCGCTTCCATCCGCCGCTTCCGCCGGATCGCGCCCAGCTTCAGCAGCGCATGGGGCTCGGCTCATTCTGGAAGATATGGCTGGCGTACGACGCGCCCTTCTGGCGCGACAAGAATCTCTCCGGCCAGGTCGTTTCCATCCGGGAGGGTTCCTACATCGCGAACGCCCGCGACTCCACACTGGACCCCGACGGACCTGGACTGCTGACCTGCTTTATCGATGCCAACAATGCGCGCGCCTTCGCGCATCTATCGCGCGAAAAGCGCCGCGAGACCGTGCTTGCCGAGATGACTCATGCATTCGGGCCTGAGGCGGGCAAGCTCTCGGAAACCGTGACGTATCCGGCGGTTGAGCCGCAGAATCCGGCGCCTGATGCCTACTTCGAGTGGAACTGGTCCCTGCCGGAGTTCATTCGTGGAGACTACGCCGGCGCCCCCGGGCCAGGCGTCTACACCGCAGTAGGTTTTGGCCCTGCCATCCAGAAGGCGATCGGCCGCATTCACTGGGCCGGCAGCGACACCGCACAGGAGTGTTACGGCGGCATGGACGGCGCCGTCTCTTCCGGCGATCGCGCCTCCGCAGAAGTGCTGACGGCCGAACAGATGTCTGTCTAACGCCGATCGTTCACGTGAGCAGTGGATTGAGCATCAGATTTCTTTGTTGTTGAATCTCAAAATGGGTAGTGCCGGTCACCGGTCTGCACAGTAATCCAACGCAAAGTTGTGAACTCGTTGATCGCTGCCTTCCCACCAAAACGCCCGTAGCCAGAGGCTTTCACGCCTCCAAATGGCATCTGTGGTTCGTCGTGCACCGTCGGACCATTGATGTGGCAGATCCCGCTGTGGACCCGCCGGGATAAATTCAGGGCACGCGCAATATCCCGGCTGAAGATGGACGCCGATAGCCCGTATTCGGAATCATTCGCCACGCGCAAAGCCTCTTCGTCTCCGCTCACGCGAACTACGGAAACGACGGGGCCGAATGACTCTTCCGCATAAATTCGCATCGCTTTTGTGACGCCGTCCAACACCGTCGCCTGCATCATGGTCCCGTTGCATTTCCCGCCGGCAGTGACGAGCGCACCACTTGTCACTGCATCTTCAATCAATCCCGCTACGTGCCCGGCAGACCGCGCATCTACCAGCGAGCCCAACACCGTTGGTCCAAGCGATGGATCCTCCAGAGGTAAAGTCGCCGCCTTCGCAGACAGCCGCCGTACAAATTCGTCCGCCACTTTTTCGTCTATAACAATTCGCTCTGTCGACATGCAAATCTGTCCCTGGTTCATGAACGCACCAAAGGCCGCCGCATTCACTGCGGCGTCGATATCCGCATCGTCGAGAACAATCATGGGCGCCTTCCCACCCAATTCCAGAAGCACCGGCTTCAGATGCCGGGCCGCACGCTCCGCCACAATTCGACCCACACGCGTCGAACCAGTGAAGTTGACGTGGCGGACTGACGGGTGGTCGATCAGAGCACCGACAACCTCAGGCGCATCTTCCGAAGCATTTGTGATCACGTTCACCACGCCATTCGGAAGACCGGCCTCCTGCAGAACAGTACCGATCAGGCGATGCACCGCCGGACACGCCTCAGACGCCTTGAACACGACTGTGTTTCCGCACGCCAGTGGCATGGCAATCGCTCGGACGCCGAGGATTACCGGAGCGTTCCACGGCGCGATTCCAACACAAACACCGATCGGTTGTCGGATCCCCATCGCCAGATTGTCGGGCACATCGCTGGGGATCACCTGGCCTGTAATCTGGCTGGTGGTGGACGCTGCTTCGCGCAGGACTGAAGCTCCGAAGGCAACGTTGAATCCAGCCCAGCCCTCCGTCGCCCCTGTTTCGGCAATCATCAACCGAATGAAATCCGGCATGTGCGCGATCAGCATATCCGCTGATCGCAACAGGAGTTCACGTCGCCGCGAAGGCCCGGTAGCCGACCATGAGGGAAAAGCACTGGCCGCTGCATCGACCGCGGAATTCACATCCGCTACGGTTGCTGCAGCCGCATTGGTTACAGCAATGTTCTTGACTGGATCGATCCGAGAAAATGAACGACCTTGTTCTGCGGTCATTGATTTTCCACCGATGAGGAGCAAAACCTCGTTCATCTTTCCTCGCCTTTCTGGATAGGTCTTTCCAACTCGCTCTTCTCAGCGGAGATCAGAGCGTCCAGCGCTACAGCACCTTTGTCGAGTCGATACACGACAAGGGGATTAATGTCGATCTCGATAATCTCGGGAGCGATGCGCATCAGGTTTCCGATCTTCGCAACCACCTCTGCAACCGCTGACACATCGAGCGCCGGCGAGCCACGAAAGCCATCCAGGAGCGGTCCACAACGCAGCTTTCTCAGTTCGTCCTCAATCCTCTCCCGTGGCAAATCAGAAGGAATCAGGCGCACATCTCCCATCGTCTCGGCAAGAACCCCGCCCGCTCCAACCAGCAGAATGGGACCCCATTGGGGATCGTTGCGCCCTCCCACAATCAGCTCCAAACCCTTCTCGCCCATCCGCTCTACCAGCACGCCCGCCAACGTGATGTCCGGCCGCGCACTATGCACATTGCGATGAATGCTTAGCCAGCTTTCCCGCACTTCCGCTTCCGACATTACTCCGAGAATCACGCCGCCGGCGTCACTCTTGTGCGGCAGTGCAGAGGCTTGCGCTTTCAATGCGACCGGGAATCCAATCTCCGCCGCGATCTGGACCGCCTCGTCCGCGCTCAGTGCAAGCCGTCCCTGCGGAACTGCGATCCCTAGCTGAACCAGGAACCTTTTACTCTCCCACTCCAAGAGCATGCCCTCAATCGGTTTCAGTATTGCTCCATCGGCCTGCGGGGCACCATCACGAGTTGTGCTTCGCAATGCGAAGGAAGTCACGTGGGCCAAAGCGCGGATGGCCCGCTCGGGCGATGGAAAGCAAGCGACTCCAAGCTCGCGCAGTTCCTCGACTTCCGCGAAATCGAATGGCGCCCCTTCATCAAGGGCCGCAAACACCAAAGGCTTGCGCGGCGCTAGAGATCGAATAGCGCCGACTATCGGCGGAAGCTTGAGTTGCGTTGTCTTTGGATCCGTCAGGATGATTCCCAACAGCACACTGCCAAAGCGATCTTCGTCGAGAATCGGCGGTAGGGTTCGCCTATAAAGATCCGGATCCACAAGTCCTTGTGCCGTCAGGTCCAGCGGATTTGATGGCGGGATGAATGTGGGCAGCGCTCCTTTCAACGCTGCATGCGCCCGCGAAGATAACTCCGGTAACTGCAGCCCTACGCGATCGCACAAGTCGAGTGCAAGTGCCTTGAAGGCCCCGGACTCCGTGAAGACAGCCGCTCCGCCGCTCGGCAATTCCGGACACCGCACCAGGATCTGCGCGACGTCAACGAACTCTTCCATGGTGTCTACAGGAATCACGCCGGTGTGGGTCACAAGAGCGCGCATCACCTCGTAATCCCCTGCAATGGCGCCAGTATGCGCGGCGGCGGAAGCGCGTGCGGTCCCCGAGCGCCCTGGATGCAACAAGACAATAAGCTGACCAGCCATCCTGGCTCGCCGCACCAATTCAAGAAACCGCTTCGGCTGACGAAACTGTTCCACAACAAGGGCGAAAACCCGCGTGGCTTGATCCGCAATCAAGTGCTCAACGAAGTCTTCAACGCCCGAGGCAGCTTCATTTCCCGTCGAAACAGAGTAGGTGAGCGGAATTCCGTGATGGCGCATATTCACCGCGATCACGGCTGCGAGCGCGCCGCTCTGCGAAATAATTGCAACGCCGGCGCCGCCTTTCCGCGTTTGCGGCGGTGTAACGACGAAGGTCAATGGAATCGCATCAACATAATTGACCATCCCCAAGCAGTTCGGACCTTCGACGATCATGCCATGTTCTTGTGCAATGCTTTGCAACTCAAATTGCGCATTACGCCCGGCTTCCCCGGCTTCTGCAAAACCTGCGGAAAAAACGATGACGCTTCCCACGCCTTTCATGGCACACGCACGAACAGACTCAACAACAGCGGGTCCGGGGATGGCAAGCACAGCGCAGTCGACGCCTGCAGGCAATTCCTCAATCGAGCCCAGGCAAGTGCGGCCGTGGATGATTGGCCGCTTGGGATTCACCAGGTGCAACTCTCCCAGGTATCCCGCTTCTTTCAGATTGGCGAGGACGCAATCGCCGAGCGAGCCCGGCTTCGCCGATGCGCCAACCAACGCAACGGACCGAGGCCGCAAGAGCCGATCCAGTTTCGCGCGCACTCCCGGCTTCATTTCCAAATCAATCAATTCCCGCCCCTTATGTAACTCACCTCTTGTAGCCCTCAAGGCCTGGCTTGATGCTCTTCTCGTCCAGGAATTGTTTCAGACCTTTTTCGCGGCCATGTTCGGGATCGCGCAACTGCGCCTGGTCAAGCTTGGCGTAAAGATAATCTTCGCTCTGTTCCCAGGTAAGTTCGCGGCAGCGCTTGAATCCGTGCTTGGCTGCGCGCAACACCACCGGATTTTTCTCTGCCAGCTTGCGCGCGAGAACGATCGTCTCCTCGCGTAGTTTTTCGAGCGGCACCGCCCGATTTACCAGCCCCATCTCCGCAGCCTGCGTTCCGGTGAAGGTCTCGCCGGTCATGATGTACTCGAGTGCTTTCCGCTGCCCAACTGTGTCAGCAAGCGCCTTGCTTACGAGGTTACCGGGCGGGATTCCCCAATTAATTTCCGACAATCCAAACACTGCCGTCTCCGATGCGATCGCAAGGTCACAGGCGACCAACGGGGAGAATCCGCCCCCGAAGCACCAGCCGTTCACCATTGCAATGGTGGGCTTTGCGTACATCCGCAATAGTTTCCATTGCCATGTCGACGCATCCCGCCGGATCTTCTCCTGCACAATTTCCGGGGCCTGATCCACTTCGCGGAAATACTCCTTCAAGTCCATCCCTGCTGTCCATGACTCGCCTGCCCCCGTTAGCACCAGCACCTTCACTTCCGCGTCGAGTTCCAGCGCCTCCAGCACATCGCGCATCTCGCGATTCAGCGTAGGACTCATTGCGTTCCGTTTCTCCGGCCGGTTAAGCGTCACCCATCCGATACCCTCTTCCACCTCGACCAGCACGGTCGTCCAGCGCCCCTCGTAACTCGACATTGCTTCGTCCTCTCTCGCGATCAAGCAAGCAATATGCCTCCGCTAAACTCCATCCAGCGGAAGCCCGACATAGTTTTCAGCCAGCGATGTGGCAGCCGCTCGCGAACTCATCACGTATTCCAGTTCCGCGAGCTGCCTCTTATGATCGAACGCAGACTCATTCTCAAACTTGTGCAGCAACGAAGTCATCCACCACGAGAAACGTTGCGCTTTCCATATTCTTCGCAAACAAGTCTGCGAATAATTCTCCAGCAGTCGATCGTCCCCCGCGCCATAGTGGGATCCAAGTGCCACCGCAAGATGGTGCACATCCGCCAAGGCGAGGTTCATTCCCTTCGCTCCGGTCGGTGGCACAATATGCGCGGAATCGCCCGCGAGGAAAAGCCGGCCGAATTGAAGTGGCTCGACCACAAAACTCCGCATCCCCGTTACACTCTTTTGCAACACCCGTCCTTCAATTGGCCGCCATCCATCAACACAGGTCAAGCGTGTTTGCAGTTCTGTCCAGATCCTGTCATCGCTCCACTCTTGAATGTCCTCGTCGGGCTTGCATTGAAGATAGAGCCGTGTAACGTTCGGTGAGCGCATGCTGTAGAGCGCAAAACCTCGCGGATGGTGCATGTAGACAAGTTCTTCCTGCGACGGTGCGGCCTCTGCCAAAATCCCAAGCCACGCAAATGGATAGCTGCGCTCATAGGTGCTCAACACACCTTCCGGGACTGCACCCCGGCAGATCCCGTGAAACCCGTCGCATCCCGCAACGAAATCGCAGTGAATCTCATCCGTCTGCTGATCGCGGCTCACAACAATCCGAGGTCTATTCGAATCAATCCCTCTTAGCGAAACCTCTCCGCATTCGAATCGCAGATCTCCCGCATCCGCGAGTCTGCGGGCAATCAGATCTTTTACCACTTCCTGCTGCCCGTAGACCGTCACATATTTGCCTGTCAGTTCCACGAATGGAATTCTGTGGCGCACACCATTCAGCCCCAGTTCGATACCCTCGTGACGCAATCCCTCGCGCTGCAGCCGTGCGCCCACTCCCGCATCGTTCAGCATTTGAACGCTGGTGTGCTCCAGGACTCCGGCACGCACGCGCTCCTCGCAATAGGCGCGCGGCTTTGCCTCCAAAACGATGGAGTGGATTCCTCTTAGATGCAGCAGATGCGAGAGCATCAGGCCGGCCGGACCCGCCCCTACAATTCCGACCTGTGTCTCAAACCGCGCCATGGGCCTACCTCTATTTTGTCGAGGACTCTTCGTCCAGAATCTCTTTCGCCGCATGGAACGCGGCATTCGCTGCCGGAACACCACAATAGATTGCGCACTGCAGGAGAACCTCGCGAATCTCATCCGGCGTCACACCATTGTTTCCGGCAGCGCGCAGATGCATGCGCAATTCCTCGCCGCGGTTGAGCGCCACCATCAACCCAATCGTTATCAAGCTTCGCGTGTGCCTCGGCAGCCCCGGCCGCGACCAGATCTCTCCCCACGCATACCGGGTAATGAGGTCCTGAAACTCGAAATCCAGTTCGGTCTTCATGGCTTCGGCACGGTCGACATGAGCGTCTCCCAGAACGCTTCGCCGCACTTGCATCCCTGTTTCGAGCCGTTCTCGCTCATCCATGCGCAACCTCCGTTGCTGTCAGGTGTTCCGCGACTGCGCCCGCAAACTCGTCCGCACACTCCCACACCGACATATGCGACGCATTCAGCTCGACATAACTCGAGTGTTGGATCGCCTCGCGCAGCGTGCGACCGTCAGCTGGAGGCGTGGCTGGGTCATGTGACCCGGTAATCACCAGGGTTGCTGCCTTGACTTGAACCGCATCCACTCGCAAATCTGTATCTCGCAGCACAGCACAACATGCTGTGTATCCTTGAGGATTTGTCACCGCGATCATTCGACGAATCTTCTCCATTTCCTCCGGGTGCTTGTGGCGATAAGCCGGCGTAAACCATCTTTCCAACGTCACAACGGCCAATGCTTCCATACCGGCGGCATTCACAGTCTCGATCCGTTGCTCCCATATCTCTTTGCTTCCAATCCTCGCTGCGGTGTTTGCGAGGATCAGCCTATCCACTCGATCCGGCGCATGAATTCCAAGCCAGAGACCAACCAGCCCACCCAACGAGACACCGCAGATGCTCGCTCTTTCAGCTTGCACCTTATCCATCACCTCCAACACATCCCGTCCCAGTTGCGCAATCGTGAAGGGCTCGGGAACAACGGCGCTCTCTCCGTGACCGCGCATGTCAAAGCGCACTACTCGATGCTTACTCTGAAATGCCGGCAGCACCTTGTCCCACATGTGCATGTTTGAGCCAAGCGAATTGGCAAGCACCAGGACTGCTCCGCGCGGGTTCCCACTCTCCGCGTAGCGGATACGCACGCCGCCGGAATCAGTCGCGGGCATCTTCATCTCCTACGACCCGTGCAATGAATCGCTGTGCAGAGCCAAGGTAGTTTTTCGAGTCGAGCAACTCATCGATGTTCGCGTCATTCAGGTGCGCCTTCACCTCGGGTGTCCGCTTCAATACGTCCGATAGCGGCCGCTTCTCCGCCACAGCACGATCCACAGCCTTACGCAGAATCTCGTGGGCCTCAATTCGGCCAATTTTCGCAGCCATTGCGCCGCTCACCGCTTCTGCCAGGATCAATCCATGCGTGGCATCCAGGTTCGTTTGCATTCGATCCGCGTCAACTGTCAGTGCCTTCATAAGTTCAGTCGCATAATTTATGGAAGCCGATGTGAGGCAAAAAGCTTCTGGTATTACATCCCACTCTGCCTGCCACAGTCCCAGCCCTCGCTCGTGTTCTTGCGGCATCGCGTGAAGCATCGTTGCGGCGAGCCCGGGCATCTTCGTATGGATCGCGATTAGAGCCGCGCATCCCACAGGATTGTGCTTGTGCGGCATCGTCGACGAGCCGCCATGCCCGGCAGCCCCGCCCTCCGATACCTCGCCCACTTCTGACTGCATCAATAAAGCGATATCCCGCCCGAGCTTCGCCAGAGTTCCGGTCACCAGGGCGAGCAACTGAATCATCGCCACCAGGCTGTCGCGCTGCGTGTGCCACGGCAACTCGGGCTCAGAGAGTTCCAGCAGTTGCGCCAATTTCATTGAGACCGCACCGCCCGACGGTCCAAGTGAAGCCAGCGTACCCACAGCCCCGCCAAACTGCAGCGCGAGCACTCGACCTTCCTCTTGACGAATCCGCTGTCGATCCCGGCGTAAAGCCGAAAGAACTTCCGCCAACTTCAGCCCAAGCGTAACCGGCGGCCCCGCCTGCAGCCACGTCCGTCCCAACATCACAGTGTCCCGATGCCTTCTCACTTGCCCCAGCAAGACCGCTTCCAAGCGGGTCAGCGCTTCATCCAGCAGGTGGAGGGCTTCCTTTATTTGCAACACCAGCGCCGAATCGAGAACATCCTGACTCGTGGCACCCAGGTGAACTGACCGAGCGGCAATTTCGCTGTGAGCCTTCACCGCTGCGGTTAGCTGCCGCACGAAAGGGATTGCGAGATTCCCCGCATCCCGTGCATCTCTGAGAAGAGGTGCGAGATCCACAAAGTCCGCATCCAGCAACTTCTCGAGTATCGCAGCGGAGCCCGCTTCAGCTAAGCCATTGGCCTCAAGCGCGGAACTCAACGCCCACTCAAAACGCGTCATCGCGCGTAACTGAGCCCGCGGCGAAAACACGTTCGCCATATCCGGCGTCGAGAAGAGAAACGAAGTCAGCCCGTCACGACTCATCTGCGTACACCCTGCTCCCTACCACGCGAAGAATACGGTTTCGTTGGTTCCCTGCAGAACGACGTCCCACCAATACAATCCCACCTGTTTCTCGTCCGCGCGGGCAATGAGCGTTGCACGCCGGTCAGGCGAAACCCGCAAAAGCACGGCATCGTTGTCGTTGCCCGGTTCATCTCCCAGGTACACCCGTGAAATCAAATGGCGCAGCAGACCACGCGCAAATACCAACACCATGAAGTGTGCATTTGAGGAGGCCTCCGCAGCAGGCCGCGCAATCGCCAGAGCGAACTCTCCCTTTTCATCTGTCGCGACGCGTCTAAATCCCTCTGGAATGCCGCCCGCAACTTCCTCGCCATCGGGCGACCTTCCAACATACGCGTTGCTGAAGAACTCCAGCATCGCATCAGAGACGGGCACTCCATCGCGATCCAAAACTCGGCCTCGTATCTCGATCATTCCTGCCGATACAACTTTCGGGACAGGAGTGCGATTTATCAGATACTCAAGCCCTATTCGGAAGTACGGACCAACCGTCTGGGAACTGGAAGGGGTTCGTGCGGAGTTGTCGCTCATGGATGACCCTCCTCAAACGGAGTGTCTACGTGTCCGCGCAACACAATATCCCATTTGTAGGCCAGCATGTAGTTGGACTCTGAACGGTCCATGTCCAGTTTTGAAATCAACCGCGCTCGAGCTGCCGCATCCGGAATGCTGTTGAAAATCGGATCCAATGGCTGCAACGGGTCTCCAGGAAAGTACATCTGTGTCACAAGCCGCGAGAGGATTCCCGAACCGAAGAGTGAAAAATGGATGTGGCTCGGGCGCCATGCGTTGTGATGATTCCCCCATGGATATGGCCCGGGCTTGATCGTCTTGAACCAGTAGTATCCATTCTCGTCGGTCAGTGTCCGGCCCGCGCCCGTAAAGTTGGGATCAAGCGGAGCATCGTAGGTGTCCACCTTGTGCCGATAGCGGCCCGCTGCATTCGCCTGCCACACCTCAACAAGCGCGTTACGCAACGGCCTTCCATCTTCGTCCAGAACCCGGCCGTGCACCAGGATCCGCTCTCCGATCGGGTTGCCGGCGTGATGTACTGTCAGGTCGTTGTCGTGGTCGCCAATCAGTCCCTGCCCAAACACCGGCCCCCTTCGGTCCATCTCCGTCCTGGGGAGCAAAATCAGCGGCAAGCGCGGTGAACGCGCAATGGTCGACACGTAGGGAGGGAAATGATACGCGGGCTGCGTGCCTGGTTCCGCTAACTCGACCATCGACAAATCGGGCATGCTCCTCCTCACACGTTTTCCAGCGCTATCGCAATTCCTTGACCTACTCCAATGCACATCGTCGCCAGGGCAAGTTTTCCCCCGTTGTGAGTGAGCTGATGTGCAGCCGCCATCACCAGCCGCGCGCCGCTCATTCCCAGCGGATGCCCCAACGCGATCGCTCCGCCTGTCGCATTTACATGCTCCGCTTCATCGGGCAGTCCGAACTGGCGAATGCATGCCAGAGACTGACTCGCGAACGCTTCGTTCAATTGAATCCAATCGAAATCCGAAATTGTCTTGCCCATGCGCGCGAGCAACTTCCTGGTGGCCGGCACTGGCCCAATCCCCATCAAGCGCGGCACCACCCCGGCAGTCGCCATTCCCAATATCCGCGCGCGTGCCCGTAGTCCGAATCGATTAACCGCTTCTTCTGAAGCAACAATCATGGCCGCGGCCCCATCGTTCACGCCCGAAGCATTCCCTGCCGTTACAGTTCCGCCTGGAAACATTGGCTTCAGCGCGGCCAGTCTCTCCAGTGTTGTATCCGGCCGTGGGTGCTCGTCCTGCGTCACCACAGTCGTTCCCTTTTTCCCGAGCACTTCCACCGCCACAATCTCCTCTGCGAAGAAGCCGCTCTCCTTTGCTCTCGCCGCGCGCATCTGGCTTCGCCACGCGAAGGCGTCCTGCGCTGCCCGTTCGACTTTGCAGTCGCGCGCTACATTCTCTCCTGTCTCCGGCATCGAATCAGTCCCATACATCGCGCTCATCGCGGGATTTACGAAGCGCCACCCTAACGTGGTGTCGAAGATCTCCGCAGAACGCTGGAATGCGGATTCTGCTTTCCCCATTACGAAGGGCGCGCGCGACATCGACTCCACTCCACCTGCGATCGCGATTTCCGCCTCTCCGCAGGCGATGGCGCGTGCCGCCGTTCCCACCGCGTCCATTCCGGACCCACAAAGGCGGTTCATGGTCGTTCCTGGAATGCTCTCTGGCAGACCAGCCAAAAGCAATGCCATCCTTGCAACGTTCCGGTTATCTTCACCTGACTGGTTAGCGCACCCCAGAATCACTTCATCCAACGCACTCCAGTCAACGTTGGGATTCTTCTTCATCAATTCGCGAATCGGAATCGCAGCCAGATCGTCTGCGCGCACTTGCGCCAAGACTCCGCCGTAACGTCCAATCGGAGTCCGGACCGCATCGCACAGGAAAACTGGCCTCATGCCTCGTCTCCCTGCACTCCATGTGCGGCCGCGGTGCGTGCTTTGAGATCGCGAAGCACTTCGAGTTCAGCAGGTCCGGGAGCCCTTGTGACATCGCATCCCTCGGAGAATCGAATCTGCCAACCGGTGCTGTCCGCTATTGTCTTTCGATCCACTCCGGGATGAATGCTCGCAACTTCCAACTCACGCGAAACCGGATCAGGTCGCAGGATGCAAAGGTCGGTGATCACCGCGACAGGACCCTTCCCCGCCAAGCCTAACTTCTCCCGAGCATCGCCGCCCGTCCCAAATCCAACCGACGTAACAAAATCGAGCTTGTTCACGAGGGTCCTCTTTGAGTGCTTCACAACGATCAACACTTCCCTGGCCGAAGAGCTGATCTCGGGCGCCCCGCCCGCTCCCGGCAGTCGTACTCTCGGCCTGTCATACGAACCAACAACGGTGGTGTTGATATTCGCAAACCGATCGAGTTGTGCGGCACCAAGAAATCCAACATCCACGCGCCCGCCCTGCAGCCAGTAGCGAAAGATCTCAGGAGTCGATACGACTGTGTCCGCTGTCTCCGCCAGGTTCCCATCGCCAATGGAAAGAGGCAACACCGGAGGCTTCGCCCCAATCGGGCCTGACTCGTAGATCAGCACTGCATCCGGCGCATGCGTTAACCGCGCGAGGTTCGCTGCTGTCGACGGCAGTCCAATTCCCACAAAGCAAACTGCACCGTTCCAGAGCATGCGCGCTGCTGCCACGGTCATCATCTCTTCGGCAGTGTAGGAATTGTTCAAGGAAGAACCGCCTGCTCACGTGCCGCGCTTTGCAGCCTCAGGTAATCTGCAAAGTTTTGCGTATCCAGAATGTGTCGCTTCACCCAAGTGGCGAACTGCTCTCGGTCCCGTGAAATCCCGTCCCACGCACGATAGAAAACGTTGTCGCGCTCATAGTATCCGTGTGCGTAGGAAGGTGTCGCCCCGCGTGGCACTTCGCACACCGCCTTCACTACCCAACTCGGCAGCACACATGCATTGGGCGGAGCATCCAGTGTCTGCACCCTCTCTTCCACCGTCACAAGGGCACGCTTGGCAGCCAGTACCGCCTCCTTCTGAACGCCAAGGATTCCCCACAACAGCACGTTTCCCTTCCAGTCCGCCTTTTGCGCGTGAATCACGGTCACATCTGGGCGCACAGCTGGCGTGGCCGTAAGCGCTTCTCCCGTGAAGGGGCAGGTGACGCTACGGATCTGTTGATTGACGCGTGCAAAATCCGATCCCGCGTATCCGCGCAGAACAGCGAACGGGAGATTGGAAGCGCCGGCAACATACGCATTGGCCAAGTCGCTATGGCTTCGCTCTTCGATCGCCAGGGGACAAGGCCAGCCATTCTCCACCGCGTCACGGAAACGGTGCAGAGACCCCACGCCCGGATTGCCGCCCCACGAAAAAGTGAGCTTCTTTGCGCACCCTGCTCCAATCAACTGGTCATAGATGATGTCCGGGGTCATGCGGACCAGAGAGAGGTCTCGCCGGCCCTGACGAATAATCTCGTGTCCGGCGGCAAATGGAATGAGGTGGGTGAACCCTTCCAGCGCGATGCTGTCGCCGTCGTGCACATGCTCGGCAATCGCCTCCGCCAATGTGACCCACTCCGCCACTCGCCTCCCCCTGATTGACCGGAGTATTATTACTTGAATGTGCGGTCCTGTACAACATGCGCGATAATCGCACACTTAACTGGGGCAAGATTTCCAAAGAGAATCAATGATGAGTCCTGCCAAATCCGCCTCTCCTGCCCCACCCGTATCCGCAGTGGATGACTTAACTGCGCAGGCAGGCAACCCCGACTTTGTTCTTTCTCTTGCACGTGGCCTCCGCGTGATTGAGAGCTTTGAAGCGCATTACGAGGGCCGCAGCATCAGTGAGATATCCCAATCAACAGGCCTGTCCCGCGCTTCGATCCGGCGACTCCTGCTTACGCTCGAACTCCTCGGCTACGTGGAGCGTCGCCGCCAGGTTTATAGACTCAAAACCCAGGTCTTGCGTCTCGGTTTCTCTTACCTTTCGTCTTCATCCGTAGTGGAGGCCGCGCGTCCAGTTCTGGAATACATCACCGAACAGTTGCACGAGTCGTGTTCCATGAGCATGCTGGACAGCGGGCAAATCGTTTACGTCGCTCGCTCCGCTGCCAGTCGAATACTGGCCGCCGGGCTTTCCGTCGGGAGTCGCCTTCCTGCCTATTGCACATCGATGGGGCGCGTCTTACTCGCCGCGCTTCCTGAGAAGGAACTCGCCGCATATCTGCGCAATCTAAAGCCGCGCGCCTACACACCCAAAACTCTCACTCGCATTCCCCAAATCAGGAAGGCAATTCTCGAAGTGCAAGCTAACGGCTATGCAATCGTGGACGAGGAATTAGAAACCGGCCTTCGATCCATCGCGGTTCCTGTCTCCACTCGCGACCATCGAGTGGTAGCCGCCATCAACATCGGCACCCACGTTTCGCGCATCGACCGCGAAACACTCCTCAAACGCTGCCTCCCTGCCCTGCAGCAAGGCGCGCGAAACCTCCACAACATACTCATCTGAAACCAACTTTCAGGAGTGACGAAAGGACTTGGGTTATGCCTGCTCACATTCGCGCCGATCACGTCGGCAGCCTTCTCCGTCCGGCGGAGCTTTTGGATGCACGCACATCGCAATCGGATCCCTCAGAACTCGATGCCGTCGAGAACCGTCACATCCTCCAGGTTCTTGAGCGCCAGAAAGAGATTGGCCTCAACATCTTTACGGACGGCGAATTGCGGCGCACCAACTTCATGAGCGACTTCACCGACGCCGTGGAAGGGTTTGACTTCGGTGGCGCCGTATCGCGCCAGTGGAAAGGAACCGACGACAAATCGCCAACGCCCGCCGCCAAGGTCAGCAACATCAACGGCATCGTCACTGCCCCTCTACGGCAACGCCAACCTCTTACCGGCCGCGAGCTTCCCTTCCTCAAGGAACACTCCCCGGGGCCGATCAAGATCACTCTGCCCAGCGCAACCCAGTTTCCCGCTATCTCATTCAAATACGGAATCACGGACTCGGTTTATCGCGATCCATTCGCAATGCTCGACGCTATCACTGCCATCATGAGCGAGGACATTCGCACCCTTGCTACTGGCGGCATCTCATATTTGCAGATCGACGCTCCGCGCTACAGCTACTACCTCGATCCCAAATGGACCGCATGGATGGAGAGCGAATTACGCGTTGATCCGGCTCAGATGCTTTCCGCTTCGCTGAACGCAGACAACGCCTGTTTCGCAGCCGCCCGGCAATCAGTTATCACGCTCGGCATCCACCTTTGCCGCGGCAACAATCGCAGCCACTGGTACGCAGAAGGAGGATACGAAGCCATCGCCGAACGTCTGTTCCATGAACTTGCCGTTGACCGCTTCCTGCTTGAATACGACGACGAACGCTCCGGCACTTTTGAGCCGTTGCGCCTTGTTCCGAAGGGCAAAGTCGTCGTCCTCGGTCTGGTCAGCACCAAGCGCCCCGAACTTGAACGCAAAGACGATCTTCTTCGGCGAATTGAGGAGGCGTCCCGATTTCTTCCACTCGAACAGCTCGCCCTCAGCCCTCAATGCGGCTTTGCTTCCACAATGGAAGGCAACCTGCTGACCGAAGGAGAACAGTGGGCCAAGCTGCAGCTTGTGGTTGAGACAGCACGACAGGTCTGGGGCTGAATAGGGCGAGGAAAGGGGTATTGATGGTTGATCCAACGTCATCTCCGCAACTTGAATTCACCCTCGAGTTGCGCGTCAACATTGGCCCTACGCTCGAACTCGGACAGGGCTCGTGCGGTACGAGGCGCCATGTTCCCATTACAGGCGGAACCTTTCACGGGCCGCAAATATCCGGCCGTGTTTTGCCTGGGGGAGCAGACTGGCAGTTCGTCGAGTTGGACGGCCTGACATTTGTTGACGCCCGATATGTAATTGAAACTGAAGAAGGCATCCGCATCGGAGTGAGCAACCAGGGCGTCCGCCATGGTTCGAAGGAGGTCATTGCCCGCCTTGCTGCGGGCGAAACCGTTCCATCGGACCAATACTACTTCCGGACCACCCCACGCTTTTACCCACCCGAGGGACGATACGCTTGGCTCAAAAGATCGATCTTTCTGGGAAATGCCGAGCGATTTGCCGACCTGGTAGTCGTGCAGGTTTGGAAAGTGACTTAACCCCTTAGCGTGATACCTCGGTTCGATTCAGGTCAACCTCGCCGGAATGATGGGGCGGAGGATGACGAAGCAGGCCTACCGGTGTCACGCTTACTAGGCAGAGGTCTTACTTATGAAGCAGGATTTCGCCGTGATTATCCTCGGCGGTACGGGGCAAGTCGGTGGCGCAACGGTCGCCGAACTGCTGGCGATTCCGGAGTGCCGGGAAGTGGTGATGGCGACCAGAAAGCCCATTGCGGCGCGATCGCGGGTGCGCAACGTGGTTCTTGATACCGGCGCTGCTGATTTTGCCGAGCGCACCGCCATCCTTGCCCGAGAAGTTTTGAGCGGGGGCCCTGCAAGCGCTGTGAGTTGCGTGGGTGTCGGTTCTGGATCGATGCGCTGGAGCGAGGAAGAATTGCAACGACTTGAAGTCGGCGTCGTGGGAGCGTTTGCGCGCGGATGCCATGACGCGAGAATCGCCCAGTTCTGCCTGCTTTCTGCGGCAGGAAGCACAGCTCGCAGCCGCTTTCGCTATGTCCGGGTAATGGGCATGAAGGAAGACACCGTGCGGCGCGTCGGTTTTGCCCGTCTCGCAATCTTTCGGCCCGGCATTATTGTCGGTAATGCTCATACCCCGGCGTGGGTCGCCTGGTTGGGAAGACTCGTGCCTGGTCGGTTTGGCAATATCGATCAGCGAATTCTCGGCCGGTCAATCGCTGCCGAGATCGCTTTGCATAATCGAGAGACGGGCGAAGTTACCCGCGAAAACGCGGCAATGAAAAAGCTTGCTGCGCAGTTGAATAGCTGACCCTGGAGTTGTGTTTTAGGGCGACGTAAGTTCAAACGGGGTAAGCCGGCGAGCCGCATCATTTTGAGCTGCTCGCCGGAATTCATCTGACAATGCACACGCCCATCTCGGCACCGATTCGACCGAGATCCTCACGCAGTGGCCTTTACTCTCTTGCCGGATTGCTTGATCCGTCATGCCTGCAGCCAGGGCCGTCAGTCACCGAGGTCAGTACCTGTGCGGCGGCGGCAATGGTGCGGTCGTAGCAAAGCCCGGGCGACGTGTGGAGACGATAGGTCTGCGTGGTTTTGGCTCCCGTGGGTCCAAGGAAGTTGCCGCTTGAATCCCAGTTGAGCGTGTCTGTCGCGTGAACTTCATTGCTTTCGTTGCTCACAGACGCCGGTCCCCACCCCGTGTTGTTGACTTCACGAACAAGGTCTAGCTGATCGCTGGTGGTGGTCTGGCTGAAGCTGCCATCCGCATGTACGACGAAGGAATAGTCGATCGTCAGCGGATAAGAGAAGTGTTGCTCGGTCACACCCGAGCTGAAGCCTCCCCGTGTGGTGGTCCGGGAATCCACGGTGGTCATTTGCTGGGCATTCTGATCGTCGGTGTTCGCGTTTACATCGAACTTCTGCTTGCTGAGGAAGTCGACGGTTTGGTTGACGGTGGTTTCTACGCGTCCGTGCGAAGTGTTGACGTATCCGCTGATCTCGAAGCTGCGGTTCGAGCCAACGGTAACCGTGCCAGTGTATGTGGGACCGGCGCCGGTGGTGATGTCCTCGTCAACCATGGGCGTTGGAGCCATGCGGAGCGTGTTCCTGGTGACAGCGCCACCGACCTTGGCTGTGCCGTGATCCTGGTAGACGAGCAGGTTGGCCGTGGCCAGGAAGTAGCTGTTGGCGTTGTATACGCTGACCGCGACTGTATGCGTGCTGCCGTCTGAGAGCACGCCCGCAAACGGCGTCAGATCGACTCGATACGGTTTGAAGTCGAGAGTCTGCACACCGGGAATTGGCTCCCATAGATACGGGTCGATGCCGCCGGTGTAGATCCACGGATACACTGGCGCAACGCCCGCAGGCTGTCCGTCGATCCAGACTTCAGTCTCGCGAAAGGCGGTGTTGCCGCAGCTCTCGAGATTCGTGGTCTGGTCGTTGGGAACGCAGAAGTACCAGAACTCATCGTTTGACTGACTCTGCGCGATGACGTCGAGATAGACGCGCTCCACGTTTGTGGGCAGATCCAGGCTCTGCGAGATGGTGTCGGAGGTGGTGTTAAGCGTGCCGGCGTCGCCGCCACCACCATTCACCGGAACCACGATGTCAGGCGTGACCGCGGCATGGGCATCATGACCGGCGGGGTAAAACTCCAGCGCGGCGTTGGCGTAGATGATGCCGTCGTAGGTCACGCCGCCAGACACTCCGACGAAGTTGCCAATATTCGCTTCGCCGGTCTGCGCGGACCTGAAGATCGCAGTCAGATCCGTCACGTCGCGCTCCACGTGCCACGACGGGCTGAGGGTTTTGCGGGGCTCCGCGGTGGTGCCGTAGTAGATGCCGGCATGACCGAGATAGAACGCAGCGGTTCGATCGAACTGGCGGCCGGCGCTCACGGTGAAGTCCGCGGTGAAGACCACCTTGGCCCACGGGCCGGGACAGGCGGACGGCGGGGTGTAGCTGAAGACCTTCGGTGTGAAATCGGCGAAGGCGAGATCGCTGAACAGCGGCACCACGCACGGGGTTGTGTGTGGCCGGGAGACGGGCGGTTCGGCGGTGATGGGGTTGGAGGATCCGATCTGCGGATCAGGTGGCACCACCACTACCTGTGCCAGGGCCGCAGTTGCGAAAGCGAACGAGAGCGCGGTGGCAAGGGTTGCCCGCCGCACGCTGAGGGGAGTCGCTGTCATGGCTGTTTTCCTTTCGGGGCCTTCCAAAGATGCCGCTCAATATAAATCACAAGCCTTCCGAGAATCCATAAAAATGATCGCAGTAATCATTTTTATGGATTTATTTTTCACTTTCATGTAATGTTGCTTCACTTCTGTGAGCCGTCACAGAGACTTCCTGCAAGACCGCAATGGTTCTCCTTACGGCGATTTGGCTGTTCGAGCGAGAGTTGAGGCGTGCACTCCGGCGGCGACAGACCGCCTCCGTGAGCCCGGGTGCGACCGCCTGCCAACTGCGAGTCCCGAACAGAGACACCTGCAGCAATTCAAGTGAGGTCGCAAATGAGATCAATATTCTTCAGGATCAGTTTCGTTTGTGCACTGAGCCTGTCGGCATGCATCCCGCTCTTACATGCCCAGAAGGTGACCGGCTCCATCACCGGTGAGGTCGCGGATCCTTCTGGAGCGGCCATTACCGGAGCGCGCGTCGTGGCGCGTAACCTCGATACCGCAGTCGACACCGGCACCAGCACGAACTCCTCCGGCGTCTACACCATCGAGTTTCTTCCCATCGGGCATTACCAGGTCACAATCCAGGCGAACGGCTTCTCAACCACGGTCTTACAGCCGTTCACTCTCGAAGTACTGCAGACAGCGAAGTTCAATGTGAGTCTGAAGGTGGGCAGCGCCGAGAGCACGGTCAGCGTGTCTGCCGCCTCCCCGATACTGGAGACCGATCAGCCCACCGTCGACACCACCTTTACCTCCAACACCATCGCCAACCTGCCGCTCAACGGCCTGGATTTTTCTGCCCTGACTTTGTACGTGCCGGGCGCGGTCGACACTGCGGGTACGTCCGGACCGACCAATTTCGAGCGCAGTACTTACTACACTGACGTTCCGAACATGAATGGGAACCGCGCGCAGGCCAATAACTACACGCTTGACGGCATCGACATGAACGAGGACTACAACAATCTCATCTCGTATAGTCCCGCGCCCGAGGCATTGGAGCAGGTTCAGGTGATTACCGCCAACTCGCCTAATTCGTTCGGCAACATGAACGGCGCCGCAGTGGTGAGTATTCTCAAGAGCGGCACTAACCAGTTCCACGGCTCTGCATACGGCTACGCGCAGAATTATCGATTCAATGCCAACTCATATTCCAATGGGCTGACGAACCCGGTCACTCCGATCAATCCCTTCTCGTTTTCGCAGTTCGGCGGCACGCTGGGCGGCCCCATCCTGCGCAACAAGTTGTTCTTTTTTGTTGATTACCTGGGATCGCGCTGGCACAAGGGCGGTGAGGGCACTGCGAGCGTGATACCGGATGCCATGCGGAACGGCGATTTCTCGGTGCTGCTCAGCGGGTCGAATCCGATCCAACTGTACGATTCCCAAAACCACTTCGCGCCCTATGCGAATAACATGGGCGTGCCCATCGTTAACCCCGTAGCAAAGTTTCTGTTTGCGAATCCCAAGTACTATCCCGATTGCGGCGCGGCAAGCCCGGTTGTACCGGCAGGGGGAAAGTGTCTGACTCCCTCGGATGGAATCGCGCAGAATAACTACCAGGGGCCGCAGCGCAGTTACAAGGCCAATAACCAGGGTGATATCAAGATTGAATACGATCCCCATCCGGCTGACAAGATTACCGGCTTCTATGCGATGTCCACCGCCTATGACGGCCAGACGGCCGTGCTGGACATAACCTTTCCGGGAATCAATCTGTTTCCAACCTGGTTGTTCGGCAGCACCTGGGTACACACCTTCTCGCCCAACCTGATCAACTCCGCGCGCGCCGGCTTCACCCGCACCAAGTGGCAAGAAGGGCTGCCCCAGGATCCGACGGGTTTCTTTGGAACTAATGGCAACGAGAAGGTCGGCATCAGCTTTACGGGGCAGGCTTATGAGGGCTTTACTAACCAGAACTTCAATAATGGAAACCTGAGCAACGTTGGAACCGCGGCCTACAACGGCAACAATCTCATTGACAACACCTATAGCTACTACGACAACCTGAGCTGGCAGCACGGCAGGCACTATTGGAGCTTCGGTCTGCAGGGCATCCGCTACCAGAACAACTATCCCACCGGCAACAACAACGGATACCTGGGATCGCTGAACTACACAGGCGCTTTCACCGCGAATCCTTCAGCAGAAAACGCCGGCGGATATGGCGCCGCCGATTTCGTTCTGGACCGTGTGCAGTCCGCTGCCGTTACGCTGTCCAGCATCAATGTCGGACAGCGGCAATGGCGTATCGCCGGTTTCGCGCAGGACGACTTCAAGATCCTGCCTAACCTGACGCTGACCTTCGGGCTTCGCTACGAATTTGACCAGCCCTGGGTCGAACAGCACGACAAGACCGGGACCGTTGACCTGGCAACGGGTCAGGTGCTCTATGCGTCCCACATTCCCACCGGGGCTCCAACCGGGGCCGGCTTGTGCAGCAATCGCGCCTGTTATCAGCCCAACTTCCGCCAGTGGATGCCGCACCTCGGATTCGCCTATTCGCTCACGGACCGATTCGTTGTCCGTGGAGGATATGGCGCCAACAGTTTCTTTGAAGGCAACTCATTCAATCAGCGCCTGACCTCGATAACGCCGTTCATCCAGGCTGTGAACGTGTCTGTGACGTCTCCCGCGCCCGGCGCTGTCACCATGCCTCGCACTGCCGAACAGGGTTTCACCGGCGGAACCACGCAGTATGGAGGCACCTTCAATGTGTATCCGCAGCACGTCGAGCCGGCCTACGTGCAGGAGTGGAACTTTACACTTCAATATGCGCCCACCCAGACCGCCACGCTGCAGGCCGGCTACATCGGCGAGAAGGGCGACCACATTGAAGACTACGGAAACGTCAACCAATACAAGGTCAACGGCGACCCCACGTCCGCTCCCTACTACAACAACCAATACATCGGCGTGAACGGAATCGATGCGTCGCTGGGCATCGGCCCCAATGGTCTGCTGATTACCGAATCACGCGCGATGATGAACTACAACGCTCTCCAGGTCGTCCTTCGCCAGCGCGTCAAACACGGGCTGGAGTTTACCGCCAACTACACATACGGCCGCGCGATGACCAACAGCCTGGGCAATTATGCGCTCAACGTCAACGGGTTTAGCGGCGCGTTTCAGAACTACTACGACAGCTCTGCCGACTACGGCTCGGCCGGCTATGACGTGCGCCACAACTTTTCCGCGACGGGCGTCTATGCTCTTCCGTTCGGCCGTGGCCAGGATTACTTGTCGAACATCGGCCGGGTGGCCAATCTGGCAATCGGCGGATGGAAGCTCTCGACCGCGATCGTCCACTACTCGGGTTTCCCGCAGACCATCACCGGCGGATCGAACAATGCCAACAGCTATGGAAGCGGCCGCGTAAATCAATATCGCCCGCTTAGAGTTCACGGCCGCAGCAATCACAACTGGTTCGGAACCGACAGCTCGGCGACACCGTGCACCACGGCGGGAGTGGACGACGGGGCGTGCGCCTTTGGCGTGCCTGCGGTGAACGCATTCGGCACCTCCCGCAACGGATCAGTACACGGCCCGGGCTTTTTTAACGCGGATATGTCAGCGTTCAAGGATTTTCATATTACGGAGCGACATGCGATCGGCTTCCGGTTCGATGCCTTCAACGCGTTCAACATTGTCAGCTACGGCAATCCCGACACCGGAATCAGCAACGCAACGTTCGGCAATGTGTCGCTGCAGGGCACGCGGTCGACAGAGCGCCGCTTGCAGTTTTCACTGCGGTATACATTCTGAGCCGCGTAAAACGGGGCCACGGCCGCGCGTGCTTCTAACGTCAGAGACATAGTCATCATGGATCTTGAGATATGCGTTGATTCAGTGGAGTCGGCCATCGCTGCCGCCAGGGGAGGGGCGGAACGGATCGAGCTCTGCGGTGCGTTGAGTGAGGGTGGGATTACCCCAAGCGCGGGTCTGATCGGCATGGTGCGAGAGGCGATCGACATCCAGCTTTATGTCATCATTCGGCCTCGGGGCGGTAACTTCGTTTATTCCGAACCTGAGCTGGCGGTGATGCGGCGTGACATTGCGGCCGCCAAAGCACACGGTGTTAATGGTGTCGTTCTCGGCGTGTTGAAGGAGAATGATACGGTGGATGAGACCCACACAAGGGAGCTGATCGAGCTGGCACGGCCGTTGCAAGTCACATTTCATCGCGCGTTCGATGTCTGCAGGGACCTTGATGCGGCGTTGGAAGATGTGATCGCCTGCGGAGCCGATCGGCTGCTGACCGCAGGCGGCCCGTCGGGCGCGATGGAAGGTCTGGACACGATTGCAGGGTTGCAACAGAGAGCCGCCGGACGAATACGCATCATGGCGGGCGGCGGTATCCGGATCGGCAATGTGCGCAAGATTGCGCTGCGCTCGGGCATTCGCGATGTGCACACATCGCTCAGCACGAAGGTAAAAAGCGCTGCTTACGACGGAGGAGCTGACGGAAGCGACTTGCAGGGCGGATTCGCATACTACGTGGTCAAGGAAGACGACGTGCGGGCATTCAAATCCGTACTGCATGCGATCGCGACCGCAACGCGCACCCACGTACAATAGCCGTGTTCTTCCAATTCCTCTAGACGGGACGCGCTTTTTCAAGATATGTCTATCAAGACTGACAAACGCGCCAAAGAGATTCTGCACCTGCTGTTGAGTCACGGGAGAGCGTCGGTAGAGGAACTGACAGCGGCGCTGGAGGCCTCGCCTGCGAGTATCCGCCGCGATCTGATCCGCCTGGAGACGCGCGGGCTTGTCACCCGCACGCTTGGTGGAGCGATGCTGGCCGGCAACGGCGGCCCGGTATATGAGCCGTTCCGGTTCGACGCCTCGTTCCACGTGCGCGAAGACCGGTTCGCAGCCGAGAAACAGCGAATTGCGAGAGCTGCTGCCGCGCTGGTGCAGGAGAACGAGACGATCGGGCTTTCAGCGGGGACCACAACCTCCCTGGTGGCTCGCCAGTTGCTGCATCGGAAAAACATCAACATCATCACCAATGCGGTAAACATCGGGATGGAGCTGAGCTCGAGCAACCGGCTGCATACGACTCTTACCGGTGGCACCCTGCGATGGGCGGGCGCGTTCTCGCTCGTGGGACCTACGGCCATTGAGTCGCTTGCCATGGTGGTGATGGATCGGCTTTTTCTCAGTGCAACGGGCGTGGATGCGGAACGCGGAGCTACTCTCATCCAGCCAGACGAGGCCGCGGTGTTTCGCGCGATGGCGCGCCAGGCTCGGCAGGTGATTGTGGTGGCTGACTCGAGCAAGATTGGCCTGGTGAGTCCTGCCGTGGTGTGTTCTCCCAAAGAGATTGACCTGCTGATTACCGATAACGGCATCACAGAGCAAGTAGCCAATGAATTCGCGGCAAGTGGCGTGAAGATCCTGGCGGTTTAGAGCAGAGCCAAGGTTGCTGAATCGTAGCCGCAATGTCGCGACAGGGCGGCGGCACAAGGATGCGTATCCGACCCTGGGAGTGGCCCTCACGTTTGAAGCGCGATACTATTGGCACGCGCGCCCCGGCCATCTTAAGGCGCGGGTTTCAGATCCCCGATAGACCTTTATCCGGGAAGAACAAAATGTGAGCCCTGCTGGAACATCTTGTGCGGTTGCGCCCGACTGATGCGACAACGCATGGGATGCTGGCCGTGCTCGAGTATCAACAGGGCGACTGCGCGAAGGCCGCGCCTCATTTCGAATAGGCACGGTCGCTGTTCGATACGCGCGCGCCTGGCTTGCACGCATACGGCACCTGCCTCGTGAAATTGAAACGTCTCGACGAGGCAGTGGATGTATTTCCGAAGGCCGTGAATCTGAACCCGGAGGACGCGCATGAACGGATGACCCTCGCGTCGGTTCAATGAGCCATGAGTGACAAATCTCAACCTACGGCTGCCATACCGGAAGCCGTGAGTGAATCCGTGGTTGAACCAAACCGCCGGGAAGGACCGCGTGGGTGCAGTACGAGTGGACCGTGCCAGTCAATATCAACAAGGTTGCCGTTTACTGGGCGGTGGAAGTGAGGCATGAAGTCATATTCGGGCAGGATTCAACTGGCTGTGCTGTGGGTAGCGCTCGGCGGTGCAGTTCTCGGGCAGACGCTGCACGATCGCGTTGCTTCGATAACGGCCGCGCTGCGTAACGGGGAGTTTGATCACGCTCTCGATTTGCTCAAGCCTGCCCTCGAGGCGGCTCCCGACAATCCGCAGCTTCAGATGCTGCAGGGGCTGGCGTACTCGGGAAAAGGTAATCGCGACGAGGCATTGATCTCGTATCGCGCGGCGCTGAAGATTGCTCCCAATTACCTGCCCGCGCTGGAAGGCGCGGCGCAACTGGAGTACGAAGCGGGCCGCGCCGATGCGGATCCGCTGCTGGAGCACGTGCTCAAGCTGGAACCTGGCAACGAGACCAGCCACGCCATGCTCGGGGTTCTGGCATATAAGGCGGGGGACTGCGCGGCCGCAGTGGAACATTTTTCGGCGAGTGAGTCGATGCTGGCATCGCAGCCGGGGGCATTGCAGGAATACGGTTTCTGCCTGGTGAATATGAAGCAGAGCGAGAAGGCCATACCTGTCTTCGATCGGCTGCTTGCGGAGAATCCCAACGATCTGCGCGCGCGGCGCAGCCTGGCTGCGGTGCAACTGGATTCGGGGCGTGCGCAGGATGCATTGGCGACTCTCGATCCACTGCTCAATGCGGACCCTGACACAACGACGCTGCAGTTGGCGGCCAACGCCTACGAGGCGAATAAGGATACTCGGAACGCGGTGAAGGTTCTGCGCGAAGCCATTGTGAAGAATCCTCGCGACACGTCTCTCTACGTGGACTTTGCGGACATCGCGATGACGCATCAGTCGTTCGACGCGGGCATAGAGATGATCAATGCCGGACTGAAGCTTCAGCCTTCGGCGGCGGAACTGTACCTGGCGCGGGGCGTGCTTTATGTCCAACTGGCGGACTACGACAAGGCGCAGGCGGATTTCGAAAAGTCTGAGGCGCTGGATCCGCGCGTGGGAGAAAGCGCGGCGGCCCAGGGGATGGTGGCCGAGGAAAGAAATCAGAGCGATCCCGCGCAGGCTCTGGCTACGGTTCGCGCAAAGCTGGCGAAGAAACCGGGCGACGCGTTTCTCTGGTATTTGCAGGGCGCGATCATTTCACAGACGGCGCCCGAGCCGGGGTCGGCCGAATTCGTTCAGGGGATGAAGTCGGCGCAAAAGGCTGTCGAACTCAATCCATCATTGACGGCCGCACACAATGTGCTGTCGAAGTATGACCTGGATGCAGGGAATTTTGCAGCGGCGGCGAAGGAATGCCGCATCGTGCTGGATCATGATCCAGCGGACCAGAGCGCGTTGTATCACCTGGTGATTGCGCTACGGAAAACCAACAAGACGGGGGAGATTCCGGAACTGCTGAAGAGACTCGCCAAGGCGCGGCAGGATGCGGCAAAGCAAGAGGCCGAACACAACCGCTACAAGCTGGTAGTTTCTCCCTCCGCGGAACAGAAATAGATGTTGCAGGTGCGCAGGTCGCGGGCTGGTGACTTTACTTGCCGGCTGCGGCTAACGATAATGGTGGCGTTTAACGCGACCGGTTCAAAGCGAGCAGCCTGATGCCGATATCTCGACGTTCCTTCGTTGCTCTTTCGTTGTGCGCATCCTCAGAGTGGCTGCTGACTCAGAACCTGTTGGCTCAGAACCAGGGGATCGCCACGCGCGACGTGAAGGCGCAGGCCAAGCCCGCTCCTTCAGGCAGGCCCTTCAATGCACATTTCACCGACGTGGCGCAGGCAGGCGGGTCTGCGCGCGCCTGTGATCTACGGCGGCAGTCGGATTCGAAGAAGTACATTCTCGAAGCCAACGGCTGCGGCTGCGCATTCATCGATTACGACAACGATGGCTGGATGGATATCTTTCTGCTGTCGGGCACACGACTGGACGGCGATCCGCCGGAGGCGACGAACAGGCTGTACAAGAACAATCGCGACGGCACCTTCACCGATGTCACCGAGAAGGCCGGGCTGAAGCCGGCCGGCTGGGCATACGGCGTGTGCGTCGGCGACTACAACAACGATGGCTTCGATGACCTCTTCGTCACGTACTTGGGGCAGAACCGCCTGTACCACAACAACGGCGATGGCACGTTTACCGACGTGACCAAAGCAGGCCGGACTGCTGGATACGGGGCCGCACGCGATGGGGAGCGGGCTGCGCGTTCGTGGATTACAACCGCGACGGCCATCTGGATCTGTTTGTCGCCAATTACATTGGATTTTCGATTTCGAGCATGCGCCCGATGCCGGGCGCGAACATCGACCTGCAACTGGAAAGGCGTTCCGGTGAACTGCGGGCCGCGCGGGCTTCCCACCGGGCGGCATCTTGCTCTACCGCAACAACGGGGATGGAACGTTCACCGACGTGAGCGTGGAGTCCGGGATTGCGAAGGCGACGGCAGCTACGCCATGACCGCGGTGAGAGCGGACTTTAATGATGACGGCTGGCCGGATATTTTTGTAGCCTGCGATTCGACGCCAAGCTTGCTGTTCATGAACAACCATGACGGGACTTTTCGGGACGACGGCCTTGAAGCGCGGTGTCGCCCTGAGCGAGGACGGCAAGGAGCAGGCGGGCATGGGTGTGGGAATCGGAGACTACAATCTCGACGGGCAGCTGGATCTTTTCAAGACGCATTTCATCGACGACACGAGCGGCCTCTATCGCAATGACGGGAAGGGGAACTTCGAGGAGGTTACCCGCGCTCCGAGGATCGGAGTCGAGACCCGCTTCATGTGCTGGGGCGCAGGCATCGCGGACCTCGATAACGATGGCTAGCCCGATATGCTTTTCGTCACCGGCAGCATTTACCCCGAGGTGGAACGCAAGCTGCCGCACTATCCTTACAACACGCCGCGCCTGGTCTTCCGTAACCTGGGCAACGGCAGGTTCGAGGAGCTGATCGAGACGCAGGCCGGCGACGGCATTGCGGCGCGCTCACAGCAGCCGGGGCTGCGCGTTCGGCGACTTCGACAACGATGGCGACATCGACGTTCTCATCATGAACATGAACGAGCCGCCCTCGCTGCTGCGCAATGATCTGACGCGGCAAGCAGAACTGGCTGAAGGTGAAACTGGGAGGCACGAAATCGAACCGCAGCGCGATCGGAGCGCGCGTGGTGGCACATTACGGCGGCAAGACGCAGGCGCAGGAGCGTGCTGAGCCAGTCGAGTTTCTACTCCGTGCAACGATCCGCGGCTGCACTTCGGTCTGGGCGCGGCGACGGTGGCCGATCTCGACGTTTTCTGGCCGTCGGGTCTGAAGGAACAGTACCGCAAGATCGCCTCGAAGCAACTGGTCACGTTGCGGGAGGGGTCGGGAGTGGTTCCGAACAAGGGCTGGAGCCGCTGAGGGACCGTTTCCCCGAGAAGGGCAAAAACATTTAGAGAACAAACGTCTTGACTAGGCTGCAAATGCGGAGTTATAAAACTGGCCACGATCAAGGAAACGTTTTCTGCGCGACGCCAGTCTCAAGGCGCGGAGTAGAAGACGACAGTGATGCAGGCTTATCCCCGGGACCCCAGGATGCGTTTTCATGGAGGTACCATGGCAGGATTCAGGATGACCCGCCGTTGCGCCTTGCTGTGCGTCATTGTTTGCTTCTGATGGCGATACCCGCCAGCGCACAGTTCACCGCCAGCATTCAAGGGGTTGTGCAGGATCAGACCGGAGCAGGTGTGGCCAAGGCAAAGGTTGACCTGGTCAACACAGGCACGGGCGTTTCCAACACCGCAACCACCGACACGTCAGGTAACTATCGCTTTTTGAGCATTCCTCCGGGACAGTACAGGATTTCCGTACAAGTCCAGGGCTTTGCGAAGTCCGAAGCGACAGTGACCCTGCTCACCTCACAGAACCTTGATTTTCCTGTCTCCCTGCGCGTCGGCTCCGCGTCGGAATCAGTAACCGTGACCACCGAGTCTCCGATCATAGACACAGCGGAGAGCCGAACCGAACTGACGCTTGAAAACACCGCGGTGGCGGAACTGCCGATTGTGGGCCGCAATCTTGTGACACTGGTGACGATGGCGCCCGGAGTTTCCGGCCTGGGTACCAGCGCATCCGGCAGCCCAGCATCGGGAGTGGATAACTTCTCGACAGAAGAGCAGGTAGACGCGAGCGCCAACGGCCAAGGCCAGAACAACAACCAGTACGTGGTGGACGGCCTGGACGTGACCAGCGGAATCAGGCAGGGGGTGTTGAATTTGACTCCCCAGCCGGATTCGATTCAAGAAACCAGCATCCAGGTGAATACGTTTTCAGTGGAACATAGCCGTGCTGCCGGCCTGGTGACGATGTTCACCACAAGGTCTGGCACGGATGCAGTTTCACGGCTCGGCATCCGACTGGTTCAACTATCAGGGGATGTTTGCCAGTCAGCATTTTGTGACTGAGGACAATCCTTACAAGCCATTCCATTCGAACAACATGAACTATGCGATTGGCGGGCCGATTGTTCCCCACCACAACAGCTTCTTCTACTTCGCGGTCGAGTTGCTGCGGTCGTCGGCGAGCGCGGGCGGCCAGGTGACCTTCGCATCTCCGGATTTCATCCAGTATGCGCAAGACACACTATGGCGAGTACGGTGGGGTCAAGTCACGTGATGAACACGTATCTGCCGGTGGGAGTTGGCGCCATCAGCGTGCAGCAGACAGCCCAGGATGTGTTCGGCATCTGCATGCGGTAACAACGGACGACAAAGGGCCAGAACGGCGTGCCCTGCAATCTGCCGATGATCGACCAGGGCTCGTTCGGTGCAACGCAGATTCGCAACGGCACGCAGTATTTTGGGCGCATCGACCAGGGGTTCAAGAAGGAACGAATCTACGTCAGCCTCTATCGGACTTTGCTGGAAACGGGTGCCGCGTCGCCGATGCCGCAATTCTCTGCCCTGAACAACACGTGGCAGATAGCCGGGCAGGCTGCCTGGACCCACGCCTTCTCGGCCAGCACGCTGAACGAGGTGACGGCAGGCCAAAGCAGAGTCGAGGGCAACCTGGGCACTGGGGCGAAGGACTACACGGTGCCGTCGATTTCAGTGAACGGAATCAATGCTGACGGCGGCATGGCGTACGGCGTGGGATTTGCGCAGGGCGACTTTATCCAGCACAACTGGCACTGGCGCGACGTGCTGACGCATGTGCGCGGCACGCATACGCTGAGGTTCGGCTATGAAGGTTGGTACGGCGATGATGTGGAACCGTTCCAGGGTCCGTGGTCGCAGCCGAAGTTCGCATTCGACAACCTGCTGAAACTTGCTCAGGACGCGCCGAGCAATGAAAACGGCGTGATGTATAACCCCAGACCGGAACCAGCAGTTGTGGAACTGGGATGCGGCTTCCAGAACGTTTGGGTTGTTTGTAGAAGACACGTGGAAAGCTAGAAAGAACCTTACCCTCACGCTGGGCCTGCGCTACGACGACAGCGGAAATCCGTGGTCGAAGAGCGATGCGACGGTGTTCGGTAACTTCTACCTGGGCACGGGCGCATCCGCAACAGAGGAAATTGCCAATGGATACGCGAAGGCGACCCACAACGCACTGCTGCACTCGGTGAACAATCTCTTCAGCCCTCGATTTGGCGTGGCCTGGGATCCACGGGGAAGGGCGACTGGGCTGATCCGAGGCGGCTTCGGAATGTATGACAACTGGCTGACGTCAGCCAACGTGCAGGAGGAATTTCGCGGAAGCCCTCCGGGCCTGGTGATGCGTGTTCTTTCCCGGCTCCGCAACATCCACCCATCTTCGGGCTGGGGACGGGGGATAAACCGCCGTTTGGCTTCACGTTCCCGACGTTCCCGGAGGGCTCAATTCGCAGGGCGGCGTGCGGGCGCCAACTTCGCGATCGGAGCAATCAATCCGCTGCTGAAATCTCCGATGGCGAATATCTGGTCAGTCAGCGTGGTGCGGAAGCTAACGAGGACATTTGCAGCATCGGCGGGATACACTGGCTCGCACTCAGTGGAACGTCGTCAGCAATGGCAATGCGATCGGACTGGTCTCCTACGGCGTGGATGTGAACGTGCAGGCCCG
Source organism: uncultured Acidobacteriota bacterium (assembly GCA_963819365.1). Lineage (GTDB taxonomy): Bacteria > Acidobacteriota > Terriglobia > Terriglobales > Acidobacteriaceae > Telmatobacter. Next base: position 211,973 of record CAWFVY010000004.1, read on the forward strand.
GAGACCTGATTCATCACGAGAGCAAAGAGCGCCGACGCGGCTCAATCCGAGCTTCGGATCGATTACCTACGCCGACAACGATCGTTGGGGGAACTACAACGGCTTCTACGTCGGCCTGAAGGGACGCTTCTCGCGAGGCTTCATCGATGCGTCTTACACGCACTCGAGCGCCAAGGACAACTGCACTGGCCTATCCAACGCCGGACAATCCAGGGCAATACTACGCTCCCGCGGTATATGACGTGCCCAATCGATTCTCGCTCAGCCTGAACTATTCACTGAAGAGGGATGAATGATGGCAAAGGACTGATTGGGCAACTTGACGAGAGGATGGGGCACGAGCGGGACAATGATGTACCAATCGGGCTATCCGCTGACGGCGGCGAACTTCAATGGCTACGCCCCGGTGTGTCAGGACACGTCGACGAACGCGCCTCCATGCCCGTCGCTTGCGAATCCGGCGGTGGGTCTGCGCCGGGAAGCGGTGACTACAACGCAGATGGCAACAATCTGGACTATCCGGATGCGACGAGTTATCACCAGCTAACAGACAACAAGTAAGTGGCTGACGGGCTCGATCCCGAAATCGAATTTCGCGGTACCTACATTCGGCAGAGGTGGAAACGAAAAGCCAATGCAGTTCCGCGGGCCGAACTTTTACGAAACCAATGCAAACTTCTACAAGGACACGCCGATCACGGAGCGGGTTAACTTCCAGATTCCGTTTCGAACTGTTCAACCTCTTCAATCGGGCAAACTACGCCGAAGTGTGGATATGAACATTCCCGATGGCAGCTTTGGTGCGGCAACGGCTTCCCATGAGCCAAGATTCTGGCAGATTGGCGGAAGGCTGTCGTTCTAGTTCAGCTATCGATGCAAGCATGCCTTGGCCGGCGTTCCTGTTCAGGAATGCCGGCCAATGTTTTTGGGATGCCGATTGGCGTGCCGCTACAATCGAGGGCAGCATCAGCAAGACAGCTTCTATCAAGTGAACCTTGAATCCATCCTGGACAATCCGTTTGCGAATGACACTGTGTATCGCAGGGGCTTTGCTGTTGCTTCCCATCGTTTTCGCGCAATCACCGGAAGCACGCGAGACGGCAATCATCTCGGCCTTACGCGATCAGCGGTTCGACGAGGCTCTGCATCTGATTGACGCAGAATTGAAGACGCGTCCCAGGGACGCGCAGCTATGGACCATGCAGGGTGTGGCGTGGCAGGGGAAGGGCGATAACGCCAAGGCGCTGGGCGCTTTCCGGAGTGCGCTCAGGATTGCTCCGGATGATATTACGGCGCTCCAGAAGGCCGCACAGATTGAGTACGAGGCCGGCAGTGCGGAAGGAGTTCCGCTGCTGGAGCATCTTGTGCGGTTGCGCCCGACTGACGCGACAACGCATGGGATGCTGGCCGTGCTCGAGTATCAACAGGGCGACTGCGCGAAGGCCGTGCCTCATTTCGAACAGGCACGGTCGCTGTTCGATACGCGCGCGCCTGGCTTGCACGCATACGGCACCTGCCTCGTGAAGTTGAAACGCCTCGACGAGGCAGTGGATGTATTTCAGAAGGCCGTGAATCTGAACCCGGAGGACGCACATGAACGCATGATCCTCGCGTCGGTTCAACTGATGGCCCATCAGCCGCAGCACGCGATCGAAACGCTGGAACCGCTGCTTCGGGCCAACCAGGACGCCCGGACGCTGGAACTTGCATCGGTGGCCTACGAGGACCTGCACGACACCGAAAAGGCCGTGGACACCCTGCGGCAGGCGATCATTCTCGACCCGCACAGCGTGAACCTGTACGTAGATTTTGCCGCGCTATCGGCTGCGCACCAGTCGTTCCAGGTGGGAATCGACGCGATGAACGACGGCATAGGGTTAGAGCCCAATGCCGCTCCTCTCTATTTTGCGCGCGGTGTTCTCTACGTTCAGCTTGCGGAGTACGAGAAGGCACAAGCCGACTTTGAAAGAGCGTACGATCTCGATCCAACGCAGTCACTGAGCGCCGCCGCGCAGGGATTGGCGGCCGTGCAGAGGAACGACCTTAGCGAAGCTCTCGCCGGGGTAAAAGCCAAGCTGGCGCAAAGACCGGATGACGCGATTCTGCTCTATCTCCAGGCAGACATAATCACCGAGCAGGGCGCTGACCCGGCGACTGCCGAGTTCGAGACGGCGCTGCACTCGGCGAAGAAGGCGGTTACGCTGCAGCCGTCTCTGGGCCCGGCGCATAGCGTGCTGGCGAAGCTTTACCTGCAGTCGGGACACTACAGGGAAGCGGCTCTGGAGTGCAGAAAGGCTCTTGAAATCGACCCGAAAGACCAGTCGGCCGTGTATCACCTCATTCAGGCGCTTCGCAAGGGCCATGACAACGCTGAGATCCCTGTTCTGCTGAAGCGCCTGGCTGAGCTTCGCCAGCAGGAGGCGTCAGAGGAACGGGATCAGTATCGCTATAAGCTGGTCGAAGGTGAAACGCGACTAAGGTAGCGCGGCTCAGATGTGCCACGGCACATCCGCACCCCGTACGCGGGATTTGGCGTAAAACGATGCGACGTAATTATGACCAAGATAAGTATGGTGGAGGCGGCGGGAGTCGAACCCGCGTCCGAAATCGCTGTCAGCCAGGAGCATTCATGCTTTGTCCGGTTCCGCATGTTTTCGCCTCTGGCACTCAGAACGGACAAGATGCGCCAAAAGCTAGTCCGATTGATCTCGTCGGAAGCCGCCCGGACCGAGCCGCTCCAACCAGCCTACTGAATGACGTCCGATTCGCAGCCCATAGGCGAAGCCGCGAGGGACGGCTGCTTATTTAATTAAGCAGCAAGTGCCAGATTATCGTTGGCAACTTTTGTTTTGCAGGCGATTACGGGTGCCCACACCCCGACATGCCTCCTGTGCCGCAATCGATCCCGTCGAAACCGTGACGCCCCCATTACGACCTCTCCTTAGATGATCTGGAGAGGTGCTTCGGTGCGAGCCGGGCCGGTGGGCCGTGCTGCATGTCTTATCTTACGCTGAAACGGCTCAGAGACCCGAATTGACGACCTTGGAATCAATCGTCTTGAGCGATCCCTGGGTGTCGAATTGGAAATACACGCGCAGGCTGGTCTGCGCCAGCGGATTGCTACCCTTCAGATCCGGGGCCGCGGCTCGAATCAGATGGTGGGCGGCGTCGTAACTGTACTCAAGGTGGCGGCTCCTCAACATCGCCTCCACTGCGGCTCGCGGAGTGCCAGGGGGCAGCGCGGCGCGCAGATCGCGATCAAGCGCATCAGGTGCAGTTTCAAGAAGCTGACGGTTTCCCGCCGCCACCACTGCCCGCAGCCAGTGGAGGTAGAAGAGCTGACATCCGAGCGCGACGATCCCGACACTCAGCACCGCAATCAGCGCGGCCATCCTGATCGTGCGTGCGATCGTCACTGTTTCTCGAGATCGATCGACTCGTAGTCGTGCTTGGCGATGCCGGCCCGAATCTGCGCGGGCGTCTTGCCCAGCTTCGTCTGCTGGTAGGCGTAAAAGCCTTCCTTCGCGCATGTAGAGCATTCGGTACCATGCAGCGTCTCAAAGCAGCTCCGCAGGCTGGTGTGGCCCAGCGCCCGGTCGCAGCGGCAGTTGCAGGGGAGCTGATAAATCACGTTCCCCACCTTGGCCGTCTGTTGATAGACGTGCACCTGCCACGGATAGCGGAAGTTCTCGCCTGTAAGCTTGTCGCCCGCGAGGACAGGCGGCAGCGCGCTCATCTTCAGCGGCGCCGACGGATGGTATGCCGGCACATCCTCTGCCGGGTTGGTCCACTGCGCGTAACTGGCAACCGTGAAGATCGCCGCACCTGCGGCGATGAGTGAGCGGCGGCTGAGGAAGTTCTTCATAATCGAGGCTCTCTAGAGAATTGTAGACGAAGGGCGAATTGCAGAGTGAGCGTCCTAGCGCTTCGAGGCCGTCTAGCGTTCGTCCCTGCACTGGTTGCAAACCGATAATCGACATCTTGCGCACAAAAAAAGACGGCACGAACGGTCGAGCTGTTCGTGCCGGGAGGCCAGTGACGCAAACTACTTCCGGCGCCGAAGGCGGTGGAACAACCACCCTCGTCACCGGAATAACTACACAATACTATAGATGCAGGGAATTGCAAATACAGAAATTGATATTTTCTGTGGAATTCTTCTCTGAATCATCTGAAAGGCTGAGACGTCCAATGAAGGACAATTTTGATCCGTGAGATGAGCAAGAGATGGAGAACGATACAAAACCTTTAGTTTCTGATCTATCCAACAATATAAAAAAGGCCCGTACCCAGCTTCCGGCCTGGATGAAAGTCGGCGCGGTCGCGGCTGCCTCCGCCCTGGCAGGCGGATTGGCAGCCGCATGGTTCTATCGCAAGACCCTGACGCACCTTCGGAATGCGGAATCAGGGCTGGAGAATCCCAATTTCAGGATCCATACCCGGGGAACGGACGACGAATTCTGACTCCAGCCTGGGTTTCCAACCCCGAAATTCGTCGGCGAACTACATATTGCCGCCGCGGCTGGCGGGCGGTACCACCCCGTTCATCCGCAGGTAAACCACCAACTGCCCGTAGTGGTCCATCAGATGCGCCAGCCCGAATGACGTCATGCCCGCCCGGGTGCCGTGCGCCGTGGTCGTGAACGCATTATCAGCTGTCGTGCCATCCACCAGCGCATGCGCCTGCTTGAATGAGTCCTTCAGGGCCTGCAGAATATCGGCCTTGCTGGTGAGCTTCTCGATCGCATCGCTCTTGGCCTTCAGTTGGTCTTCCGTGATGTTCGGGCCGCCGAAGAAATACCAGTTCGATTCCGCCACATGCTTGACCTGGTCCCCGAACGACCTCACCTTGGCAAACTCGCCCTGAGTCGGCACAAAGCTGTACTTGTCCTCGGGCATCGCCTCAGCCAGATCGACAAACTCCTTCTCCATTCCCGAGAGCAGCTTGCCGTAGATCTGGGCCGGAGGCTGCGCGCTGCCGATGGCTGGTTTGGCTGGCTTATTGTCCGCGCTCTGGCCGACCGCCAGCGCCGGCAATGAGGCGAAAAGAAAAGCCGCGAGCACCCGGCCCGCGATACGAAAACTCATCTGCATGGATATCCTCCCGCAGCCGCTTTCGCTGCGTGACGGAACTGTAGCAGACCGGCTGCGGATCGCGACATCAAGAGACATGAGACGGTCGCTGGAAGGATTGGGACGGGGGGTTGCCACCGTTACATGCTGAGAAGCGCCGTCGACCACATTCAGGCGGCCGACACTCACATCGCCAGAAACCGCAGTATCTGTGCAGGATGAATCGGCTTGGGAAGAATTGAGTGGTAGTGCCCGCGCCTGGCGGATTCCTCAATCAAGCCAAAACCTACCGCATTGCCCGAGATCAACAACACCTTGCACGCCGGATACCGCTCGTCGAAATAGGCGGCCAGATCCAGACCGTTCATGCCCGGCATGACGACATCCGAAATCAGCGCCTGCGGCACAAAATGATCGGAGATGAGAATCGCTTCCTCAGCGGAATAGGCCACCCGCGCCCGGTGGCCTCTCGCTTGAAGAATCAGAGAGAGGCTATCGGGAATGGAGATTTCGTCGTCAACAATCAGGACACGAGTGGGTGAAGCATCGGAAGACATCAGGATCCCTTGAAAGGTTATTGTATATATGCAATTCATTCAGCGCAATCAAAGGGGCTACGCTTCTGCTCGCAAGACCTGACGCTCGCCCTGCCTCCCGACAGTGAAAGAGTGAAACCGCCTTCCCCGTTTCTCGCACACCGGGATTTATCAAAATCGCAGGAAATCCATCGAGCTGCCTAGGCAGCCCTGCGCAAAGCTCTCTGCTGCTTCCTGTATGCGCGGACCTTGAACACATTCTTGAATTGGCGGAAGCGACAATGGCTGCATCGCATCGGTACGCGCAGAATGACCAACTGAAAGACATCAGATATTCGAATGCGCGACGAATTTAGTTCATCATGAAAACAATGGGAACATTCCATAGTAACCTCCACCGGGGCCCGAATTTACGTTAGTGTATTGGGTAGGAAAAGAGACGACTTAGCTCTCAGTTTAACAGCTACAAATTTCGATCTCAAGTTGTCATGAGCCTTTTAGCCGAGTGTTCACCAATCGCGGGCTGGTGGCCGTTTTCCAGCACCATGCTCGGTTTGAAGGCCACGGCAATCGCGAAGCGGGTGGGCTAATCCATCAGCCCCGCAACGGATAGATAACAAAAAGGGATCAGTTAGACGACAACCTACAAGGAAGCCTGCCCTGGAGCCATCTTCGGAATCACGATTCAATTCGTTTTGATGCCTGTTACCCTTTTGGATATGGTCGTCTCGCCGTCAGATCCGCGCCTGACCCGGGTCTATATGGATGCCAATGCCACCACGCCTCTGCTTCCCGAGGTGGTCGAAACCATGTATCCATACTGGATGGAGCATTTCGGCAACGCCTCCTCGATTCACCTGCACGGCCAGCAGGCCCGCAGGGGAGTCGATCAGGCCCGCGAAATTCTGGCCGAGTTCTTCAACTGCCACGCGGCTGAAGTGGTCTTCAACTCCGGTGGCACCGAAGGTGATAACACCGCCATCTTCGGCCTTCTGCGTCCGGGCGATCACTTTATTACCACAGCGATCGAACACTCCGCCGTACTTCAGGCAGCTCAGAACGTGGCTCAGCGCGGCGTTGACGTTACCTATATTGCGCCTCAGCCAAGTGGGCTCATCGACCCGGCCGACATCCGCGCCGCCCTGCAGCCGAATACCCGCCTGGTCAGCGTCATGCTGGCCAACAATGAAACTGGAGTCATTCAGCCGGTCGAAGAGATCAGCGGAATCGCCGCCGAGTCTGGCGCCTTTTTCCACATCGACGCCGTGCAGGCCGCGGGCAAGATCCCCTTCGACGTGCGCAGGATCGGCTGCCACCTCTTCTCCATCAGCGGCCACAAGATGCACGCGCCCAAAGGCGTGGGAGCCATGTTCGTGCGCCGCGGAACCCCCGTCGAGAGCCTTCTGGTAGGCGGCAGCCACGAACGCCGTCGCCGCGCGGGCACTGAAAATGTCGCCGGCATCGTCGGCCTCGGCAAGGCAGCCGAACTCGCCATGAACAGCCTCGAAGACGGAACCATCGACCGCGTCTCCGCGTTGCGCGACCGCCTGGAGCGCGAGATTCTGCGCCTGCCGGGCACCGGCGTGAACGGGGCCGATCCAGGCGGCAAACCCGTCCCCCGCGCTGCCAATACGACGAATATCTGGTTCGATCATGTGGAGGGCGAGGCGCTGGTCATTGCGCTTGACCTTAAGGGCGTCGCGATCTCTGGCGGCTCGGCCTGCCACTCCGGCGCCACCGAGCCGAGCCACGTGCTGATGGCCATGGGCCTCGACAAGACCCGGGCCCGCGCCAGCCTGCGCTTCAGCCTGCTCAAGACGGCAACCGATGCCGACGTGGATCACGCTCTGTCCGTTGTGCCCGACGCGGTGCGGCGCCTCCGGGCAGTCTCGCCCATCGAAGCAGGAACTCTGGGTTGATCCGGTGACCGTCGGCGACCGTCGCGGCAAACCCCTCACCCGCACCTCGAAGTTCGTCATTCTCGCATTGATCCTCTGCGTGGCGGGCGCTGTCCCTCTGGGAGCGGCTCTCTGGGGCAGCGCCACGCGCGGGTTCAACCCCCTCACCGCCTGGGCCTGCACCTCTGAGCCGAAAGGCGCACTGGGCGATGTCGCCGGCTGGGACTTCGAAATCGAACACAACTCCTGCGGAATCCTCACCAAGACCGAAGCCGTCAGCGTGTACGCCGCACCGCACCAGCCGCCTGGATCGCGCCGTAACTGGTTCAAAAAGCGCACGTTGATCTTCCGCTACACACCGGAGTCGCCGGACGATCTTGTCCCTGCCTTCGAGGCAACCGGCCCCGGCCGGATCCTGATCTCGGTTTCCTCGGCGCAGTCGATCGCCGTCCAGAATCACATCCTGGGCAAAACCGCCGTAAACTATCAGATAGGGCGCATCGACAACCCCGACCCCAGCGGCCTCGGCCAGGCACATTAGCTTCCCCGCCATTGTGGAGTCCTCGCCGGCCCGCTCGAATCGAATTGAGAGAAATGCCGCACAACGACACCATCGCTGTAGCCATGTCCGGAGGAGTGGACTCGTCCACCGTCGCGGCGATCCTCGCCCGGACGGAGCCCGGCACTTCGGTCGTCGGCCTCACGCTCCATCTCTGGGATCAGACCCGTCTCGCCGGCAAGCATGGCATCCCCGAAGCGCCCAAGGCCGGCCGCTGCTGTTCGCTCGATGATGTCTACGACGCACGCCGTGTCGCCGAGCACCTCGGCATTCCCTACTACGTCGTCAACCAGGAAGAGCGTTTTGAGGCCGACGTGGTCCGCCCCTTCGTGAGCGAGTACCTCGCCGGACGCACGCCGATTCCCTGCTCTCTCTGCAACAACCACCTCAAGTTCGATCAGCTTCTAAAGACCGCGCGCTCCATCGGCGCCAGCCGCATCGCCACCGGCCACTACGCCGTCAACGAGTACGACCCGGCACGCAAGCGCTGGATCCTCAAGCGCCCCGCCGATCTTGCCAAGGATCAGACCTACTTTCTCTTCGGCCTCACCCAGGAGCAGCTTGCGCACACCCTCTTCCCTCTTGGCCGCATGACCAAGCCCGAGGTGCGCGGGGTGGCGCGCGAGCACGGACTCTCCCTCGCCGAGAAGCCCGACTCCCAGGAGATTTGCTTCATTCCCGGCGGCGACTACAAGCAGTTCCTCACCGCCTATCTCGAAGAGCAGGGCGAGCAGATGCCCGACACGGCAGGCGAGCTGGTGACGTCGGATGGCCGCGTGCTCGGCCACCACGAGAGCATCTCGAACTTCACCGTTGGCCAGCGCAAGGGACTGAAGGTCGCTTCGCCCACGCCGCTTTACGTGATCCAGATCGACCCGGCCAGCCATCGCGTCACCATCGGCGCCGACGAAGAACTGACCACGCGCAACCTCCGCGCCAATCGCGTGAACTGGATCAGCATCCCTGCCCTCACCGCGCCCATGCGCGTGAAGATCAAGATCCGCCACCGCCACGAGCCCGCCGCGGCTACTCTCCAGCGCGCCGGCGACGCAGATGCCGCCGAGGTCGTCGCCCTCTTCGACGAGCCGCAGCGCGCCGTCACTCCCGGCCAGTCCGCCGTCTTCTACGACGGCGACGAAGTTGTGGGCGGCGGCTGGATTCTTTAAGCACAACATCCTGAGCCGCAGGCGAAGGACCCCCTTTCAGGCTGCGGCGCGTCCCCCGCCGTGCTTCCTTTATGCATTGTTTAGGCGCGATTTATGCATGCGTAAGCGGTCCCGTCGTATTCCTGACTGTGGGTCACCCGGTATACAACGTGGGCCCAAAGGAACGCCGTGCATCGCAAATCTCATTACCTCGCATTAGCATCCTCCTCCCTGATCGTCATCCTTCTCGCCATCCCTTCCGCCGCATCTGCTCAGGATCAGCCCTCACCGCAAACACCCGCACCGTCCTCGCAGCCCTCGGTTCCCTCGCCGCTACCCACGCCTTCCATCACAGGGCCGCTGCAGGCCGCGCCGCCTTACGTTGTCGATGCCGGACCGCTGGGCAAAATCAGCATCAACGGCGTACTCACCGGAACCGGCCTGTGGCAAGGCAGTCCCGTCGCCGGCGACAACGACACCCAGGCGGCGCTCAGCAACGCCCAGGTCTTCGTGCAGAAGCCTGACGGCTGGTGGCAGTTCTACGTACAGGCCGGCGCCTACAACGTGCTTTCGGTAGGGCTGCCGTTTCTCTCCACCGAAAAGAACATCTCCGAGTTGTGGAGTCCCGTCCCGGTCGCGTACGTGAAGTTCGTCCCCGCCAAAAATACGTCGATCCAGATCGGCTCGCTGCCCACCCTCATGGGCGCCGAGTACACCTTTTCCTTCCAGAACATGAACATCGAGCGCGGTCTGCTGTGGAACCAGGAGAATGCCGTCAACCGCGGCGTGCAACTGAATCAGGCCGTGGGCAAATTCGCGGCTTCGCTCAGTTGGAATGACGGCTACTACTCGAATCGCTACTCCTGGCTGAGCGGATCGCTGAGTTACACCAGCGGCCCGCACAGCATTGCGTTCCAGGGCATGGGGAACCTGTCGCAGACCGCCTACCGCACCACCGCGACCCCGGTTCAGAACAACGGCTCGATGTATGCGCTGACTTACACCTACTCGAAGGGCAACTGGATCGTCGAGCCAACGTGGCAGTATGGAAACGTACCCACGAACACCGCCGCTGGCGTGCCCAGTGGAGCGTCCGCGCAGGGCGGAGCCATGCTGGTCACCCACAGCATCAATCACGGCTTTTCGCTAGCCGGCAGGGGCGAGTACATCGCCAGCAACGGCAGCGCAACCGAGCAGTCCTTGAATATGCTCTACGGGCCGGGCAGCGCGGCGTGGTCGCTGACGGGAACTCCAACGTGGCAGAAGCAGCGGTTCTTCACGCGCGGCGACGTGTCGTATGTGCATGCCAACTCGTTCACCGTAGGCGATGCCTTCGGGCCGCAGGGTACCCAATCCGGTCAGACCCGCGGCGTCCTCGAGCTTGGCTTCCTGTTCTAGACAGGATTGACGGCTCGAAGCGAGGAGTAAATCGCATTTCCCGGCCAATGCGATATACTCCTCGCGAGTCTCGAACAGGGGTCAAACCGCATGTTTCAGAAAGCGTTTACGCGCGCCTTTGCGTGCTCCGCCCTCGTCCTCGCCGCCACGGTCAACGCGCAGAGCCGCGCCACCCTTACGATTCACCCCGATCAGCCCACCACTTCCGTCAGTCCCACTCTCTATGGCCTCATGACCGAGGAGATCAACTACTCCTACGAGGGCGGCATCTACGCAGAGATGGTGCGCAATGCCACGTTCCGCGGCGACTGGAGCGGCACCCTTTACTGGTATCTGCTCGAGAACGGCAACGCCTCGGCCGCGATGCAGGTCGACGGCAGCAACGGCCCCAGTGCGGCTCTCAAGTCCAGCCTCAAGCTCGACGTAAAACAGGCCGACCCGCAGAACCAGGCCGGCATCATCAACACCGGCTGGTGGGGCTTCGCGCTCCAGCCCAACACCGAATACAAGGGCTCGTTCTATGCCAAAGCCAGCGCGGCCGATATGGGCCCGGTGACCGTCAGCCTCGTCGCCGATCAAACCGGCAAAGTTCTCGCCACAGCAAAGGTCGACAGCATTGGCACCGACTGGAAGCAGCAGACCTTCACGTTGAAGACGGGCGCAATCGAGACAGGCTCGGCCAATCACCTCACCCTCAGCGTGGGCCATGCCGGCAAGCTGTGGCTTCAGCTTGTGTCGCTCTTCCCGCCCACCTACCACAATCGTCCCAACGGATTCCGCGCCGACCTGATGGAGAAGATGGCGGCGATGCATCCGCAGTTCCTGCGCTTCCCGGGCGGCAATTATGTAGAGGGCAACCGCATTCCCGATCACTTTGACTGGAAGAAGACCATCGGTCCGCGCGTCGACCGCCCCGGCCATGAGAGCCCGTGGGGTTACTGGTCGACCGACGGCATGGGCCTGCTCGAGTTCCTGGAGTGGTGCGAAGACTTGAAGATGCAGCCGCTGCTCGCCGTCTATGCCGGCTACTCGCTGCGCGGCGATCACGTGAATCCCGGCGCAGACCTCGAGCCCTATGTGCAGGACGCAGTGGATGAAATCGAATACCTAACTGGTTCGGCCAGCACCAAGTGGGGCGCTGAGCGCGCGAAGGATGGCCACCCGGAGCCGTTCAAGCTGGCCTATGTCGAGATAGGCAACGAGGAATGGTTTGACCGCTCGGGTAGTTATGACGCGCGCTATGAGCAGTTCGCAAAGGCCATCCGGGCGAAGTATCCCGATCTGCTATTGATCGCAACCGCGCCCGTGAAGAGTGCGAAGGTGGATGTGATCGACGAACATTACTACGTTCGCGCCACGCAGAACTTCAAGGATGCGGACCACTACGACGCAGCGAAGGAAAGCGCGACTCCCCCGCTTCACTGGGACGGTGGACACTTCGACCGGGCGGATCGCAAAGGGCCGAAGGTGTTCGTAGGCGAGTGGGCCACGCGCGAAGGCTCGCCAACGCCGAACATGGGCGCCGCTCTCGGCGATGCAGCGTGGATGACCGGCCTCGAACGCAACAGCGATCTCGTCGTCATGGCGTCGTACGCGCCGTTGCTCGTCAACGTGAACCCCGGCGGCATGCAGTGGGAGACTGACCTTATCGGCTACAACACCGCGAAGAGTTACGGCTCGCCCGCCTACTACGCACAGGTGATGTTCGGCTCGTATCTCGGCGATCACACGCTGGCGTCGAAGGTTGAGGGCGCGGGCGATAAGTTCTTCTACTCCATCACCGGAGACGCCGCAAAGAAGAAGCTCTACCTCAAGCTGGTCAATGGCGCTTCTACGCCGCAGGCGGTTGACATCGACTTCTCCGGCGCGAAGCTCGCAGCCTCCGCAAAACTCGTGAGCCTGACCGCTAAGGATACCCAGTCCACCAATACCATCGATAATCCCAGGGCCATCGTTCCGATCGACAGCACCGTCCCGGTGCAGGGATCGCATCTGCGCCATACCATGCCAGGATATTCAATCCAGGTGATCGAGCTAACCCAGCAGTAACTCGCACTTACAAGCTCTCTCTGCCGCTCGCGTGGGCAGAGAGAGCGAATGCGCCGTGGCCGCAATCGCTTCCTCTGTCGCCTGCTCTGCCCAGTACGGATCAACCTCGTTAATTTTCGTCAAGACCTCAGTGAGAGTTTCGCGGTGCTTGCTGCGGAGCTTTAGTCCGAGGATCGACTCGATGACCTCCACTAGGCTCGGTACATAGTTGGGCTTAGCCCTCTTCAGGGAACCAGTTCGACCTTCTTCATATTGTCGTCCGGCACCCGATCCACCAGCAGGAGCAGAGGATCGATCCCGGCCTTATCGGGAATCGAACCGCTCACGAAGCTGTACGTTCCACCCTTGCCGGTCATGTGAACCAATTGCCGCGCCAGGACTTTGCCGTACCGTTCGCCCTTTGCGGGAGCAGCCAGAGCACCCACCTCAATCCAATCGTCCACTGGAACTTCCTGCTCGGCGCCTTTAGCATCGGCGGTGAACTTGTGTGTCTCGACATTCACCGTCACATCATATTTGCCGTCGGTACGCTTGTGGGCCGTCGCGTCCGTTGCGCGGTTCGAGAAAAGGTAATGTTTTCGAAAAGGTCCTTGAGCAAGTACTGGTATTGCGCTGGCGTCTCGCTGCGCAACGCGTCAACCAGCGCCCACGAGGTGGGATACGGCGGCGGCGCATAACGATACTGGGCCAGCACTTTCCGCAGCGCACGGTTGATCGCATCTTCTCCAATCATCTGCCTCAGGTAATACATCACCACGCTGCCTTTGCGATAGTGGATGTAACCCTGGCTTGCTTCCACGTGTAACAGAGGCCGCTCCTTCAGCCGCTCCGTGCCGCGCGACCGCAGATAGTTATCCATCTCGTATTGCATGAATTTGCGCATCGTTTCGGGTCCATATTCCTTCTCCATCACCATCAACGCCGAATATTGCGCCAGGGTCTCTGACAACGCCGTCGCGCCTTGCATGTTGGCGCCAACCACCTGGTGTGCCCACCATTGGTGCCCATCTCATGCGCCACAACGTAGAAAACCATGTCGATGTCATCGGGCTTTTCAATATCTGGCAATGAAGCCGATCGATTCCGAATACGGCATGGTTCCCGGGAACGCCTGCGCAAAGGAAGCAACCCGCGGAAACTCAACGATCCTGGCCTGCTTGTTGAAGTACGGCCCGTAATTGGCGGTGTAATAGGCGAATGACTTCTCCACCGAGTTCACCATCTTGGGAACGTTCCACGGATGTTCTTTCAGGTAGTACATCTCCACATCCATCCCGTTCCACTTACTCCGCTGCACCTGGTAGCCCGCAGAGAGAAAGGAATAAAAATTCAACGCAAAATGGTCGAGCTTGTACTCGTAGATAATTGCGCCCATCCTGTTGCCATTCCGCATCAGCGAGCCAGGTGCGATGGCGATCTGGTCTGCACTGGTGCTGATCACCGTGTCGACATTGACCCAGTCCGAGTTATTGCTGATATAGGTGTTCGTGCAGTCGGCTGAACAATCACGTTCCAGCTCGGCATCGGGTCTTTCTCCTTTAGCCCAAATCGCTCTTCGATCGTTCGGATTGGTAAGCTCGTTTCCCTCCTGATAGCCGATCTGCGGTGCCGACTGGAATTGAGAAAGCTCCCGTTCTGAACCACGCCAGTCATGGACAGATTGTCTTCAAATCCGCTGAGGATGCGACTCCACATCGAAGGACAGCGTGACGCTCTTCCCCGGCGCCAGCGGCGTTGTTAACTTAAAACGCTGGTATCCAAGCCGTTTGTCGTTCTGCGCGAGCTGCGCGCCCGGCAGCTGGATGCTCGAAGTGAAGTTTCGATCAACGGTTAAATAGATGAGATCGATTGGGGCTGCCGTCTCGTTCTTGATCTGCTCCGCTCCACGCATCACGAATTCGCGTGTCTCCGGGTACATCGCAATGTCGTAGTGCACATCCGTCACACGAGGCTGGGGAGCGAGCTGGAAGCTTTTGTATGTCTTTTCATAGTCCGCCTGGCTGCCGGAGTCCATCATTTTCGCTTCGCACATGGTTCAACACTTCAGTGTTGAAGTAAACCCAGGCGCCCACAGCGAGAAATGCAGTCGCGGATCACGGATCGTAACTGTACCGTAAGGCCCATAGAAGCGGTCTCGAGCGTTTTCAGGCGGGCTTTCCAGCGAGTATCGCGGCCTCGCTGCCAGAGCAGGAAGCTAGCGGAGCAACCAGGAAGCTGAACAGCGTCCAATACAGCGCGAACCACCACCAGCTTCAATCCACGGCTGATATCCGAAGAAGTCAGAGTATGTCATTCTCGGCAGACTGCCAAACTCGCACCATGCGCGTGCCTACATGCAGCGGTCGCCACATGAACGCATTCGCAACTACCAACTCCAATGAAAGCGAAGTAGCCCACATACTTGTTCGGTGAAAGCACATGAATGAAAAAGGCGATCGCCGCAAAGAATCCAAAGCTCAGCAGCCCCTGGCCCAGCAAGAGTTTCGATGTAAAGTCCCAATTGGAAGCGTGTGTATCCGTGCGCGGCCTGCACACACACTGCGACGATCATCACCAGCACTTCAATGGACGCAATGGCAGTCATTAAGGCGATGAACTTGGCCAGGTAATTTGGCCATTCCGGAACGGGCAGCGCATCCTGCACTTCATCGGTTCGCGCATCGCGTTCTTCCCAGACCAGAACCCCGGCAAAAAACGTAATCAGCGCCACGAGGAACATGTACAGCGATCCCTGGATGATCTGGAGCAAGGCATACGTAACGGGGCGCGTCGTAAGCCCGAACCCCTGCGCGCAGTAAAAATGAGCGCAGTAAGGCAGTTCACCAGCGCGGCGCATGTAATGACAATGAAGGTCACCGTCTTCAGCAACCGGCCGGTACTCGAGTCGCACGGTTGCCAGGAACTGCTTCCACCGCGCACCTGCACTGAAGTCCAGTGTGAAGCCGCCCAGAATGAGGGGCTTCAGTTCGGGTGCGGCCGCAGCGTCCTTGGCTTTCTTCTTTTTCGTAGCGGTTGCCCGTTCTGAGAAGCTGAAACGCCAGTAGCCAAAAGCGAAAATCACGATCCCGGCAGCCACCCAGATCAATCGGTTCCACAGCAGCATGCCGGTGAATCCGAGCGCGTGTGTGTTGCGGTCGGCCACCGTCCAGTATTTGGTCATCAGCGCGAACGCGTCGTTGCCAAACGGATCGACGATGGCCGCGAGCTTTTCGTTGTCGAGCTTCTGGGTAAGAACGCTGGCGATAATGTCGGCGACCAGGAGGCCCAAGCCCCGAGGAACGAGACCACGGTGCTGCGCGTCAAGCGCGGCAATGGCGAAGATGATCGCCGCGACGAAAAATGTGTTGGGCAGGGCGAAGACAAGGATGCCCATGCAAGTGCGCGGAGCATACCACTCGGCCCGAACCGGTCGGCATCAGCCCACGGCATCACCTTCGCAAGCAGCGCGCCCACCGAAATGCCCACCATCGGGATCGGTGGAAATCGACCACCGAACCGAGAAAGCGCCCGATCAGAAAATCGAATTTGCGGATGGGCTTGGTAAAGATGATCTGGTTCATGTCATACGCAAACTCGCGCGCCGCGGCGGAGTTGACGAACGCCGTCACCATCAGCAGCGTGACGAACCAGAAGATCGGAATAATACTGCTCGATCACAAACGGCGCATTGCGATAGGTATTGCCGATGGCGCCCGCCTACTGGACCTGATCGGTGCTCATCGCGAGCATGAGCCAGCAGTGCAACGATCGCTGTGAAGACCCACAGCATGACGGAACGCAGCCAGTATCGAACTTCAAACCAGAAGAAATGAAACATGCCGCGCTCCTGATTCAGCCCAGCCAGGCTGGCAAAGAAGACATCCTCAAGATCTGGAGCCACTGGAACAAATCCATCTTCCGGCAGGGATTCGGCAAAAACGTGAATCTGCGGCCTGCCGGCCACCAGTTTGTTTGAGATCACATGCATGCGCGCCGTGTATTCCTTCACTGTATCGCGAGCCACGGATTTCCGCCACACTTTGCCTTCGAGACCGTGAACCGCATGATCGGGAGAGCCCGCAAACAGAACCTTGCCTAGGTGAATGATGGCCATGTTGCTGCATAACTCCATCACGTCTTCAACAATATGCGTGGAGAGGATCACGATCACGCTATCGCCGATCTCGGCAAGAAGGTTATAGAAGCGGTTTCGTTCTCCTGGATCAAGTCCCGCAGTCGGCTCATCCACAATCAGCAGGCGAGGATTGCCGAGGAGACGCCTGGGCAATTCCGAAGCGCTGCCGCATGCCTCCGGAAAAACCGGTAAGCCGCTTGCGCCGGTGCTCCCACAGATTCACCCGATGCAGCATCTCATGCACACGACCTCGCGCCGTTGACGACGATTGGTGATGCCTTTCAGCAGTGCCACCTGATCGAGCATCTCTTCCGCATTCACGCGGGGATAGACCCCAAAGTCCTGAGGCAGATAGCCGAGTATCTTGCGAACCTCGTCTTTGGAGCGAAGCACATCGAGGCCGTCCAGATGGATCGAGCCGCGAATCCGGTTCCTGCAGCGTGGCGATCGTACGCATCAGCGTGGATTTGCCCGCGCCGTTCGGACCAAGCAGCCCATACAGGCCCTGAGGAATCGTGAGGTTGACGTTATCCAGCGCGCGAACGCCGCCTTTGTAGACCTTGTTGAGATCTGCAATCCGAAGCTCCATCACAAGCCCATCCTCCAACGGAGACCCGCAAACGAATCAGCCGCTCTTGAGGAAGATCGCAGACACACCCCGAACACGAGCCTCAGCCACGAACGGTCCGATCAAAGACTACCGGGTAAAAACGGTACCTCGAGCCTAACAGGCAATCAATCTACCGGCGATAGAATTCTGGCAAAAGCAGTCATGCCGTCCTTCATCCGTTGTCGACGACTTATAGCTCTGCAATGGCTTGGGTACTTCTAGGTCCGAAGCTGCCAGGTTCATCTGCCGAGTCAGTTCTCGCGAATCGTCTCGACGATCGGAATGCGTGCCGCCCTGGCTGCCGGAACGAGACAAGCCAGCAAGCCCGCCGCGGTAATCACAACGATCGAAATCCCCAGCGTGACCGAGTCCGCCGTGGATACGCCGAACAGCAGCGACTTCACCGACCGCGCTAACACGAATCCCAAGCCAAGCCCAATGGCTATTCCGAAGACGATCTTGCGCATGCCATCCTTCACCACCAGGAGAAAGATGCGTTGCGTGCTGCATCCCAATGCCATGCGTATCGCCATCTCGGTGGAGCGCTGCGCAGTCGAATAGGCCATCACTCCGTAAATTCCCACTGCCGCGATCACCAGCGCGATGCCTGCAAAGATCGAGAGCAGCAGGCTGCGGAACTTCGGCTGGGCAAAGTTCTGCGCGACGTTCTCATCCATCGTTCTCACCCGCACCACCGGTTGGTTCGGATTCACGCGGTGCACCGCCTGCGTCAGCGCTCCGGCAACTACGTGCGGATCATAGGAAGTACGCACGACCACGCTCATGGTTCGTACCGGAAGTACAAGATCGGCCTGGCGGAACGGGACATACATTTCGCTCGATGAATCCGCGACAAGCGATTGCTTCATGTCGCCCACTACGCCCACAATCGTCATCCACGGCACCGAGTCATCCGGAATCGCTCCTACCTGCATCCGCTTTCCGATTGCGTCCTCATTGGGGAAAAAGGTGTGTGCCATCGCCTGATTGATGACCACCACCGCCTGGCTCCCTTCGCGATCCGCGTCGGTGATCCAGCGTCCCTCCATGATGGGCATGCGCAGAGCCTCGCGGTATCCGGAGCTGACCACTCGATAGTTCGCCAGGATGTATTCAGACGCGCCGTGCGGCGGCCGGCCATGAATATTGAAGTGCAGCATCGATCCGTCGCCGCTCACCGGCAGGAAGGATGCCGCTCCCACCGCGGTGACTCCCGGAAGAGATCCAAGCTGGCGGATCGTATTCTCGTAGAAGTTCACCGGCTGCAAGGGGCCTCCCGGCGATTGCGACGAGACAGGCAGGTCGGCGACGAGAAGATGATCGCTCGAGAATCCCAGGCTCACATCGGAGAGCCGCGAAAGCGTGCGCAGGAACAATCCCGCGCCCATCAGCAACAGCAGCGCCAGCGCAATCTCCGTCACCACGAGTGCGTCACGCAGAGCCTTGGCTCCGCGGCTCACTGTCCCTCGATCGGTTTCGCACAACGCTGTGCGAAGGTCGGGCGTTTGTACCTGTCCCGCGGGCGCAAGGCCAAACAATACCCCGGCCAGCATTGAAATAGCGGCGGTGCCTACCAGCACAGGAACACTGATCTGCACATTGGCATTCGCAGGCAGAGCGCTCGCGGCCTGTCGGATGAGCCATGGCAGCAATGCGAAAGCAAGTCCCACTCCAGCAAGGCCGCCGATGCCCGACAGCAGAATGCCCTCGATCATAAGTTGCCGCACGACGGCCCATGTGCTTGCTCCCAGCGACCGCCGAATCGCAATCTCCCGCCGCCGCGCCGTCGCGCGCGTAAGCAGAAGGTTCGCCACATTGCCGCAGGCAATCAGAAGCACGAATGCCACCGCTACGGAAAGCATCACCAGCACCGAGCGGGAAGAGCTGATCAGCTGTTCATGCATGCCCTTGACGACCGCATCAAGCGCGATGTTCGTATCCGGATACTGCTTCAGGAGACGCTTTGCAATGTTCGTCATCTCCGCCTGCGCAGCCTGCATTGACACACCATCGCGCAGTCGCGCCACGGGATAAATTCCCGGATGCCACGAGCGGTCATCCGGAAGCGTTGCCGCCCAGGGCGCCATCGCGATCACCGCATCCGGGCGCTGCTGCAGCATTTCATACTCCTTCGGCAGCACGCCGATGATGGTGTAGTGCTTGCCGTTCAGCATCACGGTCTGGCCCACCACGCTACTTGAGGAACCAAACTTCCCCTGCCACAAACCGTATCCAAGCAGTGCCACTGCCGACGACCCCGGTGTGTCGTCGCCCTCGGAGAGTGTTCGCCCGGCAATGACATTCACGCCCAGAAGATGCAGCAGGTTCCCGCTCACCATCTCACCTGGAATCTGTTCCGGGTCCCCCATTTCGGTGAGTGACATCGATACCGGCCGCACCGCGCCGAACTCTTCGAACGACGTGCTCTGCGCCTTCCAGTCGCGGTAGTTCTCGAACGACGCGGACAAGGTCGCGAACTTGGCGGCGTGTTCAGAGATGAACACCAGGCGATCCGCTTTCGGAAATGGCAGCGGCCGGATCAGCACCGCATAGACCACGCTGAAGATGGCCGTGTTACATCCGATCCCGAGACACAGGGTCAGTACAGCAACCAGAGTAAACACGCGCGCTCTTACAAGCTGCCGCAGAGAATACCTTAGCTCACGTCCAAAATTGGTCATCATGCCTTTGCCGATCATGGCGACCGCCGGCAAACTTCGTGTGCGCTGCTGGGGAAGCCGGGATTCGTGGTGCAGGGTGAAGACAATGTATCAACAGCAGCGCCTTTG
>CAWFVY010000005.1:0-355466 GCA_963819365.1 uncultured Acidobacteriota bacterium
GGAATGACCGGAGTGTGGGTTCCAGGACGCCTCAATGCGCGCCGCGTCCGTTGCCCTGGCTGTGACAGGATGGCTCCCGTTGAAGCTCCGCAAACAGAAGTGCAGCTGCGGCGCTATGCTCCCCGATCCTGTTCCCTATTGGTAGCGGAATTCGCTCAAACCACTCATGCGGGATCGGTACTCACGAGTCTGTCTTCTGGCAAGAATCGGAAGTGTACTTCTCTGATACAAATGGGTACCCGGTCCTCTCGCGGCTGTCGGCAGCCCGGGCGCACGTGAGGGCCATAGTGCGGCAGATGGCAACCCAGAGCTCGAACTCGAAGTGAGATGGAGCAGGAGGCATGGCGCGGCTTCATTGGCCGATGATGTCGATGCAGCAGGAGAAAAACAAAACGAGAGGAGCATTGTGGGCGCACCGTTCTGCAGATACTTGAGGATGGCGTTTCCCACCTCTGCGGTAAGTGGAAAGTCCTGAATCTTCTTATTCTTCGGACGCCGCACGCGGATCTTTTCATTGGTCCAGTCCAACATGATCGAATGTCAGAGCACAAACCTCTCCGATGCGCAGACCGTATACCGCCAAAAGCAGAATGATGGCACGGTCGCGAATATGGCCCGGGCGATCCGAGTTAAGGCTCGCAATCAAACTTCGCACCTGCTCCCAACTTGGACCTTCCGGAAGCTCGCTTATTTAGTAGACCCCAGGGCTCTCGATTGTTTTCGCCAAATCTGGGGCGCACCAATTGTGCTGTTCTGCATAGCGAAAAAAGACACGGAGCGACTGCGCATACACTTTGATCGTTGCCTTCTTCCAGCCACGGGTTTTGTTCTCAAGAAAATACGCCGTAAGAGTCTGGGGCGAAACTTCCTTTAGAGGGATGCTCTGCTTCCCAAGCCATTCGAAGAAAAGTGTCAGTGCGGATTCGCGTCGAAAGAGTTTGATTTGTATATCCTCGTTTGTCCCGAAAGTCTTTCAGGAGTCGTCGAGTTCAGCCCTGAACTGAGGATTTCGTTCCGTATTACGCCACTTGCCAAGAAATCGAAGCCAATTCTTGGCGATGTAGACAAACCGTTTCGCTGCGGCCTCCTGGGTGTTTCGGCTTTGGAATGCGGCGCGCATGACTTCGCAGCCCAACTCCCTGCTGCTCGGACGATCTGCACTTCCGAGACCTGGATTGATTGCCGGGACGTTCACTTGTCCGCGACTGCAAGCAAGATCCTGTTGACGTTCCGGAGCGTCTGCATACGATGCGCCTGCTCGTTCAGGTCACAAAAGAAAGGCACGCCGCTCCTCTGGAAAACGGCCCATCTTGTAAATCCATACCCAATTGCTGCGTTTCATTACCTGGTCAAACACTTGGCTGACTCCTCAGAGTGAATTTGAAATCAGCCAAAGTATGCAGGTTATGTGGCCATCGACGCACGCGCCGGCCCTATGGGAGAGGTGTTTTCGTGAATCATGACAACATAACCGATATCGGCAACATATCTGCGCTTATGTGGTGCGGCGCACTACATGTCGTCCCACCTAAGAGCCCGGCGATAAGCTACTGGCTACGTCCGTTGACTTTTTCGGCATACGGAATTGACGCGATTTCGAGCAAGGACGAAAAGGACCTAAGCACCTCTTTGCAATATTTGGAGTATAAACATACGTTTTCTGCCGACATGGAATTCAACCATCCGTTTTCGATTACGAATGAAATCGTGTGCTGGGACTACGCGAGCTCTAAGGTAGGCACTACTTTAGAGGATAGCTACGATTACATCGCAACGATAGCGGACGAACTTAAAGTGTCAGACAAACCGGTCGGCTTCGTTTTGAAGGACATCCGCCTAAGAAGCGGACTGCAGTCAATCGGTCACGAAATTCGAGTAATTTCTTTAAAACGTCTGCTCGCCGTCACTTTTAAGATCGACTATAGAAGCGCCACAGCAAAATAGGACATCCCGACCATTTGGCCGAAAAGATGATCTAAGTGACCTTTAACCACAAGTGCTTGGCAGGCTCTCGTAGCGCGGCCAACAATATGTCCATTAGTGTTCGGAAAGCTTATAGCGCACGAACGCAGACCATGACCAATCCACTCAAGCATCTCCTCGGTCGTTGCGGAGATCAAAACAGGCTGGCAACCGATGCCGTCGAGTTCCTCGATTTTGCGTCTTTCCTCGACGATTCCAAGGATGTGATCGGCCCATGACGGATCGGCGGGCAATCCCAGGAAACTCACCAGCGCGGCCCACGCTTCCTCGCGCCGATAGCGCAACAGGATCGTCCGTCCGGCGCTACCATTGGTATGAAGTTCCTGGGAAACAGCCAGCAGATGACGCACGGGATGTTTTCGGTCTGGCAGAGTCACAGCCCCCTTGTAGCAGGAGGCATGTTCGCCCAGAGAAACTTCTTTTGTCGTGCCGTCGGAAAGGCCAGGGTGAAGGTGGCCTTCTCGTGAACAGCCGCTGTGATCGCGCCCACATCCGAATCGTTGCCGAAAACGCTGAGAAGATGCGCCTGCCGATCTTCCCCTATATAACGATCGACCCGCAGGCGAATGCGGGTCGAGGCCTTTTCCGTGATGCGCACGTACTCAAGCAGCCCGAGTCGAAGGTGTGCATTCTCCATCGCCTTCGCCCTCCTTCTTCGCCGGGGTCTCAGTGAGCTTGAGCACTCTCCCATCGGCATAGACCAGGCGGAGTTCATTGGTCCAGCGTTCCCGATGATGAATGATCTCGGCGTCTCCATCCTCTTCAACAAAGGTTGTCACATGCTTGACCGACCGCCAGCGGGCGATGTGCCGGTTCTCTCCCTCGCCGAAGACGCCATTAAGCAGTCCTGCGGTGCACAAGAGGCCAACGTGGCCGCCATGCAACGGTGTGATCGGCCGGCCTGTGGCAACATCGTCGTGCGGCATCAACAACGGCGCCACCTGTCTCCATGCCCCTGACTGGGGAAGCATGTCTTCCAAAACGTCGTAAGGGAGGCCGCGATAGCTAGCGACGCCTCGCCCGAAGGGGGAACGGAATAGGCGGTACACGCGCCCGGCTGCAACTCCGCCAGTTCCAGGAAACTCCCATAGAGGCCGATGCTGTGGAGTTGACGCTTATTGTTCTCAACCGCTGAGCCTCTGACTTCGTGGCGAACACCGAAGACGGCAATTTGCCTGTACTGGACTGAATCGGGATCGGTCATGCGAAAGACTTTCAGGCTGGTGAAATGAGAACTCAGGATGCCGGTGCAGTCATGCAACCGCTCAAACGGGATCACCAGAATCAGAACGCCTTCCATTCGCAACCAGCGGAAGGTGTGTTCGAGGAACACAGCCTCCATGCGCCGATTCGCAATGGTGCCGATCTCGGAGTCATAGGGCGGATTGAGGTACAGCAGCGAGAACGATTCGGGCTTTGCAATGGCGTCGAAAGTGTTGCCCTGGATGGTCTCGATCCCTTTGAACTGGCGATGCGTGCGCGTTCGGCATCAAGTTCAATACCATACCGTCGAACTGGAGCATCGTACGTGACGAGATTCAGCGCAGTTCCTTGTCCAACACAGGGATCGATAACTGAAGCTGGTCCATCGAAGGAGAGCAGTGAGCGAAGTTTTACTCCTTCGCTTTCAGGCAATGGATAGTAGCCCATCTTCAGGCGCGCCGCGCTTCTCATAGAGTCACCTCACAAATAGAAATGAAGTTTTTTTGTCCGCGAACACAAATTCGTCGTGCGATGCCGATTTTAGAGGATGAAGCGCGATATACGACTACGAGGAATTTCCGAATTCACCAAACAACGATTTCCGAACACTGGCCGATTTGCGAGTTCGAAAGTCAAATTGTGACCGGTCGGCCGCCTAGCTTTCCCAAAAGTCCAGAGAGTGCAAGACGTGCAGATCGCACTTCTGCCGCAAGCACTTCGAGTACCAATGGGTAAAGGCCTGGCTCCTCTCGAATCAGGTCTTCGAAATCTTGGCGACTCACGAATCGGACCTCGGACCCCGGACAAGCGGATGCGGAAAATGTGTAGGACTCGTTTGCCACGATTCCAGGGAGTCCCAGGAGAGAACCGGCAGGGACTTGCAAGGTCATCAGCACAGCACCGGATGTTGATTTCATCACCAGAGATGCTTCGCCACTACAGAGGATATAGAGACCCTTTGGGGATTCGCCCTGACGGAAAAGAGTGTAGCCGCTACTGAAAACAACGCGCGTAGATCGCTTCTCAAGGGCTGCAATAAATTTTCGATTTGCTGTAAATGAGTTCTTCACGGTGAACCGTCTCTCCCTGTTTTGTTGCCGTCCCGAGACGGGGCCCCTGAGTAATCGGTAGGGGAGTATTCTCACTGCTTTTCAGGTGGGGCGACGTGATGCGAATCACAGAGCAACAAATATTCGATGTGTAGACGCCTTGACATTGGATTTCTGGAGGATTACGGTCCAAATACGGGCTTCCCCTTCCACTCATTCACGAAGCCTCTCGGGAGCGGGAGGCTTTCGTGTTGTGTGGCTACTTGCGAATCGTAATTAGCCAATCGATTCGCGTTGCTTAGCCGCGATATCGGGAGCTTTCGGTCTGTTGCTGAAGCAAGTTGCGCATAATACCGGCCTGTTCTGCGTTGGTTTGAACGGAACGGTTGTGTCGTTCCCGCACTGCGAGCAGTTGACGTGCGTTTCGACTCGCCGCCGCCCAATGCCACCCTGCCTCTTAGCCTTGCAGAGTTTGCAGTGTTTCGGAACGTGTGAAAATCCCTTCTCTTGGAAGAATTGCTGTTCTCCCGCCGAAAACACAAAAATCACGCCGCAGACCACACACAGAACATCTCGGTCAGCAAAGCCCATACACCCCTCCAAGCAGAGCAGAGTCGAGAAGGATCACACACTAGATCTAAAGAAGACCGAGTCGAACGTATTCTTCGAAGACAATCTGATAACACTCGCAAGCAGCATCCTTGAGGCCCTCGCGATTTTGGATCGTCACATGCCCACGCGAATATGCGATGAGCCCAGCCTTGTGCAACATGCCTGCTGCCACCGTGACGCTGGATCGGCGCGTACCCAGCATCATGGCCAGGAATTCATGCGTTATGGGTATTTGATCGCTTTGTATTCTGTTCTGGCACATCATTAGCCACCGGGCGAGACGCTCTTCGAGATCATGCACGCGATTACATGCAGCCAACAGAGCCGTCTGCACAAGCAGTCCCTGGATACTTCGTTGCAAGCACAAACGTAGTTCACTTGACGCTTCGGACTGCTCACGCAAAATCTTGGCCTTCACGCTAAAACCGTGTCCTGAAATTTGCATGAAGCTTCGGTAAGGGGAATGACCGGTGCCCAGCACTGCGGGCAGACCCACAAAGCCTTCTCGCCCGGTAATCCCCACCTCAACCGTGTTTCCCGTTTCCATGGTCACTACATGGGAACAAATGCCCTGTTCGAGAAAATACACGGTATCGACCATCTGACCTGAATCGTGCAGGCTTCGATTCATCTTTAGAGTCACCGGCGTGAGATGCGGTGCAAGACGCTTCATTTCGACTACTGGCAGCGAGGCCAATACGCGATTTTTGTATTTTTGCGGAACAGGAATCGATTTCATGGGGGCTTCCTTTGCGCCGTGGAGCCATAAGGCTCGCACCTGAACGCGCAAGTGGGCCGCCCGGGGGAACTGATTCGCTCAGAGGTGGGCTAGGTGCGTATAGAGATGTACAGCGATCATACGCCGCTCAATGCATATTCATGTGTTCGACAAACGACCGACACCGTGGAGACGGAAAGAATAGGTTTGCAATGGAGTTCCTTCTCTCAAAAGCCCCGGGCTTTTCGGCTTAAAACCGAAACGGCATTGACATGCGCAATTCAGCAGAATCAATGCCGGTGGCGCGGGATCGGCTCAAGGATCCGTTTGGCTATCGATGGGCTCACAGGTTCGGATTGTCGGAAGTTCGGCTGCAAGCGAAATGCAGAAGGGTTGTGGAAGCAAGAAAAGATCGATTGTGTAGGCGGAAAGCGTCAATAATTCCGCCGAAAGCAAGAGGATGTTTTATGGCGCTAACTCTCGTGCTCTCTGTCAGCCTGGACCCCGAGTTGTTGGATACTCGCAATCTCGTCCTGCAATCCGCGGGCTACACCGTGGTGGCAGCGTTCTCACCCAGAGAGGCCGTTGATCGCTTACGGGAAGGGGACTTCGACCTTGTCCTCCTGTGTCAATCCATTCCAACAAAGGACAAAGACCACTTGGTCCTCTGGCTTCGAGCGTCCGGCTCGCGGATCCCTGTGATTTCCATTTCCGGCTTTCTTTATCAGCGTGATGCATTCGCAGATGCGACAGTCGTCAGTGATCCGAACGTTCTGCTCATGGCGATAAGAGAAGTCCTAATCATCGCGGCGGCCCCTGCGGTACGGACGCCGGCGTCTTGTGAAAAAGGCGCCGGCGTCTTGCCACAAAAAGAGATGCCTGCCGCACCAGGGAAGAAGCCGCCGAAACCGAGCGCTGCCAATGGACAGCGAACAAAGACCACGAAGGATCTAGCACACGCAGGTTGAGTGGCCTTGAGGACGATAGGGAGGTCTTCCAGCTTCTATCGCAGAGAGCTGGTCGGTTTCTCCACTTTTCAGAAAGGGGAACATCGTGTCCCAAACGTACAAACAACCACGTGTCTTTGTTGTCGATGATGAGGATGTCATCGCGTCGACCCTGGCAATGATCTTGCGTCTCCAGGGCGGCTTCAATGCCAGATCCTTCACCAAGCCTCTCGATGCATTAGAGGCCGCTCGGCTTGAAGCGCCCGACCTCCTCATTTCCGACGTCGTAATGCCGCTGCTCTCCGGAATCGAACTCGCAATTCAAGTGCGAGAGCATTGCCCAAATTGCAAAGTGCTGCTGTTCTCCGGCCAAGCCGCAACCGCCGACATGCTTGAGACCGCTCGCGCCAAGGGGTATGACTTCGAACTTCTCTTGAAGCCGGTGCACCCATCAGGCCTACTGACAAAAATTCGGAATTTGACCGAACCTATCTCGTCGCTGCAAGCTGCCGAGGAGTTGCAAGCATGATGCAAAGCCGGGATCCAAAGTGCGGCTTTAGAATCCGAGAGATTGGAAACGGTTTGGGTCGGCAACTAACGTAGCATTGAGGGAACGCCAGATAACAGTAGGCCTAAAAATGGATGATGACGCGTTGCGAATCGCGCTCCGGGCTGCCCGCGAGAACGGGGACAGGTGGATCGAAATGTCCCCAGAATCCACTGCCGATATTGAACGCATAGAGCAATGGGCCAGCATAGCCAAACTCCGCCGGCTCGAAGTCGAACGACTTGAGACGTTGTTGGAGATGGCGGACGATCGAGGTTCGCGACAGCGTGCGCGACCCGAAGATGCTGTCGCCAGTGGCGAGCGAAACGCTAGGCCCTAGTCCGAAAAAGTCCCGGATCGGAGAACCAGTACAGTTACAACTTTTAGCGTCCATTTAGTTTCGACCGCAGAGTGCGGCGGAACGGCTAGAGTTCTTAGCCCTTCAACGGCAGCGGTTAATGCTTAAATCGTAGGATCGATCCCGCGATACGCCCATGTCGCCGCGAATCACTCTGAGTCTTTATGCGGCTAAGACTGCGGCTGGAGCCGGGCTCGGATCCCACGGTCCTGAAATCGGGGGAACCAATCGAGATATATCCTCCGATCCGCAGAGTCCGCAGCGCCGCCCAGATGATGTCGAGACTGTCTCGCAGTTCCCGCAATAGACGGCGTTCTCCACGGGAATAGAAACCAGGCCCGGCTCGCGGCGGATCATCACTACATTGCGCATAAGCCCTCCGGCGGGTCCAAGGTGGAAAGGCGTGCGATTAGGCGGCAGTTCGGGCCGCCTCGTGTTCAAGCTCGGCCACCAGAGTCTTCAGCATTTCGAGCCTGGGAATCGTCGTCATGGACTCGATTCGCAACCTGTCGAGGATCGCAATGAAGGATGTCTCACCAATCTGCTCGGCGAGGGAGTGTGCCTTGCTGAACTCCGCGCGAGGCTCGCTCCATCGCCTCGGCAACATTGGCTTGCAACTGTGCATTCGGGATGGCGTTTGCTTGGCGTGCATGCGCCACGCGCCAGAGGATCTCCCCATAGATTGGGTCACCCAGGATGCGCCGAAATCCCTCAATCCTCACCGTTGTCTTCTGATCGATCGGGCCTCGTTGCACCGCTGGAGGCCGCGAACCAGCCGCGGGGTGGGACTTGCCCGTGTTGTTCCCTTTGGGCAGCGCCCAATGCGGGAGCTTAGGGAACTCGACCGGCTGCCGATATTCATTGAGCGGGACCCACATCTCGGTGAAGTTGTAGAGATAACGGCCCAGAGCCAAAACAGCTGCATGCCCGTTTAAATGCCTGTGCTTCCGCCGCGGTCATCGCGTTCTCTTCATCGGCCCAGTCTTCTCCGCTGCCGGCGTGACAACCCAGCCCGGTAATGGTCAGCGTGCAGGTCACCAGCACCTTGCCCGTCTGGATGAGTTTGTCCTTCTTCATCCGCGTCACGGATGACACGGTGGAAACATCGTAGGTCCGGGTCCAGCCGGTAGGAGTGAAGAGTTGGTTGAGGCGGTCAGTGTAGGCTCTGGGGTCCGCGAATGCGATCACGGCTCCGCGGTTGCCATCCCGATTTGTGTGTGTGACGCGCCACTTGATCTCCGAGGGATCAAAGGGCTCCGCCAGTTGCGTGAATAGAGCGTCCGGTTCAGGGTTCGGCTTCATATCTTCCGTTGGCATCGTCGTATCTCCTCAAATAGAAATGGCGCCCCGAAGAGCGCCTCAGTCGCCGCCATGAAAGTCCATCAAAATGGGATGTCGTCCGCCGTGATGCCCTGATCGGAGTAGTCCTCGCCATTCACAGGTTGCGCATGACCAAAGCCCACGCTTCCCGTTCGGGCATGACTTCTCCCGTTAGAGCCCCGGCCTTCGTCCTCTGGACGGCCGCCCAGCAGAGTGAGGTCGTAAATGAGAATTTCGGTCCGATACTTCTTCTGGCCAGATTCCCGGTCATCCCACGTGCGGGTCTGGATCTTGCCCTCGATCAAAAGCTGCGAGCCTTTCTTCACATAGTCGCGAATGATCTCGGCGGTGCGGTTGAAAGCTACAAGGTTGTGCCACTCCGTCCGATCCTGCCAGTTTCCCTGGCCGTCCTTTTGGCGGTCGGCGGTGGCGAGTGAGAATGATGCAACGATGGTCCCGCCGTTTGTAGAACGGATCTCGGGGTCCTTGCCCACATGTCCTAGCAAGATTGCTTTGTTGACACCTTTTGACATAGCCGTGCTCCTTTTGCTCAGGGTTCAGCTGCGCACGTGTTCGAGCGCCGCTGCTTGAGAGATTTCGACGTACTCTCCGTTGAGGTACCGGTAGAACCTTTGTGAGTTCCGCCCAATGTTGAGGTAGCGCCGCGTAATCCGGTGCTTATAGAGCTCGATCTCTCCGGCGCAGCCCATGTACATGAAGTTCTCCCGGTCCGTCACATGGAACGGCCCGCTCAAGGGGAGCCCAGTTCGGCTCGCCGACGGTAACAGCAAGTTGATTGGGGTCTGTCATGCTGGTTGTTCCTTGTCAGTGACGTGATTGACTACCACCATCGGCGGCACTCCGACGTGCGTGTGTTTGCAGCCGACGCAGCAGACGGCCGCGGTTGTTTTTCTGATCGCCTCTTCAAACGGCGGTGGGAGAGGCAGCACCTCGCCGGCACGGCTATAGAAAACGGGAGCCAGCTTCCCCCGGAGCCCACGATTCTCTTCCTTCCAGAGATCCACGGAAAGAACTCCATCCCTGCCACGAAAGAGCGGCTTCGAGACTATCTGTGGGCGCTCCCGATCTGGAACGCGCGACAGCGTATGGAGCGTGATCGCCAGCTCCCAGGTCCGTTCGCTGCGAAGCATCTCAATGCGCACCATGCTTTCCGCCAGCAAGATGGCGTGACGGCCATTCACGGCAATCGAGTGGATGGGCTGTAGCCACGGCAATGGCGACCCGTCCTCCGCGACGAAAGCGCAGGCCCGTCCCATGTCGGAGACTGCGCCTCCGGATTCCACTCCGCGCAGTACATAGCGCCTGGCCAGGTGCTGATGTTCGAGCGAGACTCCGGGCGTGCAGTAGATGCCTCGCTTTTGAAGCGCCTTAAGCGCGTTTGGCGGTAACGCCAATCCGTAAAGAGCATGGCGAGAAGAGGCGGTTCCGGGTCTCGGTTTTTCGGAAATACTCATCGTTCTCGCTCCCTAAACCATCGCGCGCTTTCGGACGGGTTGGCCGAGCGCGGCGCGGATCTCCTCTTTGGTGCATCCGGCCCAGCACTTGTAGAACCGGGGATCCTTGACCTGAATGGCGAGGTTGTCGCCCGAACGGTCGTGGCCGGAAGCTGCGCAGGAGGGACACCGGGCCCACCAGTTCCGGCTGTCCTTGCGCGTCGTCCGCACATAGTCGAGAATTCGGAACTCCGGGTAGCGGGGAGATGATGCCGGCGGAGTGTACGGAATCGTGGCGACCGGCCTGTACGCTTCGGGCAGGCTCATCCCTTCAATGAATGTCCTCAGCTCTGCCTCAGTCAGTTTCGTCAATCGATCGAGATACGCGAGTTGACCTTCGGGAGTGGCTTCAGCTTCATAGAACCAGTAACGCCGATTCGTCTTCCGGTGTACGCCGAGCGGAGCACGGATCGCGTTGCCGTACTCGCCGTGATCGAGCTTGTCCTGGCGCGGGAAGACTTCTATGCCTTCCTTCAGACCCCCGCCTTTGACCGGAACGCCGAGCCGGAGCGCGAGGTTATAGACATAGATTCGGCATTCGGATGCCAGCAACGGCTCGGCGCAGAAGATCCAGAGATGACCGCCACGGCGGGATTGCTCCAGCGCGGCGTCCACTCCATCCTGTTTGAGTTCCCATTGCAGCCGGAACAGGGAATCCAACGCTCCATCGAAGTCGGCGTCAATCGCAACCCACTTTGAACGTTGCGTCTCAGGGTTGATTGCGTAGAGACTGATCGTGACGTCGCCATTGAGGTGCATCCGCACCACGCCATCATCGAGCGGTTTTGGTTCCTTGGTCTTCCAATCCCGCGCCGGGTAATAGGGGACGGAACCGTTCGGCAACGGTCGCTCTCCCTGGATCGCGTAGGCACGCCGGTTTACGAACAGCCGCATGAAGCTGCTTGCCGTTTCCCGGTTTACACAGAACTTGGCATACATGGCGTCCTGCCTCCTTCATCCGTTGTGTGGTTGTATCCCGGGTCCAAAACTCGGTCAAATCTTCGGAATGGGCGAGCAGTACACGCTAGTCAGCATGTCTCCTCGCCCGTTCCGGTTAAAGGCCCTACGCGGCTTTGCTCCTTGGGACGGCGACGATCTTCACGAACTTGGGTGCGCTCATGGAGAAAACTGGCGCCGGGTTGGGGGCCGAGTGGCCGTGAGTTCTTCCTGGCGCGCACCAGGCGGACGACTGAACCCTGGCGATCGCGCGATTGATCGAGCGGATACGACTTGCGGACAGACGCATGACGGTTCCTCCGTGGATAGGGACGGTTTTGCTTGTTTGGGTGTAGCGAGGTGGGCTAGGCGTTGGCCGGCTGGAATTCAGTGAGCAGCAGGCCAGGCTGCTCAACCAGGCGGAACAGGTCGTACTCGGAGAACGCGCGGTCGAACTTCTCCGAGGTGAACTGGTCTTCGCAACCTTCGAACGAGAGCATGTACCACTGCTCGCGCTGTCGATCGAAAACGTAGATCGCTCCTGATTCACTGTTGTCGGGCACCATTTGTAGGAGCAGGACACCTTTGGCTGTCTGGACCCAGCGGGTGGCAATGGCCTCACCGAGTTCCAGAAAGGCGGCGACAGTTTGCTCGATTGAGTTGGCGGCACGGTCCCGCCAACTGAACATCTTGTACGCGGACATCTTTCCCAAGCTGGATTGCATGGCAATTCTCCTTTCTTCTGAGTTGGGGTTAATGGGATGGATCGCGGGTCAGCAGGTCCGGCTCTTCAGTGTGAGGAACCACATTCGAGTAAGCGATCCGAGCAGAGCTGCGAACAGCAATGTCACTCCTACCTGCTGAAGCGGGGCGTGGTTGGTAGCTCCATAGAGCGTTCCAGCGTACCTCGCGACGATGATCGCGTTGAACACGGTCTGCACAAGGCAGATCGCAAGGCGGCGCTGGAAGGGGTTTGAGGGAGAATTCCCTTCCGCCGTTCTGATTGGGGGCGGCAGGGGCGTAGTGGTGCATGGCGATTTCCTTCCTTTCGTGGCATGGTGGGCCGGTTGTCGTTCTTGGGGTGGGCGCGCAGGGAGGCATTGACGAGCTGGCGCCAAGGGGGGCGCCTGAGTTTGCCTCGGAGGCTCAGAATGTTTGGGAGTGTGTACTGAGGGCGGGTGCACCCGTTAGCAGTAGGAGTTCCGCCGCTGTGCGTCCTCAGCTAGCGTTGAGGACTGGGGCCCAACAATCGACCTGACTGGCATCAAATCGCTGGTTGGCCCGATTGAAAATCACTCAATTTCTTTATTCCTTCTCTCCAACTTCTTCCCGCCACCTCAACATTGCCATGCAAACAAGGGGATAGTCAGAAAGGAAGTTTTTGAGCGGCCATAACTTAGGGAGTGCCGATTCCGTTCAATAACGAGGCAAAAGAGGTCAAAGCAGATGCATTGAAACGTCAATGCGACGTAAATACAACCACAAAGGACAGTCGAAGGAATGCCTTGCCCAGCGCAATGGAACTACGACACTCTCAAATCGAGAAGTTCGCGGAGCGGCACAATTTCTGAGCTCGCCGTGTTGGTCAGAGTGCGCGTCTCAAGGAGAGAACGGCGGAATGCTTCGCTCAGTGCAAAGCCGATTCGCTTCCGAGTCGCGCGCAATTCCATGGCAAGCAGATACAGAATGTCGTCGCTTGAGGTCAGGTACAAGACCGTATCCGTAGCTTTGTCTCTGTTGAGAGCCTCACAAATTGCGTCATAACGGGATGCTGCCTTCGCGCTTCTCTCGTATTCGATCCCGATCGTTCGTGTGCATCCGTCGACTTCGATCTCCGCGACGGCGTCATAGTCTTTGATCGTTCCGCCGGCGGCAACCAGGTTCCGCGAGGTGATCTCCACGTCACTCTTCCACGACCGAAGCAAGCCTGATCGGGCAAGAGCCAGATGGATATTGACCAGTTCCAGCGCGTGAGCGACCTTCGACGGGTGGAGAATCTGCTCCGTGTCACTAGGCAACGACACCAGGTAGTGACCGCGCGACTCAAGACATTCAAGACCTTGCTGGGTAATTCCATAGACAGGTTTACCCAGAAACCGCTGTCCATTCAATCTTTCGATCAGGCCAACTTTTTCGAGTCGCGTCACCCGCCAGCGCAACGAGCGAACGATCGCCTCCAGCATCTCGTGGGCAAGCAGGTCGCGAAGCTGATCGAAAGTGATCGCGCGCGAGTTCCGCACTTGGAGCAGAACCGGCACATCACATGTGTCGGACAGGGCGATATAGCCCTTGTAATACCTCACGGGAGCGCTCCTTCGCTGAGTCGAATTCGGCATTCAGCCTGATCAACTTGCCATCGTCCGAGGTCGCTCTCGACCCAATCTCCAGCGCCGAACAGCAACATTGCTTCGTACCTTTCACCACGTAGGCTGATCGAAATTGGCCGGACTCCTGTCGACTTCCAACCGGATTTAGCGAACTGGATCGCGCCATGCTCCGCGGATTTGAGAGTGACCAGATAGGCGTCCGGCGTCATCTCACCCGCGCGTCGCTCGAAAAGCAGGTGCATCTTCCCGGCGAATTGGCGTGGCGCAGAGCAAAGAAATGTCTTGCCGAGCGCGCGCAATGGAAATTCCGGATCAAATCCGCTCTTCGCGTTGAAGCGAATTTGTCCGGGAAAGATCGCGCTGTGGTGGAGACGCCTTCCCGACATAAGTCCAGCGGCGTTGAAGTAGGCTGCCTTCCGCCGGAAGCAAAATGGATCGTTTGTGTCGCGTGAACGCATCGCCCACCAGTTCGTCCCGAAGCTGATTACGCGGATGTGCATGCCCCCAACTCCGCCATAAGCGTGCCTAGGACAGCGCGTGTTTGGGCCATTCTTTCGGGACCCCGGAGATAGTGGAGGAACCAGATGCGCTCGAAAGCGAGCCTGGGAAGTGGCAGATTATCGTCATGAAACAGAGTGAGAAGTCTGTCCAACTCGACCATTGAGCGGGTGAAGTCGATCTCCTCGGCGCGATGCGGCCCGAGTTCCTGAGCCAGATAATCGTCCCACTCCTCGGCAACCGAGCGGTCGGATACACCACTTTTGTAACCACTCCAAAGCGCGAAATAGGGGTTCTTCTGCGCAAGATGCGTGAGCAGTTCCTCAATCTGTCTGCGCGGAGATGGTGGTGTCTCGAGATCATCGAATGGAGTAGCCGGCTGCGCCCGATTGAAGAGATACACCGTGAGACTTTTGAAGATCAGGTCGTTAAGTGCCTCCAATGCGGCTGTTCGCTCAGGGTCCTGCATGGTCACAGTGCGTCTTGCCTCCTCCGCGAACTGAGTTGGAAACGGAAGTCCCTGGATCCGATAGAAGCTCCGAAAGAGATCCATGCGGCCGACGGCTAGCGCATAAGGCTGCTCCGGGAGGGGAATCTCACTACGGACATGCGTCAGCCAATCGTCATGACTTCCAAAATCGGATGGGGTCTTTCTGGTCATTCTGGTCCTCTCATGCGCCCTTGAGGGTTGCAGTTACGGCGCCGCTCCTGGTCGAGCAAGACTGTCGTTTGGTTGAGGCGCTGCTTCAGATTCTGTTCACTGTTCTGCAACGCTTCCACGCGCCGCTGCAGTAAGAGATTGCTTTGTTGCAGGCTCGCTGCAGTTGCATCCGGCGCCGAGGCGGCGATCTTCTCTGCCTCCGCTGGCGAAATTCCTTTGCTGTCCGCCAGAGCGCGAACGCTCTTCGTCAAGCTCCCATTCGTGCCGGATTCCTGTTCCGAAGGCCCTGTTTTGCGTGAAAGGGCTGCTTCAGCATCGGCATTATGCGCTTCGACCAACTGATTGAACTGTTCGGTCCGGCGCTCTATCTCGACCCGGTCGCTGACGCGGCCGTTCCATAACTGTGCAATGAGAGACGCTGCAATAAGTTCGCGCTTGTTCATAGCGCGCCACTGAAAGAGGACAATTGCGACCAGTCCGCAGAGCAGAAGGAGCGTCACTACATTCGACCAGAAGTAGAGATCGTCAATCGTGTATCCGACGACGGCATTCCGCGCGGACGCCATTTTGGAGCCGTAGTCGGTGTCATGCGGATTTACTTTGCCCAAAGCGTAATCAAGGAACCCTTGGCGTTTGGGCGCCGACTGCAGGGTTTGAACGCCTGGCTCGCTCGGGGTTTGACCGACGAATTGGCCGGCGACGCAGCAAAATGCGATCGGCGATAAGCACCCGTCGGATGACGGCTGGAACTTCGCATCTTCATTCTCCACCTACCTCGCCGAGAAACAATCCCGCCGTTCTCCTGCGCCGCTGCTTCCGGTTCTCCGCCTCTTTGAAGCGGAGATTCACACCGACCTCAGGGTCGAAATAGCTGTGCATCTTCGGATAGAGGGAAGGCTCAAGGCCCTCCACCTGAAACCGCGGAACACGCCGAACGTGCAAATGGGAGTGGCGGGTGCCTTCGCGGCTGTCCACCATCAGGATCTCCATCTGGCCGACCGGCAGGTTCTTGATGTGGTCTTCACGCGCACGCGTCTCCTTGATGTCGCTCTCGCTTCCCGTTCCGGTCTCTGTATATTTGGTGGAAAAGATCCCGGTTCTGCGCACCGACAGGCTGCGGCGCTTGGTGGCAATCCGGGACGATGCTTTCAAAAACCACTGCGCCGTGTGCTCTTCCGAAACGTTCATAATCATCTTCGTTCCCGGGCGCGGACGACACTTCGTCCGCAAACGCTTGGCTCACACGCTGCAACTGCGGAATGCTCTGGAACGAAAAGAGGAATGAGACTCGCGCTCCGCGGGCGGTCTGGAGTACCTGGGTAAACCCGGGATAGGCGAAGGGCGAAAACTCATCCAGGATCACCGAAAGCATCGGTTCGTCGGCATCCCGATCACTCGTCGGCTGTGCGTAACGCTTGCCAACCATCAGCTGGATGTTCTGAAGCAGGATCTTTCCCAGGGCTTCGACGGCACGCTGATTACGGTTGGCGTTGAGGGAGACAAACAGAATGAGATCCTTGTTGAGAACGTCGTCGAGCGTAAGCAGGTCCTGATAGGAGCCGGTAACAATCGACAGTTCGTCCTCCAGGAAACTCAAAAGCTCGTTCAAAAGCCCCTGAATCTTCTCCACCCGCTCCCTGTCTGCAAGCGATCGCTGAAGCATTTTGACCGACATCTCGAAGTTCAACCGCTTCTGCATGGAGATACCCGGCACTGAGGCCAGGCGTGCCTTCGCAACTCCGATCTGTTCCTCCAGAACCTTCTCATCGAGCGCCATCACCAGCACGTCGTAGACGTTGAACAGTTTTCCCGTGTACTGGAGTATGCGAACAAGATCCGAGAGGTACGCCTCCTGGTGTCCTTTGAAGAAGTCTTCGCGCAGCCCGAAGGACCGGAAAATGAAATTCACGTGTTCCTGGTAAGCATCGTCGAGTGCATAAAACGGGTTATATCGCGCCGATTCCGCAGGGTGGGTTGGATCGATCACGCGTAGATCTTGCAGGCGGCCGGCAGCCTCGATATGCGGCAGAAGGCGATGAAGAAACTCCCTCTCGCCCTTGCCGTCAAAGATGATCATCGGCATTTTGCGCGAGCCGAAGCGCCGCATCACATCCTGCGCGATGATGTTTTCGAGAAAAGTTGACTTGCCAGAACCCGTGCCGCCCACGATGACTCCGTGCTTCATGCGCACGATGTCGGGCCAGAGCCACGGCTCCTTGTGCACGTTGTATCCGAGCAAAGTAGCTTCACCTTGATTGGCGGCACGGACTGTTGCCGCATCCTTCGATGCCGGGATAAGGATGGCGGGGTGTGGCCAATTCTCCTCTCTTCTTCGTCTGCGACCAACCAGTTGTGCGATGAGAAGGCCGCCGCCGAAAAACAGGATGGCGCCGTACAGGAAGATTTCAAGACACTGTTGGTTGCTGAGATGGAGGCGTGACACAGCAACATACCACGCGAACGCGAGCACGGCGCAGGTGAGCAGACACCAGAACGCCTAGCGACATCTTCCGGTCCTCTCTGGCGCAATGTGGGCTGATCGTAGTAGGGGCTCATCCGCGCCCTCCCACTGAGAAATACACAAAGACCCCAAGCAGAGCACACAGCAAGACCACGTGAGAATGAGCAGTGGACTGGGTCTCCAGCGGCCCTTCTCATCGATGGGTTTGAGTTCATCAGAGAAAGATTCGAGGAGGGAGCTCTGCAGATTGGTTTCGGCATCGCTCACGGTAGATCTGTCTCAGCGCCTGGCGCACTTCGTCTGGCGAAATGTAGCCCTGCGCGTCCATGACTAGAGAACCGCCTCGACCTTCAGAGGTCCGTT
This sequence comes from uncultured Acidobacteriota bacterium, assembly GCA_963819365.1. GTDB lineage: Bacteria > Acidobacteriota > Terriglobia > Terriglobales > Acidobacteriaceae > Telmatobacter. The sequence continues at coordinate 17,498 of CAWFVY010000005.1, forward strand.
TTGGTCAGCGCCGAAGTTCAGCTGATAAATCTGCGGAGGGTTGTCCTGTCGAAGTTCCAATGCTGATTACGCCCGTCGTCTTTTCTCCCGGCGCAAGATCGCGCACTACCTGACTCGGCCTGCATCACATCGATGCCTGAAACTTGTGTTCGCTTTGAAGGTCGTGAAGGTCCGAGACGTGATCTGATGATTCCTGAGACTCACGAGCGAAATCGGCTGTTCGGTCGGGACAGGGGCGCACACATCCGGAGTCGTGACCCGGAACGGAGCCTTGGTCTCGTTGGCTACCGAATAGCGAATATAGATGCGATCCTTCGCGCGATAGACCTGTTCTAGATCGACCTCGACGCGCCCCGTGGCGGGTTTTTCCGCGTCATGCACGACGTCTTCGACTCCCATCATTGCCTGTGTAAGTACCAGCGAAGCGATCTTGCGAATCTCTACATCTGACGGCTCGGCCGACGCCTGCGTGCTGCTATGCGGGTTGAGCGCAGGTTCGGTGCGAACCAGGACATCCATGTGAGCGAGTTGGCCCGCCGGATCGAGCTCGTAGCTCAGTTCGCGCGATGCGGTCCAGACAAAGAGATTGGTGGACACGCCCTCCCGGAGAGGCTTCACAAAAACCTTGTCGTCATGTCGCTCGACCTGAAAGCTGTCTGGATCGGCGATCGCAAGCGTCGTCACGGATTCGCCGAATTCGAGAACCGTCAGATGATTGAGTGACGTCTCGATGTGACGGATCTGGCTTTGGCTGGTCGTCTGCGCCCCGGCCGCGATCGCACCGAGAGCAAGAAAAAGGATCGTGATCGTCTTCATAGCGGCCTCCCTGGGCGCGGGGTGAGTCACAAAAAGGAAAAGAGAAGCCGGGGCGCGAGGCCACAGCTTCTCTTTTGCCGGTTAGGAATGCTCCATTGAATTAGGAACACTCGTGTTTTCGAAGACAAGCGAGCGCTTTCCCGCGTACTGGAAGAGAAATACTCTCTTCTCACACTCCGGGCCTTGAGGATTCGCCATCCGCTCGACCAGAAATGCCCGCTGCTCATCGTCGAACCAGACATAGCCGTTCACAGTCTTCGGAAGTCGCACACGTACCCGCTGACCACCGGTAACCTCCGCGAAGGCATCGATCACCTCTTGCGGAAACGACTGGAAGAGAACGGCGCCGGAACCCGAGCCACCTGTGACGACACCATTCATCGCCTGCGCCCATGCCCGACGGTTCTCCTGTTTACCTTGCGCCCAGTAGTGAACGAATAGATGCAGCGAGCTGAACTGATCCCGTGCGTCCTGTTCGTGTTCCCACAGGGCTGCCTGCGCCTTGTTTCGCGCAAGCACTGCAGACTTTCTTTTCTCCTTGTCCTCGCTCCCGCGCACAACTTCCCACTGCGCTTGAGCGTCCTTGAGTTGCTGTTTGACTTCGTCCTCGCGCTGGACAATCCGACTTGCGATATCCCCGTAGATCGAATTGATCAACTGGCATTCCTCGAACATCTCCCGAGTAACGGTTTCACCCGAAAAGAGTCCTCGGAAGTCTTCGATGGACATCTTCTCTTCGAAACCGTTGCCGGTTTCGTCGGGAAGAAAGCCAACCTCCTTGCGCAGGACGTTATAGAGCCTCCCAACCTTATCCGTATCCGCGACTTCAAGATGGGACGGCAGGTCCGACACTCTGCGCTCACGCTTGTAGCGGAGCCAGGGCGCCGGCGCTACCTCCTTCCTGATTTCACTGACAACGGATTCATCGATCTCGACCCTGTGTTTCAGGGAATCGAGTGCGTTCTGCAGTTGCTCGACGAGCTTGTAGGCCAGGTCTGGCCGTCCCGCCGAAAGGCATGAGGTCTTCAGATCGGTGATCGAGCCGATCCGGTTTCCACGCGCCTTCATGGCAACCGGGCAGGCATTCCACCAGGGAGACTTGGCTTTCTGATGCTTTGTCTTTTCCTGGTGAAATCTCTCCCCATACGCGATCCTTCCCGCCACGAACTTCGGGAACTGATCGGAGGGCATTACGCAGATGGTGTCGAAGTCGAAGTCGCCGCCGTTTTTGCTCGCGGTCTTCGAATGAAGGATGTACGTCCCCTCCATGCGAAGCTGCCGATCAAGAAGATAAGCGACCTGCGATTCGTCAAGGTCGGCTGTTCCGAGCGCCTGTTTGAGCGCTGGAACAAGCTCGGTGTTGGTGAGATGACGAACGGGTAAAAGATCCTCCTGCATCCGTATTGGATACCGGATGCACAGGCCCTTCTCCGCCGCCAAGGATGTGATCGCGCTGTCTTCAGGTATCCAGTCGGACGCCGAGAGAATCTTTCCTCGGTGCTCAATCAGGACACCGTCGTCCGCCAGAGCGAACGATGGCAGCTTCAGATCCGCGCTCGTGCAGGCACGAAATGCCCAGCGGGCCAGCTTGCGGTTCAGTTGGTTGAAGACATAGGGAATCTTGATTGCATTTCCGCTACGGTCCGCCAACAGAACCGCCTCCGCCGGGTCACATCCCTCTGAAGCCGGATCGTCCTCTCGCTCCAGGGAGTCGGGGTCAAAGCCGACACCATCTTCGATCGTTGTAACCTCGGACTTGCCGATTACCTCGAAAAGAGCCTGGTAGTCACCCTCGTCCCATGCCTTTCTCATTGCCTTGATTCGTTCAAGCGCCCACAGCTTCAGTTCAAACTGCAGCGCCTCTTCCGAAGCGTGTTCGATCAAGGTGTAGCTTGACCCAAACTCCGATTGACGGGAGATCTGTTTGATCCCGAGAATCGCCGGACCCGTGTACATGCGGCCCGATGTGCCCAGTTGAGGGAAGAAATCGCACACCTCCCTTCAAGGGCCGGTTTGCAGGCGCTCTCGGGCAAAATGACATCGACCGCGAGCCTGTCGGCCACGCGATCGCTCATTGCCTTTAATGCGCCTTTCGCCTGCTTCGGTTCGCTTGCGTCAAATGCCAGCCGAAACTGGCAAAAACGATTCGTGCCGATCTTGAGCTTCCGGTAGAGGGATTCACGCGCCCAGCCACGGCAATCGTTGGTGCCAAGGACATGATCCTTGACCACAGCGATGCGCAGGTCGGGTTCCTCGACCATCAGCTTGCAGTCGGAGACGAGGATCGCAAAGTACACGATCGCCGCCTCGGGCCAATGCTGAAAGCGCTCAGCTATCGGGCCGGCATGCGCCTTGTCGACGAAGTAGAACTTGCCATCCTTCGCCGAACCGCTGGCGCCCACCAGCTTGTACTCGACCCCGCCGTAATGAAGGCTCGCCATGCGGTTTTCGACCACAGACTGCTCATACGGCGTCAACTCATACGGCACGCTGACGCGCGCGACTCGGATGCCAGGATAAAGCTGACCGAGGAGCTTTCCCTCGAGCGTATCCTTCCGTCCGAGCTTGGTTGGCTTGCGGGTCACTTCACCGGACGCATCAATCCTCAGTTCAAGAATGAGCTGCTGATCGAGTGCCGCGTTTTGTGTCCTGTTCGCTGTCATGTTCTCCTCACTTGTCTGGCGCTTCGAGACGAAGTGATTAGAGACTTGGCTGAACGCCGGTCCTCAATCTCTTCGCCTGGCCGCCCGGGTTAGGGGTGGGGTGTTAGCCGAACCAGGCTTCGAGAGTGCAAACCGGGTCAGCGGAATTCCTCATCGCGTGAAGCGATAAGGCGTCAAATGAGGCGACATGAGCCGTATTTCAGGTTTGTCTCCTCTTTGAATCCGAGCTGACCTTGCGGCCCTATTTGCGCAGGGGCCGCTTTACCAATGTCGGAGATCCTCCCTGTATCTCCGCTTCCGCCTTGTAGGCGAGAACCGTATAGATCACGCCGTTCTTTGACTGAAAAGCTTTGATCAGAGCCTCACCTTCACTTGCCGCTTCCGCGCCAAGCTCGGGTTTCTCAAACGACGATCCGTCCTTGGCGAGAAAGTACCGAACCCCCTCCTCAACTTGCCGGCGAGATTTGCGCGTGTTCCTGGGCTTTGATACCTGTGCCGGTTGCGGCTGCATCTCCGCAACCCGAGCGACCGTAGCTTCCATCACTGACCTCCTTTGTTTTGAGCGGCGCCACTCTCCGGAATAGCATCGGGGGCATTCAGGATGCGATCGCGGCGCTCGCCGTCGATCGGGCGTTCGCTGTAGTCCGCAATCCAGAGCCCGTCCGGGTTCACATCCGAACGCTTGTCCGCAATGAGGCGCACCCGGTACTCGTTGACGAAATGGTCGGTTGTCTCTGTTCCGTTGGTCAGATGATGAACGTCTTTCACGCCATAGACCAGATAAGTGAGCGGCTCACCACTGACCGCTTCGATCTCGCGCAGATGGAACGCGGACTGGATTTGTCCATCATCGATCTTGCCGCGCGTATTGTCGTCCGCCATTGCCTTCAGCGTGTACGCCCGCAGGTTGCGGGTCATCATATTGAGGCTGCGGCCCAGTGGTCGTCTACGTCCGCCGGCGAGTAGTTAAGGTAGCTCGCCAGGAACCGCTTCACAAACGCTTCATCAAGGAATTGATCAGTCCCGCCGGTCGCGACGTCTGTGACAGCGCCTTTTGCTGGTTTGCCCAGCACCGAGGCGTCGCCGTTCGGGCCGATGCGAATCACTGTCGGCGGCTGCAAGCGTACGAAGACTGCAAATCCGATCGCGAGCAGCGCAATCGGTATGGTCAAGAAAGCGAGCAGCCATGCGCGATTTGCGTTCGCCCTGAGTGCTCCATCCATCTCGTAGTACTTCGGCCTTGAGAATGTCGCTTCATCCGTTGCAACAGCGCTGTTTTTCATGAGCCCTCCTATTCGTGCTCCGTCCCTCGACTAGCTGCTCCGGCGATGCTTCCCGCCGCGATACGTGCGGCATGGTAGGCAGTCCAGGTTCCCAGGTTGTAGCGATGCACACTCGGCCCTCTTTTCACTGCCGCTGTTGATCTGGTCACGACCCTGGGTGTTGCTCCTGCAGCATTAGGTTGAGTCAATATGTTGCTCGAGCTTTCCGAGGGCGACCGTGAGTGTTCCAGAGCCCTCGTCACCCGCGTGTCTGCGTCCCCATCACTTCACTGATCGAGCTGCGGATCTGGTCCGCATGCCCTTCCAGAGTCGGGCTGCCGCTGCCAAGCGAGAATTCCGTTGCAGACGAGGACGAGGCCGCGGGAATCTGTTGCGGTGGCGCGGGTTGGTTGCCGCCGGCCGCGGACGTGAGTGCTCGCGCAGAACCTGCGGTCGTGCGCTAGAGGATGCTCCTGCTGAAGTTGCGCCTGCGGATCCTGCTCGCGCTGCTGCCACACCGGCAGCAGCGCCTTCAATCCCTGCCGCTCCTGCGGTCAGCGCAGTGACCGCCGTGCCCACCATCGCGACTGCTGTGCTGCCGACATCGCCGCTAACAATGCGCTTGGCAATGAATGGAATCACTGCGATTGCCAGAGAGTAGACAATGCTCACGATGCCGATCAGGAAGGAGCCTTCGAGGTTTCCGAGCCCGCCGAGGAAATTGTTCTGGTTGAGCATCTGCCCAACCTGGCCCATCTGAACCGCGGTGAGCAGCGCTCCAAAACCGCCATAAAGGATCGGCCAGGCATTCCAGACAAAGATGTTTTCGATATATGACTTGGCTAGGCGGTTCGCGCCGCCGAGAGGCATCAGAGCAATAACAATCGGCCCGAAAATATACAGAATGCTGCCGTAGAAGATATAGAAGAAACCAAAAATGACGACGACAATTGGATAGAGGAGATAGGCAACAAGGATTAGGAGGCCATCGATCAGGCCCGCGATAGATCCCGGTGATGAGGCCCCACATCTTTTGAAATCCGACCTGACTGAACTGTGTCTGCAGATCATTCCCCCAGTTTCGAAAGACGTTCCCGCCCGGAAGCATTGCTCACCCAATTCCCGGCATTCACAAAGCCCTGATTGATCGTCGTGAATACGGTTCCGTAGTTCATCACCACAACCGCGGTGACCACATACTTGATCAGACTTGTGCCCAATCCACGGACGTCCCCTCCGTGCAGGGCCGATTGATAGACCTGCCACAGGAAGCCGACGAGCAGGACCACATAGGCGACGTTCTGCATTCCGGAGGTAATGCCGGTGGAGTCGATCCCCGCCCTTGCCTGAGTCAGAAAACGCTCGAACAGATTCAGCTGTGTTGACTGGAAGAACGCGAGCATCGCCTCGGGATGTAAGTTAGCGCACAACATAGCTGTCACCTGTTGGTCAGCGCTCCGTTAATGAGGCCGTTGTTGTTCGTGTTGTCTGCGGTTGCGAGCTTTGAAGCCTTGCTCTGATTGGCCAAGTCGATGCCGCGTGTCCTCATGAGTTCGGCCAGTGCAGCCTGCGTGTAGGCATTGGCGCGCACGACCCACACGTCGGCCTCGGCCTCGAGGATCTCCGCGCTTCCGGGAGCTGCCTGCGAAATCTGCTGTCCCATCTGATTCGCTTCGTTCAGTTCCGCATCGGCGAGGGCATCGATTTCGATGGCCCGCTTCATCGCGTCCTGTGCCTGCGCGTCGGTCATATCGGTCATCGTTCTCATTTGCGGGGACGCAGCATTCTGCGGCATCACAACCCCATACACGTTCTGAAACTGGCCCGATAGGGTTGGCACATTGGCCGCGTTGCGCGAGAGCAGGAGAGCTTCGAGATTCTGCGACTGCGGCAGGGTGGCGCTCGATACGTTGACACGGAACATGCCGCTGACCTGGTTGAACTGGTTCTCGAACTGCATCACCGACGTTTTTGCCTGATTGATCGCGGTGAGCGGGTACATGACCTCTTGCTCATACTTCGCCGTGCTTTGTTCGTACTGGTTGATCGTCCTGAGCGGTGCGGCGATATAGGTATTCATCAGCGACTGCATCTTGGATAGCGCCGCCAGGATCGCGGCCGTGTCGATGCCAAACTGTCCGTTCGCGTGGGTTGGCAGGATTGCGAGGACTCCAAGCACGACGACCGACACCTTCAGCAGAGTTGGCCGGTACCAGGGTTGAACCGCGCTCGACGCATCCTCTAAGGGCGCGGCTTCGGCGGTTCCGGCGGGAGTTGGGGCCTGCGGCGCCAGAAGAATGACCTGCGACGCTTGTTCGGGTTTTTCTTGGGATCGGTCATCGAAAGCTCCTTATCGCGCCGTCAGGGCTCCGGTGATCAAACTGTTGATTCCACCGGTCGCGGCGGTTCTGCGTTTCACAAGAACGTTGTCGTGCGCAATGCGGCCTGCCTCCTGACGCAACTCCGCCGCAAGCATCTTCTGCATGTACGCCTGGCAGCGGAGATTGGCGACCTGCGCTTGGGCGGTCAGGAACGGATTCGAACCGGGTGTGCTCACCGCAACCTGGTTTTCCATTTGATTGGCGGTCTGAAGAATGACATCCGCGCCCTGATCGGCGATCAAGGTTGTTTTGAGATTCTCCTGCCCTAGCGCGTCGTCCACGTCCATCATCACGCGGTCTTGTGGCGAAGCGGTGTTTAGCTGCGGGATAGCGCCGTAATTCGAAGTGAAGCTCGTCTGCAGATGCGGGAATTTCTGTCGACAGGCGGCTATGCAGGATGCTTTCGAACTGTTGCGGCCCCGGAGTCACGGCGCTTGTGAACGGCGTGTTGAACACCTGATTCATCTGCCCGCGATAAGTGTTGATCGAATTTGCAACGAAGCCTCGGGCCTGGTTGATTGCCGCCAGCGGCGCAACCGTTGTCTGATAGAGCTTCTGCATCTGCTGGGCAATCTGGTTGATGGCTTGAGAGAGCTGCCGATGTCGTTCTGAATCGAGCTGAAGATCGCGTCGAACACGCTAAGGAATTGCCCTTGAGCGAGCTTGGGCAGGGCAAAGCACGTCTCGATCACCAGAACAACAATGAGCACTCTCCTCTTCCAGCGAATCTTGCGTACCCCGCTTTCGGCCGCACCTCGATCGTCCTTATACGGCTCTCCATTCAGAAGTAGCTTCATCTCGGGTTGGGTATTGTTCAGTCATTGGCTCATCGCCTCCTGCATCTCTCCGGAGAGCTCGACCGGCAAAGGCGCCAGATCCGCCAGCCCCCTCGGATATTGGGCGGCAAGTTCTTCGTAGGCCTGGATCAACGGCAGTGACTGATGCTGGCGCAGCCACCATTTGCGAAATGCTCGTTCCCGTGCGTATGTCGTAGTGATCCAGTAGTCCACGGGGCTGGGAACAATCCGGATTGCGTGCGTCGACTCCGCCTTCTCCCCAATCGCAATCAGGAACTCGGCGCTATGACCCTTCTTCGGGTGAGCGAAGGTCTTGATCTGATTCAGCGCCGTCTCGTTCAAGTGAACATGCTCCCGCAGAGCAGTCATATCGCCAGGCTGTTTGCCGATGATCTTTGTGGTCGCATTCTTCACGATTCCGGCGCCATGCTCATTGGGTTTGTCGGGTGTGCCGACAAAATCTTCGGGAGTCTGGCTGATCCCCCAGACGCTTGCGTTGCGTTTGCGGGCTGTGCGGAAGAGTTGCACGACGACGCCTGCGAGGATCGGCGACTCCAGCAGCGCCCAGCATTCGTCGAGCAGGACGATGCTTGGCTGACCGGTCATCCCCGATGCGCGGTACGTGGCCGTGTGAGCGATCAAGAGACTCATGGCCCGTTCGAGGCGCGGATCGTCTTTCAATTTCTCGACATTGAAGTAGAGCCAAGGATTGTTCAGTTGGACCGTGGTCGGCCGGTCAAAGAGCCGCGCGTAAGGTCCCTCGTCAACCCAAGCCCGCAGCTTCGTCGAGGCCATCTGCGCCATCGCGTTGATCTTCTGATTGCGATCCCGATCCTGCCAGTGGGCCAGTTCCGCGGCCAGATCTCCGAAGAGCGGAATCGGGTTCGAGGTCTTCGCGCTGCACCTCTTGTACGTTGAGGCGATGGCTTCGAGCAGAACGCTGTCGAGCAGGTCGATGTCGAGGTCGGGCGGCGTATTCTCGCCCAGCATGTGCCGCGTGAGGTTCTTAAGAAACGAGATCTGGTCGTTGGAAGGCTGGTCTTCTCCTCTGGGCAAGTCCCAGGGATTGATCGTCTGGTCGCTGTCGAGCGACATCTCGATCATCTCTCCGCCCATCAGTTCCACTAATGGCTGATAGGAATCACCGCGCTCGAGGATGGAGATGAGCGGGTTCGCGCGCGCTGCCATCAGCAGCATCTGCTGAGCGGCAAGAGTTTTGCCGCCTCCGCTTTTCGCCATCAGCAGGCCGTTCGCATCGGAAAGATCCGGATCGAACATCGAGAACGGAATGAGCTGGCGATAGGGCGTCTCAAAGAGAATGAGCGGGCTCCTCCGTGTCCCGGTCCACGGCATCTCTATAGGGACAAGATCGGCGGCATTGGAGGTAAGCATGTCCTGGTCGCGTTTGTCGGCCTCAGCCATGCCCGGTAACGTCCCCAGAAAGATCCGCCGCTTGGCGATCGTCTCAGCCACAGCCTTCGCGCCATTCATGTGAGTGAAGGCGTTCAGAACCTCTTGAGTCCGATTGGCGAGTTCGCGCTCGGATCGTTCGAGATCGTGCAAGGTGATTGCCGGTTGCGAGGTGCGCACCACGACGGAAAGACTGAGCTTGGCCGTCTTGAGAGAGGAGGAGATGATGTCTCGCTGCACCTGGATGAGCTGCGCCTGAGCTACCTCGGCCTCGGGATTCGATTTGAAGTTTCCGTTGGCGTCCTTCTGCGCGGCTGTCATTTTCTGGAGGCGCTTTTTGTAGCTCTTGAGGACCTTCACCTGGTCTGGGATCACGACCTGCCCACTGACGACAACCGGGAAGCCAAGTGTCGAGAAGTTCTGCAGCATCCCCGGAAAAGTCGCATCGGGAAGTTCCTTCAGGCTGACAACGGCGTAGAGATACCCATCGATGTTCAGGTAGGTCTCGGTTTCGTTGAGGATGCTCGCCTCGACCGCCTGGGACCTCGCGCTGCGATACTCAATCATCTCCTCCGGTGGCACATACGGCCGCCGGTCGCGCCGGATTGGGTGCTGCGCATGCTTCAACTCCTCGAAGAGTTCTTGTGTCGAGAGTCTCCGGGGCCCGAGGTTGGCCGCCTCCATCGACCCCTCGATGCCCCGGAGGATGGATTCGAACTCGGCCAGATAGGTCTCGTGCTCCTTCCGCGCACGCTGGATGGCCTTCTTCTGGCTCAGAGTGAATCCACCAAGACTGCGATTCTGTTGAGTGGAGTGGTAAAGCTTCGCGTGAATGCGCGGGTCCCAGATCAAGTACACATGCAGCCGATTCTCGAAGAAGAAGCCGCTGTTTTCCTTCTGTCGCCACATCCGAAGCCGGTGCGCATCGAGGGCCATTACTTCCGACTGATCAGTCCGCTGTTCGTGGATGTAGCTGTTCGAGGAGATCTCCGAGATGCTCAGAAATCTCGTAGCGGAACTGAACGCGCATGCTGACATCGGGAACACTGCGAAAGAGCGCCTCAAGCATCGACTTGTTCTGGTTGCGATCTCCATCCGTCGCAAAGTACGCGAGGATCCCCCGCAACTCGTAACCGGCGACAAACGCCCCATTGGTGCGCACCATGATGTTGTCCCCAAGGGGGAGATCGCGCAGAGGCAGCAACTCGCATACCGCCGGTACTTTGAGCCTTCTATCGTGTTCTGCTTGGGTCACCGGCATAGCTAATGTCTCCCTCTAGAGTTCCATCCACCTCGATCTGCAATTGCTGCTCCACGATCCGTGCGAGTGGAGCGATCTCCTCATGAAAGCGTGCTGCGAAGATGACGCACGCGAACGTGACGCGTGCCGCTTCCGCGTCGAGAACAGCGACGACCGTCCCGCTCCTCTGGTTGTGATCGATGCCTGCATCCTCATTCCTCCTCTTCGACCACGTAAGGTTGAGTCAGTTCCGAATCTCGCTCAAGCGCGCACCAGGCCTTCGGAGCAAAGAACGAGCGGACCAGGTCGGTGAGATATCCGCGCGGCCTCCCATACTTGAACAAAATCAGGAACGGCACAGCCAACGCCGGCACGATGAACTCCATGAAGACGTTCAGCGGAATTCCGAACACATGCGCATTGCCATTCACGAAGTGCGCAAGGAGGTTCATCAGCGCCGCCAATGCGAGCACCAGAATCAGGTCCTCAAACTCCAGGCCAAGGAACGTCACCTTGGTGTGAAGGTTGCGGTGAACCGGCGTCATATCGAGACTCATGACATTACCCTCCGATTCCGTGCGCTTGCGTCACCATCGACTCGGCCAGGCGCACCATTCCCGAAACCATGAGCGCGCCGATCGCTGCGACGAACTTTCTGATCCAGGTCGAACCCGGATAAATCTCCGAGACCACTCCGGCCATGTGCATTGCCATCGCTGCCAATTGCGTGAGCGCGAACATGGGCAGGATCACGTTCGCCGTCCAGTTCACCAGGCTCATCGTGGCCATCCAGAATGCATCGGCATTCGTCGCTCCTGCGTGTTGCACGAACCCTTCTAGCGCCCGCAGCATCCCCGAACACAGTAGCGAAGCGAAGCCTCCGTACAATGGCTGCTCGAATGGACCACCTTTGCTGTAGCGATACACAGCTCCTGCAAAGAACAGTCCCGCCATCGTGGGCATCATCGTGTTGCCGGCCCAGGATGCGAGGTTCGTGATGGCCCCATCAAGACTCATAACCTTGCTCCTCACGCCGCCATCGCTCGAAACAGCGACAGAAGGCCACTCACGCTCAAGGAAAGAGATCGCGGCGAAGACAAGCCTGGTCCAGGGTCTGTGCCGGACGAAGTTGATCACTGCTCCGACACAGGCTAGTCCCGCCGCAGCCGGCAGAATCTGTCCGGCGATGTAGTTCCACAGGGAAGCGAGCATATCGGTCATCGCGTACTGGCTCCCTGAGTTCCATCCTTGAAAGAGCTGCATTGTTGCCGAGAGCGACATCAGGAAAAGTGCGGCAACGATCGAGCCGAGCGGATTCTCGCCTGCGGCCCCGTCGAGCGTTGCTTTCAGGACGAAGTACGCCGCAAGGACTGGCACCAGCTTGGCGACGACGATTTGGTTAACGAAATTCTTGAATACCGTTTCCATGCTGGCCAACCAACTCGTACTCACCGATCCGCTCGCGGACGGTATGTTGATGCCCTGCGCGGCAACCCACGACAACAGTTGCGGAAGGGTCAGAAGAACGATGGTCCACAGAATCCACTTTCCGGCCCGGCCGTTTACGTGGAAGTTGATCCCGCCTTCATGTCGTAGGCTCACTCCCGCGGCAGCCAGCGTGCAGAACGCCGCCGGCACCGCGAGATCGAGCAGCAACTGGAGGAGATCGAGGAGGAACTGTGGCGTCTGCATCACTCTCCGCCTTTACTACTGAATGCCTTGCGCTTGAGTGATGAAACCCTCCGCCATGCGTCCGAGACCGGAGATCACCATGAGGGCGACGCCGCTCACACCCCAACCCATGTAGCCGCGTCCGGACTTGAAATGCCATCCCGCGATGCCGAGGCACGCAACTGCGATGACCGGCGCAATGACATTGCAGCCCCAGTTCACGATGTTGAGGACGGTGCCTTCGACAGTGGTCGCCTGCTGGCCTTGCACGGCCTGTCCGAACTGCAGGTGCGGTTCCGAGGTTCTGCGCTCTCGCCGCGAAGGGTGCGAGCAGATTGCCGGCGAGGATCAAACTCAGTCCCATCTTGATGGCGACGTGCAACCAATTGATCTCGTCGGGGCGGTGAAAGACGTGCGTGGAGGTGGAAGCGGACACTTGGGAGCGCCGCCAGAAGGCCAGTGCGGTTCTCATAGGTTTTCTCTCCTGGACCCGGCTGCTCTCATGGCATCCGTGTCGAGCGAGAGAATGAGTGCGGAACCGAAATTCGGTCAAATGAGCTGGCCGGACCAGGATGGGTCGTCGGTCTATCTCCAATAGACTGAGGAGGTTCTAGCGACCGAGAGATGCCGAGGCGGGGCTTCCGCCTTCTGGAGCGTTGGAACGATTTGGGGAAATCGAGCTAAAATCTCAATCGAAGAGCCCGGTGTCGCAAGCTGTCGCCAGCTCAGGGACAACGGCATGGCATCCGTATCGCAGCAGAACCCGTATCAATGCGACCAGTGCGGGACCGCGAACATCGTGGCTGCGCCCGTCCTCTATCAACAGGGAACACACACTTACTCCACCAGGTTCCATTCGGGGACGACCCAGTCCTTTTCCGCGCAGGCGGTTACACCACCCCGTCCCCGGGGTTATCTCCGGCCTTTCTTGCTTTGGGGACCCGCAATATGCTTTTTTCTCTCTTTGGACGGTTCGTCGGGTTCTAGCTCCATCTCTCGAACATCCAAAGGATGACAACAAGCTGGCAGAGCTACCGTCGTATTCTTCTTGCTTCTGGGTGTCAGCGTCGCTTGTGGGCATGGTCTTAGCCTTCGCAAAATCGCGCGCTACAACCGTGAGGTCTATCCGCGTCTACATTGGAACTGGGAGCACACCTATATATGTAGGCGTTGCGGACGGTTCCGCCTGATTCCTTCGTAGCTCAGAGACCTGGCTGGTTCATCTGGACTTAATCGGCATAACGGTTGAGTCTCTGAAACTCTCGGTGCGATCGTTCTCATGTCCACACCGGCTCTATTCGGGAACGACGATTACCCAAGTCGCACTTTGGGTCATTGGGAAGGATCTTTACCCAATCCGGAATTGGGTAATCGGGAACAACAGATTCCTCAATTTGCACACTGGGTAATCGGGCATGTTTCTTGCCCAATCGCGAAGTGGGTCAACGGGACCGATCTTTGCTCAATCGGAATTGGGTCATCGGGAACAAAAATGACTCATTCTGCAGACTGGGTCAATGGGACCGTTGTTTGCTCAATGGCGAAGTGGGTCAACGGGACCGATCTTTGCCCAACTTCACATTGGGGCATCGGGAGCAAAGATTGCCCAACTGCGTACTGGGTCATGCGGACCGACCTTGACCCGAACGGGAAGTGCGTCCAGGGGAAGGGCGCATTACAGGCACATTTCTTGGAGACGCGACGCAAGAACGATGAGCCGCAAGGCAACTCGCCAGTTGAATATGATGGCCAAACACAAGAACGCCCCGGCACTGGGCCAGGGCGAAGAAGAGAGTCGTGCGGCGAGTGGGCAATCTACTGAACCGTTGGGCTGACCTTGTGAAGCTCGGAAGGCGTTTGTTCGTGTTTGGTAAACACGACGTAGATCTTCGTGTCGGCCGGAACGGAGACTACCACACGGCTGTTGGCATTGAGGCTCATCACCTCCGAGTCTCCCGCCGTGCCGATATTCTCGGCAAGCCGCTCACGAAGCATGTCGTCCTCAGAAAACGCAGCGCTGGTGTTGTTCCCGGCAACTTCTGCAAGCACCGAGCCGAGACCCGATGCCGCCCGCACCAGAAAGTTCTTACCCGTGTTCTTCCCGTACACGCTTCCTTTGATGGGTCCGAGGTCCAGCCCAGTTCCGACAGCGTCGATCTTCTCCCGGGCTCCATCGAGAAGTTCGATCTCGTCGAACTTCACGCTCACCAGTCCGCTTCGGTCGGCCTGCTGGAGCTGACCGTACACGCGTGCGCCCGCAGGGACGATAATTCTGTCGCCGATCGCGTAGGTGTATTCGACTACGGCTACGACAGGGGCCAGCACAGCGCTCGATATCTGCGTCTCAAGCTTCGCCTGAATGCGCGTACCCGGTGTCAGTTCCAAGCGAGGAGTACCATCCTCGCCGGTATTGAGCTTCTGTGCAGCCAACGCTGGGCTTTGCGCCACACTTCGCACAAAGACCAGAGACGGCTCCTTGAGGGTGTTCTGTTGCGCTTGCGGCGTTTCCGCGTTGGGAGTTCCGCCATAGGGCGCCGGATCTTCCCACTTCTGTTGCGTGTCTGCGAAAGAGGGTACATTTCCCAGGGAGCTGGCAACAGCAGGCTTGCCGGCAAACGGCTTCAAACCTGAGCTATTGTCCAGTGTTCGTGTCCGACGAATATCCCCTGGACCGAGCTGCCCACTGCTGTTATCCGGCGCCGGCGTGTGCTCGGTATCCATGAGGGGTGTCACACTCCCTTTGGGCTTCGGCGACTGCTCCTGTTTGGCCTGCTGCGAGGGCTGCTTAACTGCCGCTAGTTTCTTCGGAGACTTGCCAACGATCGCCGCGAAAACAAAGAAGAGCACCGCAACTGCAAGTCCGCCTCCGAGGAGCATCAGTTTGCCCTTGCTTATTCCTTCAGCTCCCTTGACGGCAGTTCGCGTTGCAAACCGGGTGACGGGTTCCGCTTTCTCCGCGCCATCGATAGGCTCGGGCGCGCGAATCCGTCCTTGCGAAACCGCCGGCTCTGACGATTCTGCGACAGGAGTAGTGTTCATGCTCCCGTTTCCATTCCTGTTGTTCTCATTGGCGTTCATAACCTTGGGGCTCCCTTCTACTTGCCATCGCCGGATATGGGTGGAGTGAACGGAAGATGGATCAAGATCGGATGATCCACCTGATCCGCTTGGGCAATCTGCAGAAATAGCTTTTCGGTCGATTCCTTGAAGTTCGGCCGATCAAAGACGACCACGCCATCGGCGCGTTCTCCCGGCTCAAGGCGCGTTGTACTCAACCTGTAGTCCCGGATTTCCAGTTGGTCCGAGATAATGCCTTTCCCCTCCTTCTTTTTCTTCTTGGTGGCCTTGCGACCTGTGATCTGGATTTGCGGAGGGACAATCTCGATAGGCTCATTCGAGCTGTTCAGGATGGAGTACGAGATCATGGTCTGATTGCTCAACTGCCGCATATCGCCAATCGATGTCTCGATTTGCTTGTCCTCCCATTTCGTCCACTTCGGAGCGTTCACGCTCTCCTGCAGCTTGAACACCTCGTCGAGGCTCGACAGCGGCGCCGAACGCAAACCGGCGGTCCCGCCACTCACGCCCTGCGCGGGTTCCTTAGTGGGCGCGCTTCGCGTCGCCAGGGATTCAGGATCGGCGGAAATGAGGAAGCTCCGCGTCGTTCTGTATTCGATCAGAAAATCAACCGGCTGCGTTGGATTCGTGACACTCGCGCCATCGCTGACCAGTTCCAGCGTGACATGCTGTCCTGATTTAGTTGCGATGAGGAGGTTCGACTGCGCAGCCTCTTTAACGATCGGTTTGACGTAGACATACTCCGGCTCGCCTTCGTTATGTTCTGCCTTGAACTCACCCGGGCTGCCGAGGATTACGGATGTGATCTCCTCCGGCATGCGGATGGTCGATTCAAACTCTGGCCTGAGATGAAGGACCGTGACTTCTCTCGGATTGATCGTGACAGTGGCGACACGTGCTCCAACTGGTGTGTCGCTCGCGCTGAGACGAAGCGGAAGCAGGACTGCGACAGGGATGAGCCAGCGAAGTTTCATGGGGTTGACCTCCTCGACGGCCGAGCGGCCGGATACCTGCGAAGCATGTACTGCCTTCGCACCGCTTGCACGTAGGCGACAACTTCCGGATTACGATAATCCAGTTGTTCCCGTGCAATGTTGCGGTCGCCGGCGTAATAGGCAGCGGCAACCAGACGCAGATCTCCGTGGAATTCCCACATCAATGCCGTGACGTAGCGGGTGCCTGCGGCAATGTTTTGTTCCACATCAAAGGGCTCGAAAGGCGCCAAATCGCTTCGCCGTCGCCGGCATGAGCTGCATCAGCCCCATCGCTCCCTTGGCGGAGACCGCTCGCGGGTTCCAACGCGATTCGACGTCGATGAATGCGGCGATCAACTCCGGCGGCACACGATAGTGCGCCGCATACTGCCTTACGATCCGCGCTGCCGGTACAGGATCCGTCTTGCCCAACGGCAAGATTGGGAAATACCAGCAGTATGAGTACGCACCGAATCATGATGCTGATCCTCCTCGGAGCGCGAGACTCTGCGCGAACCTGGCTCCGTCGTCGAGCAAGCTCTTGAACCCCTCCCGCAACAGGAGGTGGCGACGGTCCTTCTCGGTCTTCGCCAAGAACGGAAGCAGCACGTCGCGGTGCTCCGCTGTTACGTGGTCGGTCCCGAGGAGTTGCAGTGCATTGGCGAAGTCGATCATCTCCGAGACCGATGGCGGCTTTTCCAGTGAGTAGTTGCGGAAGGAGAGCGCTATTCCGGCCATCTCGCGATGGAAGCTCTCATCGGCCTTCGGGGTGCGGCTGGCAATGATCTCGGCTTCGCGCTCCGGCGTCGGATGCTCGACCCGCACATAGAGGCTTCGCCTCCGGATTGGGTCGCCCAGCCTGCGTTCCTCGTTGCTGGTGAGCACGACGAACGGGAATGCTCTTTGCTGCGACCGTGCCGAACTCAGGAATCGAGAGCTGCCAGGCGGAAAGGATTTCTAACAGCATCGCTTCGAACCCATCGTCTACCTTGTCCAACTCGTCAATAAGCAGCACACACGGCCGATCGCATTCGAGTGCACGCATCAGTGGACCAGGCCGAAAGAAGTCCCGCCCCTTGAGGTTCGCCTGAACGGTCTGCCAGTTTTCGTGCTCGCCTTTTGAAAACTCCATGTAGAGACGCTGCAGGCTCTCGTCGAAGCGACCGATGGCCTTGTCCTCGGTTACACCGCGATAGCACTGCAGCCGCTCGACATGCGTGCCGGCAGCAGCGGCGACAGAGATGGCAAATTGGGTCTTGCCGCTGCCCGCGGGCCCTTCGAGCAGCAGCGGCTTTTGGAGCTTGGCGGCGAGAAAGACCACCTGGGTCATCACCGGGTCGATGAAGTAGCCCGTGGCCGCGAGTTTGGTCCCGAGATCGTGCGATTGAATCAAACATCTGCTTTGTCCTCGCGCTTCTACTTGAATTCCAGCCGCAGTTTGCTCTCCGGTCGGCTTTCCGACCCAAAGGCGGATCGTTTGGTGGGGGAAACCACTTGCGCCCAGACATTCGCGAGCGATCGTGACTCCCAACTCAGCAAGGAGGACCAAAAGCCTGCGTTCCAAAATGTCTTCCGCTTCACCTGAACCTCCTCCAATGCGGAGACAGCATGAGACGGCATCAAAACTCGGTCAAATTTCCATTTGAGGCTGTGGATTTACTCCGTCCGATTCAGTTCACGATTCCGGCCGGGCGGAAAGCCCAGAAACGGTAACGGCTAAGCCGTTCGGGCAAGCCGGTTGCGCCCTGCCTGGACTGACCTCGGTCTTACGGCCATTCCCGCCAGTCGGCAGGGGATCCACCCATTGCTCTATCGCTTCAGGACGGTAGCGCACAAGCGGCCCCACTTTCACGTACTGGGGTCCTTCTCCGCGAAGCCGCCACCGTCTCAAGCACGCCAAGCTAACTTGGATTTTTTCTGAAACCTGGATTTCATTCAGGAATGATTCCATAATGGGAGAGCCAGCGTAATGGTATACAGCGTTTCGGATGAGAAGATTGACGCCTGGTTTGCAGCCTTCAACCGGCAGAATTGCTGGAACTTGCTAGCAACGAAAGGCGCAAATCGAGATGAGATTCAGCGGTTGCAAAATACAACATAGAGAGTTCTGGGCGTACTACCGCTGACTCGTCCCTACCCGAAACCGGCTTCCCAGGGCTGTCCCCCAGGGAACGGCGAATGTTCGTCAAAGGGACGAGTAGCCCACGACTCGCCCGTGATGATGCGAGTTGCGATGTATCGTGCCACTATGCAGCTAATGACGGTCACAAACTTGCGTGTTGAGTCCATCACCGGACCCGCCTGCTATCGCCGGGAGAACGGATTCTCCGCGCTGATTGCCTACGTGAAATGCGATGATACCGAAATTTCGAGGCAACTCCGCAATGCCGCAGACGCAGGCAATGGTTTGGACTTGCAATAGGGGCACTGCAGGGACATGGGGCTGCCGGGAAGAGCTTCAGGAACAGGTGGTTTAGGCATGGGCCGAGTCTAATCCTATTGCGCACGCTCTTCACGCGTTTTGCGTAAACGGGTTTTCAGGTGAGCGCGAAAATCCGAAACGCGGCGAAAATCCTTTCCCCCTTCCGTCCAATTCCGCTGAAGTGTGCGCGAAACGCCCCCGGCGAATTGCGCAAGCGGCCGGAGCGCGGTCCCGGGGTTGCCAGGGCCAAAACGGCGGGCACTGTCCGGCGGGCGTCCCGCCCGAGAGTGACCGCCGACTCGTCCCTAATCCGTGTCGGCGCTGCTGCCTGTGGGCGAACGTTCGTCAAAGCGACGAGTGGTCCGCTATTCGGCCAGAACCCCGAGGAGCTTCGAGTTTGGAACGATTTCATCTGCCGTGCGTCTGTTCATTTGGAGGTTCACATGACCAAGTGCTTCCTGGCGTTCGCGCTCTCAGTTCCGACCACGGAGCCTCCTCCAATGCGGAACCAGCATGAGGTGATTTGAAAAACTCGGTCAAATCGGGACGTGGCAATCAGGCCCGGCAACCTCCCCCTGTTGTGGGGTTTTGCTACTCAGCCGATTCCTGCGGACCTCCAGTTTCTCAACAGCGTCTTCGACATCGGAATGGGCTACGATCGCATATCTTTCGAAGACACTCCGCGTCTTCCAGCCGCCGATCTTCATGATCACGCCCTCGGCGATGCCGGCTCGCCGATAGTTCCTTGCTGCTGTCCGGCGCAGGTCGTGAAAGAGCAAATTGGGAACCCCCGCGGCTTTGC
The DNA here is from genome assembly GCA_963819365.1 of uncultured Acidobacteriota bacterium. Classification (GTDB taxonomy): domain Bacteria; phylum Acidobacteriota; class Terriglobia; order Terriglobales; family Acidobacteriaceae; genus Telmatobacter. The sequence continues at coordinate 37,014 of CAWFVY010000005.1, forward strand.
ACGCCTTTTCCCACGTACCTCGAAAATCTTTCACGGGTTTCCCATTTGGCCACGTGAGCACGTAAGCATCCGGTGCCTTGCCTTGGACGCATAGAGTCAGGAGTGCGTGAATGATCTTTGTCATCTTGACCTCTCGGCCCTCTTTGTTCTTCGTGGTGCCAGGATGGAGTCGAATGGTCCAGTTCTCGAGCTCAATTTGATTGACTCTCAGCTTCTTTAGTTCGCTAATGCGCCATCCATAGGTAGCTCCGAGTTCTACAACCGTTTGGAACCAACGCTCCGAGCAAGACTCCAACAGCTTTTCGAATTGAGCATCTTCCAGAAAGCCTTGACGGATATTGCTCTCAGCGAGCCGCGGGAATGCGGGAACAAAAATGATCTTCGGAGGTGTTGCCCTCCGCCCAAGACTGAACATCCTCTTAAACGCCGCGAGTTCCCGATTGATGGTTCCGTTTGCGGCTCCCTCGACTTGGCGTCTGTCGACGTATGCGTTCAGCAGGCTGCTCGTGACCTGCACCGCACGAAGAGATCCGAAAAATGGCCGGATATGAAGACGCCATCGCGCCTCGCAGTCGTCCAGCGAAGCCTTACCATTAATGCGGTAGTCGCGGAGGAAGTCCTCGGCAAGCTCCGTGACGCGAGTGCGCTCTACCGTGGGTCCGATGAATTTTCCCGTCATCACTTCCGCCACGCGGAGATTCAATGCTCGTGTTGCCTTGCGCTTGTCGGACGTTCCTGTCGACTCCCGAAAGGGCTCCCCATTTCGATAGAACTTAATCCACCAGACACTACTGTCCTTCTGCCGATAGATTCTCCCGGTGCCACGTGGGCGCCTCATTCTACCCTCCGCGATCCGTTCCGGGTGTGGGTTGTGACCGCTGCTACCGAGAAGCCAATATTCGGTGAATAGTCGTCGGGGATTGAGCGCTTGTGGTTTTCAACATAGCTGTCAAGATCCCGAATATCGAGGAGGAAGGGGCCTCCCTCATGATCCTGCACAACCGGAAACGCGCCTTCTTGAATCAGGCGCCTCAGCTTCCAGTCGCTCATGGAGAGATATGCGGCCGCCTCTTTGGTGCGGATGAGGCGGCGGTGTAGTGTGGCTGTCGTCGTCATAGATGATTCCTCGTCATGAGTTCTCACGTCCGCTCCCGACATGGGGCGAACGTATCGTGGAGTCAAACGCTGACTCGGTCAAATCAGCGCAGATCCGTGCTGAGGCGCGATGATGGAACTTGTTTCGAGGAAAGTCTTCGGGGTACTCGCCGGCATCAGGCAGGTAGCGATAGCATCCAGCCCAAAAAGGGGAGAGCTTGGGTGCTACACAGATCCATCTGACATAGACGGTAAAGGCGAAAACCCAAACTTTTCGAGTTTGGGCATAGTTTGGGCATAGTCGTGTGATTGAACCCAAACGGACAGTTTTCGCCGTTTCCTTAAGTCGCAGATTGCGAAAGTCTTATGCGTTTGCGCAACGGAGACTTGGACCTTCGTCGGGCTCGGTGCCTCTTATTTTAAGTCCGCTGCGTCTGCCAATTTCGCCATCCGGGCATGGCTTTGAGGACGGTGATTCTCAGCCTGTCCATGTTCATTCTACCCACCACAGAGACGAGATGTGCACGGAGCACGACCTGCTCATGTCGCGACGCGCCGGCTGTGTGGTCGAAAAACCCAACGTGAGGCGAAACGGCCAGGCGATCCACGCTCTATCCGTCCAACTCGCCCGCAGATTCCGGGTCAAGAAAGAGCGTGGCGCCGGGATGGGTGCGCAGGACGGTGGCCGGGCAATCGGTGGAGACGGGGTCGTGCAAGGCTCGGCGGACAATAGCCGCCTTGCGCATGCCCGGAACCGAGAGGATCAGGCGGGGCACGCGCATCAGCGCAGGAACGGTGAGCGTGATCGCCGCCTCCGGGACATCCGCGATGTCTGCGAACCAGCCTTCGGCTACCTGCTGCTCGCGGCACATCCGGTCGAGTTCGACAACCTTGGCGTCGAGCGGGTCAGCGAAATCGGCGACAGGCGGATCGTTGAAGGCCAGATGGCCGTTCTCGCCGATTCCCAGGACGCAGAGTTGCGGTGCGGCGGCGCGGAGTTGTTCAGCGTAGACGTCTGCGGTCCGCTGAGGGTCGAGCGCGTTGCCGTTGATCTCGTGGAACTGCTTCATAGGCACGAGATTCGTGAGCTTCTCGCGCATGTAGCGGCGGAAGGACGCGAGATGATCGACGGGCAGACCGATGTACTCGTCCATGTGGAAGCCAATGATCTGGCGCCAGGGAACGCCTTCGACAGAGATGAGCGCGGCAAGGGTGCTGATCTGCGACGCCCCGGTGGCGAAGATGACTGCGATGGAGGCGTGGATGGGCTGGAGAGAAACCAGCGTCTCGGCAGCCGCGCGGGCGGCAGCTTCTCCGGCTGCGTCGCGCGTGGGGTGGATCTCGACGGAGAGCTTATCGAATTTGAGCCGTTTTGGTTCCGGGGGCATAAAGCGAGCTATTCTCCGGGTTGACGTTATCACAAACGCATCCCGGCGGCGGCCGCAGCCTGCTCAGGTTTGGACTCTCCGGGAGCCGCGCCTGCATCTTTACAGATGGAAGCGAAATGAGGATCAACGGATGGCACTGAACGAATCCGAACCGCGCATCGAGGATTTACCGATTGGAACCGGGGCCACGGGCGAACGGATCGAAAGCGATTCGATGGGCAAGATCGCCGTGCCGGCAGACCACTACTGGGGCGCGCAGACCGAACGCTCGCTGCATCATTTTGCAATCGGCACGGATCGAATGCCGATCGAGGTCTGCCGTGCTTATGGCTACGTAAAGAAGGCGGCGGCGTTGGCAAACGGCGAACTCGGCCTGCTGCCGCGGTGGAAGACGGATCTGATTGCGCGTGTTTGCGACGAGATCATCCGCGGAGAGCTCGATAGCGAGTTTCAGCTGAAGGTGTGGCAGACAGGCTCAGGCACGCAGACCAACATGAATGTGAATGAGGTGATCGGCAATCGCGCCATCCAGCTTGCGGGCGGCGCATTGGGAAGCAAGGAACCGATCCATCCCAACGAGCACGTGAACCTGTCGCAATCGTCGAACGACACGTTTCCGGGCGCGATGCACGTCGCCACGGTACTCGCGTTTGATGATCAGCTGATTCCGTCTGTGACTGCACTGAAGGATGCCATCTGGGCCAAGGCGCGCGAGTGGGTGGACGTAGTGAAGCTCGGCCGCACGCATCTGCAGGATGCAACGCCGCTCACCGTTGGGCAGGAGTGGTCGGGCTATGCCGTGCAGCTCGAGGATGCCATCGAGGTGATGGAGGACTCGATGAAGCGCCTGTATCCGCTGGCCATCGGCGGAACCGCGGTCGGAACGGGGCTGAACGCCCCCGCGGATTTCGGGACGAAAGTGGCGGCGGAGATCGCCCGCATGACCGGCCGTCCGTTCATCACGGCGCGCAATAAATTCGCCGCGCAGGCCTCGCTGGATCCAATGGTGAACGCCAGCGCGGCCCTGCGGATGCTGGCGGTCGCGCTGATGAAGATTGCCAACGATCTGCGCTGGCTGGGGTCGGGCCCGCGAGCAGGTCTGCACGAGCTGGTCCTGCCGGAGAACGAGCCCGGCAGCTCCATCATGCCGGGCAAGGTCAATCCCACGCAGCAGGAAGCCATGGTGATGGTGTGCATCCAGGTGATCGCGAACGACACGGCCGTGGCCTTCGCAGGATCGCAGGGCAACTTCGAGCTGAATGCGATGCGGCCCATCGTCATCTGGAACGTCTTGCAGTCGGCGCGGCTTCTGACGGACGCATGCAGCCGGCTTCGCGAGTTTGGCATCGAGGGCATCACGCTTGATCGCGATCGGATTCAGCGCTACGTCAACGACTCGCTGATGCTGGTCACGGCCTTGAGCCCGGTGATCGGATACGACAAGGCCGCGCAGATTGCGCACAGTGCCATGGAGGAGAACCTGACCCTGCGCGAGGCGGCGCTGAAAAGCGGATTCATCCGTGCCGAGGAGTTCGACAAGGTTGTCGATCCATCAAAACTGGTGGGCAACCCGCACGCGGACCTTGGACTTTCTTAGAGTGCGTAAAAAAACCTCTTCGGGGCCGTGGACGCCGTCGGCGCAGACCCTGCCGCTGGCTGGTTTTCAAACGTTCGGTGATACACTTCGCTCGGGGAAAACGACGAAACCATGAAACCGCCATCGAACGTCAAGACGCCAGCGCAATACATCGCCTCACTCCCCGCCGATCGTGCGAAGACGATCGCGACGGTGCGCGCCCTCGTGAACAAGCACATTCCGCGCGGCTACGATGAGTGCCTCGTCTGGGGCACGATCGGCTGGGCGATTCCCCTGTCTCGATATCCAGACACTTACAACAAGCAGCCGATCACCTACGTCGCGCTCTCGTCGCAGAAGAACTACTGCTCGCTCTACCTGATGGGCGCGTTTTGGAGTGCGACTCAGCTCGAGCAGCTGAAGGCGGAGTTCAAGGCGGCGGGGAAGAAGCTCGACATGGGGAAGTGTTGCGTTCATTTCGAGTCGCCGGACGATTTGCCGCTCGAAGCGATTGGCAAGCTGATCTCGGCAATTTCGAGCGAGAAGTGGATCGAGATGTACGAACAAACGCGCTTGATGACCAAGGCGGGGCAGGCGCAGAAGGCGAAGCAAGGCGCCCCAGCGGCGAGCAAGGCGTCCGCCAGGCGCGCCCGCTCCTAAGAGGAGAACGAGCCCCGCCTGAGCGCACATGCGTGAACCCTGAACAGCGGGTCCACCCAACGGCAAAAGCCTTGACCTATTGCGGATTGCGGAAGCAGATGTTCTCGCCCTGAAGCTGGTACTCGGCAGAGCAGAAGTCGCCGCCGCAGATCATGGGTTCGCAGCCGCAGAGCTGCCGGCGCGTGATCAGCCCCATGGTTCCGCAGCGCGGACACGACATGACGGCGACGTAAGGGTTTTGGGCATTCCCCAGCGAGGTCTGGTTTTCGAGAACGAAAACCGTGCCGGGGTCCATTCTCTCGGGGATCCATTCTTCCAGAAACTGCAAGTCGGCTGACATCCTGCCCTCCAAGGGTTGAGATGCAAGCAAGCCGATGCGATGATCCGCGCCGACTCCGTTGTAGCAACACGAGCAGCTGCGAGAGTCAACCCGGAGATTGGACGCTTCCGGGTCGAAAACAGTGTTGCCCGGCCCGCAGGTTTCGTCAATGAGAATCGCATGAGGGGAGTGCCGATATGGATTCCTCTATCGGATATTCAGGTTTGGGACGCCAGTTTGGCCCCAAAGACGAAACGGGCTCGCCGAGGGCCAATCCGCCCCTCGATCCCTAAAAATCACTGCTTGCGTGAAGCAATCCCAGCCTTGGCCTGTGCGGTTGCCGCAGCATCAATGCCGCGATAGATCTCCTCGTTGCGGAGAATTGCCTGGACATAATCACGGGTCTGCGTGAACGGAATCGACTCCACGAATTCATCCATACCGCGATACGGGCCCGCGGCCTGCCAGTCCACCACGCGCGAGTCGCCTGCGTTATAGGCGGCAAGCGCATACTCCTGCACCCCGCCGAATTTATCCAGCATCTGACGCAGATAGCGCGTGCCAAGCCGGATGTTTGTCTCAGGATTCAGAAGTTGATAGGTCTGGAAGCCCGAGATGCCTTCCTGGCGCGCCAGCGACTTGCCCACGCTTGGCTCGATCTGCATCAGGCCGTACGCATTGGCGTAGGAGATGACAGTGGGGTTGAATTCTGATTCCTGCCGGATCAACGAAGCCACTAGATAAGGATCGAGGCCGTTCTTTGCGCTCTCGGCCTTGATCGTGTCCCACCACGCCTCCGGGAAGAGAATGCGCCAGTACGCCAGCGGAATCGATTTGATGGGAGCCGAAGTGGCGAACGGCAGGGCCTTCTTCAGCGACCGCATGGCGCGATACGTCTCGCCAAACGACGCGTAGATCTGCGCCTCGGCCAGCGCGCCCCACGATGCATAGTCAGGATCGGCTGCCAGCTCCTGGCCAATGAACTCATTGAGGCCGGCGTTGGCAATGAGCCGCGCCTTGGCGATGTGCGGCGAGTCGGCCGGGAACGTATCGACCAGGTGCGGCACCGGCGGGGGCTCGTAGCCGTCTATGCGCTGCGAGACCAACTCCGGCTGCCCCAGAACCTTCAGGCGTTCACGCGACATCTGCGCGTAGAAGTAATGCTGATAGCGCGAGACAACGGCGCGATAGTTCGTCGTGGCCAGAGCAGGCTTGTGGTCCTGCATCTCGTAGAGGCGGCCGCGCCAGTAGAGAGCCGCAGCCCGTTCCGTGTCGTCGGGAAAGAGCTTGATCTGCTCATCGAAAATTCGCGCGGCGTCAGCAAAGTTGCCCTCGCGATACAGGAGCCAGCCCGCGCGCCAGTGGGCGGCGGCGGAATTCTTGTTCGTGGGAAAGTGCAACGCGAGATAGGAGTAGTAGCCGATGGCCTGGGGGTAATCGCGACGCAACATATACATGTTGCCGCTTGAGAAGAGCGCCTCGGCCAGCCACTGGCTCTGCGGGAACCGCTGCTTGAGATCCTCAACCATCTGCTGCTGCGCGCCATCATTCTGGGCGCTGCGGGCCAGTTCCATCAGCAGGTAGAGACGCCGCGCGCCATTATCGTCGTTCGTCTCAGGGAGTGCGCGGGCCTGCGCTTCAGTCAGCCTCTTGAGCTTGAGGTCGCATGCCGCTGCCGCCACCGCAAATCCATTGCGGACGCTCGCTTCGATCTGCGTGTTACGGGCCAGCGCATGGTACTGCTCTGACGCAAGCTGATACCGGCCCGCGTTGTAGTAGGCATCCGCCAGGCTGCGCAGTTCGGCGGGAGTCAGGCTGCTCTCGGCGCCCATCGAGGTAAGGCGGGCCCGGGCCACCTCGGCTTCCGGGCTAAGCGGGTGGCTGAGCAACAGGTGTTTGAACAGCCGCAGCGCCTCGTCATTCAGCTGGATGGAGTAGGCGATTTTAGCCGCGGTCAGCTCGTAGTTCGGTTTGTCGCGGGCGACGTCCGCAACCGTGAGTAGCGCGCGCTGGGCGGCCGTAGCATCGCCCTGGGCCAGCAGCACATTCGCTTCGAGTTCCGGGGCTTCCACTTCGAAGATGCTGTCCGGGTAGCGGTCATTGAAGCCCTTCAGGAGGGCCTTAGCCGCGCTTTCGTTCTGCTGAGCGTGGAGACACTCAGCAGCAAGGAAATCGGCATAGTCTCCCAGCACATCGCTGCGCCTCTTCACCTGCTCGAATGCCGAAACGGCATCGGCGTAACGCTTGTCGTCCTGGTAGGCGCGCCCCAGTGAAAGGTACGCTGCCGCGGCGGCGTCGCCGGTGTGGCGCTGCGCAAAGCCGTTAACGCCGGCGTAGGCGGCCGGGGTGCGCATGGTCTGGAGCTGCGTGGCCATGGGCCGCAGTTCCGACGACGCAACAAATGCCTGCTTCAGCCGGGCAGTCCGCGCGCGGCGCTCCGCGGGCGTGCCGCGATGGCTCGTCCTGCGAGCGGTGGATTTGGAGGATTTTCTTCTTGGTCGTAGAAGTGTGTTTCTTTGTCGTGGAACCGGCAGCACTACTCGAGCCTTGTCCTGAGATGGGGACCGCGGCAACCAGCAGACAAATCAATCCAGCCAGGCAGGCCTTACCAAGCCTGGAGGGAAAAATCGGGGAAATGCATACCCTCATATATTCCACTCTATGACGGATTTGCCCGGCGCGACAGCGTCACGCATCATGGCAGTCACTTCCCGCCGGTTTGGGAGCAACTTCCCGGCATGGGAATGTGGCTCCCGCTCCGCGATTCGGTCCTTTAGAATGAGGGGAGCGGAGCCTGACTCCCCGGAACAAATCAACCGGCCCGCGGAATTGCGCAACCAACTCGCATGGCGACCATCCAACCCATAGCAGGAGAGAACGAGCAGCATCCCGACGTAGCCCTTGTTGAAAGGGTACGCGCCGGTGATGTCTCGGCCTACGACGAACTGGTCCGCAAATACGAGCGGCAGGTCTTCCGGATTGCGCTGCGAATTACGCAGAATCGGGAGGATGCCGAAGACGTTACGCAGGACGCGTTCGTCAAAGGATTCGAAAAGCTCGATCAGTTCCAGGGGAACTCGAAGTTCTACACATGGTTAGTTCGAATCGCAGTCAACGAGAGCCTGATGCGGTTGCGCAAGCGGCGCACAGGCAAGATGGTCTCAATCGACGAGGACGTCGAGACGGACGAGGGCAGCGTGCCTCGCGATCTTGCCGACTGGGCCCCCGATCCCGAGCAGAACTACAGCCAGGCCGAGTTACACAAGATCCTGGAGAAGACCATCAAAGGACTACCGCCCGGATTTCGGGTCGTATTCGAGCTGCGCGACGTGCAGGGACTCTCGACGGAGGAGACCGCCGAGGCGCTCGGACTCAGTATTCCCGCTGTAAAATCAAGGCTTTTGCGCGCACGGCTGCAACTGCGCGAACGGCTCACCCGCTACTTCAAGCGCAAGCGGGCGGCCGCAACTCAAGATGGACGAAGGGGTTAGAGAAATGACCTGCACCGAGTTTCTTGCCCTGCTCGACGATATGCTCGACGACGCCATCCAACCGGGGCTGCGTGCGCAGTTGCAGGAGCACCTGGAATCCTGCGATCACTGCGAAGTCACCCTCAGCACCACCCGCAAGACCATACAGATCTACCGCTCCAACCAGATCTACGAAATGCCTCCCGGCCTGCGCGAGCGGCTGCACGCGGCCATCATGGCGCGGTGCAAAAAGGGCTGCTGACCCGGTTCCCAACCCCGCCGCGCCATAGACGAAATTGGATGGAGTTCAGGCCGTGCGGTTTGGATGGTACATGTGCACCGACAGACTCCGCTGCCCATCGATTCCCTGCTCCCCGAAATTGTCGCGTCTCTCGCCCGCACCCCAAACCTCGTCATCGAAGCGGAACCCGGCGCAGGAAAAACCACGCGCGTTCCCCCGGCGCTCCTGCACACGGTCAGCGGAGATGTTCTGGTGCTGGAACCGCGCCGCATCGCCGCCCGCCTAGCTGCAAAACGCGTGGCGTGGGAGTTGAACGAGGAACTGGGGCAGACCGTCGGCTACCAGGTCCGGTTCGAGCGCGTTGCCGGCCCCACGACCCGCCTGCACTTCCTCACCGAAGGCGTACTCACGCGGCGGCTCCTCTCCGATCCCGATCTGAAAGGAGTGGATGCCATTGTTCTCGATGAGTTCCACGAGCGGCACCTCGAGAGCGACCTGGCGCTGGCGTTGCTGAGACGCCTGCAGCAGAGACGTCCTGCGCTGCGCATCGTCGTAATGTCAGCCACGCTGGACGCCGGGCCTGTTGCGCGCTTTCTGGGCGAGTGCCCGGTGCTGCAGTCGTCGGGAAGACTCTTCGACCTCTCCGTCGAATACACCGAGTACTCCTCCACCCCGCTGCACGATCAGGTGAAAGATGCGCTGGAACGCGTGCTGCGCGAGCCCGATGCGGGTGAGGTTCTTGTATTCCTGCCGGGTGCGGCGGAGATTCGGCGCGCGGCTGCCGCATGCAACGGGCCGGCGCGCGCGTTCAACCGTCTGGTGCTGCCGTTATATGGAGACCTGCCGGCCGCCGAGCAGGATCGCGCCGTGGGCCCTGCGGCGCAGCCCAAGGTGATCCTCTCCACCAACGTTGCGGAGAGCTCGATCACGATTGACGGCGTAAGAACGGTGATCGACAGCGGCCTTGCGCGCATTGCGAGCTACTCCCCCTGGACGGGCTTGCCGACGCTGAGCGTGAGTCGCGTCAGCAAAGCGTCCGCCAAGCAACGAGCAGGTCGCGCCGCGCGAACCGCGCCGGGCCGCGTGATCCATTTGTATTCGCAGATGGATTACCAGGGCCGCGCCGATTTCGAAACGCCGGAGATTCTGCGCAGCGACCTGACGCAGATGTGCCTGGCGCTGCGTGCCATGGGGATTCGCGACCTCAATGAAATCGAGTGGCTCGATGCTCCGCCCGCTGATGCAGCGGAGCATGCGGATCGCCTTCTGGAGCGGCTCATCACGCCTGAAGTGGACGCGCGCGCCCTGATGCGCCTGCCTCTGCATCCGCGCTTGTCGCGGATGATTGAGGCCGCGGCAGACAAGGGCGCGGGCCACGCTGCCTGCGTGGCTGCAGCGATTCTGGCGTCGGGCGAGCGCGTCTTGCACAACGATCTGCTCGAGGCGCTCGATGAGCCGCTCGGCACTTCGGCACAGCAGCAGTTGCGGCATATGTTGCGCATCGTAAAGCCGCATGGGCCGACGAAACATGACGACGATGCGCTGCTGCAGGCGGTGCTGCTGGGGTTTCCCGATCGTGTTGCGCAGTGCAAAAGTGGCAACCAGGTGATGCTCGCCAACGGCAGGGCCGTGGAAATTGTAGGCAAACCGCCATCCTCGCAGTTGCTTGTGGCGCTCGATGCGGAAGACCGCACGGAGAAGCCCCTGCCGCAGGTTCGGCTGTTCGCCCGCATGGAGCCGGAGTGGCTTCTCGATCATTTTCCCGAGCACGTCTGCGAAGAAACCGCAGTGTTGTGGAATCGGCAGGCGGAGCGCGTCGATGCGGTGAGCCGGCTGGTCTACGGCGAGTTAGTGTTACAGGAATCGAACCGCCCGCCGGATGCGAACGACGCGGCCGCGCTTCTGGCGGAGAAAGCGCTGGAAGCGGGAATCGCACGCTTCGTAGACGAAGAGATGCTCGAGGATCTTGCGGGCAGGCTTGAGTTCGCGGGCCATGAGGCCACGGAGATTCGTGAAAGCTTCAAGGAGTTTTGCGTCGGACGGCGCAGCTTTGCGGAGTTGAAGAAAGACGGCGCGAGTTTTGTGCCGTGGCTGGAGCAGCAACTGGAGCCGCACGTACTGCGCCAAGATGCGCCGCGCAGTGTTCGTCTGAAAGGCGGACGGCAGGTGAAGATTCACTATCAGCCGGGAAAAACTCCGTGGATCGCATCGCGTCTCCAGGATTTCTTCGGAATGGACGAAACGCCGCGCATCGGTCCACGACGCGTGCCGGTGGTGACGCATCTGCTTGCGCCCAATCAGCGACCGGTGCAGACGACCACGGATCTGGCCGGATTCTGGGAGCGGCTCTATCCGCAGGTGCGCCGCGAGTTGATGCGCCGCTATCCAAAACACGCATGGCCCGAGAATCATGGAAGATTACGCCAGGACGCTATGAGCCGGCTAACTTGAGTTAGACCAAAACCCCGCCGACAAATGAGACACGCGGCATTCCTGAGCATTCCCTCGCCAACCTGAGCCTACCCTCCCCACCCGAAATGACAAATGAAAGACATGTCGCTGACAAACATCGCCTTATGCTGTTCGTATGCTGCGGCTAGTGGCAGTCATGAGGGCAAGATTGATGAAACTAGATCGTTGGCAGCAATATCTCATTTTGTCCTGCCTGTTGCTTCTGGCCGCGCTGGGGCGCAGCCAGGCTCCCGGCACAGGAGCAATCCGTGGGACAGTCTACGATCCTACGGGACGCGCGGTGCCGAACGCCGCCGTGACCGTGGAGCAGCAGGCCACGCACGCGGTTCGAACCGCAGTGAGCGATCCGTCGGGGACATTCGAGTTCCCCCTGTTGATGCCTGGAAGTTATGTGGCAAGCGTCAGCGCGGATGGATTCGCGCGGAGCCGGTCGCAGGCCATCGCCGTCGTAGTCAGCGAAACCAGCTCACTTGAGTTCCGTCTTGCGCTCGCCACGGCCAAGACCACGGTTGAAGTGGCGGCGACCGAGGAGATCGCCTCGACAGAGAGCTCGACTCTGGGCCGAGCCGTGGACGAGCAGGCAATCAACGCACTGCCGCTGTCAAACAGGAATTTCACGCAGATTCTTTCGCTTTCGCCCGGCGTAGTGGTTGGCCTGCCTGATGCGACTGTGCTGGGCCGCGGCACCCAGGATGTAACGGCGAACGGCGGCAAGACTACGGCGAACAACATCCAGTTCAACGGTGTTGACGCCAATAACCTGGCGCAAAACTCGGCGGCGTCGGATGGCCCAGAGGTAGGCGTGGCAGTGCCGGCGCCGGACACCATCCAGGAGTTCAAGGTTCAGACCGGCAATTACGACGCGACGTATGGGCGCGGCACGGGCGCCAACGTTGACGTGGTGAGCAAGACAGGCAGCAATCGATTCCACGGGACTGCATGGGAATTTCTACGCAATGATGTGCTGAATGCGAATGATTTCTTTTCAAAGATGACGGGGCAGCCGCGCCCGGTGCTGAAGCAGAACCAGTTTGGCGGCGCACTCGGCGGGCCGCTGCTGCGCGACAAGACTTTCTTTTTTGTGGCGTACCAGGGGCTTCGGTCGAGCAACGGCCTGGGGACCGAGGTGACGGCATTCCTTCCGCAGTTGACATCCGATCGCAGCGCGGCCACGCTGGGGGCGCAGTTCTGCGCGTATCCCACCTTCGCCGGCGGGACGCAACTGAAATGCGACGGATCGAATATCAGCCCGGTGGCGCTGAAGCTGTTGAATTTCAAGCTTCCCAACGGGCAATTTGCGATTCCGAGCCCGCAGCTCCTTCTGCCGGCCCAACCGGGACAGATGCCGATCGGCGAATCCACATACGCGACTCCCGCCAGTTACAACGAAGATCAATACTCAGGCAACTTCGACCATCAGTTCTCTGCCAAAAACTCTGCATCGGCACGCGTGTTTTATTCGCGGGCTCCCACCGTGGAACCATTCTCGCCGTTCGCCGCCAACGTTCCCGGATGGGGCACGAACGAAGTCGACAAGAACGTGATGGTGGTTGCATCGGACACGCATGTAGTAAGCGAGCACCTGATAAACGTAGCCCGGCTTGGCTACATGCGGTTCGACGGCGTATCGGCGGTCGCGAGTCCCATCCTGGCAAGCGATCTGGGAACGCAGTCGCCCACCGGATTGTCGGGGCCCGGAGTTCCCGCTCCGGGAATTACGGTGGATGGCCTCTTCACCATCGGCGATGCGGGCACGCCTTCGCAAACGCAGCGGACCAACAGCTATATCGCGCAGGATATGGTGTCACTGACGCATGGCAGGCATTTCATCCGCATGGGTGCCGAGGTGAAGCAGCACCAGGTCATGGTGAATTCCCCGTTCAATTCGTCAGGCCTGCTCGACATCAGAACATTCAGCGATTTCCTGCTGGGGATGAACGCGCACGACAACGGCAGTCTCAACGGGGTGAGCAATGTGACTTCGAGCGGCGGAAGCTCGGGACTGTTCCGCAAGGACGAGCGCTATACGGACTTTGCGGTATTCGCGCAGGACGACGTGAAGCTGACGCCGCGGCTCACGGTGAACGCGGGGTTGCGCTACGAGATCTTCGGACCTCCTTCGGAGATTCATGGCCGACTGGTTTCGTTCGATCCGACCATCGCGACACTCAGCGCGCCGCCGGCACCGGAGGGCACGCTCAGCGGGTTCGTGGTTGCATCGAACTTCGAGGGCACTCCGCCACAAGGCGTGAAGCAAACCGGAATGCGCGGGTTATGGCCGACGCGATATGCAGACCTCTCGCCGAGGCTGGGGTTTGCGTTTCAGGTGTCGAGCCATCCTGATTTTGTGGTGCGCGGAGGATACGGAATCTACTTCGACCGGCTGTCGGGCGGGCTATCAGAGAATCTCGTGGGTCAACCGCCATTCTCGATCAGCCAAAACTTTTCGGGATCGCAGAATGGCGGGGCAAGCCTGGAGGCGCCCTTCAATCCGCTGCTGCCGAGCCATTCAAGCTTTCCGGTCTGGGTACCGCGCATCGCAGGCGGCGGGCCACCGTGGAGGGGCTGTCGACGAAGATGGTCGATCCCTACACGCAGGAATACAACCTGAATATGCAGATCGGGATTGGATGGAACACTCTCGCTGAAATCGGTTACGTGGGCACGCGCTCGCTTCACGTGGCGGGCTGCAACGAGTTCAACCAGTCACTGCTGGCGAGCCCTGATGCGCCAGTGTATGGCGAGACGACAAACACCGCTTTGAATACAGTGCAGCGCGCACCGTATCAAGGCGTCGCCCTGGGGTCACTCGAGTGCGCGTCGAAGTATGACTCGAATTACAACGGGTTGCAAGCCAGCGTGACCAAGCGCCTGAGCAAAGGACTGCAATTCCTGGGAAGCTACACGTGGTCGAGGACGCTGGATCAGACGAGCGGGTCGTCGGGCGGCCAGGTCTTCGAACTGTGGCTATTGACGAATGATCAACGCAATCCGCGGCAGAGCTACGGACCGACGGATTTCGATCGCACCCATCGCGGCGTCTTCAGCTTCACGTATGACATTCCTGGCGTAAAGAACGCGTCTGCCTTCGTCAGCGCGTTGACTTCGCACTGGCAGGGATCCGGAATCCTTGTGGCTCAATCGGGCACGCCGAATACTATTCTCGACTTCGGCGCGGGCGCGGTTTACGGAAACTATCCCTTTGAGAATCGGGCGCAGTTGAGCGGAAAGCGCATTACTACTTCCGGGTCGATGTACTCGCGCGTGCAGGGCAATTATCTCAATGCGGATGCGTTTACAGATGCGCCCGAGGCCCCGCACGGCACCGGACCGTTCGATACAGACTTCGGCAACAGCGGAGTGGGCGTTGTGCGCGGGCCGGGGCAGCGGGATATGGACCTGGCGATTGAGCGTGCCATTCGGATTTCAGAGCGGCACAGCTTCCACCTGCGGGGCGAATTCTTTAACGCGACGAACACTCCCAACTTCGGGAATCCGGTCAATATTGTCAACGCTGGACCGGCGTTCGGAAAGATCTTCTCAAAGTCGAATAACCCGCGCATTATTCAGGTAGCGCTGAAATATCAATTCTAGGTATCGAAAGGGTCTTCATGCAGAGTTCGCCGCAGACAGAGACGGCACAGGCAATGGACTTGTTGACCACGGAACAGCTGAAGGCCGCATGGCTGAGGGGAGAGCGAGTCGAGTTCGGGGATCCGACAATGGCGCACGCGAAGATGCCCTTTCGCGAGACGTACTTCCCTCTCGGCTTCCCGTTGATTGTTTCAACGAATTCCATCGAGGTGCTGAACGCCGCGGCAGAGAGTTGGGGTACGTTTGCGAAGCTCTTTGATACCGAGCCGCTCCAAATCAATGTGAGCGTAAGTTCAACCGACTCGCAGGTGTGTCCGCCCACCCCGACGTGCCGCGTGCGCGGCCATCTCTCGATCAACATTGCCGACGCCGAGAATTTTTCGGTCAACGATCACTCGCGTGGCTATTCGCTGATCTGGGTAACCACGGCAGCATTGCGGCACCGCGACTATTTTCGCTACCTCTTTCTTGAGTCGAGCGCCTTGGGCGGCATTGCAAGCCTCTTTACAACTGGGATTCACGCAGCATGCGTCTCTCTCGGGGGAACGGGCATTCTGCTGTGCGGGGACTCGGGCACAGGCAAGACGACCCTCTCGTACGCTTGCGCCCGAGCCGGCTGGACTTACATCACGGATGATGGCAGCTTCCTTGTGCATGGGCGCGACGATCGCCTGGTAGTGGGCAATTGCGGCCAGGTACGGTTCCGCCCTACGGCCCAGGCGTTGTTTCCCGAGCTGCGGGGGCGCGGAGTGATGGAACGCGCGGGGGTGGGCAAGCCGTCGATGGAGATGCCGACGGCAGAGAGTGCTGACGCTAAAACATCGATCACGGCACAGGTCAGGCACATCGTCTTTCTGAAGCGCGATGTGGATCGAGAGGAGCTTGCCGTATTTCCCACAGCGGTGGCGCGGCTTTACATGATGCAACGCGTCCACTGCATGGCTTATCAAGCCCCGGCGCAGGCTGAGGCAATCGATCACTTGCTCCGCGTGGGCGCCTATGAGCTGCGCTACAACGATCTGGACTGGGCGGTGAAGCGGCTGGAATTGCTGGCGCGTGAGGGACGCTGATGGCCGCACTGGTGATCGTGCGATCGCGTCGTGAGATCTGCCTGACGCGCTGGACGCGCATGAGGCGCCGATTCAGCTCACAATTCTGGACCTTCTTTGCGGCAGCGTTCTTCTTTGATCTCGGATTCGGCCTGTTCTTCTTTCTGTTCAACCTCTACCTTACCGACCTGCATTTCAACGAGCACGCCGTGGGAAACATCGTGGCCTCGCTGACCCTGGGCAATGTCGTTGCCACGTTTCCGGTAACGTTTCTGGCACGGCGCTTCGGCTTGCGTCCATTGCTGTTGTTCTCGTTCATAACCGCGCCCCTGATCTGCATGGCACGCGTGCTGATTCTGTGGGAGCCGGCGCAGATCGCACTCGCATTCGCCACCGGAATGGCGCTGTGCTGCTGGCCCATCTGCTTTTCTCCCACCATCGCATCGCTGACGGATGAACGCAACAGAACGTCGGGATTCAGCATCATGTTCGCCACCGGCATCGGCATGGGAACATTCGCCGGCCTGCTGGGCGGATACATTCCCGAGCTGTTGCACAAGGGTGGCATGCATGAATCGATCGTCGGCGGCATCCGCATCGTTCTGTTGCTCGCGTGCGGTTTGATCATGATGGGAGCGTGGCCGCTCTGGAAGCTCAAACCGCGTGACCGCCTGCCCGCATCAGGCCAGCGCATGCGCTTTCATCCATTCCTGCTGCGCTTTCTCCCGCCGTTTGTCTTGTGGAATGTCGTAACAGGTTCCTTCCCCGCGTTCGGCGCAATCTATTTGCAACAAGTGCTGAAGATTCCCCTGGGGCAGGTCGGAATGGTCTTCTCCGCCTCGCAGCTCGCACAATTTTCTGCGGTGCTCGCTGCTCCGCTGCTGTTCCGCCGACGAGGACTTGATCAAGGGCATCGCGCTCGCCCAGGTGGGCACGGCAATCTTTCTCGTGCTGATCGGCGCAACAAAAATGATCCCGGCTGCTGTAGGTTTTTATCTCGCTTACAACGCCATGCAGTACATGTGCACCCCGGGCATCTACAACCTCCTCATGAACCGGATTCCGGAGTCCGAACGGAGCACGGCCTCCGCAGTGCAGAACCTGAGCGGCGCAATCTGCCAGGCAGGCACGCAGGCGCTGACGGGCCTCTGTATCGTCCAGTTTGGCTACAGGCCGGTGCTCATGACCAATGCTCTCTTCGCCCTGGGCGCTGCCGTTCTGTTCTTCGGGATTCGCGAACAGGCAAAGAATGCGGAAAGCGGCTCGATTCAAGCTGCGTCCGCGACCCGGTGACGCTCGAGCAGACAATGCTGTGACAATCCTCTGACTCACTTCTGACACGCATCACGCTGCCACTGATTACGGTGACAATACAGGAGATTGTCACTGAAGTCTGTCGCGATGAAGGGTCACCTGTCGAACGCGGTATACGGCACGCTGGATTACCTGGCGTATCCGCTGGGCATGCTTGCGGCCGCTCCCATCGCTCTACGAGCCCTGGGCATGGACCGCTACGGCATCTGGATGGTGGCCACCGCCGCAATCAGCACCGGCGCTATCGTAGCTTCGGGATTCGGCGACGCAAACATCCGCGTGGTTGCCACCCAGGAAGCAACAGGCAATCGGGATGCGGTCGTGAAAGCCGTCCGCACAACCCTGGGCATTCACATCGCTCTCGGCCTCATCATGGCGCTTGCGGGCTGCATCATTGCCCCCTGGCTCACAGATCGCGTCGTGGCCGGGCATCCCGAGCTTCGCGCCGATTGTCTCTGGTCGCTGCGCCTCGCGAGTCTCCTGATGCTTTTGCGCGCGATTGAAACCGTGTGCGTAAGCACGCAGCGTGCGTTCGCGCGCTATGGCGCGGCAATGGCCGTCAGCCTCACGGCGCGCATCGCATCGCTGGCAGCCGCGTGTATCCTGCCGTTTCTCGCGCGCTCGGTAAGCATCCTCGTCCTTGCAACCGCGATTCTGACCACCGCAGCCGTATGGATACAGTTCCGGCAATTGCACAGCCTGCTCGGAGTCAGGCGGCTGCGTCCGCAGCTTGATCCTGCGACAACATTCGCTCTGCTCAGCTTTGGCGTCTTCACGTGGATCCAGGCACTCACAGGACTCCTGTTCGGGCAGGTCGATCGCCTGATCGCCGGCGCCGCCTTCGGCGCCGCGGCAGTCACCTCTTATGCATTCTGCGCGCAACTGTCTCAACCCATCTATGGAGTCGCCGCCGCCGGCCTGCATTTCATGTTTCCCGACCTCGCTCGCAAGAAAGCTCTAGGTTCCGCGGCGATTCGCCGTAGCGTGACCTTGGCATTCGCCGCCAATCTGCTGTTTGTCGCGCTCAGCCTGCTGGGTCTCCTGTTGTTTGGCAATGCGATTCTCAAAGTCTGGGGCGGACGTGCGATCGCTCAAAGCAGCGTGCGTCTGCTGCCGCTCATCGCATCAAGCGCCGCGCTCTCGGCGCTGGGCGTAACAGGCACTTATTCAATGCTCGCGCTGGGACACGTGCGCATCGTGACCCTCCTGAACGTAATGGGCGGATTGACCATGCTGGCGTCCACTTACTGGCTCCTGCCTCGCTTCGGCCTCGAAGGCATGGGCTACGCACGCCTCCTGTATGGCCCTTTCGCGCTCATGGTCTATGTGCCTCTGGTTGCGATGCTGGTGCGAAGCTCGCGAACGTCAGTGCCAGCCAACGCAGCCGTGTACGAGGAAGCCTGAATGCGCGAGCAAAACGAATTCGCCGTCGACACCATTGCAGCAGATCAAGACATCCATCCATCGCACAGCGGCGAGCGCACGCGCGCCAACATCCTCGGCGTGGGGATTGATGCCGTCGACATGCATGGCGCCCTCGCGACAATCAGGCGTCATCTGCTACGCAATCGCAAGGGTTATGTGTGCGCTGTAAGCGTTCACGGAATCCTCGAATCTCTGCGCTGCCACGAGCTCGCCGTCACCTATGCCGAATCCACAATCAATGTCCCCGATGGCACGCCGACCGTGTGGGTGGGCCGCTTCCAGGGCTTCCGGCAGATGGACCATGTGACCGGACCGGCGCTGATGCAGGAAGTCTTCCGCAATGCCGAATTCTCCTCGTGTTCGCATTTCTTTTATGGAGGAAAGCCCGGCGTTGCCCAGGAACTAGCCGCGCGCATGTCGCAGCAGTATCCGTGGACACGCATCGCGGGAACCTATACGCCACCGTTCCGCGACTTGAATGAGCAGGAAGAACGGGACCTGGCAGCGCAGATCAACGCCCTCCAGCCTGACATCGTCTGGGTTGGAATCGGCACTCCACGGCAGGAATTGTGGATGCACCGCATGCTGCCGCAGCTGGATACCAGGCTCATGTTCGGTGTCGGCGCGGCGTTCGATTTTCACACCGGCGCGGATTCGCGAGAGTCCACCATGGATCAAGCGCGCCGGATTTCATTGGCTCCATCGCTTGCTTCAGGACCCGAAACGTCTGTGGCGGCGCAACGTGTTCAACACCGCGTTCCTCTGGCACATTGCCATGCAGCTCACCGGCGCGCGACAGTACCCGATGCGTCGACCGTCCGCTAGTACGGAGCGCTTGACCCGCGATCATAAGGCCGGCCGTATTTATTGAGGTGCTTCTCCGGCTGGAACGGTACGCTCCTCGCATCCACAACCACCGCATTTGCCCCATCGGAAGTCACCTGCACGCGCCGCGTCATTCGATCGAGTGCAGGCTGCATCAAACCTTCCACCCAGATGTGGAGAAGGTACTCACCGGCCGGCGTGTTGCGTATGGTGACGCGGGCAGATGAATCGGCTACTCCGTAAAGCGGAGTGCTCATCGCGAGAATGACTGCGCTCATCTCCGGATGAATATTGCAGAAGATGTACGACACGCCCTCACGCGAGAACGTGACTTCCTTCGATGTTCCCGCTTCGTACAACCCGAGATCGAAGCGCTTCCCGTTGAAGAACGAAAAGACGTTATGAAAGAAGGGATCCGCGTTTGGAAACGAAACCACGCTGCCCACCGGGATGACGAGCAAATGCGGAGAGAACATCCGGTTCTTCTGCAGCAGCGTGAAGTGGCCGGGTGATGCGGGACGAATGCCCGATCTACCGTCTGCTGGTTCGAGCCAAACCACCGCCGAGGGCGCGTGCTCTTTCGTCGCGTGCGACTCCGGCAGTTGGATCTGCACTTGAAAGTCCACCTGGGTCGAAGCCCCCGGTCTCGCGCCGATAGCGCCCGGAAGCAGCCAAAGCACGCACCCCGCTGTCCATCGAAATCCGATGCGGCGTTTCGAGCGCATCAAAATTTATACCCCGCGCCTAGTCCGATAACGTCGCTGAACTCGGTCGGCGAGTTCACAAACGAAGAAGCGATGCGGCGGTATTCCAGCGTAAACAGCAGATAGGCGCTGGGACTGTAGATCAGGTTCCCGGTGATGGTGCGATTGCGCGCAAGATTGTAATAACTGTCGGCGCTTGTAATCGTGTATGGCCGGATCTGATGCGCGGGAACGTTGTCCATTCCGAAGGCCTCGTTGAATTCCAGCCGCTGACCCGCGTGCTGTTTCCACTGCACCCATCCACCCATATCGTCGGGAGCGCGATAGTACCACTCGCCATTGTAGAGGCGCGCAACATAGTCCTTGAATGCGCCTTCACCAAGCCCTCCCAGCGCCTGCCCGTAGTACGAGCTGCCCGAAAGCCGCGTATATCGGGTGACGGGAAAATTGAAGTCAGCCGTACCGGCCCATGAATCAAATTGCGTCAACTGCGCCACGTGATGCGGAGCCACATAGCCGCCGATTCCGAACCGTGCGCCGTCCTCACCCCCAACATTCACCAGCGCGAGACGGCCCTGCACCCCCGGCCAGCGCGATTGCTCGGTTGTGCTGGGAGGTAGATACGTTCCCACCGCAGCGGTGCCATAAAGCGGTGGCGGATCAGCAACAAAGATCAGCGCACCCTGCGCTCTCAGAGTCACCACGCGGTTCGAGAAGAAATCATGCTGTCCGCCCACCTGCGGATTCCACGACCACAACGTTCCCGACCACGCCAGCGGCGGAATCGCAACCGCAGTCATCGACGTTGGCGAGCCAGGGCTCAGCAGCGGCCGGTCGAGCGCGAAGTAAGCACTCGAGTGCTGCCAGTCCAGTTGCGCGTGAGCCGTACGCATCCGCAGAATCCCAAGTGCCGTGCTCGCGCCATAGCCTGATCCGCCAGGGTTGGCAAAGAAGTCAAACCGGATGTCGGCTCGGCTCGCCGCTCCAAACAGGTGCGGACCGTGCGCATCGATCCCGACAATCGTCTGTCGAATCGTTGCCGCGGTAGAGCCTGAGCCGTGCACAGCAATGGTCGGCGCCTGCGCCATATCCACACCCTGCGTGTTGACCATGCTCGTCATCAGGATGAGTCCGCTGAGCTTGACGGGATACTTCGATTCGCTTTCCACCTTGGTCTGCTCGAGCGTGGCAAGCTGAGTTTCCTCAATCGCCTGCGTCTCCCGGATCCCGGCAACTGCGGCCGCAAGGTCTGCTGCCGCGGGCGGCTGCTCTGGTGAAGCGGATGGGGTGGTCGCCCCCGTCGCGCCCTGCAATACGGCGAGCTGACCCTTCAGCTCGGCAAGCTCGCGCTGCGACTCATCAATCTGCGTCTGCACGCGATTTACTGCGTCATTGATCCTGCGTACCTGGTCCTGGACGTCTGCGGACTGCGCGCTCTGAGAATGCGCGCCGGTCGACAGAGAAAGAAGGACTACGGCAGGCGCAGTCGCCAGCCGCAGGCACGACACCCAACTCAGTAGTGCACGAGAGCGGTTGCGTTTCATCACTCCCCCATTCGCGCGTGGCTTGCGAAGGCTGATGATGCGCGTGAACTGCCGCGGCCCACTGACATGCGAAACACCGTTTCGCCCGGCCGGCTCCTCACCAGCATCACTCCTCCGCCGTGGTCGGCGGCGATACTCTGGGTCAGCGTCAGACCCAGGCCAGAGCCTTTGTGTTTGCCCTCGCTGACGAACGGCTCAAACAAAGTATCGCGAACCCCTGTCGGAACGCCTTCCCCATTATCGGCTACGTCAATCACAACATCCTCCTCGCGCGCAGTCACCGCAATGGAAACGCTGGGCGCGGTTCCAGCTGCGCGTGGAGCCTGGCAGCCATTCAACAGAAGGTTGTAGATCGCGCGCTCAATCTGCTTCGCATCCGCCAGAACCTCCGTCTCCGCGGGATCTCCCGCCTCCACAGAAAACGTCACGCCGGCAGCATCGGGATGCGCCCGGGCCATCCCAACCGCCTTCTCGACGAACGAAGTGACCGAGCGCAGATTGCGCCGGCCTGGCGAGCCCGTGCGGCCAAACATCAGCAGCGATTCAAGCAACTCGGTGGTTCCGTTCACAGCGGTACGAATCTCCGCGAGAATCTCGGCGCGCTCCGATTCCGGCAGCTTGCCTGAGGCGAGAAACTCCGAGTTGGCATACACCGCCGCCAGGTAGTGACGCAGATCGTGCGACACCGAGCTGGCCATTCGCCCAATGGTCGCCAGCCGCTCCGACTCGAGAAGCGCCTGGTTCGCATCCACAATCTCACGGCGCATGCCGGCAAACGCGGCGCTCAGCTCGCGAACCTCTCTTGTCCCGCGGTAAGGCAGAAGGTGCGAACTATCGCCGCTGCCGAACGCGCGTACACCGGCGGCAAGCTGTTCCAGCGGACGCGTAACAAGGCGCGACAACAACGCCATCAGCACTGCGCCCAGCACCAGGGCAAGCGAACCGGCCATCAGCACCAGGCGATCAATCTCGCGGATCGCGCGCTCTTCCGGCTCTAGCGATTTCAACTCGACAAGGGTCAGCGGAGCCGCCGGATCGGGTGACAACTGGCGCGAAACCGCGAGGAACCTCTCGCTCCCCAGCATGATCGTGAAAGCTCCGGAAGCCTCAGCCGACGGATGCGCCGGAATGCCGGACACTTCCTTCTCAAACTTGGGATCGAGCGAACTCGCGAGCAGATGACCGTTCCTGAGAAACACCTCATCGACATTGGTGGCGCGGCTGAGAGCCTCAACAGCCGCGTGATCAATCGCAAATCCGCTGACGACGTATCCAAGCAGAGTGCCCTCGGAACTGCTTCCAAAATAGAGCGGCTTCACGGAGCATTCAAACAATCGGTTGCCGCTGACAAAGTAGGACCCCTGTTGTCCCGACAGGAACGACTGCAGATTCGCTCGAAATTCTGCGTCTGCCGATCCTCCGGCGACCAGCGCCGCCATGATCTTGCCATTGCGATCGGCCAGCGCAAACAACTCGTTGCCGCTGGTCTTCCAGAACTCCACCGCTCCATCTGCAATGGTCCGCTCGTCGCTGGTAGTCATCAGCGCTTTCAGGCTGGGCAGGTCGGCGAGAAGCGCGTTCTCGCGATCCAGAGCCGTCATGCGCTGCGAGCGAACGTTTTCAAACGTCGCGACGGAATGAAGAAGTTCTGATGAGACGTTGTCGACAATCAGGTTGCGAAGAGGACGCCGAATGGCCAACAGGCTCACCAGCGTGGTGCCCGTTGTGATCAGCGCCACCGCAAGAATCAGAAGAACGCGGGTTCGCACTCCCTGATCCATCTGTTCCGTACCCGGAATCACTCCAGGGTTCAATGGAGCACTTCGCTCTGTCATTTGCTTATGGAACGAACTTGTACCCCGCTCCGTAGATCGTCAGAAGATAACGCGGGTTCGCGGGATCGGGCTCGAGCTTCTGGCGGAGTTTCAGCATCTGGTTATCAACGGTTCGCGTGGTTGGATAGCAGTTATATCCCCATACCTCATTGAGTAACTCTTCGCGGCTTAGCACGCGCTCCGCATTATCGGTGAAAAACTTCAGCAGCTTGAACTCGTGAGAAGTGAGAGTAACCAGCTGCCCCCCGCGCGACACCGTCATCTTCTTGAAATCCACTTCGCAGTCCGCAAAACGATATGTGCTCGACGTTGTAGGCCGGCGGCGGCGACGAATGGCTGCCTGCACGCGCGCCATCAGTTCGCGGGGACTGAAGGGCTTGGTGACATAGTCATCGGCGCCAAGCTCCAGAAGAAGAACCTTGTCCACCACTTCAGAAATTGCGCTGACAACGACGACAGGCGTTTCGGGCGATGCCGCCTTGAACTTCTGGCATAACTCGCGGCCTGAGATGTGCGGAAGAATCAAGTCAAGAACGACAGCCAGTGGCTTCCGCGAGTGGAAGAGGTCCAGCGCAGACTGTCCATCTCCGGCAGTAGCAACGTCATACTGCTCAGCAGAAAACATGCGCTGCAACACACGCTGCATGCGCGGGTCGTCTTCAACGATCAGAATGGTTCCGATTTCCTGCAACGGCAAAGCCTGCCTTGTCTCGCCAGAGTAAACCTGCACGTCCCGGATCATGGCTTCATTCTCCCTCGAAGAAACACGAATAAATCATCTGTTCTATAGAAATGACATTCCCGTTACATTTAGCTCGCACGGAACTTACTCACAACCACGCACAATCTGCCCTTGTTGGGTTGGCCGTAGCATACCAGAAACCGAGATGCCGCGACACGACAATCTCCCGTAGAAATCAACGTACTTCTGTGCAATAAATCGCGAAGAGAGATGGGGCATCACAATCGCGCCCGGCCGCGGCAGCACAAGTACCGCGCGAATGGCGTCAGCGTAACGGCCGATCGATCCTTCGCCGCCGTCCACGTAATGACACAGGTCGCCGCCAATCTCTCTGAACGCAGGTATGTCGGAGCAAACCACCGGGCATCCGGCCAGCAGCGCCTCCGCAATCGGAAGCCCGAACCCCTCAGTGATCGACGGCGCCAGCAACAGCTTGCAGTGCCGATAGCACCATTGCAACTGGGCGTCGGATAGGCCGCTCGTCAGCAGCACGTTCGATTCGAGTTTCAGGCTGCGAATCTGATCGCGAATACTGGCCGTCTCCGGCCCCGCGATGCCGACCACTACAAGCTGTGTGGCGCTCGAAACCATTCTCCGCTGAATAAGCCGCCCGAATATTCCCAGAGCAAGGCCAATGTTCTTGTTCCTGCGGTGTTGCGCCACACACAGCAAAAAGTCGCGCCCGGGTGGAACCAGATGGAATGCATCCGCGTGTGAACACCGATCGGGCTCCACAATATTGCAGATCGTCTCAGCCTTGTGCAGCTCTCTGGGGAACCACGCCTCCAGCCTGATTCTGGTGCTCTCGGAAACACACGCAATCCCATCGACATGGCGAATGCACTGAGCCATAATCCGCCGAGTAACTGTGCTCTTGAATCGGCCGAAGTTCTCCGGGATATCGAAAGAGTACAAATCGTGCAGGCTCACAACCGTGCTGCAGCGGAACGCACCGGCCCTCAGCGGAACGCAACACGCGAAGTGCACCACGTGCACCCCGAGCTGTGTCGCGATCTGCGGCAGCTCCCGGTAATACCAGTGAAGACGGCTGAAATTGGAATCGCCAAGCGTGACATAGTGCGCGTGAAAACGCGAATCAGCGCGCTCGCATGTCCTGCGGAACATCTCCTTCTGCCACGAGCCCGCGACGAAATGCAGCTCGGAGACGGAGCTCGTCTGCAGCAGAGCAGTCGTCAGATTGGCAGCGTGACGCGACACTCCGTTCATGTGCACCGGTGCCGATACAGCCGCGATTAGAATCTTCACGTTCTTACCTCAAATCGATGAGCCGGGACCGGCCTCTGAAACAAAACCTTCAGTTGCGGCGAAATCCAGTTGAAACCGCGACTCACCACTCCGGTCTAACTGAAGAACGATCGTCGCGATGATCCAGATTGGTAGCAGCAGATCAAAAGGCTCGGCTTCCGCAAATCCGCGGATGATGACAAACACCACCAGCGACAGCAGAACAAGCCGCTCAGAAGGATTGCCGATCACACGCAGCCGTCTACAGAGCGTGCTGTAAATCGCGCCGGACCGCACTGTCCCCCCGCCGCTCACTCCGCCCTCCTCAGGAATCGCGAACCCCGCCGCATCAGGCCGCGCACCTCTTCCATCACCTCGGTCGCAAATGCCTTGCGCGGATCATCCACACCTACAAACCGCCAATGCTCTCTGAAAATAAGAAGGGCCGACAACCCCAGAAAAAACAGCAGCGTGAGCGCCAGCGTCAAAACCGCTCTCGGCGGAAAGTCCTTCTTCTCCGGAACTCCCGGCGCATCGATAATCTCCACCGCCGGAACATCCTTCGCCTCCTGAATCCGCGCCACCTCATGCTGCTGAGTCAGCAGATCGTACACCGTCTCCTTTACGCGCACTTCGCGATAGAGATTCGCGAAAGGAACAGCAAGCCGCGGCACTTGGCGCAGCGGAAGATAAGACTCCGGATGATCCGATCCCGTCGCCGAAGCCGGCGCCAGCGGAGCGGCCGACCCACCCATCTTCTCCAGTTCCCTTTTGAGGCTCGCCACGCGGGCGCCGGCTTCACGCACGCGTATATTGCCATCTCCGTACACCTGCCGCAGAGAATCCAGTTCGCCCTGTGCCGCGATCAGTTGCCCCTGGATCCTCGCCTCCGATTCGACAGTAGCCTTCGCCTGCTCAGGCAGATCGATCGTTGAATTCTTGCTTGAGAACTCGCTCAGCGCCTCCTGTGCTTTTTCCAGTTGCGACTTCACATCGGCGAGCCTTGCCTCAATAAATGTCCTCTCCTGGTGTGCGGACGACGTACTGGTGCGATTCACAATCGCATTCAACTGATCGAGATAGGCCTGCGCCATGTCGCGCGCCCGCACCGGATCCTCATCCTTCACTGACAGCGTAATGACACCGCTCTTCTTGTCCTGCGCAATCGTTGTGTTCCGCACAAGACGCTTGATAGCGTCGACTTTGTAGCGCTTGTGATAGACATGCTGCAGTTGGAAACGATCGACTAGCACTGCAGTCACCGAGTCGCTGCGCAGCAAATCGATAAACAGAGCTCCGCTGTGGTACGACCCCATGAGACTCGCCGCCAGCCCGCTCAGTAATTCGCCTTGCATCGAGCGCCCCGCCAGCGACGCAAGCAATGCCGAACTCGTATTTCCGCTCTCCGGCGGCATGATCCGCGCCTGCGACACATACGTCTTGGGAATCAGAAAAACGATGATCAGACTGACCACCAGCGCAATACCCGTCCCCTTCATCACAAATCTGCGGTGAGCCCAGACGGTGCGAAGGTTATCAACCCAATTCGGCGCAGTTGGACTCCCGAGCGCAAACTCTGCTTCGCGCTCAGACAGACCAACAATGGGATCTCGCGTAATCATCGTCCTTACAACCCCACCACCGCGGCGGCAAACGTAATCGAAGCGGCCACCTGCGCGGTCGCCAGAAGATTGCGCCACACCACCGACGCTCCCTGAATCTTTTGCGGAACCACAACCGTATCGCCCGCGTTCAGCTTCGTCGACAAAACATCGTGACTCGAGTGCCGCCCGATAACCTCCCCGTTGGCGCGGATGATGAAGACATGCTTGCGGTCGGCAGTCGGCGATGCCCCGCCCGCCTTCTGCAGATACCACTCCGCAGTCTGATCCGGTAAGTAAGTGATCGCCGACGCGTTGTAGACCTGTCCGCTCACCAGCACAAATCCCGGCCGCTTCGGAACCTTCAACACATCGCCGCGCCTCACTTCGATATCCGCCGCTGTGCCCGCCCAGCTATTCACGTCCGTGGTAATGTGGATGACCAGCCTGCCGGTTGCAGGCCGGCTCTTGAGCTGCGTCAGCACCTGGTCGCGCTGCTCCTGAATCGATTGCAGCGATGCGCTCTGATCGCCCGTGGCTCCGCGGGATGACAGCCGAGCTGCCGCCGAACTCGTCTCGATCTGCCGAATCAGTTCCTGGCGGCTCTTCTCTTCCAGCACCGCGACTTCAGGCCGTGTCAGCACCGCTCCTTCTGGATACGCGCTGTCACGGAACCCACCTGCGCGCTTCAGAACGTCGCTCAGGTGTTCGCCCTCCTGGAACCCGTAGCTGCCCGGATGCGCAACCTCTCCGTCAATCGTGATCGAAGCGCCCACATCGCTCCAGCCGCTCAGTTGGTGCACCGTGATCACGTCGCCGGCCTTCAACGGCACGTCCGCCGCGCGATCGTCCTTCAGAACCGCGGCTCCAATTAAAACATCGCGCCGGCTCACCGAAACCCTGGAGCCGTTCACTACCTCATAGCTGGTAAGATCGGCGCGGCTCAGCAGAGCATCGCGCTTGAATCCTCCCGCGGTTCGCACCAGTTGCGAAGCCGTCATGCCCTCAAACAGGGGATACGCGCCCGGGTGCTGCACCTCCCCGTGAATCGTGACCGTCGGCGCATCCTGTTCGTAGCGGCCAAAAACCCTCACCGTATCGAAGGGCTGCAGACTCAATGCGAAGTTTCCGATCAGAACATCTGGAACGTTGAACTCGATTGTCTCGGGATGCATATCCGGTGCAACCAGCCGCACCACCTCACCCGTGTCCGCCGGCTCCGGAAGCATGTCGCCGTAACTACGCAACACATCGGAGATGCGCATGTTGTCGCGGTACGCAATCCTCCCGGGCCGCGCCACATGCCCCTGCAGATACACCACTCTCTCGCTGGTTGGCAGCACCGACGCAACGTGAACGCGATCACCGTCCTTCACCGCGAATTGAGCAAGCCGCCCCATCGTGACAGCCGGATTCTCATTCACATCGGCATTCAAGCCAATCTCCTGGCGTCCCTCATTGGCAATCACTCGATCGACGGTGATATGCGTCAGCGCCGCCGCAACCGTCACGCCGCCGGCATTCTCCAGAACCTCGGCAAGGTTCTTCTCCGATCGCAACTCATAAATCGCGGGCCGCTTCACTGCGCCGAAGATCGCAACCTGAGGTCCCACCGGCGGAACCAGAAGTGTGTCGCCGCTCTGCAACTGGGCGTGCCCATCCCTCAGTCCATGCAGCATGAAATCGTAGAGATCAATATCGCCAATCAGTTTCTCGCCGCGCAGATGACGAAGAATTCTGAGCGACCCAATCGCTGTCGGCCCGCCCGCGGCATAAAGCGCGCTCACCGGCGATGCAACGGAGCTGATCTCGTAGGAACCGGGCCGCTGCACGTCTCCCACAACAAAGATGCGTATCGTTCTAAGACGGCCCGTCGTTACCGCAACGCGCGCATTTCGATATTGAGAACGCAGCGCATCCGCGATCACTGCCTGTGCCCGTTCCATCGTTAGCCCCGCCACCTGCACCACGCCGGCCTCAGGCAGCGCCACGCCGCCGTCGCGATTCACAACGCGCACCAGGTTCTCTGCCACGCCTCCCCAGATGTTGATGCTTAACTCATCACCCGGGCCGAGCACGTAATCCGGTCCCACCGGAACATCCAGCGTGGTCAGCCCTTCATTCGGAGCCAGCGGCGACTTGCGGCTCCCGGCACGCATGACAAATACGTCCGAGCCAAATCGCTTCAAATGCTCCGGCATATCCGGCACCTGCGTGTAGAGATCCCTTAACGCGAGCAGGTTGTACGGCGCGCGCCGCCTCAATACCTCGGGTTCATCCGTAACATTATGCGAAGGCTTTTGCGCTTCACTCTCGGTCGCCTCCCGCTGGCTCGTCTGCTGCTGGCTCACCGTCTGCGAGCCTTGCATCCGCGACCGCGCCGTGCGTTGATTGCGTTGCGGCTCTTGCGAAAGGCTGCCGCCGTTGGCCTGCTGTAGGCCCAAAGCCGTACTAGTGTCCAAATCTTGCCTGTCCAGCCCTTGCCCATTCAGGTCTTGCCCATTCAGGTCTTGCCCGGAACTCATCCCGGCCCCAACCTGGTTATTCTGCTGACGAACAATCGCAGACTGAACCTGTTCTTCCGTGATGTATCCACGTGACAGCAGAAAACGAGTGACCGTCTTCCGCAGGCCTGCGCTCGATTGGATGTAGTTATTGACCTGTTCATCCGTCATCGCGTCCGCGGTCACCGTCGTGCCCTGCTGTTCGAGAAAGTCCGCCACCACCGGCTTCACTTCCACCATGGCCTCGGAATTGTTTTTGAGCATCAGGATCAGATCGGCCGCGGGCGCCGCGGGCGTTGCCGAGTCGCTCTGTTCCTGAACCCCCATCGTCTCAAGATCCGAGGAATCGCGCGGCGCAAGCGCCGGTGATTCAGGCAGCGTGGAGCTCTGTCCATGAGCCTGCTGCGCCAGCGTCAGGCACCCCAGTGTTAGCAGCAGACACGCACAGCCGGCAGCGGTGATGGAGCGCGTCTGTTTCGTCTGGTCATCGCTTCCCCCCGATGGCACCTTCGTCATCGCTTTCCTCCATCGCGCCGACTCAATCGCGATACGAACACCCTCGACAACGTGAAAACGCAGCCGTCTGAGGAAATACTTTGTCTCAATCGAATAGCGCTCGAAACGATCCCGCGTCGATTCATCCGCCGCAGGCTCCATGATTCGAAACGGCGGGCGCAGCGGGAACAGAACACTGCGTGTGCTTCGCGCGGCTCCGGGCAACGTTGCACTCTGCTTGCTCAGCAGGGCGTAATACTTGGTGCTGGTCGCGTCGGACAGCAGCACCCGATGCGCATAACGCGCCAGCCACATTCTCACGCCCTCGGGCAAACGCTCTGCTCCGCTGCGCTCGGCGGCGTCAATGTGCAGCGGCCCAATCACCTTATCTGAAAGCCACAGCGCCACCGTCAAAGCCAGGTCGCCATTGGGCATCCTTGACGCAATCGCCTTTACGTCGTTCCAGAAGCGGACGTCTCCCCGCCGCACGTCAACATGCCTGCGAAATTCAAGTACCCACGAGAGCCTGGTGTGCTCGCCGCATAAATGCTTCAGCAGATGCGTTGCCTGCTGCAGAAGAATATCGGGAGCGGAAAGTGTCGAGAAGTGAAGCCCCGCAATCTCTCGCGTGCTGCGCCGCTCAAGCAGCTCTGAGTCATTCTCGGCAACATGCACCTCCAGCGCCCGCTGCGTGTGAACCGAATAGATCTTCGCGATGTCCGGCCTTCCCGCCACTCCCGCCCTGAACTCAAGAGTCCTTCCTGCATCCGCATGCCGCGCGTATCCCAGGCGGCCGATAAAGTATTGCGCGGCCCGCAGGTTCCCGCGTGCCACCAGAAAGTCGAGATCCGTCTGCCAACGCAGCGCCGCATCCGGAACCGAGTCTGGCGTCAGCGTAAAGCCCTTCAGCAATGCGTAGGCCATCCCCGCCGCATCGAACCAGCTCGCAATCAACTCGGCTTCCTTCATCAATGCCTGTGTGCGAATCCGGTTCCGCGCCTCCCTGTCCTCCAGCGCATCCAGCACCGGCCTGGGAACCGCGCCGGCAGCGCTCGCCGACCGCACCAGCTCAAGCAGATACAAAGCCATTCCGCTGATGTCGAGCCACCACATCACCCCGCGCCATTCGTCTTCATCAAATCCATCCAGCACGCTGAAGACTTCGTGCGCGGGCTTCGCGAAGGCCGCGACAATGGCCCTCTTCAGCTCGTAGACGCGCTCTGCCCTGATACCTCGGTTATGCATCGAAGACATATTCATCCCAGTTCAGTGGCTGTACATTTCCGGTTCGCCCACGCTACCTCCCGGGGGAAGATGACGCAGATAAACGACGATCGACCAGATCTCGTCGTCACTCAGAATCCCTTTGGATCCAGGCATGCCCGAAGGCCAGAGGCCGTTGTCAATCACCCACTTCAACTGCCCGTCCGTATACTGCTGCACCTCTTTCGAAGTCAGCAACGGAACCGGCGGCGACATGCGGCTTGCAAACGGCACCCCGGTGTTCTGCCCATCCAGCCCATGACACGCGGCGCAATAATGACCGAACGCTTCCTTCCCATCGGCAATGCTCTCGGCCGTCGTCGCGATCGGGTTCTTCTGCTTCTTGTCGCCCACCAGCATATGGTGCTTGGCGCTCCACATCGTTCGCACCTCAGCCCCTCCCGGCGGAGTCGCCTTGCACCCGCAAACCAAAACACTCACCGCCGCCATCACAATACAAACTACGTACTTCATCTAACCAACCACGTGCAGGGTTAGCGCCATGGTCCCGTGTCCCTCGCCGCAGAACACAATGCAGTGGCCCACAAAGTCT
The DNA here is from genome assembly GCA_963819365.1 of uncultured Acidobacteriota bacterium. Taxonomy (GTDB): domain Bacteria; phylum Acidobacteriota; class Terriglobia; order Terriglobales; family Acidobacteriaceae; genus Telmatobacter. The sequence goes on from CAWFVY010000005.1 coordinate 68,928, forward strand.
CCCACCTTGTCGGGAGTGAATTGAACCTGGCCGGTTCCTCCCTTTGAAACCTTCAGTTCCACGCCCAGCTCGCGAAAGCGCAGCCCGTGCGGCACGTCTGAGCTCTTCAGCACCAGCACCACAGGCTCTCCCTTTTTGAGAGTGATCACCGCCGGATCGAATGCAAATCGCTTCGCTGAAATCTCCACGCGCCGTGGGCCCGCGGCCGCGGCCGCCGGCTCTGATTGAAGACGAACTCCCGGGATCACCAATGCGGCCGAGATAATGATTAGGAGCAGTATCTTTTTCATAAATCTCCCAAAACTCGATAACGAAATGAGTTCAGAAAAGCATTGAACGTGTCCTCAACTTAGTTCGCGCCCTCTGGCCGGGTGTCATGTGTGTGTCAGTGGATTGTCATGGCATTGTCGCCGCTGATTCCCAACGAGATGCACAGCACTTTGCGCCCCGCGTTCCAGGGTGAAGTGACAATCCGCTTACATTCACAAGACCCCCTTCTGACACACCTGCACCCGTTTCGCGCGACCCTGAACACATGTCGAGATTCTTCCGTCATCGTCACGGGCCGCAAACAACCAGCTTCATCGGCATCCTCGCCTGCGCCTCCCTCTTTCTGTCCATACAGAACGCCGGCGCGCAGGAAGTCCCCCTCATCTCCGGTGGGATTGGCTTTGTCACCAGCACCAACGGCGGCAACACCACCTACCTTCCTGTCGTCTCGCCGCTGCTGGCCGCGCCGCTCGGCAGCCACGTGCTCGTTGAGAGCCGCGCCACCATTCTGCAGCGCTTTTTCCCAAGGCCCGGGCAGGGATACGATCACGATGCCTTCCTTGGCCTCGACTACCTTCAGGCCGACATCACCGCCAACCGCCATCTCGCCGTCGTCGCCGGGCAATTCCTCATCCCGTTCGCCACCTACAACGAGCGCCTGACGCCCATCTGGATCGGCAACTTCGAAAGTGCGCCGCTCATCTTCAGCCTGGGCACAATGCAAACTACGCACAGTGTCGGCGGAATGCTGCGTGGCTCCGTCGCATCGAACGCCCACTTCAACCTCGATTACGCGGCCTACTTCTCCGCGGCCAGCACCAACGAGCAGTTCAACGCGCAACGCTCGTCCGGCGGACGCGGCAGCCTCTACCTTCCCGCGGCCCATCTTGAAATCGGCGGCTCCTACAACCGCCTCCTCCAGGGCACGCACGAAAACTTCGGCGGCGTCCACCTCTGGTGGGAGCCCGCCGACTCCGCCTTCCGCCTACGCTCCGAGTTCGCCAGCGGCGAGCACGCACGCGGCTACTGGATCGAGGCAGGCTACCGGCTGAATCGGTTCGGTGGCGACCATCGCATCCTCGCCGGCTTCGAGCCGCTGATCCGTATGCAGCAGACCTTCCGCTCCCAGCCCGACCCCAACGACGGCCTCCCCGCGGCGAACACGCAGCAACCGGACTTCGGCCTCGATTACCACTTTCCCCACGAGATTCGAATCAACACCAGTTACTCGCGCCAGTTCTCATCAACGGGCAATCGCAATCTCTGGCAAACCGGAATCATCTATCGATTCCTATTCCCCACATGGAGAGGCAAATGAGTCGTCGCGCTCTGTTCGTCGTCCCCGCCTGTGCGCTTGCGGCGCTGTTGCCGCTCATCGCACAAAAGGGCCCATCACCAAAATCGAACGCCGCCCACCCCGAGACCGCGCAGCCCGCGCAGAAGGCCGATGAGCCTGAAGGCCAACGCATCTTCCGCCAGAACTGCGCCCGCTGTCACGACGCGCCCCAGGGATTTCCGGCCCAGGTGTCCGGAACCGTCCTCCGTCACATGCGTATCCGCGCATCACTGAGCCAGAAGGACGAAAAGGCGCTCATGCAATTCATGAACCCCTAGACCAAACCGCGAGTTGATTTGGCAGCTTTGTAACAACTGCACGACTTCACAGCTTGCCGAAAAACTCGATCGGACGGTAGGCCGGGGATTTATCCCCGGCACGAGGCACGCAGAATCATCGGGGCTTTAGCCCCTGCAAAACACAACGGCTTCACAACCGCTTCGCACGAGGTTAAAAGACAAATCTTGAGCGCCCTGACACAACCTAACGCCGTAGTTTCGCTCTCGATGCTTGAAGCACAAGCCGACATCGAAATGCCGCTGAGCCGATGGTCCCTCTCGCCCCTCAAGCGCGCCTTCGATATCGCCGTGGTGTGCGCGGCGTCTCCACTCGTCTGTCCTCTATTCCTCATCATCGCGGCCGCCGTGCGCTTGTCCTCGCCCGGGCCCGCCATCTTCCGGCAGACGCGCATCGGCGCGCGCGCAAAGCCCTTCACCATCCTCAAATTCAGAACCATGCTCGTGCCCGACGCCGGCGAGCAGCACGGCATCGCATCCGCAGCCGCGGAAAGAATCACGCCCATCGGAGAAATCCTGCGGAAACTCAAGCTCGATGAGCTACCCCAGTTCTTCAACGTCCTTCGCGGAGACATGAGCCTCGTCGGTCCCCGCCCAAAAATCGCGGAACAGCAGATCGGCGTCTTCCTCTGCAAGCCGGGAATCACCGGAGCAGCAACGCTCGCTTTCGCACGCGAAGAATCGTTCCTCTCGCAGATACCCGCGGAATCCCTCCCCCGGTACTTCCGGAAACACGTTCTGCCGGCCAAGCATGCGCTCGACTCAGCCTACATGGCGCAGGCCACCCTCTCCTCTGACCTGCGTCTTCTTCTGCTCACAGCTTTCGGTAGATGGCACGCGCCACAACTCACCGCGCACGATACCCGAGAGTCGCGCCCGCCAACCGACCCCGACCCCATCTGCGGCAGCGAACCCGCATAATCCCGCCACAGTGCATCGACATAGGTCTGTCTTGTAAATCCGCATAAATAAATAGGTGTCATCCTGAGCGGAGCAGGTGCGGTTCTTTGTACCTGCGGAGTCGAAGGATCTGCGGTTGCATTTGCGGCCAGCCGAGGCCATCGTCTACGATGGCCCCTGATTGCTGGCCCACCTTCCGCGCCCACGGAGCCCGCCGATGACAAGGTCTTTGCTGTCCCGCTTTGCCTTCTTCGCCCTGCTCGTCTCAACCTCGCTCTTCGGGCAAGTCACCACCCAGATCGCTCCACCCCAGGCCCAGGCCACCGCTCCAGCTCCTGTCCCGCCCGACGCCCCCTACAAAAACTCCGCTCTTCCCGTCGAACAGCGTGTCACCGACCTGCTCTCCCGCATGACCCTCGACGAAAAAATCTCCATGCTCGCCGGCTCCGGCTGGATGGAGTCCACGCCCGTCCCGCGCCTCGGCATCCCCGCCATCAAAATGGCCGACGGCCCCCTCGGCGTACGCTCATGGCTCGGCAGTTCCGCAATCACCTCGTCCACCAACGCGCCCGTCAAAATCGAATCCACCTCCTTCCCCTCCGGCGTCTGCATGGCGGCCTCGTGGGATACCGCCCTCACCCAGAAAGAAGGACAGGCCATCGCGCAGGAGGTCAAGGCGCTGGGCCGCGACATGATCCTCGGCCCCACCGTCAACATCAACCGCCAGCCGCTCTGGGGCCGCAACTTTGAAGGCTACGGCGAGGACCCCTACCTCTCCGGCAAGCTCGGCGTCGCCTACATCCGCGGCGTGCAGGGCGAAGGCGTGATTCCCAGTCTCAAGCACTTCGCCGCCAACAACCAGGAGTTCGAGCGCCACCGCGTCAACGAAACCATCAGCGAGCGCGCGCTCCACGAAATCTACCTCCCCGCCTTCAAAGCCGGCGTCCAGGAAGGCGGTGTGTGGAACGTCATGTCGGCCTATCAACTGGTGAACGGCGCGCACCTGGCCGAGAGCACCCCTCTTCTCCGCGACGTCCTTCAGCAGGAGTTCGGCTTCCAGGGCTTCGTCATCTCTGACTGGGGTTCCACCTACTCCACTGCGCCCACCGTCAACGCCGGCATGGCTCTCGAAATGCCCGGCGGCGATCGCGCAAAAGAATGGATGGCGCGCCCCGAAACCGCCAAATCCGGCAACGGCGACCTCTGGCTTGTCCCTGACAAGGTGAAGACCGAGATCACAGCCGGCCACATCACTGAAGCTCAAATCAACGACAACGTCACCCGCATGCTGCGCGTCATTCTCGCAAGCGGCCTCTTCGATCATCCACACCCCGGCGGCGGCGAAGTCGATACGCCCGAGCAGCGCGCCATCGCCCTGCAAGGAGCGACCGAAGGCATCGTGCTCCTGAAAAACGAAGGCAGCCTGCTTCCCCTCGACGCCACCAAGATCCATTCCATCGCCGTCATCGGACCCAATGCAGCCGTGGCCCGCACCGGTGGCGGCGGCAGTTCGCTCGTCCGGCCCAAATACTCCATCGCCCCGCTCGACGGAATCAAGGAGAAAGCCGGCAGCAGCAGCACCGTCACTTACGCGCTCGGCGCCGGCATGGACGGCGAAGACCCCACCCACGACACGCCCGAGGCCCGCGCCCGAGACCTCCAGCAGGCAGTTGACGCGGCATCGCACGCCGACGTCGCCATCGTCGTGGTCGGCCGTTACAACAAGAACGAAGGCGAAGGATTCGACGTCGCCACCATGGATCTGCCCGCCGGCCAGAACGCTCTGATCGAAGCCGTCGAGAAGGCCAACCCCCATACCATCGTCGTGCTCAACACCGGCGATCCGGTCACCATGGCCTCCTGGCTCGACAAGACTCCCGCCCTCCTCGACATGTGGTATGGCGGCCAGGAAGGCGGCCACGCACTCGCCGCGGTCCTCTTCGGTGACGCCAACCCATCCGGCAAATTGCCCGTCACGCTCCCCAAGCGCTACGAAGACAACCCCGCCTACGGCCACTATCCCGGCGAGAACCTCCAGGTCAGCTACGACGAAGGCATCTACGTCGGCTATCGCTACTACGACACTAAGAAGGTCGAGCCCGCCTTCCCCTTCGGCTACGGCCTCAGCTACACCACTTTCCAGTACGACAACATGGGCGCCACGCCGCGCCTGATTAACAACGGCAAAGCCTCCACCTTCGGCGTGGTCGTTGACGTCAGCGTGCAGAACACCGGCTCCCGCGCCGGAGCCGAAGTGGTCCAGCTCTACGTAAAAGAGAGCAAGCCGAAGGTGGACCGCCCCATCCACGAGTTGAAAGGCTTTCAGCGCGTCGTGCTCCAGCCCGGCGAGACCAAGTGGGTTCACTTCCGCATCGACCGCTCGGCATTCTCCTACTGGGACCCTGCAACGAAAGCATGGACCACTGATCCCGGCGAATACGAAATCCAGCTCGGCTCCTCCTCCCGCGACATCCGCCAGAAGAAGCTCGTCAACCTCCCCGCCTCCTGGCTTCGCGAACACTAGCGAGGCAGCGAAACACTACACCTCTTCAGGCCGTCATCCTGAGCGAAGCGCAGCGAAGTCGAAGGACCTGCATTTGTATTTGGGGCTTTGCAAGCGGTTCAATTCCCGCTTGCCGCCACCACCGACACTGAAGCTGCATGAGGCACCGCATACGGAGACCCCGCCGCCGGTTCCACCCCCGAAGACGTGACCGAATAGACAAGCAGTTGCTCTCCGAAGACTGCGTAGAGGCGGCCATTCCCGTCCCACGCAATGCCGCCCAATTGCGGCCCTGAACAACCGCTGCTGGTGCACGTGCCCCCTCCGTTGATCTTCCCTCGTGGAGAGAGCACCATGTTCTTCCCATCCCACGCGAACACTTGTATGTCTGCGCCGTCATAGGTTTCAAAGTATTTGCCGTCCGGCGAGAATCCGTATTGGAGCCACGCTTGACCAACGGGAAATCCGTTGTCCGGCATGTTCTGCCAGGTGCTGTTTGTGCTGAGGCCCGCATCGTCAACCGTGTAAATCGCAAATTGCCACGGGCCGCTGGCGTCGCAGAATGGCCCTCAACACTCTGCGAACGGCTGCACCTCAATCACTATGTGATTCGACTGATCCGCGGAGGCGCCCCACGGACAGTAACCATTCCCGGGGGCAGCAGCTGGAAACGGCCCATATTTAAAGAAGTTCAGGGCCCCACTGCTGTCTCTCTGAAATTCCGAAATCACTTTTCCCACCCGGAAGTAGCAAGTGGTACTAACCGCGTATTTGTCGTTGGACGCGATCGTAAGCGGATATTCGTTTACCGAGTTGGTTGGGGTAGCGTTGATCGGTGTCACCTGTGCGGTATTCCCATCGAAACTGAAGCTTGCGTAATAGCCCTCCTCGGCGGGAACAAACACGCTGCTGTAGAGATCCTCGTACTTCGGATCGAAGAATAAAGAGGTGGGGCCGTAATAGATCGCTTCTCCATAATTCCCGGTCCCCGCCGACTGGCCTGCCACCAACGAGCTTTCCAGACTGATGCAGCCGTCCGAATGGATGGCAAACGAATAAATCTTGTAACTATCGGCGCCGAAAAGGTTCGACCCCCTGCCGACTGTACCCATCGGCGCGACCGCCGGTGTGGCGAATGGAGAGCCAGCAACTGGCGTTAGAGATCCGTCCTTCGCAACAGCGAACCCTTGGATTTGGTAATGGGGGTTCTGTTGATCACCCGTAGATACGTAAACGAATGTATCTACCCCTTTGGATAGTCCGCCATCGCAATTAGAGCCGCCGCCTATGGGCTGACCTGGCGCAGGAGTTACCACGAGAGACACCGATGCTCTCGCGCAACCATAGTCGGCTGTATCGGTCGGCGTAAACACCGCGGAAAGCTTCTGCGTTCCCACACCCAACAGCGTGCCTGCCACCGGAGTGTAAACAAAGATGCCTGCAACATTGGCTGTGGCGTTCAATTGCTGCGCGCTCAGGGGCGTGTCAGTCGTGATCGACACGGGTTGCGCCCAGGTGACCACGGGGGTCTTCTTGTCCGGGCTCGGTGCTGAACCACCTTGATTCGAACCGAGGTTGTAGTTGGAACAGGAAGTCAGGAGGAGAAGCAGTGTTGCCGTAGGCAATACCAGGGTTGCAAGCCCAATGCGCATGATGTTTTCCCCAGGACGCGTGGACTCCGAGTTATCGACTTAGATGACTCTTCTGGCGGAAGAGTGGTTCCGGCTGCAAGTTTTTTCGTGTGCCCTGGGTGGGTCATGCGCTGAACCCAGGCCGCTTTCAAACCCTCACACCGGATGCTCAAACACCTCATCCTCATTCACCCCGCCCCTCGCCGCCGACCACGCAATGTACAACCCCGATCCCACAATCAGCACGCTCCCCGTCACCATCCACACCGTCGGCAACTCGCGCCACATCACATACGAAACCAGCGCGCCCGTCAACAATTGCGTGTAGTGATACTGCGACACATTCGACGCCGACGTATGCTTCACCGCCGTATAAAAACACAACGTCCCCGCCGCGCAGAACATGCCCATCATTACCAGTTGCCCCAGCAGCCGCCCGCCAATCGGCTCGGCATGCACCAGCATCGCAATGCCCCCGCTCACCGTCATCATCATCCCTGAAAAGAACGCGAGACTCTCCGGCGACTCGGTCTGCGTCAGCACCCGCGACCAGATCATATTCACGCTGAAGCACGCCACGCACGTCATGCATGCCGCGTACCCAATCCAGTCCCCCGGCGCATTGCCGCCCCAGGGATCGAGTGCAATCACCACCCCGGCAAAGCCCGCGATAATCGCCAGTATCTTGCTCTTCTCCCGATGCTCCTTGAGCACCAGCACTGCCAGCACCGTGATCACCATCGGCGACGTGAACACCAGAATGTAGAACAGCGTCAGCGACACGTGGCGCAGCGCGATCACCACGCAGAGGTTGTTCCCGAGATCCAGGCATGAGCGAACAAACTGGCGTCCCGGCTGCCTCGGCCGCAGCGTCCTCACATTGCCGTGCAGCCCCGTCCACGCCGCCAGCGACGCGCACATCACAACGCCCAGGAAGAACAGAATCTCCAGCGGCGAAAGGTGCGACCGCCCCACCACCTTCATCGTGCTGTCGGTCAGCACCCAGAACGTGAATCCGGCAATAGCCAGCCCGATGGCCTCAATGTTCGATCTGCGTGCGTTCATTCTGCCGCGCACGAAAACCTGGTTGTATGTCGAAGCCGCTTCCGGCCTGATCGATGGACAAAACGCATGCCTAAGCCTAACAACCGCGGCCCTTGTGGCGGCCATGCCCAACCATTACCATGATCCAGAATCGCAACACGACACAAACAAGAAGGGCTCTTCCCCGATGAATCGTGTTTCCTCCGCCGCCTTCGCGGTCTTCGCCATCCTCTTCTCAGCGCATAACTACAGCCAGAACGCGACCGGCGCTTTGCCCACCGACCCCGTCGCCCTCATGACTCTGGCCCACCAGCGCAACGGGCTCACCGGCAGCGGCATCAAGCCATGGCACATGCACGGAACCTATCACTCCTATAAGGATGGAAAGCCGGAGTACGAGGGCACCTATGAAGAGTGGTGGATCAGCCCGACCCAATACAAGGTCACCTTCGCCAATCCCAAACAGACCCAGACCGACTTCGCAACCGGAACCGCCTTGCTGCGCGACGGCGCACAGGAATGGCTGAACGGCCCGGAACTGCTCTTGCGTTCAAGCGTCGTAGACCCCCTGCCCGACCCCGCACAGCTAAACGAATTCACGCTTCAGCGCAGTGAGCAGACTGTCGCCAATGACAAGATCGAATGCGTTTCTCTCACCTATCCGGTGCATGGCAACCTGAAGGTCGCAGGGGATTTCTATCCCACCGCGTGCCTTGAATCGTCCATGCCGGTTCTTCGCGTCTTTGAGATCAACGACTCACGCATTATCTATGACCATCTCGCCGCGTTTCAGGGCCACTACATCGCGCGGCAGATCCGGATTGTCAGCAATGGCAAGCTCGAGGCCGATCTGAATCTCGATGTGGTCGAAGCCCTGAAACCGGACTTGGCATTGTCGGCGCCCGCAACGGCCACGCCCGTGGATCTGACAAAGATCAAGATCAAAGAAGGCAAGTCCCACTGGCCTGCCCCGCTCAAGACGGCGACGGCGGTCTATCCGGTGCTCGCCAAAAACCATCAGGTCTCAGGCATCGTAACCATCCAAGCGGCAATCCGAGCCGATGGCCACGTCGAAAAAATGCAGCCCCTCAGCGGGTCAGAGATGCTGTGGAACGCCTGCACCGATGCGATCGAGCAGCGCGTCTACCGTCCATTCGTAGTGCTGGGCCAGCCCCGCCCAGTGGAGATCGAGATTCACGTGAACTTCTCAATCAATTGAGAACATCACCATCAGCAAAAATCAGCCATAAAGAAAAGGGCGCAACAGCATCGCCGTTGCGCCCACGTTCCCGTTCCCAATCCTAACCCCTAATCCCTACCCTTTACCTCGGCGGCGCCTCGTACGGCTCCACCCTCAGCATGTCGCTCAGAATCCCCCGCTCCTGCGGCGAAAACTGTCCCTGGTACCGCGCCGAGTTCAGAACGATGCTTCGCTGATCCGGCGGCACTGAACGCAGATCGCGGAACGCATTCCGCATCACCGTCTGCCGGTTGTCCGGCAGCGTCCTCCACTCCTGCGCTGAGCGGTTCACCCTCAGCCGTTCCTCCGGCGAAAGCCTCTCCAGGTTCTCCGCGCGCGCCAGCCGCCGCTGCCGCTGCTGGTCGCTCATCTGGTCCACATGCTGCAACTGCTGCACCAGCCGCTGCTGCTCGCCCTGCGGAAGCTGCTTGAAAGATGGATCGCTGCGCAGCATCTGCTCCTTGTTCGCCACCGGCACATTGCGGTGCTGGTCGAGCCACGACTGCAGATGGCCCGGCGGCGCCGTCGACCGGCGCGCGATAACCCGGATACGCCGGCCTCCCCGGCTGCGGCGCAAAGTAGTGCTGCCCCGGATTCGCCGGCTGCGGCTGGTTGTACTGGTTCGGTGGCAACGACCGCGCCGGCGTATACGTCTGCGGCGGAACATTCGCCGGCCTGGGCTGCACATTCGACGGCCTGGGCTGCGCATTCGGAGGCGGCGTGTAAGTCCGCGGCTGGCTTCTCGCCGGCGACTCCGGATGACTCTGCGCATGCTGTGCCGGAGCCGCATGCTGCTGTGACTGTGAATGCTGAGGAGGCGGCGTGCTCTGTTTATGGCTCTGCGCCCACCCCGCCGGCAGGCATAACGCCGCTGCAGCCGCGGCGGTCATCGCCGCCCGGCGCAGTCCGTTCGCCCTTGTCCTGCCCCTCATCACGTCCACTCCCCGTTTCCTGTTCTCTAGTCTCACTTACTGCTGCACCGCATCGCCGTTATCATCCGCCGAAATCGACTCCAGTTGATCCAGCAGTTGCGCATTGTTATCCAGCGTCTGCAGATCGTGCACCACAGCCGTCTCATGCGGAGCCGGCGCCGACCAGTAGAAATCGAGATACGCCCCGCCTCCCACCAGCAGCAGCACCGTCATGGCCATGGCCACCAGCGGCCTGGTATGCATCTGCGGCCGCATCATAAACCGCGCCCGCACCCTCTCCAGCCAGCCCGCCGGCTTCGCCTGTTGCTCCTCGCGAAGCCGCGCCTGAAATCGGGTCATGAAATACGGATTCGGCTCCGGAGCCTCCCAGGCATCCATCACCGACATGGTGGCACGCAGCTCTTCCAGCTCGCGGCGACAGCCGTCACACTCGCTGACGTGCGTTTTCACCGCGGCAGGCACAGTCTCCGGATCGAGCAGCAGGTCCGCCAGCCTCGTCTCCATTCCCGCGCAGATGTTCGTGTTCCGTTCCATCTCAACCACCCCAGTTCGGCCGCCAGGCCTCAATTCCCTTTTTCCTCTTAGACGAAATTCCCTAAACGAATTCCTTCAATTTCTCGCGTAGCGTCTGATACGCCCGAAACAGCAGGCTCTTGGTCGCCGACTCGCTCAGCTTCAGCACTTCCCCAATCTGCCGGTAGTCCAGCCCCTGGTACTTGTGCATCAGCACCGCCGTCCGCTGCCGCTCCGGCAAAGCCATCACGTGCTTCCGGATCATCGCCATCCGCTCGTCCTTCAGCAGCGATTGCTCCACCGAAGGCCGGTCATCCGCAACCTCCGGCGTCGTCCCCGTCTCTTCGTCCGGCACGTCCAGATACACATTCTGCGCCGCCCGTTCGTGCTTCGTATCCCGTGCATGATTCACGCCAAGATTCGTCGCAATCCGGTAAAGCCACGTCGTAAACTTCGCCTCGGCGCGGTAGCTCTCGCGGCTCCGGTAGACGCGCAGAAACACTTCCTGCGCCAGTTCCTCGGCAACCGCCTGGTTGTGCACCATCCGGTAAAGAAAATTAATCATCGACCGATGGTATTTTCCAACCAGGTAATTGAACCCCGCCTCGTCGCCGGCCGCCACTCGCAGCATGATCGCCGCATCGCTGTTGGGATCGGCCGCTGCCGCTCCCGCCCCATGCAACTCGGCATTCGACTCTTGACCCGCGAGGTCCGGCCGTACTCCCAGCACCGCGTTGTCCAGGACCAGGGTTGCCATATCCTCTTCAACCCCGGAGTCCTCGTTTTGTTGCGCCTGCTCGACAATTTCCGGCCCCGAATCGAGCCCTGTTTCGAGCCCGTCTTCCAGCCCCTCTTCCAGTCCGGAATCGGGCTCCTCATCCGCCCCGCCAAAGCGCCTTCCCGCCGGGGTCCCAGCCCGTCCGCCGGCGGCTCCCAGCGGCCTGCCCGAATCCCCCGCGCGCTCCCCATCTGCCCGCCCCATCGCCAGCAGTCCGGGAGCTCCTCCGCTCCCGTCCGGCCCATCGCCCACGGCGTTCAAACGCAGCCCCGCTCCGCCTTCCCCAAGGAAGTCCGCAGCCGCCCGCATTCGCCTGAACCGAAACAACATACGCACCGAAGAAGGTATTTCAAACACAGGGCCAACGCTCGCCTTCAGCCTAAGGACTCAATCGGCCACCGGAACCCTGTTCCCTGTTCCCTGTTGCCTGTTCCCTGATTTGTCCCTGCCGCCCTGCAAGTGTTACTCTAAACCACGTGGAACCCCTCCGGCGCATGCTTTGCCGGGCACCTCTCCGGTGCGCATTAGTTTTGTGTTTTCCGGGTTTCTCAACGGGCGGTTAGCTCAGCTGGTTAGAGCGCCTGCTTCACACGCAGGAGGTCCGGGGTTCGAGTCCCTGACCGCCCACCAGCACCACCGTCCACATTCGGACCGCTACATGATCTCCGCGCGAACCCGCGAACCCGCCACGTCGCGCAGCGACGCGATCTCGCCGCTGCTGTTTCTTACAAGTTTCATCAAGCCGCGCCGATCGCCCTCCCTCGGCCTCTTCCCCCGGATTATCTGAAGCCCTACACCCCCACGACCTCAGGCTTGGGCTCCAGCTCCTCGACCGAAAACCGCACCCGATCCAACCGGCACATCGCCTTCACCGCAGGCCGCGCCGTCATCGGTCCCGACGGCAATCCGCCCCCGGGCATGATCCACTGCCCCACCATCATGAACTGCTTCAGCCCCGGCAGCGAGTTGGGCAGCATCCGCATTCCTTCTCCCGGCCTGAACAGCCATCCCTCCTGACTCCCGCACCAGTTCCCCGTGTAGCGAATCACCGTCGCCGGCGTCGACACATCCACCGTCTCCACTGCCTCGCGAATCCCCGGCATCCTCCGCTCCAGAACCCCAATCACCGTCTCCGCGATCCGGTTCTTCGCCGCGTAATAGGCCATCGGCGAGTTCCGCCGCAGATCGCTCCAGTAAGCAAAATTGCGCGTCGGCAAAATGCTCGTAACCGCCGTCTTCCCCGTCGGCGCAAACGTGGGATCGAAGTGGAAGAACCTGAACCCGAGATGCTCCTGCGTCGTCTCCGGGTCCACCGTGATCGGCGACTCCAGAATCCGCGTCACCATCGGCGGCTCGCCCCGCAGATCGCGCGCCACGCCCAGCGAAACCTGCAGATACGAAGCAAACGTCTCGCCCTGCTGAAACTGCTTCTGGAGAGTCGGCTCGATATACCTTCCTCCCAGCAATTCGAAGATCGTCGCATGCCCGTCGGCCGCCGAAACCACCCAGTCGGCGCGGATCAGCTCGCCATTGGCCAGTTGCACTCCCACCGCCCTGTCGTCTTCCACAATCACCCGCTGCACCCGCGCGTGGAAGCGAATCTTCCCGCCCAGGCTGGCAATCTTCTCCTCAATCAGCCGGATCATGGCCAGCGCCCCGCCAATGCAGTACCCCGCATTGCCCGTGCCCATCCATGACAACGACAGGACCATCGCAATCGCCGAAAGCTTGCCCACATCGCCCGTCGAGAAGAAACTCCGCAGCATCGGATCGGAGAACCGGCTCCCGTACTCCTTGCCGCTCATCTTCATCAGCCGCGACAGCAGCGGAAAGATCGGCACATCCTGCAGCATGCTCAGCCAGTTCCCCGCCAACCCCCGCGACGGTTCCACCACGCGGAACTTGCGCAAGCTGCGAATCGCATGCGTCAGGGCACGGATCGGCGCCTCATCCTGCGGCGCATGCGCTAGCAGTTCCGCCTCCAGCCGGTCCGCATCCGTATAGAAAGTGAGTTCCCCGCCGGCCTCCGCCTCGATCCGCACAAACATCTCGGGATCGACAAATGTCAGCTTGTCAATGTCGAAGACCTCCTTCCACATCTCATGGAACTCGCCCCCCGGCCGCGACCCCACTAGCCAATGCAGGCACGTCTCAAACGTGTAATCCCCACGCTTCCAGCTCATGGCCAGCCCCCCGGCCATGTCGTGCATCTCCAGCACTTCCACGTCGTAACCGCTCTTCAGCGCATACACCGCGGCGCACAACCCGGCAATGCCGCCGCCAATGATCACAGCCTTGCGTCCATTCGGTTCCATCCGCTCACACTCCTGGCTACGCCGCTGCATGATAGGAAAAAACAGCCGCCACCGCCGTGACGCGAGTCACCACGTCACGTGACGGCATCCGCCGCAGCACCTGCCTGTTCCACCATGAACCAGGGTGCCCCAGGTCTCGCTTTCTGAGACCTGGGAAACCACGAACCCCACCCCGCCTTTGCCCTTGCTTTTCTTTCCGTCGTTCCCAATGAGACTCTGCGTTTCCCTTCCCGCATTGTTTCGATTGCACATTGCGCTTGAAAACGCATACCCTTACTCATCGGACATAAAGGCGTTTTTATGGATAGATCTTCGAAGTTCGCCATCCTCCTCTTCGCTGCGGCCATCTCCGCCCACGCCGCCACCGTCACCCCCACGGTCAAGGTGACCCCCGCCTCCACCAGCGTGACGACCGCGCAGACTCTCAAAGTCACGATCGCCGTCTCCGGCTCCAAAGGAACCCCCGCCGGCTCCATCGTCCTCTCCAGCGGCAACTACAAGTCCTCCGCCACCACGCTCGCCACGGGCTCAGCCGCCATCACCATCCCCGCCGGATCGCTCGCCGCAGGCACTGCCACCCTGACCGCCAAATACACCCCCAGCAGCGCCAGTTCCACCACCTACGCCGCCGCCTCCGGAACAGCTACAGTCACCGTCACCGTTCCCACCACCGCGGTCGCCGTCAAAGTCGACGTCCTCGCCAACCGCCATGGCGTCAGCCCGTTCATCTATGGTGGAGCGTTCCCCAACGCCCTCGCCGAGGTCTCCGACTCCGGCAACTCCCTCGTCCGCTGGGGCGGCAACGCCACCTCCAATTACAACTGGAAGCTGCACACCTACAACGCCGGCAACGACTGGTACTTCGAAGACTTCACCTTTGGCGGCACCGACCCCGACTCGGTCAAGTTCATCACCGACATCCACAACGCCGGTAGCCACGCCCTCACCACCATGCCCATGCTGGCCTGGGTCGCCCAGAGTGCTGAAAACGGCACCAACGGCCATTGGAGCTACTCCGTCGCCACCTACGGCAAGCAGTGCTCCAGCGACCCGTACAACTCCGACGCCGGCAACGGCCTTGAGTCCGACTGCAGCACCCCCGTCACCACCTCCGCCGTCACCAAGGCCTACTACCCCCTGCTCGACACCACCGGCTCCTCCTGCCCCTCCGGCAACTGCGTCTTCCGCGACGCCTGGGCCAAGGCCCTCGCCACCGCCTTCGGCACCGCGACCTGTCGCGATTCCCGAAACCACCATCACCTCGTGCCACTTCTACGACATGGACAACGAGATGGACATCTGGGGCGGCACCCATCGCGACGTCCACCCCAAGCCGGCCGGATACGACGAGCTCGCCAACATCTACGAAACCGAGGCCGCCAACCTCAAGAAGTGGGACCCCGCCGCCGTCCGCTTCGGTCCCGTCACCTGCTGCTGGTGGTTCTACTGGAACGGCGCCAACGGCAACGACAAGGCAGCCCATGGCGGAGTGGACTTCCTGCCCTGGTGGCTCAATCAGGTCTACTGGCTCGACAAGATCCACGGCGCGCGCACCCTCGACGTCTTCGACATCCATGCCTATCCCGACGCCGACACCGGCGGCCTCTCGACCGCGCAACTCCAGGCACTATCGGCCAGCATCTATCGCGATTACTGGGACCCCACCTTCACCAGCCCCGCCGGCGTGATCACCCAGCCGTGGTCCACCAGCATGCAGCCCAAATACACCATCCCCTTCCGCATCCCGCGCATGAAGGCCATGGTCAACGCCATCTATCCCGGCACGCCGCTTTCCTTCACCGAGTGGTCCGCCGCCTTCTACAACGAGAAGGACTTCTCCACCGCCCTTGGCGATGCCGACGCCTACGGCATCTTCGGCCGCGAGAACACCGCCTTCGCCTCCCGCTGGACCGCCCCCGTCTCCGGAAATCCCAACTATCTGGCCTTAAAGCTTTACGCGAATTACGACAGTGCACACCACACATTCGGCAGCGTTTCCGTCGCCGACTCCAACAACGCCAAGCCCGCCCTCTTCTCCAGCTACGCGGCAATCAATGCAGCGGGAACCGCTATGACCCTCATGGTGGTAAACAAGGACCCGCAGAACGCCGCCAAGGTCACCTTCACGCTCAACGGATTCACCCCGTCCACTTCCAAGTCCTACACGCTGGCCTCCACCGCGCCCACCGCCATCAAAGCGACCGCCTCAGCCAATTGGAGCGCGACCCAGACCTTCGCGCCGTACACCATCACACTTCTCGTCATCACCGGCAGCGAGATCGCCAAGCCCGTATCCGAGTGGTACGTGAACCCGGACGACCTCATGATTCCCGCCTCCGGCACCGCGACCCTGCATCCCACAATCGCTGGCGGCGCCGCCACCGTCACCATTCACTCGGCGGTCTTCGACGCCTACGAGGGCGCCCCTGCCTGCAGCGGCTCGCTCATCCTCACCAACTCCACCGTCACCGCCGCCAAGCCTGGAACCATCACCGTGGATGCCGCCAGCACCGCCGCCTTCTGCCACTACACCGTCACCGGCGGCGACGGCTCCGCCACCCAGACCCAGGGCGGATGGATCATCGTCGGCAAGCCCGCCGCCACCCTCACTGCCTCGTCCGGCAACAGCCAGTCGGCCACCGCGGGAACCACCCTGCCCAAGGCCCTGACCGTAACGCTCTCTCCCGGCCAGTCGGCAGGCTCGGCCACCGGCGCCGGCATCCTCTTCACCACCTCAGCCGGCACCCTCACCTTCGGCACCACCACCGGAACCAGCGTCATCGCCACCACGAACTCCTCCGGCGTGGCCTCCGTCACCCTCAAACTCCCCACCACCAAAGGCACGGTAACCGTAACCGCTCAGGACCAATTCGCCCTGGGCGGCGCCACCGTCACCTTCACCGAGACCTCCAAGTAACCGGGCCCCGTTAGCAAACCTCAATCCGCGGAAACTCCCCGCCTGCCTTCCCCGCGTCGATAGCCAGCAACCACCCCCTCACGCTCTCCCGCAGCCTGGCAACCTCAACACCACCAAACCGGTCCGGATAGCGCTCCAGCCGCCCCAGCGCGCGCGTCAGCAACGACCGCGCCCCGACACGGTTTCCGCGCCCCAGGTGATGAAACGCCGCCGACACCTGGATCAGCGACTGAAGGAACGTCTTCTCCGGCTCGGCGCATTCCAGCCACACCAGTTCCCAGTGCTCATGCGCCTCGAAGAACTCTCCGCTCCGATAGCACTTGAGCCCCGCGGCCAGCGCTCCGCAACTCCAGTCGAGAGTCATCGCCATCTCACCGCTCGGCCCCCGCCCGCCAATGCTTCCCGTCTTCGCTCGTCCACTCCGCGCCCGAGTCGGTCGTCAGCTCGAACACCTGCCTCCCCGCACCGTTCGGCACAACCGCGATCTCCGCCGCCTTACCCGTCCACTTCAGCTTGATCTTCTTCCAGCTCTTCCCCGCATTCCGGCTCAGATACAGATGCCCCGCCACGTCCACGGCCAGCACCCGGTTACCGATCGCAACCCGCGCAACCCCGGCCGCGCCTCCCGGCAGTTTCTGCTCCAGACTCGCCGCAGAAACCTCTGCCTGGCTCGTCTCCACCGGCGCGTTGTCAGCTTCGACAGTCACGGTCTGCGACGCAGCACCCACCTGCAGCACCGGCTCCAGCATCGCCAGATCGCGCGACTTGAGTTCGAGCGGTTCGGAAGCCGTCATGAAACCCCGCGCGGTCACCCGCATCTCGTACCGCCCGGCGATCACGTCGGCAATCCTGAATCGCCCATCGTCCCCCGTCGCAACCTCGCGAACCGTCTTATCCGCCGCCGAACGCAGGCTCACAGTCGCCCGCGCAATTGTCGCCCCGGTGACGTCAGTCACGACCCCGCTGACCTCGCTCATTCCCTCGCTGGTCCCCTGATCGTGCAGGATCTGAAGCGCCGCGACATTCCGCCCCGTCACCGTCAGCCCCCCAACAGCCGCCTGGGCCGCAGCGGGTCCCGCCATCGGCGGCGGCGGCGCTTGCGCCTCAGGTACAGGACTCGCCTGCACCTTTGCGGCAGCCTTGCCGGCCGGAGCCGCGGCTGTCGTGTTCTCCGAAAACCTCAGCGAGTTCCCCCGAGCATCCTGCAACCCCTGCTCGTTCATCGCCACAGCGGGCGGCCCGGCTGGCGCGGCCTTGAAGATACCCGACGATCCCTCCACCCGAACCGCTCCCCACACCCCGCGGCGCCACGCGTGCAGGCGCAGCCAATCGGTCCGCCTGGCCGCTCGGCTGCGCCGGCGGCCGAGGGGGCGTCGCCTCACCCCGCGGTCCATTCACCGCCGCCGGCGCCTGAACTCCCGCCATCTGCCCATTGCGCACCGGCGCAACCGGCCAATGCATATAAATCACCACAACCAGCCCGAACGCCAGCACCGCCCCCGCCAGCCCAACCGGCATCCACCAGCGTCTACCCCAACTGCCGAGCCCGGGCCGCTCCGATGCCACCACCGGCCGCAATTCGATCTCCGCGCCCTGCACAAGAAACACCATCTCCCGGCACGCTGCACAGTGCGCCAGGTGCTCCAGCATCTGAACACGCTCGTGCTCCGCCGCCGCGCCCTCCAGGAAGATGCTCATCTGGTCGGCATCGGGATGAATTCCGGTTTGTGGCCGCTCCGTCACCGTGCTCCTTCCTTTCTGAGGAACGCCGGATCCTCCGAAGTTTGCAGCAGCTTTCGCAAATTCAAATCGAGATCCCCCGGATCGACACCCAGAGCCTCCTGCGCAGCGCGGCGGCTCATGCCGCGTTTCTCCAATGTCTTCAGCAACTTCTTCCGCACCTCTTCGGTCACGCGCTTCAGCTTGCGGCTGATGGTGGCCTCGTGCACGCGCAGTACGCCGCCCAATTCCAGCAGAGTTCTCCGGTCGAGATAATAAGCCGACAGCAGAAACCGCGCCTCCGAATCGAGCGCGCGCAGCACTTCACTCACGGCCTCCGCCAACTCCGCAGCATGGGCCGGCTGCGGCTCCGGAACGGCAGACGCCGTCACCGGCTCCAAATCGTCCAGCGGAGTCTCCCGATGCGTGCGCCGATAGTGATTCACGTGCCGCTGCGCCAGCATGGCCCGCAGCCATCCCATCAGCGATCCGCGGCCCGAGTAGCTTTCCAGCGGCGACCAGCGCCGCCCGTCCCGCTCGGTCAATCCAAACAACTCGGAGTAAAGCGAATCCGCCAACTCCTCGCCCAGCGAACTCGAACGCGTAATCGCAATCGCCGCCCGCAGCAGTGGCCCGCGAAACTCCGCCACGAGCTGCGTCCACGCCGCCTCGCATCCCAACGCGCATGCCCGGGCAAGCGCAAATTCCCGCACATGCAGAGCGCGATAAAACGCCTGCCTCTGCGCCGGATCCGCCGCCGCGCCCGCCGGCAATCCGAAATTGTTCTTTCGACCAGCCGCGCCGAGCGCCGCAGCAAAGTCCTTGAGTGCGAGCCCGAACGTCTCCGCGACCACTCTGCTGGTAGAGATCGCGTACCTGTTCCGTATCCAGATCCGGATCAGGAAGACCGAACGCAATGCCGTCATCCTCAAGCAGTGGCCGCGCCTCTGCCGTCGCCTGCTCGAGATGTGCGGAATCGGATGCGCTGTCCACTCGCCCCTACGCTACACCATGCGCTCGCTCGCCGGACTCCGCCGCAGTGGGCTCACTGCCACGCAAGCTGCCATCCATCGCAGCCGCCGGAAGCGTCACCCGCACCACGGTCCCCTTGCCCAACCCGCTGCCGACGTCGATGGTGCCGTTGGCGGCGCTCACAATGCTTTTGCAGATGGCCAGGCCCAGCCCGGCGCCGCCTGTGGCGCGCGATCGCGAGCTGTCCTCGCGGAAGAACCGCTCGAAGACACGCTCCAGATTCTCCGGCGCAATCCCCGATCCGGAATCCCGCACCTCCAACTGCACACGCGGTGTTTCCGTCGTCAACAGCTCTATAGACACCACCACTTCCGAGCCCGAACGGCTGTGCTGCAGCGCGTTGAGAATCAGGTTCGACGCGAGCGTCCGGGCCGCATCGGCTGACAGCCCGGCAGCCGCATCATGCAACTCACGACGCACCGTAACGCCCTGCAACTCGGCGAAACTGCGCAGCGTGCTTGCCGCCGCCTGCACCTCTTGAGCCAGATTGCACTCGCCGTGCGCCGCGCCGTTCCGGTCCTCGAAGCTCGCCAGCGTGAGCATCTGCCGCACCAGCCCCTCAACGCGTTCGTTGTCCAGGAGAACGTCATCCAGGCCCTGCCGGTATTCCTCCGCGGTGCGGTTGCGCATGCTCAGCACCTGGATCGACGAGCGCACCACGGCGACCCCTGTCTTGAGTTCGTGGGCCGCGTCATTGATGAATTGATGCTGGCGGTCAAATGCCTCGCGCACTCGCGCCACCATGCCGGAAAGCGCCTGCACCATCGGCACCAGCTCCCTGATGCTTTCCGCCGAAGGCGGCGGCTCAAACGCCAGCGTGTCGGTGGTAATGTGCGAAGCGCTCACCGCAAGCTGCTGCAGCGGGGCCAGCAGCCTCCGCAGCAGCAAGATCAGCACCAACGCGGTGACGAGCAACAGTCCCCCGCTCACCAGAAGGTAGAACCGCGTAGCCTCGATCGACTCGTGCCAAAGATGATTGGTGGTCGTGGCGTACACCACGGTGAACGGCCTGCGAATCCCCACGCCGTGCGTCTCGTCGCGATCGATGATGCGAAGCGCCTGACGCTCGAGCACGCGGAATCGATGTTCGCCGTGGCGCGCGTCGCGGAAGCCGTCCTGCCGGCGCGTGAGAAACTCCGGCACCGTTCCACCCGATGTGCCGATCAGGCGCCCGCTTGAATTGAAAACCGCAAACACATCGCCGCGTGGCGTCGTGAACTCCTCAGGATTCACGGTCACATTGTCTTCCGGGTCCTCCGCATCCTGCACCGCGCCGATCAGCGAATCCGCACGGCCTTCGAGCGAAATATCGAGCGATCGCATGCGACTGCGCCACTCATGCCACAGCGCAGTGGAGGCAATACCCGCGGCGCACAGCAACTCGATCAACAGCACTGAGACAATCGCCCGCCGGACTAGCGACTTGCCCCTCATCGCACTGCCTCATCCATCACAGCCAGCCTGTACCCGCGCCCGCGCAGCGTCTCCACCACCGCCAGTTCCGACGCATTCCGCAGCTTGCGCCGCAGGTTCGAGATGTGCGCCTCGATCACGTTCGAGTGATGCTCCCACGTGAAGTCGTAAAGGTGCTCCAGCAGCTTCTCTTTCGAGACCACTGCGCGCGGATGATGCATCAGGTACTCGAGAATCCGATACTCCGTGGGTGACAGGTCGATATCCTTACCGCTCACGCTCACTCTCTGCTCCGCGATGCTCACCATCACCGGCCCCACCTGCAGCGTCGAGTTCTTCACGCCCTTGCCGCGGCGGATCAGCGCCCGCGCCCGCGCGATCAGTTCACCCAGGTCGAACGGCTTGGTCATGTAGTCATCAGCGCCCAGATTCAGCAGCTCAATCGTGCTCTCCGAGCCGCTCACAGCCGTAAGCACCAGCACCGGCATGCCATTATCGCGGCGCCGGATCCTGCGCAGCACCTCGTCTCCCCGCAGCTTCGGCAGCATCAGGTCGAGGATGGCCAGATCGTAGCTCGTCACGTCGCACAGCAGCAGAGCCTCTGCGCCGTCGTGGCAAACATCCACCGCGTAGTTGGGCCCATCGCGAAGCGCAGCCGCAATGTTCTGCGCCAGGCGAACTTCGTCTTCGACTACAAGCACCCGCATCACCATCGAAACTAACACCTTCCGCCTTAATTAACGCTGAAGGTCGGCGACGCACATTCAGCAGTAACTCAAGCTCAATTCCGCCAAAGAGATTGACGCCAAAAGCGATTGCCGGTATAGTCCCTAATATGGATGTTCGCTTCATGCAGGCTGGCTGTCGTTGCGCGTGTTGTCCCGCGCTGACCCGGCCCTGTGCGTAAGCTGAACTTCAGTCAGTTTTGTTTCAAGGCCGCGTATCAGCCACTCCGCTGACGCGGCCTTTGTGTTTTCGGGCCGCGTTCACCTCAACCCCAACGCGAGTTTCTGAAACCCGATGAGCACGCATCCTCTTCAAAACGGCCCGATCGCCTCCGCCGCCCGGCGGAACGGCTGTTGTCGTTGTCGTTGATTCCCTTCTCTTCTTCCCATTCCAAATCAGCCTGAAGTTCCCGCCGCAAATACGCCGAGCTATCAGGTATTCGACGCACTCTTGAACGTCTTGATGGAGGTCTTATCATGATTTCTCTTAGGAAGTTGTTTCTCCCGTCGTCGCTCTTATCGCTGGTGTTCGCGCTGCCGGCGTTCGGCCAGATTGTAGGAGGCACAATCAGCGGAACGGTGCACGATGCAACCGGAGCGACGGTGTCCGGCGCCAGCGTCGTGGTGCGCCAGGTCGAGACCGGTGCAACCCGCACGCTAACCACCGCGGCCGACGGGCGTTTCTATGCTCCGTCCGTGCCCGTCGGTCACTACTCCGTCTCGGTGAAAGCCGAGGGCTTCGATCTGCAGCAGCGCTCCGGATTCGATCTCACCGTCGGACAGAGCCTCTCCGTCGATTTCGTGCTCGGCATCGCCAACGTTCAGCAGCAGGTCGAAGTCGACGCGACCAGCGAGACCATCAACACCAGCACCCAATCGGTGTCAGGCCTCGTTGACGAGCGTCAAGTCAAGGAGCTGCCGCTCAACGGGCGCAGCTACGACCAGTTGATTACGCTCAATCCCGGCACTGTGAATTACACCGGCCAGCGCTCCGGCGGAATCGGCTCCTCCAACTCCTCGGTCGGCAACATGTTCTCCGTCAGCGGCCGCCGCCCGCAGGACAATCTCTTTCTATTGAACGGCATTGAGTACACCGGCGCATCGCTCATCAACGTCACACCCGGCGGCACCAGCGGACAGCTTCTTGGCGTCGACGCCGTGAAGGAATTCAACGTCGTCAGCGACACCTACGGCGCCAGTTACGGCAAGCGCTCCGGCGCGCAGGTCAGCGTGATCACCACATCCGGCACCAACAATCTGCAGGGCACGGTGTTCGAGTTCATCCGCAACAGCGCCCTCGACGCCCGCAACTACTTCGACCAGGGAAACATTCCTGAGTTCCAGCGCAACCAGTTCGGCGGCTCGCTGGGCGGACCGGTGCGCAAGAACAAGCTGTTCCTGTTCGGCAATTACGAGGGCTTCCGGCAGGCGTGGGGATTGAGCACCGTCACCTTCGTTCCCGACAACCGCGCACGGCAGGGCTATCTGCCCAAGGCCTCCGGCGATGGCGAGACCTATGTCGGAGTGGACGACGCCGTGAAACCGCTCCTGAACCTGTGGCCTCTGCAGAACGGGCCCGAGTTAGGCGGCGGCATCGCCGAGTCTTTCAACAATCCCAAGCAGCATATCCGCGAAGACTTCGGAACCGTGCGGCTCGATCACAACCTGACCGCCAACGATCTTCTCTTCGGCGTGTACACGGTCGACGACAGTTGGGCGCACACGCCGTCGCAAAACCCTCTGAGCCTGATTGACGAAGGCCTGCGCGCGCAGGTGGCCAGCATTCAGGAACAGCACGTCTTCTCCACCTCTCTGCTCAACACCGCGCGCTTCGGCTTCTCCCGCGCCAGCTTCTTCTTCACCGGCAACACTCCCGTAGAAACGCCGAGCTGGGTCGCCGGCAAGCCCATCGGCACCATCGTCATCAGCGGCAGCACCGCATCGAACGGCGCTTCGCAAGTCACGCAGGCCGGCACCAACGTGGGCAGCAACAACGAAACCGCCCGCAACCTCTTCACCTTCGACGACCACGTCTACTGGACCCACGGCAAACACGAGATCGAAATCGGCGGATGGATCCAGCGCCAGCAGTCGAACGACATCCTCGCCCAGTACCAATATGGCCAGGCCTCGTTCAGCAACCTCAAGAGCTTCCTCCAGGGAACCGTGAAGACCTTCACAGTCGTGCCTTCACCCACCAAGCTGGGCTGGCGCTCGCTGTTCGGCGCTGGATTCGTTGAAGACACCTGGAAGGTTTCGCCGCGGCTGGAACTGCGCGCCGGCATCCGCTTCGAGTCGTCCAACGGCTGGAATGAGTCGCAGGGACGCGCATCGAACTACGCGATCGTCGACGGCGTTCTCGCCACCGATCCCATCGTGGGTGACTCAGCCCTGAGTGAGAATCGCGCCAGGTTCCTCCCTGAGCCGCGCGTGGGCTTTGCCTGGAACGTGTGGGGCAACGGCAAGACCGCGGTGCACGGCGGCTTCGGCATATATCACGGACTGCTCGACACGCTGAACTACCGCCTCGATCAGACCGCGCCCTTCAACACGGCCGAGGCACTCTCCAACGTTCCCCTGTCCAGCATCGACATCACGCCCGGCACGCCGCCTCCGGCGGGCACAAAAGTCTCGCCCAGCAACGTGCAGCCCGACCTCAACACGCCCGCTGTGCTGGAGTGGAATCTGCGCGTGGAGCAGGAGTTGGCGCCGCGCACGTCCCTGTCGCTCGGCTACGTGGCCTCGCACAGCTACCACCAGATCCTCTCCGAGGACATGAACCAGCCCGTCCCCAGCTACACATCCGATGGGCATGTCTACTATGCGTTTGCCGCGCCGGCCACCGCTCCGGCATTTGTGAACCCCAAACTGGCCAACACCACCTCGTGGGTCTCGCAGGGCACCGGCCTGTATAACGGGCTGGTTGCGGACCTGCGCAGGACCTTCGGCCAGGGATTCCAGTTTCGCGGAAACTACACGTGGTCGAAGAACCTCGACAACGGCTCGGCCTGGAACACCAGCGTGAGCGCCAACACGCCCGCGTTCGTCATGTTCCCGCTGAATCCCAAGCTCGACTGGGGCCCGGCGGCCACCGACATTCGCAACTCTGCGTCCATCAACGCCAGCTACGAGCTGCCGTTCGGACCGGGGCATGCTCTCCTGGCTCACTCCTCGGGGCCGGTGCGGTACGCGGCCACGGGATGGACGGTGAGCGGAATCGTTGCCACGCAGTCAGGGTTCCCGTTCACCCCGCAGCTCGGCTATAACCCCACGCTCAACGGCGATACGCGCAACCCGGTGCGGCCCGACTGGAATCCGGATTACCACGGCAAGCTCTATGCGCACACCGCGTCGCAGTGGTTCGACCCCAACGCGTTCCTGCCCCCAACCATCACCTTTGACACACCCACCTGCGGCACAAACAAGACCTGCGGCACCTACGGCAACGTAAGCCGCGACTCGCTGCTGGGGCCGGGCCTCACCAACGTCGACTTCTCGCATCTCGAAGAACACGCGCTTCACCGAGCGCACCGGCCTTCAGTTCCGCGCGGAGTTTTTCAACGTGCTCAACCACACCAACTTTGTGACTCCGAACCCTGTCGTCTACACCTCGGGATCGTCGGGAATCTCGCCAACCGCCGCCGTGATCACCGCGACCTCGACCACCTCGCGGCAGATTCAGTTCGGCGCCAAGCTGGAGTTCTAAATGCAGCCGTCTGCCTTCAGCCATCAGCTCGTCTCCCTGGTGGGCGAAGGCAGTTGGCCCCCCCCCCGCAGGTGGTCAGTCGATCGGCACGCGGCGCTTCGGCTGCTCGGGCGGCTCGGAGTAATAGCCAGTCTTGTAGCGGATGTTGAATGCCTCCGATGCCGCCCGCGGCACGCTCACGTTCACACGGTGAAAGCTGACGCCGGGCGGCTGTTTGTGCGGGTAGTAGCCAATGAGGTATTGCGTGCGCAGGTCGTCGCTGACCTTGGCGAAGGCCTTCTCGAGATTGCCGCCCTCAACGTAGAAGCTCTTTCCGCCGGTCTGCTCCGCCAGCGTAATGAGCGCGTGCTCGCCGCCGATGTCGCGGCCGGCGCTGGCCGCGATGGGCACGTCGATCACCGAGTAGATCATCACCTCGCCGCGCAGGGCGTGCTCGAGCGCGTCGTCATACGTGCTCCTCTTGGCGGTATCGCCGCCGTCGGAAACCAGCACCAGCACCTTGCGGCCCTTTTTGGGCGCGAGCGTGTCCGACGCCAGATAGATGGCGTCGTAGAGCGCGGTGGCCTCGCCGCTTTTGAGCGCATTGAGGCCGTGATCGAGTTGGCTCACCTTGTTGGTGAACGGCACCATCAGGTCGACGTAGGTGGCGAACTCGATCAATCCCATCTGATCCTGCGGACGCATCAGTGCATGAATAAACGCCTTGGACGCGTCGCGCTCGCGGTTGCGGTCAATGGCGGTGCTGGCGCTGGTGTCGATAGCGAGAATGAGCGAAAGCGGCATCCCCGCCTCCCGCTCGAAGATGGCGATGTCCTGCGGGCGGCCGTCTTCCAGGACTTTGAAGTCCTCTTTGTTGAGTCCCCCGACAATGGAGCCGTTGGCGTCGGTGACGTTGACGAAAAGATTCACGAGCTTCGATTCGATGCGGAAGGTCGCGCCTGAATCCTCCTGGGCACAAAGGATTGGGGAGAGAATGAGTGCCAACAGCGCGCAAAAGAGCACGGGGGCTAAAGCCCCGCGCATTTTGAGCTGCTCATCGGCACGACTGAAGTCGTGCCCTGTTACAGAACCTGCTTGATCCGGAGACACCGAAATGCGGCTATTTGCCATGACGAGTCTCCGCAGGGCGAACCGCAATGTCCTCTGGAAACGGTTCGCCGTCGGCCCATACAGCCCCATCGACAAACGTCTCCTTCTTCCAGATCGGCACGGTTTTCTTGAGTGTGTCGATGAGCCAGCGCGAAGCCTCATATGCCTGCGCGCGATGCGCGGAAGCAACCACGATTAGCACGCTGGTTTCACCTACCACCAGCCGGCCCACCCGATGCACGATGGTGACATGGCGGACGCCGAAGCGCTTGCGCGCCTCCGCGGCCAGTTCATTCATCTGCTTGAGCGCCATCTCCTCGTACGCTTCGTAGTCCAGGTGGAGCGTCTGGCGGCCGCGTGTGTTGTTGCGCACAATGCCGTCGAAAACCAGCACCGCGCCGTCCGTGCCCTGCTTGGCCTCGGCGACGAGTTTTTCCGCTTCAATGACCTCGCGGATGATCGCAACGCTGCCCGTCTGTTCTTCGCCAGCGGAGCCACCGGAAACCGGCGGAAGCAAGCCGACTTCATCGCCTTCGCGAAGAACCTGCGCCGGCTGGGCATACTCGTGATTCACGCTGACGGCAATACTGGCCCAGGTAGACGGCGGCACCGGGGCGCGGCCAGACGCGAGTTGGTCCAGCAGTGCCGCAACCGTCGCTCCCTCGGGCAATTCGAGAGTGGATGCGCCGAGCCAGTCTTTCAGGATTCCGAAGGGAAGAACGCGTACCTGCATCGAAATAGAGAATATCGCCTCAACTGACTTAGACGCGCAGGATTAGCTTTCATGTTCGCCCGATTCCGCGTATGCGATTTTTTGCTTCCGCCGTGAACAGAGCAGAACCATAGCTGACGCCCAAGGTATAATCAGCGGTTCATGGAGCTGGCTTCTTCCCGCCATCAATGCCTTGTTTACGGGGGGCCGCCGTCACGTCACCTGCCGGCGCTCGCTGAGGTCGTGCGCCAGAAACTCGGTGATAACTTCCGCTGCCTCTACTTCAACAGCCCGCCGATGGTGGCGGGCCTGCGGTCGTATCTGGCCGCGGCGGGCGTCGATGTCCAGCTCGAGCTAAAGAAGGGCGGCCTGCTCTTATCCTCGGATCAGGGGCATCTGATCGATGGCTCGTTCCATGCGGGCACCATGCTCGACGGGCTGGAATTGGCAATCCGGCAAGCCCTTGCGGACGGCTACGAAGGCCTGTTTGCCGCCGGTGACATGACGTGGGAACTTGGACAGGACAGGGACATTCCCAAGCTGGTGCGATACGAGTGGGAACTCGAGCGGCTCTTCCACAAGTATCCCGCGTTGAGCGGCATCTGCATGTATCACTCAGACACTCTACCGCTGGAACTGATTAAACACGGGACGATTTCGCATGGTAGCGTCTTCGTGAATGAGACTCTGTCTCTGATCAACCCGCATCACGTCCACACCCGCGCTCCGCGCGAGATTGTCGCGACGCTGAACGCAGAAGTAGAGGCGTTTCTGGTGAGGGTGATGCCGGAGACGATGAACTAAGCTGTACCCGGCAAAAGGCAGTTCCCCTCGAAATTAAAGGTAGACAAAGAAAGGCCGGCAAGTTCGCCGGCCTTCTCTTCTAAATTGCTTCGGACTCACGCAGCTGCGATCGCGGGCTGCTCAGCCGCTTCGGAAACGGCGCCATGGCGCGTCCTGAACTGCGGCAGAGCCACATCCAGCACGTCGTCGATCGTTCGCGCGTAATGGACGGATACGCCTTCCATCATCTCCGGCGTCAGGTCCTCTTCCACGTCCTGCCTGTTGTCGGCAGGCAGAATCACGGTGGTGACTCCGGCGCGGCGGGCAGCGAGGAATTTCTCCTTGATGCCGCCCACGGGGAGCACATTGCCGCTCAGCGTGATCTCGCCGGTCATCGCGGTCTTGGGAAGCACCGGCGTATCGGAGAGCAGCGACGCCAGCACCGTAGCCATGGTCACTCCGGCCGAGGGGCCGTCCTTCGGGATCGCGCCCGAAGGAACGTGGATGTGGAGGTCCAAATCCTTGTTGAAGTCCTCCGGCAGTCCCAGGCGGCTCGAGTTGGAGCGCACCCAGGTCAGCGCGGCCTGCATGGATTCCTGCATGACCTCGCCGATCTGGCCGGTGATCGTAAAGCTGCCCTTGCCCTTCATCTTGTTGGCTTCGATGAACAGCACGTCGCCGCCCGCAGGCGTCCACGCCAGGCCCACGGCCACGCCCGGACGCTTCACGCGCTCGGCCACTTCGGTCTCAACGCGCACCTGGATGTTGCCCAGGAACTCCTTGATGACCTCGAAGGTGACGACCAGCTTCTCCTTCTTGCCTTCAACCACGCGGCGCGCTTCCTTCCGGCAGACGGTGCCAATCACCTGCTCCAGCTTGCGCACGCCGGCCTCGCGCGTGTAGTGGCGAATGATGTGGCGCACCGCCTCATCCGGGAACTCGATCTGGTCGGTCGTGATGCCGTTTTCCTTGATCTGCCGCGGAATCAGGTAGCGAATGGCGATGTGCAGCTTCTCCTCCTCGCTGTAGCCCTGCAGCGGAATCAGTTCCATGCGGTCCAGCAGCGGCGGAGGCACCGTGTCGAGCATGTTGGCGGTGCAGATGAAGAGCGTCTTCGACAGATCGAACGGCACATCGAGATAGTTGTCGCGGAACGTGTTGTTCTGCTCCGGATCGAGCGTCTCGAGCAGCGCCGAGGCCGGGTCGCCGCGGAAGTCGCGGCCGAGCTTGTCGATCTCGTCCAGCATGATCACGGGGTCGTTGGTTTCCGCCCGGCGAATGCTCTGGATGATCTGTCCCGGAAGCGCTCCGATATAGGTGCGGCGGTGCCCGCGGATTTCGGCTTCATCGTGCATGCCGCCCAGCGAGATGCGCTGGAACTTGCGTCCCAGGGCGCGCGCGATGGAGCGGCCAAGCGAGGTCTTGCCCACGCCCGGAGGTCCGACGAAGCAGAGGATCGGCCCCTTCATGTCGGGCTTGAGCTCCAGCACCGACAGATAGTCGAGGATGCGGTCCTTCACCTTGCGCAGCTCGTAGTGGTCCTCGTCGAGAATCTCCTTGGCCTTGTTGATGTCGATGGTGGAGCCGGAAGACTTCGACCACGGCAGCACCGCAAGCCACTCGATGTAGTTGCGCGTGAGCGAGTAGTCGGCGGCCATGGGAGACATGCGTCCGAGGCGCGACAGTTCCTTCATCGCCTCTTTCTTCACGTCTTCGGGCATGCCGGCTTCGTCGATCTTCTTGCGCAGCTCTTCCACCTCGCGCTGGCCTTCGTCCTGCTCGCCCAGCTCCTTCTGGATGGCCTTCATCTGCTCGCGCAGATAGTAGTCGCGCTGCGACTGCTGCACCTGGTCCTGCACCTCGTTCTGGATCTTGGCGCGAAGCTGCTGCACCTCGATCTCCTTGGCGAGATGCGTATTGATCAGTTCCAGACGGTCGGCGACGCTGGGCGTCTCGAGGAGCTGCCTGCTTGTCTTCGGTGGTCAGGAACGGCAGCGAGGAGGCGACGAAATCCACCAGGCGGCCGGGCTCTTCGATATTCGCGGCGATGGTGCGCAGCTCATCGGACAGCGTGGGCGACTCGGAGACGATCTGCTGGAACTGGCCGATCACAACCCGGACCAGCGCCTCGACCGAGGAGGTGCTTTCGGACTCGGCGGGCTCCAAGGTCTCAACCTCGGCCACCATGAACGGCTCGGTCTGCACATAGCGCACCAGCCTGACCCGCTCCACGCCTTCCGTGAAGACAAACCGGCTCTGGTTGGGCATCCGGACCACCTTGTGGACCGTGGCCAGGGTGCCGACGGTGTGCATGTCGTCGGGGTGGGCGATGTCGAGGCGGGCATCCTTCTGCGCGGTAACCGCGATGGTCCGCTCCTCCCCCAGCGACTCAATCAACTGGATCGAACTCTCCCGGCCAACGGTCAGCGGCAAAACAGCATGGGGAAAAAGAACAGTATCCCGTACCGGAAGCACGGGCACGCGCCGGAGGCCCGGGCAGAGGGATCTCGCGGAGGCTGCGGAGGCGGCGTCATCTGGTTCTGATTAGGCATTGAGTGTCCTCGTATCAACTTCTCTTACATTAGAGAGCGCAGTATACCAAAAGTTGCGAGAATTCTGGCCGGCCCGCCGCCTCAGCCCCATCCGGTACGGCCGACGCCTGCCTCTGCTGTTCGACTTTAGAACCGTCCTGAGCCCTGCCTCTGTGAGTTCGCGCTGGACCGTCGAACTGAGTCCCTTGCGAAACGGACGCCGGACCCCTGGTACGGTGTGCAACGCCGCGGAACTGCCCGCAAGCGTTATCGGCCACAGCCCACCGGAAGGTGAGGTGCGGCCGAAGAGGATGCATCAGGTTGTGAAAGGGATGAGCGGACCGGCGCCATGGACTTGTCCCCTCCGTAAAGGCGCGAAACGAGAGCGGCGCCGGCCGGGCGGGTAGGGATTATCCCCGGCTGGGTTCTTCCTGCTTGATGGCGGACTGGATCTGCTCCCACAGGCGATCCGGCGGATCTTCTACCGGGAACAGCTGACGGGCGGCCTCGGCTATGGTCTCCAGGTCGTGAAGCAGGGCCCGGCAAAGAGCGCAGTTCTGCACATGAGGATGGGCAGACGCATCTTCGCCGGACCCGATCAGTTCCGGCATGTACGACTGAAATTCCTCACATGTCATATATTTGGGTCTTCGATCATCAGCGCCCTTCCTCCGGATGGGAGGGAGGCTTGTGCCCGCCGGCCCGGATTCTGGCCCCGGAAACAGGAAGATTTCTCTCGCCCATGCGTTCATCGTACCCCTTCGGATTGTCGCGCGGATTCCAATTGTGCATCGCTTTTACGCGCAAGACGAAATGGCAGCCCGGAAACGGATCGGAAACACGTTCGTCGAACCCATACCCCGGCGCAATCTCGTCATTGATCTTTTCCCAAACCTTGTCGGAAGGGTCGACGTCGGGAAAGAGTTGTTGCGCCGCCTGGGCAATTGCGTCCAGTTCTTCGAGGAGGGCCCGGTGCGTCCTGCACCTCTTCACGTGCGGGTGCGCAAAGACATCCCGACCGGAAGCGATCAGCTGCGGCATCCTGGCGGTGAACTCTTCGCACGTCATGTCCCGGCATTTCCTCATGAGCGCCGCCCTTCCCTCCCGGATACCGTCCTCATGGCGTCGCGGAGCTTCAGGCGTGCTTTGTGCAACTGAGACTTGCTGTTGCCGATGGAGCAGTCGAGCATGGCGGCGATTTCATTATGCTCGTAACCTTCGATGTCGTGCAGAACAAAGATCAGGCGATATCCCGCCGGCAGGTCGGAGATGGCACGCTCCAGCGCCAGGCGGTCGATGGAACCGGTCAGCGAGAGGTCAGGCGCTCCGAAGCTGCGGCCTGGACCCTCCTCGGGCGTGGGCTCCATGGCTTCGTCCAGGCTGATGACCGACAGGCCCTTCTTGCGGAGGTGCATGAGCACCACATTGATGGCGAGCCGGTGCAGCCAGGTGGAAAAGGCCGAATCGCCGCGGAAGGTGGCGATCTTGCGATGCAACTGGAGGAATGCCTCCTGGGTGAGGTCTTCGGCCTCGGCGACGTTGCCCACCATGCGCAGGCACAGCGAGTAGATGCGGCGCTTGTGGGAGGAATAGAGCTGGGCAAAGGCATAATGATCGCCGCCCTGGGCGCGCGCCAGAACGTCGGCGTCGCTTCCGGGTACCGGTGGAACGGCAGGGGTGGGTGTCGCGGTGTCTGCAGACGCGGTGGAAGAGCCACTCCGCGAAGCAGTCGTCGTGGCAGTGTCTGCCTCAGGACCCTCGGAGGCAGCAGCCCGGATAGACGAGCTCACATTGGAACTGTGCATGGTTGACCTGGTAGGCGTCATTCGTTTCCTTGGGGGATCGACCAAAAGGCCGGGAAGGGCTGCGCCGCTCATCATTCCTCGTTAGTATAGGGGGCAGCGGTTTGAAGTGGCAGAAGATCGGCTGAGACGCCGGGATCGTAAGCCTCGCTGATATCTTCTTAGATGCAGCTTTCCGGGCATGTGTTGATCGGCGGGCCAATGGGGAGAAAGGATTTGAGGTCTGCGGGCAGGGAAAGTTGCGGCAACGGCTCGATAAACGTGTGCCGTATCTCGCCAGGCGCGCTGTTTGGCCTTTCTCTTCGCCGTGTCCGTTGCAGCGGCTGCGGTTCCGGCCAATCCCCGAGTATCGGTCCAGGATGCGCAGTTCGCAGGGCCAGACGGTTCGCCATATCGTATTTGAAGGAGTGGCGGCCGAGCGGCTGACCTCCCTTCAGGAGAACCTGCCCCAGACGGTCGGAACCCGCTCGATCCCGAAAGATGGCCGACAGCCTCCGCCAGCTGTTCGCCACGGGACTTTTCGATGCCGTTGAAGCTGCTGGCGAGCCCGAGTCCGG
Organism: uncultured Acidobacteriota bacterium; assembly: GCA_963819365.1. Lineage (GTDB taxonomy): Bacteria > Acidobacteriota > Terriglobia > Terriglobales > Acidobacteriaceae > Telmatobacter. The sequence goes on from CAWFVY010000005.1 coordinate 101,672, forward strand.
ACGGTGTCACGCTGGTCTTCCACGGCAAGCCCCGCATGTTCATCGGCACAGTTACGGTAACAGGAGCCAAAGGCGCGACCGTGAATACGCAGCTCGAACGAGCCAGCCGCCTGAACGCCGGCACCCGCTTCACCGAAGCCAAGATGACCCAGGCGCGAGGCCGCCATGCGCACGGTGCTGGCGCAGAACGGCTACAACGAGCCGACGATTCAGTCACACGCTGACCGAGCACACGCAGGAACAGCTCACCGACATCGCCTTCCAGGTGGTTTCGGGCCCGCGGGCGCGTGTGGGAGACGTGCAGGTAACCGGGGATTCGGGGATGACCGCAGCCGAGTTTCGCAAGCTGGGCAAGCTAAGCGGGTGCGCAGGTCGACCGCGAACGGTAAGCCGCGCCCTGACCGGCGTACTCAAGCACTACCGCAAGCAGAAGCAGCTGGAAGCCGAGATCAAGCTGGAATCGCAGGACCTATGCCGCGCACCGCATGAACTACAAGCTTCACCGCGAACAAGGGCCCGAATCGTGAAGGTGGTGGTGGAGGGCGCGAGCCTCAGCGAAGACCGCATCAAGCGACTGGTTCCCGTGTATCGAGGAAGGCACCGTGGACGACGACCTGCTGAACGAGGGCAACCGGCGCCTCCGCGACTACTTCCAGAGCCTCGGGATATTTCGACGTGAAGGTGGACCACCAGACTTCGACGCCGCCCGGAGGCGAAGTGCTGATCGTCTTTAACGTAGGCCTGGGAGCGCGGCGCGCGTGGAGAAGCGTTTCAGTCGAAGGCAACCACTACTTCGGCGCGGACACGCTGGAAGATTGCTCAGCGTACACGTGGCCAGTTCGTTCGACCACCACGGCGCCTACAGCCAGGCGCTGGTGTCCGCCGACATCGCCGCGCTGCAGGCGGTGTACCAGAACAACGGATTCTCTGAGGTCAAGGTCACGCCCGAGACTTCTTGCGGGACGACGCGCCACAAGCTCCCACACCAGGCGCCCACAGGCCGGCGAAGCCGGCGCGCGCATTGAGGCTGATCTACCACATCGAGGAAGGCCAGCAGCAGCGGGTGGGCTCTCGCAGTTCGAGGGAACGACCACGTCAGCTCGGAGAGCTTGCCCCGCTGCTGAACACTGAAGCGGGCCAGTTGCTCTCGCCGCGCAACCTGGCCGGGGACCGCGACACGCTGGCGACGGAGTACTCAACCAGGGATTCGACCAGGTGCGCGTGGATGTGGAACGAGGACACAGAGGCGGGCGACGCGACCAAAGCCGACGTGATCTTCCGGATCACCGAGGGACCGCAGATCTTCGTGCGCAACGTGCTGCTGACGGGACTGCACTACACGCGTCCCGACACCGTGGCCAAGGCGATCACGCATGCAAGCCGGGCGACCCGCTCAACCAGGCGGCGCTGGAGGAGACGCAGCGAACCTCTACGAATACGCGCTCTTCAACGAGATCAATGTGGCGGTTCAGAATCCCAACGGAGCCGAAACCCACAAGACCGTTCTGCTGCAGGCGCACGGAGGCGCGGCGCTGGACGTTCACTTACGGCGGCGGATTCGAGGTGCAGACGGGAACGCCGGAGAACGGATGCCAGGGCCTGATCGCCAGCGGCGTCAGTGCACCCCAACGGCAGACCGGGATCAGCCCGCGGCTTCTGCTGGCGCTCTGACCCGCAACAACCTCTTCGGCCGCGAACAGTCGGCCTCGATCCAGGGCAACTACGGCCTGCTGGAGCAGAAGATCAATCTTGTGTATCAGAATCCGCATTTCCTCGGGCGCCGGAACATCGGACTTCACATTCACCGGCGGCTATGCGCAACAGCCAGGACGTAACCACCTACGTCGCGTCGCGACTCGAAGCCGGCTTCCGCTTCAAGCAGACCTTCAACCGGGCCGGGCGCCAACCTTCTGCGCGCCAACACATTCATTTACGGCTACGACTTCCGGCGTGTGAAGGTGGCTGAAGAGAGCCTGCAGGTCTTTCCGACTTCGTGACCGTGCTGGCCGCAGCGGTGCGCGTGGGCGGCCCAGCTTCACCTGGCTGCGGGACACCCGCGACAGTCCCGTCGATTCCCATCGCGGTACCTATTCGAGCTTCCAGGAGTTTATCTCGGCGCCGCGTTTGGGGCGGAGGCGCATTTCAACCGCATCGACATGTCCAACTCCAGCTACTACAGCTGGGTCAAAGACAAATGGGTGCATCGCCCGCAACACGCGGTACGGCCAGGAGCGTGCTTTCGGCACGGACAGCGCGGCTGCTTCCGCTGCCGGAGCGGCTTTTGCAGGCGGAGCAACTTCGCTGCGCGGATTCTCAATCAATGCGGCGCGGCCCGCGCGACCCCGAGACCGGATTTCCGATCGGCGGCGCCGGAGCGCTGGTCAACAGCACGGAACTGCGCCTGCCCCCGCCGCCGCTTCCCTACCTTGGGCGATACCGCTGAGCTTCGTGATTTTTCAAGATATGGGCAACATCTTCAACAACTCCAGCGATGTATGGCCGAGCCTGCTGCGCCTTCGCCAGCCGGACCGGGACGCGTGCAAGAATCAACACGATCCCCATCGACAATCCCAATCCCCTGCCGTCGTCCTTCCCTACCCGGACGGCCCTATCTACTCCACGGGCCAACGCGGGACGTGCCGTTTCGATTACTTCTCTCATGCCCCCGGGCTGGGCCTGCGCTATCACACGCCGGTCGGGCCCATCCGACTCGATTTCAGCTATAACCTGAATCCGCCCATCTATCCTGTCAACATCGATTATCGCGTCACAGAGCCATTCTCGGAACCAGCACATCGGCCAGGCGAGCCACTTCAACTTCTTCTTCAGCCTGGGACAGACGTTCTGATGCGCGCTGTTTACAATCCGGCACGTCATGCAATCCGCAGCTTCTCTGGCTGCGGCGCGCCTGCTGCGCATCCGCAGCAGACATCCGCGGGCCGCAGAGCCCGACGCGGTGTGCTCGACCGAGTCGTGGCGGTCGTCAACAACCGCGCGATCCTTGCCAGCGATGTGAGCGGGAGAAGCGGCTCTCCGTGCTGGAGCCGCGCCGAAGTCAACCGAGGCTCGATCCCCCGCAGAGCGCGCTCCACGGCTCATCAGCCGCACGCTCATCCAGCAGCAGATCGCCACGAAGAAGAAGAGGCGCCGAGACCCAGCGACGAAGAAGTGCAGCGCCCGCATCCGGAGTGCGCCGCGATCTGCCCGCCTGCACGCGCCACAACTGCGTCACGGATGCCGGCTGGCACGTTTCTCGCCGCAAACCGCCTCACCGAAGGCAGGTGGAGAGCTACATGCGCCTGCGGCTTCAGATTCTCGTGCTTCATTGAGAACCGCTTCCGCCAGGGCATTCGCATTTCGCCGGAAGACATCGAAGCTTACTACAACGACACGCTGGTGCCGCAATACCCCAAGGACCAGATGCCGCCTTCGCTGGAGAGCGTGTCCCAGCGCATCGAAGAGATCCTGCTGCAGGAGCAGGTGAACAAGCTGTTCACCGCCTGGCTCGACAACCTGCGCAAGCAGGGCGATGTGCAGATCCTCGACCTGCGACCCTGGAGATGGCCGTGCCAACCACGGCGACCGCCGGGTGGAGGCGAACAATGAGTCCCGCCGAGATCCGAACTCCGTCCGAAGCCTCCGTCACCGCGCGCAAGCGGCGGCGCTGGCTCTGGAAGGCCTGCGGGCTTGCTGGTCGCTCTGGCCGCGATCGTCGCGGCGCTCGGTTCTGGGCAACTTCCGCGCAATTTCAAAACATGGTCCGGCGCAGACTCGTGTCGCAACGCTTGCAGAACGCCACCGGCGGCCGCGTGGAGATCGCGTCGTTCCATTGGCGATCTCTCGCTCTCGAAGCTGGAGGCCGCCGGGATCGTCATTCACGGCGACGAAGCCGGCCGCCGAAGACCCATACGCACGCGTCGAACAGTCTGCACGCGCAGTCAGCATTTTCGGCTTCTTGAGCCCGCGCATCCTGCTTCGCGACCTCGAGATCATTCGGCCGCAGATTCATCTCATCCTCTATCGCCGACGGCACGACCAACCAGCCCCACCGCTGCAAACCCGCCGAAGCGTCGAAGATCCCCACCATGGACACACTCTTCAATCTGCAGGCGGGTCATGTCGCGGTCGAGAACGGGGATGCTCGATATCGACGATCGCGCCGCCAAAGCGCTCGACTACCATCAACATTATCAGCCCCTGGATTTCCATGGCGACGACTCGAGCTGATCATGCGGTACATTCCCGCCGGCGAATCAGGCCCCGGAGATGTACCACATCGACGCCGGCATCGAGGATCTGAATCTCTCCCGCAGCGGCACTCTGAAGACATCCTGCCGTGCACGGCTATCTGCGGACGTCCATTGACCTCATGCGCGACGTGGCGTACATCTGCGCTCTCTGCGCATCACCGCCCGCACCAAGGGCACGCCCGACCGCACGCTTGAACATCAGCGGCGCCGTCGCTCATTTCGCGCGGCCGCGAGTGGCAGGCGCTAGTGAAGGGCGATCTTGACCTGCGGCTCCTCGATCCGGTGCTGGGATATCCCTACGCGCCCGAAGGCATCGCCCACCTCGAGCTGAACAGCCGGCGGCGACAGGCGAGATTTCACATCGACGGCACGGTGCACGCCGAGAAGGCCGCCTACGTCGGCACCGGCGTAACCGCACGCGGCATCGACCTCCGCACGCAGGTGCATGCCGACAGCCAGCAGTTGCTGCATCACCGTCCGATCGCGGCTCGCCTGCAGCAGGGCGGCGAAATCGACGGCGAAGTCCTGCTGCACAACTGGCTGCCCCGTATCGGCCGCAACCTGGGTGATGGAAGCCACCACCGCCAAAACCCAGGCTCAGCGCCGCGCAAGAGCGCTCGAATCGCAGCCTGCATCAGGCTCGCCGCCATCGCCGGCGCCAAGCCCGCCGATTCCTCCGCACTCCACGCTGCGTGGAGTCGCCGCCGGCGACGATTCCGGTCAACGGCAAGGTCAATGCGCAATTCAAGAACGTATCGTGGATACGGTGCTCGACATGGTGAGCCGCCCGCCGTTCCAGCGGCTCGGCATCGAATGCCCTGCTCAACGGCCCCGCCAATGCCGACATGGAACCACGGCGACGTCCGCACGCTGGCTGTCGACCAGCACGCTCGCCCTGACCGGGTCCGGCCGCGTTTTCCCGGCGAAAACGCCCGCCACCGGCGTCATCGACGGCACCTACACGCAGCGCGACGGCGCAGTAGACCTGCGCAACTTCGAACTCACTCTGCCCGCCAGCCATCTCGCCGCCCACGGACGCGTCGGCGCCTATCCGCTCACCAGCCCCACGTCTCTGAACGTCGACTTCCACACCGGCAATCTCTCCGAGTTCGACACCATCCTGCGCGCTCTCGGAGTCGCGCGCAATGGCAAGTCCGGAGTCGCGGCGCTGCCGGTCGGCATCAACGGCCAGGCGGACTTCCGCGGCAACCTGGGAGGACTCGCTCGCCTCGCCCCGCTTGAGCGGCGCAGTTGCAAGCGACACAGGTTGCGTCGAGATGCCGCCCTCCGTTCCGGACGCCTCCGGAAGCCGCAGGCTGCACTGGGACACCATCGAGGCCGAAGGCAGCTACGACGCCGAACGCATCGCCATCCTGCACGGCAGCCTACAGCGCGGCGCCGACGCAGATCGTCATGGACGGCACGCTCATCGCGCGACTCCGCCCGCCATCGACTGCGCATCCCGGGTGTCGAGGCGCGAGCAACGCCATCGTTCGACAGCAACTCCGTCCTGCATCTCCATGCCCGCGCCCAAGGTGCTCGCCACGGCGGATGTGCTTCCGCTGCGCGGCATCAACGCTCCCATCACCGGCACCATCGACGCGCAGATCACGGCCGAAGGCCCTCTCAACGCGCTGGACGGCTCCGGATCGCTGAAGCTCAAAGACGGCACGAATCTACGGCGAGCCGGTCACAACCTTTCACGTGCAGGGCTCGCTTCGACAACAAGTCCTGACCGTGAAGTCCGGCAGCGCCACCGAGTCCGGCGGGCAGCCATCTCGCTGCAGGCACGTACGACCTGCGGGCACACACCTTCGATGCCCAGGCGAACGCCGCAGGACTGGACCTGGCAAAGATTGAGACACCTGCGCGACAACCATGCCGAGCATGACCGGCACGGCTCGGCCTCCAGCTCACCGCATCGGGCACCAGGACGATCCGCGCATCGAGGGCCACGGCACCATGGAAGGACTCTCGGTGCGCGGGCCAGTCGTTGGCGACCTCGAGTTTCAAGGCGCACACCGCCAATCACGCGTTGATCTACGACGCCACCACGCAGTTCGAATCCGCCCAGGCCGTCGGTGCACGGCCAGACCGCAGCTGCGCGATCCCTATCGCCACCGAAGCCAATCTCAACTGCGACGACTTCGATCTCGGGCACAATCCTCAAGCTGGCCCACGTCGAGAATATCGCGGAGCAGTCGCGCTCTCAGCGGAACCGCGCAGTTCGCCGGCCCGCTGGCCCATCCCCGTGAGATGCGCGGCGACCTGCGTCTGCCGCAGGTGGCGATCGACCGTCGCCGGCATGCACTTCAAGAGCGAAGGCGGCCTCCACGCCGCGCTCGACAACGGCCGCGTCACACTGGATCCGCTCCACGTCACCGGCGAAGGCACCGACCTGCGCGCGCAGGGAACCCTCGACCTGCAGGACACCCGGCGCATCGACTTCGCCGCCAACGGCTCCGTCAATCTGAAGCTCGCCGAGACGTTCAATCCAGACATCACGGCGAGCGGCAACGTCGAGCTTCGAAATCGAGGCCCACGGGCCGCTCGCCAATCCCGATCTTCGCGGCCGCGTGCAATTCGAGAACGGCGCCTTCGCGCTTGAGGACCTGCCCAACGGCCTCAGCCAGCTGAACGGAACGCTCGAGTTCAACCAGAATCGTCTTGAAGTCCGCTCACTCACCGCCATGACCGGCGGCGGCCAGTTCAGCATCGGCGGATATCTCGCCTACCAGCACGGCCTCTATGCCAACCTCACAGTTACCGCCCAAGGCGTCCGCATCCGCTATCCGGAGGGCGTCAGTTCGCATCGCCGACGCCAACCTGCAGCTGCGCGGAACGCAGACCAACATGCTGATCTCGCGGCAAGATTCTCATCACCCGCTTCTCCATCAGCCCCGATCTCGACATCGCCGCCCTCGCAGCCCAGGCCAATGCGGTGTCACCCCGTCGCGTCTCCCAACGCGCCCACGAATCACATCCGCCTGGACCTGCGCATCCAGTCGTCGCCGCAATTCAATTTCCAGAACGCCGTTGCCAAGCTGGCCGGCGATGTCGACCTGCGCCTGCGCGGCACGCTGGCGTCGCCGTCGCTGCTGGGCCGCATCTCCATTACCGAGGGCAACGCCACCATCGCCGGCACGCGCTACGAACTGCAGCGCGGCGACATCACCTTCACCAACCCGGTTCGCATTCAGCCCAACATCGATCTCAGCGCCACGGCGCGCGTGGAGGACTATGACATCAGCCTTGGCCTGCATGGCACGCCCGACAAGATGTCGGTGACCTATCGCAGCGATCCGCCGCTGCCTGAAGGCGACGTGATGGCGCTTCTCGCCCTGGGCCGCACCCAGAGCGAGCAGGGACTCTACACCCAGCAGCAACAGCAGTCGGCGGGTCAGAGTGGGTCCAGCGACGTGCTGCTGGGCGGCGCGCTCAACGCCACCGTCAGCAGCCGCGTGCAGAAGCTGTTCGGCGCCGGCTCAGTGAAGGTGGACCCCAGCTACCTGGGAGCGCTCGGCAACTCCACTACCCGCATCACCGTTGAAGAGCAGCTCGGCAAGAACGTGACGCTCACCTACGCCACCAACGTCGACACCACGTCGCAGCAGTTCTTGCAGGCGGATATCGCCATCAACCGCCACGTATCGGTGCAGTTGACCCGCGACGAATCCGGTGTGTTCTCGATGGTGGTGAAGGCGATTCGCCGCTACCGCTGACTTGCGGCAGAACGCTCGAAGCCTTCCCCAGCAGAATCCAGCGCTGGGCGGCGATGCTGTCGTAGCCCCGGTGCCCGTGCCTCGGAAAGAACGGTGGACACGCCGGTCCGCGTCTGGTACCCTGCGATCATTCAAAGCGCATTAATCCTTATCTCTAAGGCTTCCCCATGAGATTCCCCGTAGTACGCGAGCGTGTGCGTGTGCAAGGTCGTGAAGGCACGTTCGTTGTGCTTTCGGTGGATCGCGCGCGCAGCGTCGCAAACCTCGTCTCTACCGCCAAGGGCGGACACATGGAAGAGAACGTACCGCTGTCCTCTATCTTGCCCCTCACCGACAAAACGTCCGGGCATCCCAAAAAAGAACCCTCGTCAAACTGAATAACGAGCTTCAGCCAGATTTGGAAGCCTTTGCATCTGCGGCTCTGTCAGCCGCATTTGTCGAATTGCGTCCGCAACTCCCTTCGCGTATCGGCTTGTGCAGGGGGCCGCGCGTCGGGACGGGCGCAACGGAATGGTCCGCCGCTTCCGAGCGCTGCACGCGCGGCTTCACCAGCCGCAGCCCAAGTTTTCTCGCCCTGCGGCGCAGACGCTCGCGCTCGTAGACTCCGTCAACCGATTCGTTCCCGTTGCCCTGATACAACATGATTCCATCTCCTGGGGCTTGAGGCCAACGATCCTGCTGGCTAGGACGTTAAGGGTGCACTTGCGGGATGTTTCCCAAGTCAACTTGAGCGCTGGATTTGCGCTCTGCGCGTCTGAAAAGACGTTGCGAGAGCCCTCGCAATGGGGTTAACGTGAACAGCGCCGGGTGCCCTCGCCCCTGAGGACTTTTCCAGCAAGTCGCTCATCAGGAACGATTTTTGCGTTCCGGCGCAACCCCGAAACCTGTCGCGGCAATCTGTGTCTATTAAGTACGCCGGATCGCAAGATTCGGCTGGTTTGGCTAGTTCGTCTGGTGCGCTTCAGAAATCCGGCGGACGGCCTGCAACGTTTACCCCAAAGAGGAGCAAGACAATGTTCAGAACGATGCGTTTTTCCGGATCCGCTGCCATAACGGCCATGCTCGCCGGGGTCCTGACAATTCTTCCCCTGGCGGCCTGGAGCGCACCTGCGCAGGATGATTCGAATGTGGTCAGCGATGTCCAGAAGAAACTGGACAAAAAGCAGTTCAGCAATGTGAAAGCCACCGTGGACAGCAACGGCGTTGCCACTCTCACCGGCACCGTCGATCTGTACGAGTACAAAATGGACGCGGAGAAGCGCGCCTCCAAGGTGAAGGGCGTCAAAGGGGTGCGCGATCAGATCGAAGTCGCCGGTCCGACCGTCCCCGACCAGGAGCTGCAGCAGAAGCTGCTCGAGAAGCTGCAGTATGACCGTGTGGGCTACGGCAACGTCTTCAACGCGATCTCAGTCAGCGTGGAAAACGGGGTGGTTACGCTGGGCGGGCATGCCCGCACCTACCCTGACCGCGACTCCGCGCTCGGCGTGGCCAGCACTTTTCCGGGCGTGAAGGGCGTCAACGACGAGATTGAAGTCGATCCCACGTCGATGATGGACGACCAGACGCGCGTCGCCGTGGCTCGTGCCGTATACGGTGATCCGGTGCTCAGCCGGTACTACCAGGACCCCGCGAAGCCGATCCGCATCTCGGTGCAGAACGGGCACGTCTCTCTCTATGGCGTGGTCGACAACAAGGGTGACAAAAACATCGCCGGAATCCGCGCCAACGGCGTAGCCGGAGTCTTCAGCGTGGAGAACAACCTGGTCGTCGCCGGCCAGCAGCCGTCCGAGAAGTCGCCGAAATAACCCTGGCGCAGTTCGCCTCGCGCCAACTGACCGGCAGCAAGCGGCCCGGGAGCGCTACCGGCTCCGGGGCCGCTTTGTTTTTCGACTCTTACGCATCGATTCATCGATTTGTAATGATCCCCACAGGTTCGCCTCAATACACTTTGCCCATGCAGAAAGACGATCCGTTGCAGGTGGACGTGCGGGATGGGAGTGCTGCCGGAACCCGTATCTACCAGATCACCGGCCCTATCACGCTCCCCAACCTCTTTACATTTCAGGATTCTGTGCGGCGGGGCGATCCACCCCAGCTTGCCATTCTCGATCTAACCCAGGTGCCCTACATGGACTCAGCCGGCATGGGTTCAGTCATCAATTACTTCACGCACTGTCAGCGGCGGGGCATCAAGCTGGTGATCGCCGGCGTGAGCCCGCGCGTCTCCGAGCTGTTCACGATGACCGGCGTGAATTCCCTCATTCCCATGAAGGACTCCATCGAGGCTGCCGAAGCCTCTGCCTGATCGCTGCACGCCGAGCAGTGGTTGAACCTGCGTCCGTTTACACTGGGTCATGGGTTCAACCATGCCAAACCTGTGGGCCAGAACGCGCCTAACCCTGGAAATGATCAAGTGGGAGCACTCGATTTTTGCGCTCCCGTTTGCCCTGACGGCAACCATTCTGGCGGCGCACGGCCTGCCGTCTCTGAGCACGCTGTTGTGGATCCTGGTGGCCATGGTGTCGGCCCGCTCCTGCGCCATGGCCTTCAACCGCTGGGCCGACGCCGACATTGACGCCGCCAATCCGCGCACGAAGACGCGGGCCATTCCGGCGGGCATGCTGACCCGCCAATTCGTGCTCGGCTTCACCATCCTCGCCGGCGCGCTCTTCATCACGGCCGCAGCCGCGCTCAACCGGCTCACGCTGATCCTCTCGCCGCTCGTGCTTCTGGTTCTGCTCAGCTACAGCTACATGAAGCGCATCACGCGCTGGTCGCACCTGGTTCTGGGGCTGGCGCTGGGGCTGGCACCTACGGCTGCATGGATCGCCGTGCGGGGCTCGCTCGATCCGCGCATCGTGGTGCTGACGGCGGCGGTGATGCTGTGGGTGGGCGGCTTTGACGTGCTCTACGCCTGCCAGGACTACGAACACGACCTTCAGGCGGGCCTGCACAGTCTGCCGCGGTATCTCGGCGTCGCGGGCGCGTTCTGGGCCGCGAGGCTGATGCATGCAGCCATGCTCGGGCTGCTGGTCTGGTTCGGGGTGCTGTTTCACTTTCAGATCGCCGGCTGGATCGGGATCGCCGCCGTGGGCGCGCTGCTGGCCTATGAGCACTCGATTGTCTCCCCGCGCGACATGCGGCGGCTGAATGCGGCGTTCTTCACCATGAACGGCGTCATCGCCATGGTGTTCCTGGCGTTCGTCGCCGCCGATCTCTGGATGAAGAGCTAGGTCATTTTCAGGGCTGATGTATCCGGCACGAGCGGTGGACTCGACAGCTCAGAATCGTGACCTGTTTACGAAATAGTTACCTTCGGCAAAAATGCAGGTAAAAATGAAGGTGCCGGAATGGGGGGAAATCGGCTTAAAAGCGAAGAAACGGCGTAAAATCATATTTTTGCTAAGTTGTTTAATATTAGGTACATGGTTCTAAAATTGTGGAAAACTTTTGAAATTGTAATTGTTAGTTTTCTGGTTAACACCCGCTGAGGCTTTGCAGGGCCGCGAAGGCGATTTGAACAGGGCGTTGAGAATTGCGCAGACGTAACACAGGGTCATGATGGAGCAGGAGAGGCGGAAGAAGATGTGCCGGCCATCACACCTGATAGCTAGTAGCCGGTAGCTTCAGCCTGAAAATTCAGCGAGTTTGGCCACCTCTCGAGGCTGTTACGAAACTGCTGCTTGAGGCTGATTCATCCTCTTTCGCCCGCCGAAGCGGGCTGGAGATGTTTTGACATTCCGTGGACCCCAGTCTTACGACTGGGGCTATCCTATGCCGCCCGCTCATGCGGGCTGAAGGCGATTCAATTCCCTGCATACTCAGGCTCGCCGGGCAGTTTCGTAACAACCTCGCTCCACCCGGGGCTATCTTCGGACGTTCCCTCCGGGAACTGGAGTACGTGGGCGGACGAGGCTTGTGGCTCACAGGCAGGCAATTTGCAGGGCAGATCGCTCGGCCCGAGTCACCCTGATCGCACGCGAGCTGTCGGGATGGCACTCAGCGAAGGGGTGCAGGCGCGGGGATTCAAGTCTCAGGGACTGAATGCCTTGCTGGAGGCTGACGGCTGACGGCCGATCCCAACCCTGTACCCTGTAGGAAGGAGACATCCCCGCACGCATGAGAATCGCCATTCAGGGAGAACCCGGCTCGTTCAGCCACGAAGCAGCCCTCAAGCTTGTGCCTGAAGCCACGATTGTGCCCACTTCTCTTTCCGCCGAAGTGTTTGCGTCAGTCTCCGACGGCAGCGTCGATGCGGCGGTGATTCCCATCGAAAACAGCCTGGCGGGATCGGTGCTGGAGCACTTCGACCTGCTGCTGAGCCACGATGTCCAGGTCGAGCGCGAGACCCTGCTCCGTATTCGCCACAACCTGATTGGCATGCCCGGGACGACCGTCGAGGACATCGGCCGCGTCTTCTCGCATCCCGTGGCCCTGGCGCAGTGCCGGCATTTCCTCGCCGCGCACCCTGATATGGAATCGTTCGCCTACTACGATACCGCGGGCAGCGTGAAGCAGTTGATGGAGCTTCGCGACCGCCACGCCGGCGGAATCGCCAGCGCCGCGGCCGCCGAGTTTTACGGCGCGAAGATTCTCGCCTCCGACATCGAGGACAATCCCGAGAACTACACGCGCTTCTTCCTGATCCGCACCTCTAGCCAGGCCGTTACCGAGCCAGACGCGAACAAGATCAGCATCGCTTTCAGTGTGGAAAACCGGCCCGGCTCGCTGGTGGCCGCGCTCTCCGAGCTGTCCACGCTCGGAACCAATCTCACCAAGATTGAGTCGCGGCCCGTGCACGGCAAGCCGTGGGAGTACATCTTCTACGTGGACTGCCAGTTGCGCACCCGCGCCGAAAGCGATGGTGCGCTGGAAGTTCTCAAGCCGCACTGCTCCATGGTCAAGTCCCTGGGCTGCTACCGCGAGGCGCGGCAATAGTCATCGCGTGAGAAGCTGCCAAACCTCAAGACCACCCATCGCCGCCGCGCTTCATCCCATCCGGGCAGAGGCGGAGGAACACGCATGGCGATCAGAAGCAAAATCTGGAACCTGCTCTTCGGATGCCATCACCGCCAGTTGAGCCGTGCCTTCACCAACCAGGGCGAGACCTATAAGGTATGCCTGAAATGCGGCGCCCACCTGCCTTATTCCTGGGAAACAATGTCCGTTCTACCCGAGAAGAATCGGGAGAGAAAAGTAGTTAACCGCCAGTCGCGCTGAGCGGCAGCCCGGCAAGGCCGCCGCCAACCCTGGCTTCTTTGCCGCCGGTCCGCCCAAAGTGGCCGGCGGCCCGTTTTGGGCCACGCGCCACCGGCAGACCACAGCTAAGCAACTCCATTCGAGCTACTTAGACCAGAAATCTGGCGGCGAAACCGCGCGAAATACCTGCTGCGGGAGAGACTTCACTCGCGAGACGGGCAAATAAAGCCTCTTCGCCGCGATTGCCGCATCCTACTGACAGGCCGCGCCATCGATGGCAGGCACCGGTTCGATTGGCGAATCGGCCTGTCCGGCCACGGGCGCACAGCCGATGAGGAAGGCATGTTCGGTTCGCCGCTTCGTCATCAAAGGACGTCGGAATCCGTCCATCCTGGCATGGATATGCTGGGCATGGAAACCCTCTATCGCTGCCCCTGCTGCGGATTCCGGACGCTGGCTACTCCGGAAAGCCTGCAACTGTGCCCGGTTTGCTGGTGGGAAGACGACGGCCAGGAGGATGCGGACGCGTCGGAGGTGCGGCTGACCGTGAATGGGTCTCTCAGCCTCGATGAGGCGCGCACTCACTTTCGGGAATGCGGCGCCGCCCATCCCAGATTCTTACGCTACGTCAGAAAACCGCTGGCATCGGAACAGTAAATAACTCCCTTTCTTCATCTACCACTTTTGTACAGGGTTGCGGGTTTGACCCTGTCCGCGCTTCCCTCTTACCATGAAGTGATAGAGTTTCGCCACGGGAGCGGAGGCTACGGGCCTGCATGCCGATCCCGTCTGGTCCTAGCAAGGTCCTTTTTTGACGCGGCGCCGAGAGCGCCTGGAAGGCAGCAAAGTTGAGTTCCACTGACACCCTCGAGAACAATCAGAATCCGGAATCCACTGAGACCGGGCACGAAGGTCACGATCACACGCACACGCACGATCATGACCACGATCACAGCCACGACCACGACGGACACAACCACGATCACGACGGGCACAGTCACGGACCGGTGTTGAATCCGGACTGCACGCGCGAGCTGGTGCTCGACGTTCCCGCCGAGGAAGTTTCGAAGGCGTTCCGCAACGTGACGAAGAACTACCAGCGTTACGCCAAGATCCCCGGCTTCCGTCCCGGGAAGGTTCCTGAAGCCGTGATCAAGCGCAAGTTCGCCGCCGAGATTCGCAAGGACGTGATCGACGGCCTGCTTCCGGAGCGCTTCAACCAGGGCGGTTCGCGAACTGGGCGTGACGCCGGTTGGCCAGCCCCAGGTGACCGAGCTCAACGTCGAAGAGGGCCAGCCCCTCCACGTGAAGGCGGTGTTCGAGTACATTCCCGAGTTCTCCATCGAAGGCTACAAGGACGTGACCGTGCCGAAGCCGCCGGTGGATGTTACCGACGAGGAGTTCAAGCAGGAGCTGGATCATCTGCGCGAGAGCCGCGCCACGGTTGAGCCGGTGGAAGAAGACCGTCCGCTGACCGATGGCGACTGGGCGCAGATCACCTACAGCGGCAAGATCGAAGGCGATGACGAGTCCGCTCCCATTAACAGCGACGACGCGCTGGTCGAGATTGGCGGCAAGGACACCGTTGAGGCGTTTACCGCGGCGCTGCGCGGGGCCAAGGTCGGGCAGGAGCTGCATGTCTCGGCAGGCTACCCGGCGGAGTATCCGCAGGCGCAGCTGGCCGGCAAGACCGTGGACTACGACATTGAAGTCAAGGCGATCAAAAAGCGCACGATTCCCGAGCTGAACGACGACTTCGCCAGGGAACTGGGCGGCGAGTACGAGAACCTGTCGGAGTTGGAGAACCGTGTTCGCGAGCACCTGGAGAACCGCAAGCGTCACAGCGTGGAAGGCGAGACCAAGGACAAGCTGTTCCAGGCCCTGATTGAGCGCTTCCCGTTCCCTATTCCCGAGTCGCTGGTGCAGGAGCAGATTGATGCCCGGCTCGATCGCGGACTACGGGCGCTGGCTGCGCAGGGCATGACGACCGACGCCATGCGCAAGCTGGACTTTGGACGTCTGCGCGCCGCTCAGCGTGAAAGCGCTTCGGCCGAGGTGAAGGCAAGCCTGATGCTGGCGAAGATCGCGCAGGCGGAAAATGTCGAGATTTCCGACGAGGAAGTGGAGCGGGAGATTCAGATTGCCTCGATCCAGAGCCGTGAGCCGCTGGAGACCCTGCGGGCTCGTTTGACTCAGGAGGGCGGGCTGGCTAGAATCCGGGAACAACTGAAAAGAGAAAAAACCGCTCAATTGTTATACGAACGCCTTCCGGCCTGACGGCAGGCCGGATTATCCTCTTGCCGTCGAAAGTGGGGCGGCAACAGCCAGGAACCTGGGCGCAAGCGGGCCCATAGAGAGCGAAAGAGCGAGACAAGCATGGCATTGGTTCCCATGGTGGTTGAGCAGACGAGCCGGGGCGAGCGCGCCTACGACATTTACAGCCGTCTGCTGCGCGACAACATTATCTTTCTCGGTACACCGATCGACGACCAGGTGGCCAATCTCATTGTGGCGCAGATGCTGTTCCTCTCCGGCGAAGACCCGGAGAAGGACGTTCAGCTCTACATCAACTCTCCGGGCGGATCGATCACTGCCGGGCTGGCCATCTACGACACCATGCAGTTCATCAAAAACAACGTTGTGACGTACTGCATTGGCCAGGCGGCCAGTATGGGCGCATTCTTATTGTTGGCGGGCACGAAGGGTAAGCGGTTTGCGCTTCCCAACTCCCGCATTCTGATCCACCAGCCGTCGATGGGCGGACTGAGCGGACAGGCGACGGACATTGATATTCATGCGCGTGAAATCCTGCGGATCCGTGAGATCACCAACAACCTCATGGCGAAGCACACGGGCCAGCCGCTGGATCGCATTGAGCGGGACGTCGAGCGCGACTTCATCATGAATTCGCAACAGGCGAAAGAGTACGGCATTATCGACGAAATCATCGACCGTCCCCGCACGTAGGGACACGCCCTTAGGGGCGCAATCCATATCGGAAGCAAGTGTCCACAGGAGTGGTACAACCATGAAAACGCGCACGGGACCTGAAGAAGCACTGCGTTGCTCGTTCTGCCACAAATCACAGGACGCGGTCGCGAAGTTGATCTCGTCGCCCAGCGACTATCCCCGGGCTTACATCTGCGACGAGTGCGTTGCGGTGTGCAACTCGATACTCGAGGACGATCGGGGCGAGGCGCATCCGGCCACTACTGCGGGCCATCTCCCCAAGCCGCAGGAGGTCAAGAGCTTCCTCGATGATTACGTGATCGGCCAGGACCAGACCAAGAAGAAACTGGCCGTCGCCGTTTACAACCACTACAAGCGCATCCAGATGAACCGGATGCGCAACAACGAAGTCGAACTGGCCAAGAGCAACATCCTGCTGGTGGGGCCCACCGGCTCAGGCAAGACGCTGCTGGCGCATACGCTGGCCAAGATGCTGGATGTGCCGTTCGCGATTGTGGACGCGACTACGCTGACGGAAGCCGGCTATGTTGGCGAAGACGTCGAGAACATCATCCTGAAGCTGCTGCAGGCGGCGGACGGCGACGTGGCGCGCGCGCAGCAGGGCATCATCTACATCGACGAAATCGACAAGATCGGCCGCAAGGACGAGAATCCGTCGATCACCCGCGATGTGAGCGGCGAAGGCGTGCAGCAGGCGCTGCTGAAGATTCTCGAAGGCACGGTTGCCAACGTTCCGCCGCAGGGCGGACGCAAGCATCCGCACCAGGAGTTCACGGCGGTCGACACCACGAATATTCTGTTCATCTGCGGCGGTGCGTTTGTTGGACTGGAGCGCGTGGTTGGCCGGCGCGTCGGCAAGAAGGCGCTGGGCTTCAAGAGCGGCGAAAATGCAGAAGACCAGGCGACCACCCGCAGCCATCGCGATACAGAACTGCTGCGCAAGACCGAGCCGCAGGACCTGATCAAGTACGGCCTGATTCCGGAGTTTGTCGGACGCCTGCCCGTGATGGGCATCCTCGACGAGCTGGACGAAGCGGCGCTGGTCGAGATCCTGACCAAGCCGCGCAACGCGATTCTGAAGCAGTATCAGCGGCTGTTCGAATACGAGAATGTGCGCCTGCACTTCAGCCAGGATGCGACCGCAGCCGTGGCGCGCGAAGCGCTGGCCCGCAAGGTGGGCGCGCGCGGACTGCGCATGATTCTCGAAGAGCTGATGCTCGACCTGATGTATCACCTGCCCAACAACAAGCGCGTGCGCGACCTGGAAATCACCAGCGATATGGTGGAACGGCGCGATCTGTCGCTGTGCCTGTTGGAAAAGGCTGGATAGGCGGTCAGTTTCGAGTCGGATTCCAGGGAAAGAGCAGATCACTCCATCGTGAAAGGTACGAGAGCCATGCTGTTTTGCATTCAGTCATGCCGCTCCTGCTCATTCTCTTCAGTCTTCCGGTCGCGTGGGCGCCAGTGTTCTCAGGCCACGCGACCGGAAGTCGCATCTCCCGATCAGTCCGCGGCATGCCTCACAGAGCAATCCGTCGACCGCTGCAAGCGGTGAATCCGTCGCCACGTCCGACACATCTCAAGCGGTGCGCTTTGCAACCGGCAACGCAGTCACTGTTCTGGAGAACACGCGGCTGCAGGTCGTCAACGACATGCCGATCAGTTCGCGTTCGACCAGGGCGGGCGCAAAGGCTCTCCTTCACGGTGACGCGCGATGTGGTCGTCGATGGAATCCTGGTGATTCCCTGCGGCGCAACGGTTTACGGAACTGTGGTGTCGCGCGAAGCAGGCCGGCCGGCTCGTGGGCGCCTCGAATCTGACGCTGCGAATTGACGGCACTGAATCTGCGATGGCAAAAGCTATCCCGCTTTAACCGCCGCCCTTCAAAGTGGTTGGACAAAGCAAGACGCGCCCCACCATGAACAAGGTTGCTACCGGCGCGGCCGTGGGCGCGGCGGCGATGGATTCGCAGTCGTTACGATGGATCCCCACGTGCACGGAACCGATGACGGCGGGCGACAGCTATGCGACGCCGTGGGAGCGGGAATGGGCGCAGGCGTTGGTACAGCGATTGCCGCCAGTTCGCCGCCTTCGATCGCTCTGATTCCTGCCGAGGCTCAGATGGAGTTCACCCTGGCTTCGCCGATCGCGGTGTATCCAGTCGATCAGCGTACGGCGGCGCGGCTTGCGCACGGCATGCACCACGGCGGCCCGGCCCTCTACGTGCGCGGCGAAAACCAGTGACACAGTCTGCGACTCACGACCAAGCCACAACATCCATCAAAGGCAGAGCAGCGATTTTGAAGTTCCGCGACGTCTGATAGCCGAACGGGATTCGATTTTGATCGTGGAAAAGTCACGCAGCGCCTGTGCTGTTTGCCGGTCGTGTCTCCCAATCCGCTGTACAATCCCATAAAGGCCCTCCGGGGCGGTTCTGGAAAGTCGCGCATCCATAGCAGAGTTCGCGCGTCGAATGGTTAGGTATCTATGAATTCTTCCCGTGAGAAAAACGAGCCTCGTAAATTGCCCATGATGCCCATTCGGGACATGGTGATCTTTCCCTACATGATGACGCCCTTCGTGGTGGGCCGCGAGTCGAGCGTGCGCGCGCTCGAAGAAGCAATGAACGGCGACCGCAAGATTTTTCTGGCCACGCAGCACGACGCCTCGATTGACGAGCCCAAGGCAAAAGAGATCTACCAGGTCGGGTCGATCTGCAACATCGTGCAGAGCGTGAAGATGCCCGACGGCAACATCAAGGTTCTGGTCGAAGGCGTGGAGCGCGCCAAGTCCACTGACGTAACCGACCGCGACGGCTTCTTCGTCGCCACCGTGCGCGTGGGCAAATCGAACTTCGAGATGACGCCGGCAGTCGAGCAGTTGATGCAGCGCGTCACTTCGCTCTTTGAGCAGTATGTGAAGCTGCAGCAGTCGCTCAACTACGAGACCATCATCGCCAGCGTGCGCATGGATGAGCCCGCGCGGCTCTCTGACGTGATCGCGGCGAACCTGCAGCTCGGCATTGAAGAGAAGCAGGAACTGCTGAGCATCTTCGATCCGGCGGCGCGGCTGGCGCGCATCGCCGACGTGCTCGACATCGAAATAGAAAAGCTCGACCTCGACCGCAACATCCAGTCGCGCGTAAAGCGGCAGATGGAGCGCGCGCAGAAAGAGTACTACCTCAACGAGAAGATCAAGGCTATCCAGAAGGAACTGGGCCGCGGCGAAAAGAGCGAGTTCGACGAACTGCGCAAGAAGATCGAATCCGCCGGCATGCCGAAGGATGTTCTGGACAAGGCGATCCAGGAGCTCAAGAAACTGGAAGCCATGCCGCCCATGTCGGCCGAGTCGACCGTGAGCCGCAACTACATCGACTGGCTGCTTGCCGTTCCGTGGAAGAAGAAGTCCAAGGAGACGCGGTCGATTGATTATGCCGAGAAGGTACTCAACGAGGACCATTACGGCCTCGAGAAGATCAAGGAGCGCATCCTCGAATTTCTGGCGGTGCGGCAGCTCGTCAAGAATCCGAAGGGCTCAATCCTTTGCTTCGTCGGGCCTCCGGGTGTGGGCAAGACGTCGCTCGGCATGTCGATTGCAAAGTCGACAGGACGCAAGTTCGTTCGTCTCTCGCTGGGCGGCGTGCGGGATGAAGCCGAGATCCGCGGACATCGCCGCACCTATATCGGCGCGCTGCCCGGGCAGATCATCCAGCACATGAAGAAGGCGGGCACCAAGAACCCCGTGTTTCTGCTGGACGAAGTGGACAAGATGGCTTCGGACTTCCGCGGCGATCCGGCATCGGCGTTGCTTGAGGTTCTCGATCCAGAGCAGAACACGACGTTCCAGGATCACTATCTCGACGTCGATTACGATCTCTCGCAGGTGCTGTTTGTGGCGACGGCGAATGTGCTGCACACCATTCCGCCGGCGTTACAGGACCGCATGGAAATTCTGCGGCTGCAGGGATACACGGAGCACGAGAAGCTCGAGATCGCGCGGCAGTACCTGGTGAAGAAGCAGCGCGACCAGACCGGACTGAGCGAGAAAAATATCGTCTTCAAGGATGATGCGATTCTCGAAATCATCCGCAACTACACGCGCGAAGCCGGCGTACGCAATTTGGAACGCGAGATTGGCAATCTCTGCCGCAAGGTAGCGCGCAAGGTTGTGAAGAACGGGGCGAAGCACAAGGAAGAGATCGCCGCGGCAAACATTGCGGAGTTTCTCGGCGTGCCGCGCTATCGCGAATCGGAAGTGCATGAGAAGAGCGAAGTCGGTCTCGTCACCGGACTCGCGTGGACTGAAGTGGGCGGGTCGATTCTCACTACTGAAGTTCAAGTACTCGACGGCAAAGGCAAGCTGACCATCACCGGCCAGCTTGGCGATGTCATGCAGGAGTCGGCGCAGGCCGCGCTCAGCTACATTCGCGGAAAGGCGCAGGCGCTGGGCCTCTCGCGCGAGTTCTATCGCAACGTCGACATCCACCTGCACGTGCCCGAAGGCGCGATTCCCAAGGATGGGCCATCGGCGGGCATCACGATGGCGACGGCTCTGGCCTGGGCGCTGGCCAGGATCCCGGTGCGACGCGACATCGCGATGACCGGCGAAATCACGCTGCGCGGCAAGGTGCTGCCCATCGGCGGATTGAAGGAGAAGTTGCTGGCGGCTCTGCGCGCGGGCATCTTCGAAGCCATTCTGCCGCGTGCCAACGAGAAGGACCTGCAGGAGCTGCCCGACAACATCAAGAACTTCATGAAGCTGCATTTCGTGGATCAGATGGATGAAGTGCTGGCGCTGGCGCTCGAAAGCCCGCTGCCCGCGCCGATTCCGCCGGAGTCAGGAGTGCTCACGGCAGTGCCACCCGCGGAAGTCGCCACGGGACCTGTAGCACGACAGTAAGTCTCAAGCGAAGACACAAATGGCGCTTTCCGTTGATTCGGGAAGCGCCACTTGCTTTTGATTCGCTCGCGCGGCCTTGGATGAGAGTGCGCGTTCTATCGCACGGCAGGAAGACTCTCTGAGATCGTCTTCGCGGCGTCGCTGCAGAGGGGATGTCCCCACCCGCTTGCGCTTACGCCCATCGCCAGACCCGGCGCCTGCGTGATGTCGAAGATGATGTTGTCCGGCCGGGTCGGATCCGATCCAACGCCGCCGGGAACGAAGTCCAGGTTGAGCGCATGGCGGGTGCGCCACGCAATGTTGTGGTCCGCGCATGAGGCGTCGCCGCTGACGCCCAGCGCACCGACCAGCTCGCCCTTGGCGTTGTAGAGCGCCAGGCCACCACCGAAGACATTTACGCCGCCCACGCGCTTGCCTCCCATGGGGTCATTGGCCTGGCCATAGTGCGCAGGGTCGCCGCCATAGGCAGCGGCTGTGTCCACCGGGTTGCTGTGCTGCAGCCCGAAGAGACTGCCGCCGGGCTGCACTACGCTGTAGAGTTGCGCTGTCGAAAGCGAAAGCTTGGGCAGGCTGAACGCATTGGCCGTATTGGCCTTCTGCGCCGAGATCACGCGGCTGCCCGGCCACTGCGATCCGCGATCGACGCCCGTAAACGCCACCGCGCACACCACGCCGTCGCGATTGACGATCGTGCCCCACATATCGAGATTGAAGCCGCCGTTGGCCTGGTTCCGCGCCGCGGTGAGCGCGGCCTTGAGGTCGCTCCAGCCCGGCAGGTCCTTGCAGATATTGTCCATAGGGAAGTCCTTTCAGTGGCGAGCAGAGAGACGCAAAGGAAAGCCGGAAAAGGGGTCTGGCACTCTCTGGGCCGCCCCCGAAACTAGCATGGCCGGAAGGGGAGAAGCAATCGGAAATTTCCCCGGGGGCTGAACGATGAGAGACCGCCAAGCTTCGGCCTCGTCTACTGGAAGAAGGTGACCGTTCCCTTGACGCTCAGTCGCAAGCGATACCAACAGGAGCGGCGCCTCCAGTTCGCACAGGAAGCGCCGCTTGTATATCTACTCGGGAATGCGCAGGATCCGGGGCTGAAAGCGAATGATTCTTACTGCACGGCAGGCAAGCTTGCCGAGATTGTCTTCGCGGCATCGCTGCAAACAGGGTGTCCCCATCCACTCGCGCTTGTACCGATCATCAGGTCGGCGGCGGGTGTGATGTCATACACGATGTTGTCAGGGCGGCTTGAGTCGGGACCGACGCCGCCGGGGACGAAGTCAAGATTCAGAGAGTGCCGCGTGCGCCAGGCGATGTTGTGGTCTGCGCAAGAGGAGTCGCCGCTGACGCCGAGTGCGCCGACCAGTTTGTGCTGCGCGTTGTACAGAGCGAGCCCTCCGCCGAACACATTCACGCCGCCAATGCGCCCGCCGACCATGGGGTCGTTATGTTGCCCGTAGTTCCCGGGACTGCCGCCATAGGCGACGGTCGTGTCGACGGGGTTGCTGTGCTGCAGTCCATAGAGGCTTCCGCCAGGCTGTACCGCGCTGTACAAATCCGCCGTGGAGAGAGCGAGGCCCGGGAGACTAAACGCATTCGCAGTGTTCGCCTTCTGCGCCGAAATTACGCGACTGCCCGGCCATTGCGAACCGCGATCCGCTCCGGTAAAGGCAACGGCGCATACCACGCCATCACGGTTCACGACCGTACCCCACATATCGAGGTTGAAGCCGCCGTTGCTCTGGTTGCGTGCCGCCACAAGAGCCGCTCTAAGTTGGCTCCAGCTGGGCAGGTCTTTGCAGGCATCGCGATCAGCCTGCGCGAGCGCCGGGATCGCGAAAAACGATGCCAGCGCAAGGGACAAAAAGGTCTTCTTTCTTCATGTGGGGAAGTCCTCTCAAGGCGAACAGAGAGACTCTTCGACGGAACTTCGGACGGGGCCCACGGACTCTCTGAAGGCCAGCCGCACCGTACCATGGCAGCGCGTAGACGCACAATTGCAAACTTTCACAGAGGGAGTCGAAACTGGCGC
Source organism: uncultured Acidobacteriota bacterium (assembly GCA_963819365.1). Classification (GTDB taxonomy): domain Bacteria; phylum Acidobacteriota; class Terriglobia; order Terriglobales; family Acidobacteriaceae; genus Telmatobacter. Next base: position 124,735 of record CAWFVY010000005.1, read on the forward strand.
CGCAGGGTATTCTCAAAGAGGATGAAGTACACAACACAATTTCTTCTTTCGGCAATGGCAGCGGAGCAGTTCCCTGCTCCGTCGGTGCCGGAGATCGCTTTTCTCGGCCGCTCCAATGTCGGCAAGTCGAGCCTGCTGAATGCCCTTGTGGGCGAGAAGTCGGCCAAGGTTTCGTCTACACCGGGCCGCACCCGGGCCATCAACTTCTTCTCGCTGAATGACGAGAGCCAGCGCCGCAAGCTCGTCTTCGCGGACCTGCCCGGCTATGGATACGCCAAGATCTCGAAGTCGATCTCGGCCGAGTGGCCGAAGTTCATCGAGCCTTATCTTGCCGAGCGGGAGACGCTGGGGCTGTGCGTGTGCCTGATCGACTCGAACGTGCCGGCGCAGACGCGCGATGCGCAACTGCTGGACTGGCTGCGCAGCGTCGATCGCTATCTTCGTGGTGGTCGCGACCAAGATCGACCGGCTCAGCGGCAACGAGCGCACACGCAACCTTGCCGCTTTGCGCAAGGGGCTCGGCATCGACGAAATCCTGCCGGTATCGGCCAAAACGGGCGCAGGGATCAAGGAGCTCTGGGCGCAGATTGAGGCAACAAAGGCCGGGTCTGAAGCGCGAATCGCCGCCAAATCTCTGTCCGCAAATCACTCGATGATGATGAGCGGCGCGGTCGGCACCCGACAGCGCCAGTTGACCGTAACACCCCGGGCCGGCGCTGCCGTCGCATCCCACGAAAAAATGTCGATCTGCACATTCGTCGCCACGGTATTGGGCGGCGTAACGATCAGCGTGTGCGTCGCGGTGATGAAGGCCGGAGTGGACGACGCCGCAGTCGCCACAATGTTTACCGGCTCAGAATAGACGCGCGTCTGTTCGCCGGGGCAGAGGAAGCTCGTGATCAGCAGGGTCAGGTGGCCAGTTGCCGGCGTGACACTGGCGCCGCTGACATCGAGCAGTTCACTCGGCGTGCAGATGTTGGGCATGGAATATGATGATGCTGCGCGAGACTACCTGGCCGACGTTGTCTGTGGTCACTCCTCCGCCGGCGGGCGGCGTGAAGGAGTAGCTGCTGAAGGGCACAGCGAAAAACTTGAGCTGTGCTTCAAGCTGCTCTTTGGTTGCGTCAATTGGGTGTCCGGCGAACGCTTCAAGGGCGGCCTTGATATCGACAGCCGCCTTTTCCTTTGCAGAAGATGCCATCGAAACCTCCGGTTTAGGGGACCCGGCCTGGCAATCCGTCAGGATTGTGCGACCCAGTATACGCCCGAACGACATGACTCGTCTTCCGGCGCCCGGCGATCAGAGCAGGGCCAGTTGGCGTGCGAGCGAGGGATCGCATGGCACCGAACGGATGCGGCGGGCACGCGGCCCCAGATACCGATGCGAAACCGCAGCCATCGCCGGGCTGCATGATCGGATTCCGGAATCAGCGCGAGGGCGCGGTGCTCGCACTCCGGCGGAGGGCGATTCGAAGATGAAGAGCGAATGGTTTCAGTCGCGGCCGCAGCCTCGACAAGTTGCGCGCCCTCGCGAAACAAACAGCCGCCGCGGCTTCACTTTCCCGCAGCAGATCGGGGAGAACGCCGCGTTCGGTCATCTCGCGCACAAGCTGCGCATCGGCCGCGGTCACAGCCACGGACACGCCGTTGCGCTTGCGGATTTCGTTCTTCAGGATGCGCAGCGCCTCATCAAGCGACGTCACCAGAAAATCGACAACGCCGTCGCGGACCGCAGATCGCTGCAGCGGCGCATCGCTCGCCGCGCAGAGCGAAGCGGCGCCCGCGATGTTGGCGGCACGCACCAGCCGCGCGCCGTCCTGATCGAGTTCTCCGGCGTAGAGCAGCTTTCCGCCCAGCCCGGATTCCAGGATCGAGATTGCGCGTCAGCGCCGCATAGAAGGCGTAGACAGCCTCGAGGTCGGCTCGAAGCTCGGGATCGATGGAAGCGGGAGCAGGCATGCAGGCTCTAAGTTAATCGATCGCGCGGCGGCCACGCAGGGCTCACCACGTGGAATAGGGCTGGCCGTCGCTTCCCTGGTCCTGGGCGCCCGAGTGCACGTTGTCAATGCCAGGATCGGTCTGGTCGGTGCTGTGCAGGTCGCTGCTCTGGTCCGTCGCCCACGTCTCTTTACTGTGCGTCATGGGGTCTTCAGGGATGGCTTTGAGATAGCCCTCCTGCACCAGGTCGTCGAGCGACTGCGGAGCCTTCTGCTTGTCGGCGGTATAGGAGTCGATGGCGTTGCGCATGACGTGCAGGTCTTCGCGCAGCACGGCTTCGCGCGCTGAGCGAAGGGCGGCCTCATACGCAGGCACGGCGACCACGGCGAGAATCATGATGATCGCCATGACGATCATCAGCTCGATCAGCGTGAAGCCGGCGCTGCGTTGAGTCTTTCGATTTGTGCGCGCAACGTTCAAGAACTTACCTCTTACCAGTCGGAATACTTCGTTCCATCGAGGGCCGTGCCCTGGGACTTTGAATACACGTCGAAGACGCTCTGCCCGCCATACGAATCGGACTTCGGATCGTCCTGCATGGAGCGCAATCCCCACTCCGCCTTGCCGGTCATCGGGTCCACTGGAATGTGGCGAAGGAACTTCACTTTCTTGCCCTGAATATCGACGCCGTTGACCAGAGTCTCCAGATCGGGTGGATAGTTCTGGCTGTCCAACTTGATCTGGATCGCGCCCTTATCCGCGGCGTCCTTGTACTTGTCGATCGCGTCGCGCATCATCCACAGGTCGTAATGGAGCTCGCGTTCCTTCTCACGCTTGATCTGGAATCGCGTGATGGGGATCGCTGCCGAGGCCAGAATCGCGAGGATGGCCGCCGCAACGATCAGCTCCACGAGGGTAAGCCCTCGTTCGCCCTTTCCGGATTGATAGCGCGCGCGTCATGCTACTTCACCGTAATGCTGACCTGCGCTCCTCGCGCCGGTACTGGTTTCTGTGCGCTCGACATCGCTCCGGGTTTGCTGATCACCACCATGGTCATCCCCGAAGCTTTGGCCTGGAAGGTCAGCATGCACACGACACCCGCTCCGTTGACTCCGGCCGCGCCCGGCGGACGCGATGCATTCACCGTGATGGTTCCGGGGCCGTCGTCGCGGTGCACCAGCGCAACCGCCTGGCCATCGCGGCTCAGAAAATCGCCTGGCCCGACATTCACCAGCGAAAGCTTGGCGGGATCGTACTGGATCTGCAGCGGAGTGGAGACAATGTCGGACGCGCCGCTGATCACCACCGGGATCTGGAAAGTGCCTCCGTTCGAGACCTGCTCCGGGCGGGTTCAGCATGAACTTGACCTTGTCGCCCTGCGCGCCGGAAGTGTCGGCATTCGGCGCAGCAGCGGGATTCGCAGCGGGCGGCGTTGTGGGGTTTGCCGGCGGATTTGCCGCCGGATTAGTTCCAGGCGGCGAGGCCGGATTTGGCGCGGTAGTCGGCGTGCCCGGCGGCGGTCCCGGCGGAGGTATGGGCGGCTCCTCTCCGGAGGCGGTAGTGGTCGGCTGCTTTACCTGCAGATTCGTTTGCGGCACCTCGGTGGTTCCGCCGGCAGCCGCCCTGAGCTGGTCAAGCGCCTGGGGAGCAGCAGACGAAGCGCTGGCCGCGCCCGGCACAGTCGCCAATCCAGGCTGGATATTTGCCGTCGGCGGATGCGGTGCAATCGATTGCGTCGTGACTGGCTGAATCTGCGGGGCCGCGTTCGCACCCGGGCCCTCCGCCGCGATTCGCCGCAGCTCAACGTTCTGACTACCCGGGCCGGTGTCGATGGCCCGCAGGTTCGCCGGGGTGATGTCTGTTCCGCGGACAATGTGCGGAACCATCAGGAAGACCACTTCATCGTTCGAGATCGTGTGATCCTTCGCGCCGAAGAGGTACTTGAGGATTGGAATCGAGCTCAGGCCGGGGATGCCGCTCCAACTCACCTGGTCCTGCTGATTGAGAATCCCGGAGAGGATGTTGGCTTCGCCCTCGCGCAGGCGCACCACTTCCTCTGAAGTCTTCTGCGCGATGATCGGCTCGGTTACGCCGCTGATGGTTACCGAACCGGCCTGCGCAGTCACGTCGATCTTGAGCTTGAGCGTGATGTCGCGGTCGGCGTGCACCGTGGGCGTCATCTCGATGTTCACGCCCACGTCGATGTACTGAACTGCGTGTTGACCAGCGAGCTGACGAGTGCCGTAGCGGCGCCCGTCTGGTACGAACCCGTGGCGATCGGGATGCGCTCGCCAATCTTCATCGTGGCCTTCTGCATGTCGGTCGCGCGCAGGCGCGGGATTCTGCAGGATGCGCGTATTGGAATCGGTCAGCAGCAGATTCGCCGTCGCTGTTCCGATGGTCACTGCAAAGTTGGTCGAATTAAGATGGGCCAGGTCATACAACGTGGGGCTGCCGCTGCCGGTCGTCGGGGTGCAGGTGGTGCTGCCGGCGGGGCAGGTCGTGGTGGTGGCAGTGGATGACTGCAGAGCCACACTGGCGCTCGCCGGCCACTGAATGCCGAGGTTGCGCTCCCAGTTCTTGCTCACTTCCATGACCGCGATATCGACCACCACCTCGGGCCGCGCCTTGTCGAGATCGCTGATGAGCTTTTGCGCCAGCAGCAGTTCGTCGGGCGTTCCGCGGACCACCACCGCGTTCTGGCTGGCAACCCCGTAAACCTTGATCTGGGTGAGAACGTTGCGGAGCGCGGTCTGCACATCGTTCAGGTCGTTCTGCTGCCAGGCATTGGTCAGGTAGAAGGTCTGTACCGCCTGCTCATCCAGTTCCGTGCGCTTGGAGCGGGTGTTCGCCGCCACGAAGATGGTGTTCGGCGTGATGGGGCGCCAGAAGGTATTCGAGAGAATCCCCACGATGCGCAGGCCGTCCATCAGCGTGGAATTTGCCAGGTCCACCTGGATCCGCTTGGAGTTGTAGTCGGGGTCGAACAGGACATTGACGCCTGCGGCCCGCCCGATGGCCTGATAGACGGTCTTCGCGTCCTCTGTCATGTGCAGCGTGAGAGGCTCGTTCGAGACCGGCTTCAATTCAACGGGAGAGGCGATGGAGGCCAGTTCCTGCTCCTGCAACTGCTCGGGGGAGACGGCCGGCTGGCTTGGCGCCTGGTTCTGCCTGTCGCGGATGGCCGCGATCTCCTGGCCCGCAGCTTCGTTGGCCGGATCGATCTGCGCGGCGTGGAGAAACTCCGTCAACGCACCCTGGTCGTCGCCGGCCTGCACCAGCTGGTGACCCTTGAGCATGTGAACCGCCGACGCCTGGCCCCGCACGCGGTACATCGCCTCGCGGATCCGCAGGTCCTTCGGGTTCTTGTTCGCAGCCTGCACGTAGTCGTTATAGGCGGCGTCCCAGTCCTCTTTCTGCTCTGCCAGCTGGCCCTGCTTGTAGAGCTTGCTCGAGGAGGGCCCGTTGTCCGCCTGAAGGTGAATCGGAGACAGGCCGGCGGGAATCAAAAAAAGGAAAAGGGCGATCCAGAACGCGTGTCTGGGTGCAGCCGGAAAACCAGCGCGGTTCATCGAACTCCCTGGCGCGCCTGGGATCAGCGGGCCGTCTGCAGCACGTGTCTGTCCGGCTGCAAGTTGGCTTGAATAGCCGTCCTGTACGCGATTGTTGTGGGGGTGATCCCCCATCCAACGTAGCCTCATTTTAGCAAAGCCCCATGGCGCCGCGGCCACAAGCCGGCCCGGTGCTAGGATGAAGATTCAAGGACGTTTGACAATGCCGCGCCAGACCAGCCACGTGATCAATCAAGCCGCCCGCTCGGCCGCTCCCAAAACGGCGCGGCCCCGCGACCCCGTGGCCGCCGGCGAACGCGATGCCGCCCAGAACCGGCGCGCCAGCCACGAGTACTTCCTGCTGGAGCGCTTTGAAGCCGGAGTTGCCCTGCGCGGCACGGAGGTCAAATCCATCCGCCAGGGCAAGGCAAACCTCAAGGACGCCTACGGCCTGATCAAGGATGGCGAGGCGTTTCTGCTCAACGTCCATATCGGACCCTATTCCCACGGCAATATTGCCAATCACGACGAAACCCGTACTCGCAAACTCCTGCTGCATCGCGAAGAAGTCCGCAAACTACTGTCTAAGACGCAGGTAAAGGGTCACACGCTCATCCCCACCCGGCTGTATTTCAAAAATGGCCGGGTCAAGTGCGAACTGGCACTGGCCAAAGGCAAGCAGGACTGGGACAAGCGCGAGACCGAGCGCAGCCGCGAAGCCGACCGGGAAGCGCGGTCCGCGATCAATGCCAGCAAGCATCGCCAGCGAAACTGAACCGCGGCGACGACCGGTGCCTCATAAGCCCCGTCTGATTTCTAAGTTACTGCTGTACGTCTTGCGGGGTGACCTGCCGCCTGCGAATGAAATAATTCCGCTATGCGCACGGAACTGTCTTACTCGCCGCTCTCCCAAATTGAGACTGAACTGCTGGCCGTTACGGCCGTGGACACCCAGACCGAGAAGGGCCCGGATGTAAAGCCCGCGCCGGAATTGCTCACCGGCGATGCCGCCGTGAATGAAGCGGCCGCCGCCGTCCTGGCGGGCGGCGAGTTCAAAGCCTGCGCCAACGAGACGCTGCTGCTGCACTCCCCCGCCGGGTCTGAAGGCAAAGCGCCTGCTGATCGTCGGCCTGGGCAAGGAAGCCAAGGCTACCGCGCACAGCGTCCGCAACGCATGCCGGAACCGCCGTCCGGTTCGCCAAGCCCCGCGGCATCCGCGAAACTCGTGTTTGCCCTGCCGGAAGCCGACTTCCTGCCTCCCGGCCCCTGCGCCCGCGCCTCCGTGGAAGGCGCTTTCGTCGGCGACTTCGACCCCGACACCTATCGCAGCGACCGCAAGGACCAGAGCGTGCAGTCGTTCACCGTTGCGGCCCCCGGAGCCGACACGGCCCCCACGGAATCCGGATTCCGCGAGGGCGTCGATCATCGGCGAGAGCCAGAACTTCGCGCGCACCCTGGTCAACGAGCCGGGCAACAAGCTCACTCCAACAGAGTTCGGCCGCCGCGCGGCGGAGATGGCCCGGGAAGTCGGCCTGAAGTGGGAGGTAAGCTCGACCGACAAGATCAAAGAGCTGAAGATGGGCGCGTTCTGGAGCGTTGCGCAGGGATCGGAAGAGCCGCCGGCGCTGATCGTGCTGCGTTACGAGCCCGAAGGCGTGCACCGACGGCCCCATCCTCGGCCTGGTCGGCAAGGGCATCACGTTCGACACCGGCGGCATCTCCATCAAGCCCTCTGACAACATGGAGAAGATGAAGTACGACATGGCCGGCGGCGCTGCCATGATCGGCGCCATGCGCGCCATCGCCCTGCTCAAGCCGAAGGTGCGCGTCGTCTCCATCGTGTGCGCGACGGAGAACATGCCCGACGGCAAGGCGCAGAAGCCCGGCGACGTGCAAACCGCCATGCCCCTGTCTTCAGACAAGCCGGGCAAGACCATCGAGATCATCAACACCGACGCCGAAGGCCGCCTGGTGCTCGCCGACGGCCTCACCTATGCGCGGCAGCTCGGCGCGACGCATCTGATCAACGCCGCCACGCTGACCGGGCGCAATCGGCGTAGCGCTCGGCACGCACAACGCCGGCGCCTTTGCGAACGACGAAGAGACCTACGCGAAGTTCCAGACGGCGCTCGAGACCTCCGGCGAGAAGTTCTGGCGCATGCCGCTGGGCGAAGAGTACGCCGACATGATCAAGAGCGACATCGGCGACATCAAGAACACCGGCGGCCGCTACGGCGGCGCCAGCACGGCGGCTGAGTTCCTGCATGTGTTCGCCGAAGACACGCCCTGGATCCACCTCGACATCGCCGGCATGGCGTGGATGGACGAGAACAAGCCATTTATTGCCAAGGGACCGACGGGAGTGGCGGTGCGGTCGATTCTGGAGTGGGTGAGGAGTTATAGCTCGTAGCTGCAAGCCATCAGCCCTCAGCCGTCAGCCCTCAGCAAGAACAAAACTGACGGCTGATAGCTGAAGGCTGAAGGCTGTCTTTACATCGCTTCCGGGCTTTCGATCCCCAGCCAGCTCAGCACCGTCACCATCTCGCGCAGAGCCACCGCGGCCGTCGCCAGCAGGAACGTCTTCTTCGCCGGGTCCTCTTCCGTGAGGATGTGGTGATGGTGATAGAAGTTCGAGAAGTCCTGCGCCAACTGGAATGCGTGCTTGGCCAGGTGCATCGGCTCTGACGTGGCAATGCACTGCTCCAGCACCAGCGTGCGCTGGCCGGCCCGCAACCACAGCGCCCAGATGTCTTCGTTCTCATCCCTGCGAGATAACCGCCCAACTCCGCTAACTCCGCCAGCCCCGCTAACTCCGCTTCCGGCGTCGTCCCCCCCTTGCGGAAGATGCTGCGAATGCGCGCCGCGGCGTACATGAGATACGGTCCGGTCTCGCCCTCGGGCGAAAGAGCCATGTCCTGATCGAAGGCAATCACCGAGTTGCGGCTGAACCGCAGCATGTAATAGCGCAGCGCTCCGTAGGCGATCTTCTCTGCAACCGACGTCGATCTGTTCCGCGCTCCAGTCGGCGTGGCGTTTCACCACCTCCGCTTTCGCCGCCTCGATCATCAGGTCCATCAGGTCGTCGGCCTTCACGCCAAAGCCCTTCCGGCCGCTGATCTCGATGTACGGCCGGGCGCGATCCTCGTCCGTGAGTGCGTATCCAAGCTGCGCCGCGTACGACGGCGTCAGCGCCACCATCTCGTAGCCGAAGTGCGTGTAGTTGTCAGCCTGCGCCGTGTGTCCCATGCCCCGCAGCGCCTGGATCACGTTGGCCTGGGGATCCGCCTGCCGCGAGTCGATCACGTTATAAATCGCCGTGGCCCCGCCAAAATGCGGATGCGGCTCCACGCCGTGCTCGGTCGAGATCCAGCACTCGCGATCCGCGTAATTGAAGAAAGGCTTGTACCCGAAGTCGCGCCCCAGCAGCCCGAACTTCCACAGGTGATACGCAATGTCCTTGCCGACATACGTGACCGTTCCGTTCGATCGCACGATGACCTTGGCGTCCTCGTCGGTCTCGCCTTCGGCGATCTCCGCGCCTGGTCTCCGCATCACCCAGCAGCCCTTGTTCTTGCCTTCGGTTTCGAAGTACAGAACGCCGGTCTGCTTGAGCAGTTCGAACGCCTTCTCCCAGAACTTCAGGTGCAGAATCTCGCTCTCGCGGGGAAGAAAATCGTATTCGATGTCCAGGCGCAGCATCGTTTCCAGATGCCGCCGCAACACTGCGGTCGAGATCAGCTCGGCCACCTCGGCCGTCTCGTTGCCGCCATGCTCAATCTGGTGCAGCGTGTCGTAGCGCAGCTTTTTGCGCTGCGTGCTCTCCTCGTCCGTCCCGCTGGAGTACCACTGACCCACGCGCGTGTAGGTGTCCCAGCAGTAGTAGTCAATACCTGCGGTGTGGCCATCTGCGCCTGCGGCGCGTTTCTCGCAATCAGCGACCAATGCGCGAATCTCCGCAACCGACTTCTTCTCCAAATGCAGAAAACCCACCACCACATCGGCCACCTGCACGCCGGTGTTGTCGATGTAGTTCTGCACATCGACCTTGTTGCCCGCGGCCCGCAGCAGGCGCACAAACGTGTCGCCGAGAATTGCGTTGCGCAGATGCCCGATGTGCGCAGCCTTGTTGGGATTGATGCTGGTGTGCTCGACCAAAACATGGCCGCCTGCCGCCTGGGCAGACTCTTCTCCGGCTGCAATCGCGCGAGCCACCGCACCACGATCCATCCGCGCATTGATGTATCCCGCGCCCGCGACCTCGAATCCCGCGAAGCCATCGACCGTGCCCAACTCCGCCACAATCTCCTGCGCGATGATCTTCGGCGCTTTGCGCAGTGTGCGCGCCAGTTGCAACGCGAGGGGCGTAGCCAGCTCGCCAAACTTCAAATCCGGCGGAATCTCAACCGGGATGTTTTCAACTGTGAGATCGTACTTCCGCTTGAGTGCATCGCGGAGATGCCCGGCGAGCCGTTTTTGCAATTCGAAATACACGTCCAAAGCCTCTGAAATCCCCGATTTACAAGGTGATTCTAACAGAGTGGTATCTCGCGCTTTGGGCTGCGCCGCCTCGCTCTCATTACCTTCGCATGGCCGCGGCAGGTGGTTTGGCGTGATCGCCGCCACATCCTCAGCCGATGCAGGTCACAGGGTTCGGAGCGAACCAAGCTGTGTCCGTGGCCGGCGGCAACGAGATTTCGGCAAGTGTGAAAAAGAGAGGATTGTCCATGAACAGATCCCTGTGCGCATGTCTGGTGTTTGCGGTAACCATTCTGGCCGGATGCGGCGGCAGCCGCAACGATCCCGGCATGACGAACCCCGATCCTCCACCGCCCACCGACACCATCTCAGGCAAGGTCACCTTCAACGGCGCTCCGCTGGCCGGCGTCACCATCACTCTGTGGATGACCAATACCAACACTGTGACCGCGACGGCTACGACCCCCTCCGACGGGACCTACAGCTTCTCTGGATTGAAGACGACAGGCAACTCGCCGTCGGACTACCATCTGTGGGCCATGAAGTCCGGCTATGGCTTCTATCCATCGGTCGGCAGCGGCGCCAGGGTCACACGCGCTGACCACACCGGGCAGTTTGTGCAGACCGGGCTGTTCGGCGTGCCCATGTACCTCATCGTCATCGACTTCCTCTCCACAGAGAACAACTCCGTCAGCGATGCAAACTTCGCCGCGTTCAACGGGACGAATCCGCGCGTGAGTATTGCCGCCACCGGACAGACCGAGAGCTACGCCGCGGGCGATGATGGCGCGTTGAAGAAGGGCGTTGCATGGCCGGCTGCGCGTTTCACTGACAACCAGGACGGCTCTGTGACCGACGCCCTCTCCGGTCTTGTGTGGCTCAAAAACGGCGGATGTTTTGCGCCGGCGGCGTGGGCTGATGCGCTGACCAAGGTGAACGCTCTCGCCAGCGGCGCCTGCGGCCTGAGCGACGGTTCGGCGGCGGGCGCCTGGCGGCTGCCCAACCTGGTCGAGCTTGAAAGCCTGGTGGACGCATCCGCTTCGAATCCCGCGCTCACGCCCGGTAATCCATTCGTAAACGTCTCGACCGATCTCTACTGGTCGTCCACCAGCTATTTCGGCGGCCAAGAGGGATCGCCCAATGCATGGGCCATACGGTTCGCCGACGCGCGCTACATCAACGACAGCGTGCTCAACAAGAAGACCTCCCTGAGCGGCGTGTGGGCGGTGCGGGGCGCGAGCGTCGGAGCGGCGCAGTTGCAGGCAACCGGCCTGTTCAATGCGTCCCAGGCCGGCGACGACGGCACTCTGCAAAAGGGTGTGGGGGTGATCTATCCGCGCTTTATCCAGCACAGCGACGGCACCGTGACCGACGCAATGACCGGGCTGACATGGCTCAAGAAGGCTAACTGCATCCAGGGCGACTGGGCTACAGCGGTGGCCGCGGTCAACAAGCTTGCGAGCGGCCAGTGCGGCCTCAGCGACGGATCCACCGCCGGCCAGTGGCGCATGCCCAACCGCAATGAGATGCAAAGCCTGGCCGACCGCAACCAGAACAACGAGGCGGACTACCTCGACTTCGCGTTCCTCAACCCCGACCAGAGCGTCTTTCAGGCCGCGGTGCTGCTGAACTTCATGCCCTATTCGTACTACTGGACCTCGACCACTGACGCGGCCGCGACCGACGAGGTGTGGACCGTGTTCAGTTGCGACTTTGGCGTCTATGACACACCGAAGTCAGACACTGGCTACACCCTGGCAGTGCGGTGAGGGTAAGAGCTGATCAGGCAAGGCGCCGATTTTGCATGCCGTAGAATCGAAGAGACGCTCGTCAGCGACGTACGGAACATCGTCGTCGCGCGCGTCTTCTTTCCATGGCCAAGTCCGATTCCAGCGCACAGCACTTCTACCTGACCACGCCCATCTACTACGTAAATGCGCGGCCACACCTGGGCCACGCCTACTCGACGATCGTCTGCGACGCAATCGCCCGCCGCAAACGCGCACTTGGGATCGACACCTGGTTCCTCACCGGCACCGATGAGCACGGCCAGAAGATCGAGCGCTCCGCCAGGCTCGCCGACCGCACGCCGATGGCGTTCGCCACCCACATCTCCGGCGAGTTCCGCGCGCTCTGGGACCGGCTCGGTCTCACCTACGACGACTTTATCCGCACGACGGAAGAGCGCCACAAGCGCGGCGTGCAGAAGCTGTTCGCCACCCTGCGCGACCGGGGATTCATCTACAAGAGCACCTACACCGGCCAGTACTGCGTGAGCGACGAGGCCTGGATGGACGTCGAGCCGGGAGCGCCCTGCCCCACCTGCGGCCGCATCACTGAAACCGTCAGCGAAGAAAACTATTTCTTCAAGCTGTCGGCCTTCGAACGCAAGCTGCTCGAGTTCTACGACGAGAATCCCGGCTTCATGCAGCCAGAATCGACACGCAAGGAAGTCATCTCCTTCGTGAGGAGCGGGCTCAAGGACCTCTCCGTCAGCCGGACAAGTTTCCGCTGGGGCATCCCGGTTCCGGACGACGACAAGCACGTCGTCTACGTGTGGCTCGATGCATTGGTCAACTACATCTCCGCTCTCGGCTACGGCTCCGATGACCCCGCCGACAAGGCGCGCTTCGAAAAATTCTGGCCCGCCGACATGCATCTCATCGGCAAGGAGATCAGCCGCTTCCACTGCGTCTACTGGCCGGCATTCCTGATGGCCGCGGGCCTTCCCGTGCCGAAGTCGGTACGCGCCAACGGCTGGCTGCTCTTTGACGACACCAAGATGTCGAAGTCGCTGGGGAACATTGTGCGCGCCGAAACCGTGGATGAAGTGCTCGGCGCCGATGCGCTGCGCTATTTCCTGTTGCGCGAGATTCCGTTCGGCTCCGACGGCAGCTTCACCTTCGACGCGCTGGTGCGCCGCTACAACGGCGACCTCGCCAACGGCTATGGCAACCTGGTCAGCCGCGTCGTGAACATGATGCACAAGTTCTTCGGCGGAGTCGTGCCCGATCCCGGCCCGGAAACGGAAGCAGAGTCCGCCCTGCGCGCAGCAGCGGGACGCGCCCTCGCGGAGTTCGGCCCGCTCTTCGACGATCTGCAGTTTTCCGAAGCCTTGAAGAACCTGTGGCAACTGGTCGCCGAGACCGACGGATATCTCACCGCCAACGCGCCGTGGAAGAAGCCCGCCGACCGCAGCGACGCCGACCACTCCGCGCTGCAGGCCCGCGTGCTGGCCACCGCAGCCGAAGCCATCCGCGTGATTACGGCCCTGGTCTATCCCATTCTGCCCGCGTCGGCATCGAAGGTATGGTCGCAGCTTGGCCTGGGTGACCTGCAGGATGCGGCAAAGCACGGATTCCTCCAGAACCTCACGTGGGGAGGCTTGAAGCCCGGCACCCCATTCGGCGAACCCGCGCCGCTCTTCCCCCGCGCAGAAAAGGACGCAACCGAACGTATGCAGAACCTCGAAAATCAGAACAACGCGAGCGCGGTTGACGCGGCCGCAGGCAAGCAGGGCAATGCCGTGTCGCCGGACCAGGCGCCTGCCGCCACTTCCGTTGCGCCAACCACGACGACCGATCAGAGACCGGCGAAAGAGGAGGGCGCGCTGACTCCCTCGACTGCCGTTCCGCACGACACGAAGCAGCCCGTCGACACGGCGAAGGTGCATGGAGTGCCTGAGGATATCGCCTCAGCGCGGTTGAAGAGCGAGCCCGGCGAGGCTCCCGCGGGCGCTCCGCTCGCAACCGGAGAGACGGCCGCACCACCTGTGGACCACACCTCCGCCTCTTCGCCCACCATCAGCATCGACGACTTCGTCAAAGTCGACCTGCGCGTTGCCCAGATCCTCGTCGCCGAGCGCGTTCCCAAGGCCGACAAGTTGCTGCGCCTCGAAGTCGATCTTGGCTACGAGAAGCGTCAGATCCTGGCCGGCATCGCGCAGTATTACGAGCCCGAGAAGCTGATCGGCCGCAAGATCGTGATTGTCGCCAACCTTGCTCCACGCAAGATGCGCGGCCTCGAGTCGAACGGCATGCTGCTGGCTGCGTCGCTTCAGCCGGATGGCTCGCCTGTTCTGGCGGGATTCCTTGAGGATGTACCGCTGGGCGCGCGGCTGAAGTAAAAAGTTGCCTAATGCAGCGGCGCCGCCTCGTCCGCTGCATCTCCACACCCTAAAATCGCGCTATCCTTTTGTTCTCGGTGTAAGAAGAACAAGTCATGAACACTGCATGGATTGCGCGCCTTCTCGCTGTCGCGGTCGGCATCTACTTGACCGCGTCCATCGCCCTTGCAACCCCGCCCACCTGGGCCGTAAAGGCCGTGGCCTTTCACAGCGAATGCGGATCTGGTTCCGGCGCGCCCGCCTCGTGGCGCGCCGCCTGCAAACCAATCCGCATCCCCTCGCCCGATCGAGAGTTCACGGTCGAAGTGCACTACGAGAAAGTAGAAGTCAAGAAGGGCTTCGACATGCTCGTCGCCTCCTTTTCACTGCGCTCTCGCGACGGCTCGGTGCGGGAAGGTTCGTTTCCATATGGCTTTCAAAACATCGACCTTCTCTGGTCCCCCGACTCCAAGGCCTTCTTTGTCAATGGAGGCAATATGAGCGCAACAGCAGGTTTCTGGGTCTATATCTTCCGCGTCGACGACCCAGACCTCGAACCGCGCGACGTCACTCATCTGGCCCAGGCCGACATGTTGAAGACATTTCCTCCCTGCAGAGCTTCCGAACTGGATCGTGAATTTTGCCGGTCGTTCGAGAAGGAGCCAGAGTTCAACATGTCTGGAATTGACTGGGCCGGTAACTCCTCTGCTCTGATCGTCATGGCTGAGGTTCCGGAAGGCGGCGGCATGGGCGGCATCAAGGGACAGGTCATGGGATACAAACTCGACGCGGCAACAGGAACGATCATCCAGCGCATTTCAGCCCGTCAGTTCAAGCACGACTGGCAGCCGAGCCTCGCCTTCCGCTTTCACATCCCCGACCCGCCGGAATACTGCGAGACAGGCAATCCCAGGCAGATTCCTGGCTGCATCGGCCACGACTGGTAGAGATAGCGAGGATGTCGATGCTGTCGACATCGCTCTCAAAGACGTGCCGCTGGGCGCGCGGCTCAAATAATCTGTCACAAATGCGAGTAGGCCCGCGAGTGTCGCGGGCCTTTTCATGAGTGCATCATTTTGATGTGCCGCCGGAATCTTACTTTGCCGCAAATTTTGCCGCAAAAATTAAGAAGCGGGCTGCCGACCCGGGAGTGGAAGGAGTTCCCAAAATCGGCCGCCCGCTGAGACCCTGAACCGGGTCTAGGTGGTATTGAGTAGTGTGGCCCCATCGCCCTTGAAAATCAAGTAGAATCTTGGGGCGAAATTCGAACGAAGACCGCGTTGAACGCGGAGAATTGTGATCGCTCATTGACCCGTTTGTGATGGTCGTCATTCCACCCTGTGATATGGGCGGAAATCCACTGTTTTCAGGGTTCCGCCGCGTTGACCGCCAAGGGTTTGGCCTGATAGAAATGGGTGTTCCATCCAATTCAGTTTTCTAATAACCGTTTCTACTAACCGCCTGAACGAACAGCCGATACCAGCATGGACGAAATTCTTCAACAAGTCGGGACCTTTCTGCTTGGCGCCATACCCACGGCACTGCTCTTCATCGTGCTGGTCCTGGCCTATCAGTTTCTGGTCCAGGGGCCCCTGAGCCGCACGCTGAAGGAGCGCCGTGCGCGCACCCAGGGAGCCGTCGAGGACGCCCACAAAGCGATTGCCAGGGCCGAAGAGCGCGCCCAGGAATACGCCCACAAGCTCCGCCAGGCTCGCGCCGAGGTTTACAAGGCGCGTGAGCAGCGCATCAAGCAATGGAGCGCGGAACGCGATGCGGCGCTCGACGTCGCCCGCCATGCCGCCGGACAACGGGTCAACCAGGCCAAGGCCGAGCTGGATGCCGAAGCTGCCCAGGCACGTCAGACCATCCAGGCATCCGCCGGCGAACTGGCCAGCCGGGTTGTTCGCGCCGTTTTGCCCGTGGCCGCCGGGGGTACGCGTTGAAGCATCTGCAGGTTACGAATTCCGCACGTCTTTTCGCTCTTATCCTGATGGCGGGTCTGGCCGCGGCCTGGGGTTTTGCGCCGGTGCGCGCCCTTGCCCAGGAAGCCAGCCCAGTCGCTGCCATCACCGGCCGACACCCACGACGACTCTGGACTTCCCGCTCAGCCGGGCCACGAGAAGGATGAAGAGGCTGAAGAGCACAGGGTTTTCCGCCACAACTCGCTGGTGCAGTCCGTCTCTGACGCCGTTTTCAAGGACGACAAGACCGCCACCGACCCGGAAAAGGTCCATGTGCGCGCCGAGCACATCGAGACAACTGCGCGCGCCTTCGAGTGGATCAACTCGTCCATCCTGATTCTGGCCATCCTGATTCCGCTGGCGAAGGTACTGCCGAAGATCATCCGCCGCCGCTCGCAGTCGCTCAAGCAGAACCTCGAGGAAGCCCGCAAAACCACCGCCGACGCGAACACCCGTCTCAGCGCGGTTGAAGCACAGCTGGCCCGGCTCGACGACGAAATCGCGCAGATCCGCGCCAATGTCGAGGAGGAGAGCAAGCAGGACGAAGTCCGGATCAAGGCGAGCATTGAAGAAGAGAGCGTCCGCATCGTGGCATCGGCGGAGCAGGAAATCGCCTCGGCGGCTGCCCAGGCGCAGCGCGGCCTGCGCCACTTCGCGGCTGAGCTGGCCATCGACAGCGCGGCGCGGCAGCTCACCCTGACGCCCGAAGCCGACCGCGCCCTTATCACCCAGTTTGTCAACGATACGGCGTCGAACGGCGCAGCCAAGGGAGGAAAACGCTAAATGGCAGCCTTTGTCTCCCATTACGCCCGCGCGCTCGCCGATGTGGTTCTTCAGGTCAAGCTCGACGTCGCCGGCATCGATCGGCAGATCGACGACTTCCTGGCCGCCTGGGACTCCAGCCGCGAACTGCGCGAAGTGTTCGAGAATCCGGCCATCTCCGAAGCTCAGAAAGTTGCCGTGCTCGACAAGATGAACGCGAAGCTCGGCATGGCGCCGCAGTTGCGCAACTTCATCGCCGTGCTCATCCGCAATGGCCGCGTCGCGCACCTTCGCGAAGTGATTCAGGCCTATCGCACCGAGTTGCAGGAGCGCCAGGGCATCCGTCAGGCCGAGATCGTCACGGCGCGCGAACTGGGCGATCAGGAACGCAATTTTCTGCTGGCGGGCGTAGGACAGCTTGCCGGCGCAAAGATTCAGGCTACGTTCAAGCTCGACCCGTCGATTCTCGGCGGCACCGTCGTTCGCATCGGTTCAACCGTGTACGACGGCTCCGTCAAGGGACGCCTGGAGCGCTTGAGAGAAGAATTGGTGGCGGGCTGATCCCCGCCAGTTCATCGTTCTTAGTTCCCAGTTTTGAAAACTGCGACTCAGAGCTAATCACACTGTGAACTACGAACTCGGAACTAAGAACTAGCAGTTACGAACTGCAAGGAACCGAAATGGCTCAGATCAAGGCAGACGAGATTACGCAGATACTTCGCGAGCAGATCGCGAATTACGACTCGAAGGTGCAAGTCGACGAAGTCGGCACCATCACCTCCCTCGGAGACGGCATCGCCCGCATCCACGGCCTCGACAAGGTCATGGCCGGCGAGTTGCTCGCTTTTCCGCATGGCATCGCCGGCCTGGCCCTCTCGCTTGAAGAGGACTACGTGGGCGCCGTCATCATGGGCGAGTACACCGAGTTGAAGGAAGGCGACGAGGTCAAGCGGACCGGCAAGATTCTGAGCGTGCCGGTGGGCCCGGGCATGATCGGCCGCGTGGTCAACACCCTCGGCCAGCCCATCGACGACAAGGGTCCGATCGCCACCACGGAGACGCTGCCCGTCGAGCGCCTCGCTCCCGGCATCATCGACCGCCAGGGCGTGCGTGAGCCCATGGCGACCGGCCTCAAGGCCATCGATGCCATGATTCCCATCGGCCGCGGACAGCGCGAACTGATCATCGGCGACCGCCAGACCGGAAAGACCTCGGTCCTGCTCGACACCATCATCAACAACGCCAAGAACGACCTCATCTGCATCTACTGCGCCATCGGCCAGAAGCGCTCGTCGATCGCCTCTGTTGTGCAGACGCTCACCGAAGCCGGAGCCATGGGCCACACCATCGTCGTGGCTGCGTCTGCTTCCGAGCCGGCCCCCATGCTCTACCTCGCGCCCTACGCCGCCACCGCCATGGGCGAGTACTTCCGCGACAACGGCAAACACGCCCTAGTGATGTACGACGATCTGTCGAAGCACGCCATGGCGTACCGCGAAATTTCGTTGCTGCTGCGCCGTCCGCCGGGCCGCGAAGCCTACCCCGGCGACGTGTTCTACCTCCACTCGCGCCTGCTGGAGCGCTCGTCGAAGCTCTCCAAGGAGCGCGGCGGCGGCTCGCTCACCGCGCTTCCCGTCATCGAAACGCAGGCGGGCGACGTCTCGGCCTACATTCCAACCAATGTCATCTCCATCACCGACGGCCAGATCTTCCTTGAAACCGACTTGTTCAACTCCGGCGTGCGTCCGGCCGTGAACGTCGGTCTCTCGGTCTCGCGCGTCGGCTTCTCGGCGGCAATCAAAGCCACCAAGCAGGTGGGCGCTACCCTCAAGCTCGACCTCGCGCAGTACCGCGAGCTGGCGGCATTCGCCCAGTTCGGCTCGGACCTCGACCCGCTCACCCAGAAGCAGCTTGCCCGCGGCCAGCGCCTCACGGAACTGCTGAAGCAGCCGCAGTTTCAGCCGCTCACCTGGCAGCAGCAGGTGATCATCCTGTTCGCCGGCACGCAGGGCTATCTGGACGACCTGAAGATCGAACAGATTCGCGCATTTGAAGACGGCTTGTACAAGTACCTTGATACCCAGCAGTCGGCCCTGATCGACGACCTCACGCAGAAAAAGCAGCTTGATGACGACCTGCGCAACCGCCTGCATGCCGCCCTCAAGGACTACAAGGAAACCTTCAAGGCGCAGACGGCGGAAGCGGTAACGGCGTAAAGCAGTTCTTAGTTCGTAGTTCGCAGTTCACAGTAAGTGACCTCGAGCTACGAGCTGTGAACCTAGGAACTCTGAACTACGAACGGTGAACTGAGAACTCAAAGCAATGGCAAACGTCCTCGACTTACGGCGTCGCATTCGCAGCGTGAAGAGCACGCGCCAGATCACCAAGGCCATGAAGATGGTCGCGGCGGCCAAGCTGCGCCGGGCACAGGAACGTGCGCTGGCTGCCCGGCCTTACGCCAAAATGATCTCGAGCGTGCTGGAGTCGCTCACGCGGCGCATTGAAATCTACGATCCCGAGACCGGCAACCTGCGCCACCCGCTGTTCATGACGCGGCCTGAAAAGCGCGTGCTGCTCATCGTCATCAGCGGCGACAAAGGCTTTGCCGGCGCATTCAATGCCAACATCCTCAAGGCCTCGCTGCAGTTCATCGATGCCGGCGAAGAAAAGCAATTCGACATCGAAGCCATCGGCAAGAAAGGCCGCGACCTGATGCGCCGCCGCTATCCCGCCGCCGCCTTCACGGATACATCCGAAGAAAACCCAACAGGCCGCCAGGAACGCAAGGGCCCCATCGAGCTCATGCCCGACCATCCCGGCATGCTGCTCAAGCTCGAGGCCAGCCGCGTGTCTGAACTGGCGCAGAGCATCGTCTCCCGCTACTGTCATGAGGAGATCGACGCCGCGTACATCGTCTACAACGAGTTCAAGTCGGTCATCGCTCAGCGGCTCGTCGTCGAAAAGCTCCTTCCCCTCATCGCGATCGGAAGCCAGCAGCTCGCCGGAGTCATCGAGCCCACCGTCGAAGAACGCGAGCGCGCCGCCGAGGCCGCACTCACTTCGGGTATCTCGCTCGAGCCGGCCGACACACATGAGGCCGACGAAGAGGCAAAGAAGTTCGGCACCTCCAGCGTCGACTACATCTACGAGCAGTCGCCCGAAGAGCTCTTCAACGACCTGCTCCCGCAATACGTCGCTTCCCTGCTCTACCACGCCATGAGCGAGTCGGTTGCCGCTGAGCAGGCCGCCCGCATGACGGCAATGGATGCGGCAACCAACAACGCCTCCGACATGATCGACGCCTACACGCTGCAGATGAACCGCGTGCGCCAGGCGGCCATCACCAAGGAGATCATCGAGATTGTTTCCGGCGCCGCCGCAGTCTAGCGCGCGTCACGAAAAGGCAGACGAATGGCACAGAATATCGGCAAGGTTATCCAGATTTCCGGTCCCGCGGTGGACGTACAGTTCGACGAAGCCACAATGCCGCCTATCTACCAGGCGCTGCAGGTCACGAGCGAAGGCTTCACCACTCCCACGCCCATCAACGTGATCCTTGAAGTCCAGCAGCACCTGGGCGAAGGCCGCGTCCGCACCGTCGCCATGCAGGCTACGGACGGCATGGTGCGCGGCATGAATGCCCACGACCTGGGCGGCCCCATCCGCGTTCCGGTAGGCAAGGAGACGCTGGGCCGCGTGCTTAACGTCATCGGCGATCCGGTGGACGAACTCGGCCCC
Organism: uncultured Acidobacteriota bacterium; assembly: GCA_963819365.1. Classification (GTDB taxonomy): domain Bacteria; phylum Acidobacteriota; class Terriglobia; order Terriglobales; family Acidobacteriaceae; genus Telmatobacter. The sequence continues at coordinate 145,266 of CAWFVY010000005.1, forward strand.
ATCGGCGAAAAGCAGCGGATGCCCATCCATCGCCTCGCGCCGGCGTTCGACGAGCAGTCCACGCGCGAAGAGATGTTCGAGACCGGCATCAAGGTCATCGACCTGATCCAGCCCTTCTTGAAGGGCGGCAAGATCGGCCTCTTCGGCGGCGCCGGCGTGGGCAAGACCGTTGTCATCATGGAGCTCATCAACAACGTCGCCAAGAACCACGGCGGCTTCTCCGTGTTCGGCGGCGTCGGCGAGCGCACCCGCGAGGGCAATGACCTCTGGGTCGAAATGACGGAGTCGGGCGTCATCAAGCCGGGCAAGTGGCAGGAGTCCAAATGCGCCCTGGTCTACGGCCAGATGACCGAGCCGCCCGGAGCCCGCCTGCGCGTGGCCCTCACCGCTCTCACCGTCGCCGAGTACTTCCGCGACGTCGAAGGCGCTGACACCCTGCTCTTCATCGACAACATCTTCCGCTTCACGCAGGCCGGTTCCGAGGTTTCCACGCTGCTCGGCCGCATGCCCTCCGCCGTGGGTTACCAGCCAAACCTGGCCACGGAAATGGGCGAACTGCAGGAGCGTATTACCTCTACCAGCAAAGGTTCTGTCACATCAGTTCAAGCCGTCTACGTGCCCGCCGACGACTTGACCGATCCCGCGCCGGCCACCACTTTCGCTCACCTCGACGCGACCACCGTGTTGAGCCGCCCGCTGTCTGAGCTCGGCATTTATCCCGCGGTCGATCCGCTGGCGTCCACCTCGCGCATTCTCTCCGCGCGCGTCACCGGCCAGGAGCACTACGACGTGGCCCAGGGCGTGAAGCGAATCCTGCAGCGCTACAAGGATCTGCAGGACATCATCGCCATCCTCGGCATCGACGAGCTTTCGGAAGAAGACAAGCTCACCGTGGCCCGCGCCCGCAAGATCCAGAAGTTCCTCTCGCAGCCGTTCCACGTGGCCGAGCAGTTCACCGGCATCCCGGGACGCTACGTCAAGGTCGCGGATACCGTGCGCAGCTTCAAGGAAATCCTCGAGGGCAAGCACGACGACGTGCCCGAGCAGGCCTTCTACATGCAGGGCGCCATCGAGGAAGTCCTGGCCGCCGCGGAGAAGTTGAAGGCATCGGTGTAGCTCTCAGAGAACAGAGATCAGAGATCAGCAAGAACGCACTTCAGACTGATCTCTGACCCCTGATCTCTGATCTCTGTGAAAGGTATCTATGGCTGAAACCACCAACGAACTTCGCGTACGGCTCGTCACTCCCGAGCGCATCCTCTTCGAGGCCTGCGCGGATGCTGTCGAGCTTCCCGCGAAGAACGGCTACATGGAAGTCCTCTACGGGCACGCGCCGCTGCTCGCCGAGCTCGGCGCCGGCGACGTCCGCCTGCACGGAGCCAAAGGCGACCAGGTCGAGCCCGAGCAGATCTTCAACGTCAACTGGGGCTTCGTCGAAGTGCTCCCCGACCGCGTCACCATCCTCGCCAACGACGCTCTCAAGCCGCAGGAGATCGACGTCAACCGCGCCCAGCAGCAGCTCGACCGCGGCCACAAGCTATGGAACGAAGCCGGCGACAGTGAAGAGGCATTCGACCACGCCCTCCACGTCATCTCCGAGGCCGAAGCCAAGCTGGCCACCGCCGCCGAAAAGCGCTGACCTGGGTCCATCCACAATCAAAAGGCCCGCTCATGGCGGGCCTTTTCAATTCCTCGTCTTTCGCTCATGCCCGCGTCTTCACGACGCACTGACCACGCGCATGTTGGGCGATACCATCCCCGGATCGACCTTCAGCTCCTTGGCCACCACCTCTGCAATGCGTTTCCACACGATCTGTTCGTCCACCAGAAGATCCTCTTCCGCCTCCTCGAAGACCTCCTCGTTCAGCGCCAGAATGCTCATCGAAAGTTCAGCCGCTGTCTTGAATGGGATCTCGTTAGCCAGGCTAGGTGTCTGCATCAGCAGCCTCTGGTTGATCCGGCTGATCAGCACGAACCACGCCACGAACGCCGGCGCGGTGAAGAGATACAGCAGGATTCCGGGCAGCCATCCCAGCACATGCAATGACCACCACAACGCGATCACCGGCAGCGCGGCAAGTGCCATGCTGGTTAGCATAAAGCGGTCCTTCCACCGCTGGGGGTGCGTCAACTTGGGAAACACCAGGCCGTTCCGCCTGGAAAGCTGCTTCCACTGCTCCGCGCGCGTTTCCAGCGGCATCAGCGATTCGAGTCTGGTCAGCGGCCCGATGGTGCGCGACGGAATGCCCAGCGTCTCCGCCAGCGCCTTGCGCGTCCGGTAGAAGACCATCGCCTCCAGACCGGCTTCAGTCGGTTCCAGCTTGCTCAGAACCAGGGCATGGAAATCCTTCGCGGTTTGCGCGCAGCAAACTTCCTCATCGGCGATCGAAATGCCGAATTCATCCTCGATGCGAAGAATGATCCCGTCTTCGTTCAACCCCATCGCGCCCCGCCCTGCAACCCGACTCTGGTGTGATTCGGATTTTAGAGCTTGAACGCAGTTCAGGGAACAAGAAATCGCACGGATTGCGCATGCATTTTTCCACAGCCCTTCATGGAACAGTGCAAGCGCGGGGGCCGGTCCACCACAAACCTACCGCGCCCGCCCCTTGCGGCATGCTTTCGCCGCAAGGATGGGAAACCACGAACCCAACCGTCCGGCTTATTCCCGCCACTCCGCTCTAGTTCTTGGGAGCCGCGGCGGCCGGCGCAGCCGATGCAGCCATGCGCTTGAAATGAAGGTCCATAGGCGGCGCTTCCTGCGGATCGGTCTGCGTCCAGGTTCCCGTCACCTCGTTGCCGTCGGCGCTCACAGTGCCTTCAAACGTTCCGCGGACGTTCACCATCGATCCGTTCATCGCAATCTGGTCATCCACAGCGATCGACAGCTTCGAGTCCTTGAACGCCGTAATCTTGGCCTTGATCCCCATGGCACCCTCGTCCTTGTTGTCGAAGGTCGAGGTAACCGTGCCATCCGGGGCGGACGTCACGTGCCAGGCAATGTGGATGTCATTGCCGCCGGCGTTCAGCACGCCCTCCCAATCCCCGGCCAGCGACGCCTGGGCATGGCAGAACGAAGCCGAAAGAACAAGAAGCAGGGCGGCAAGAATCAACTTCAGCGAACGAAATGTGCGCATGGCTCTCCTTTGTGAATGCGGCAGGCCCTGGCGTAGCAGGCGAAACTTCCGAGTGGACGACGCTGGCCCGCACCCAACCATACGTCCGCGCCCGCGGCAAAGTTCAATCCGGCGTTCAATCCGTCTGAGGCTGTGCAATCCGGGCCGCCAAGTCCTACAATGCTCAATGAAATGGCGAATGAGACCAAACAAAGCGACGAAACATTTGAAGTAGCCTGCCCCGACTGCGGTGCGATGCTCAAGATCGACGCGGCTACGGGAAATCTGATCAGCCATACGTCCGCGCCGCGTAAGCGCATGTTTGACGATCTGGAGACCGCCGCCAAAGCCATGCGCGAGCGCGACGAGCGCACCGAGTCCATCTTCCGGCAGAGCGTCGACGCCGAAAAGAACAAGGCCGACCTGCTCGAAAAGAAGTTCGCTGACGCCCTGCGCAAGGCCAAGGACGCACCGGAAGGCAAGCCCCTGCGCGAGTTCGATCTGGACTGATGCGCGGCAGCAGAGGCCCGGGGCCACCGTTCGGACCGCCTGCGCGCATCTCTTTCAGCATCGGCCGTTTGCACCTGGGCGGCCTTCCATTCACCTCCGCCACGGCCGCGCCGGGGAAGGCGGAACACAAGAAGGGGTAAGGAGACAACATGAGCGCTGTGCTTCCAGCCGGAAATTATTCTCGACAGTACCAGGAGTCGCATCGGGCAGCCAGCAGAAACCCGGACTGGGTGCGCATTGGAGTCAGCGCCAGCCTGCTCACCGGCTCACTGCTTCTGCTCACCGGCAAGCGCAAGGCCGGCCTGCTCGCCACCGCTGCCGGCACCGCCCTCGCCATGCTCGACAACCGCGAAGTGGTCGCTGCATGGTGGGAGGCCCTCCCGCAACATCTGCAAAAGGCCCAGGAGATCCTCGATCAGACCCAGCAGACCATCGACGACCTCAGCGCCAAGCGCGACAAGATCATGGAGATGTTCGGCAAAGGAGAGAGGCCCGCAGGCAGGCCGCTTTAGATTCCCAACTGACGACGGCCCGCTTCGCTGATGCGGTGCGGCGTCCACTTCGGCTCCCACACCAGGTCCACGTCCACCTTTGAAATATCGGGGATGCTCGCCAGCCTGTTGTGTACCTGCTCAAAGATCAGCCCGCTCGCCGGGCACGCCTGCGTGGTCAGGGTCATGGTCACCTTTACCCACTGCCGCGGCCACTTCGGCGCGGAATCCGGGTCCGGCCCCGTCTCCACCGCATAGATCAGCCCCAGGTCCACAAGGTTCAGCTTCACCTCGGGATCGAAGCAGTCGCGGAGAGCGGTGAAGATGTCGGTTTCAGTCAGCATCAGTGTCGGGTATGCGGCTCAAGCCGCACCAGGAGCTCCGTCTTCATCCAGCCGGTCCGAAGAAATTGGGAACCGCTCGAGGGTCCGCCGAAGGGGCCGGTAACGCACGACCATGGGCCTTCCTGCCGGCTCACAGATACTAGTGTTCCGGTGGGAAAGAACACGCGATGCTCGGTCATAAATGAGTCATCGAAACGCATGAGTTCCTCGATGGGAGGAGTTCTGATAACCAGGTGGTCCCAGCCGAAGCTGTCGTCGAAGTGGCAGGGAAGTTTTGGGGCACCCTGCTTGTGAGGAGTCTCTTGGGCCCAGGTGGCGTTCGCAGCGATCACCGCTAGAATCATCGGTAACAGGATGCGCATAGCTCCCCCTGCCTAGTTCTTCCTCTCCACCAGATACTGCGCCACCGACTTCAGCCCATCGGCCCGGCTGCCGTAAGGCGCCAGCGCCGCGAACGCTTCTTCGATCAGCGCCGCCGCATCGCGCTGGCTCTGCTCAATGCCGTACACCGCCGGCCAGGTAGCCTTTTCGGTCGCGAGATCCTTGCCGGCCGTCTTGCCCAGTTGCGCCGAATCCACGGTCATATCCAGCACATCGTCGACAATCTGGAACGCCAGCCCTGCCTTGCGCCCGAAGGTATCCAGCCGCGCGACATCCTCATCGGTCGCGCCGGCAAACACGCCGCCCGCCACCACACTCACCCGGATCAGCGCGCCCGTCTTGGCGCGATGGATCGCCTCCACCAGTTCCGGCGTCGGCTTCTGGTGTTCGCTCTCGATATCGAGCACCTGCCCGCCGATCATGCCATCGACCGTGCCCACTGCGTTCGCAATCAACCCGATAATCTTCACCGTGGCCGCCGGCGGACACTGGAGCCCGGCGAGTACTTCGAACGCCCGCGTCTGCAGCGCATCTCCGGCGAGAATCGCAATGGCCTCGCCGAACGCCACATGGCACGTGGGCTTGCCACGGCGCAGATCGTCGTTGTCCAGCGCGGGCAGATCGTCGTGGATCAGCGAATAGGTATGCAGCATCTCGATCGCCGCGCCCAGGTTCTCAATCCCCTTCGGCACCGCACCGGCAATGGTCGCCGCGGCCTGCATCACGAGCACCGGCCGGAGCCGCTTGCCGCCCGCAAAGGTCGAGTGGCGCATGGCTCCATGAATCGAAACCGGCACCGTCTCCGCGCTCGGAATCAGCGCTTCGAGCGCCCGATCGGTTAGCTCCGCGCCCTCGTGAATCAGTGTTTTTACATCGACTGACATTTCCTTCATTCTATCTGAGGCTGAGTGCGCCGCGGCACAGCGCCAAGGCCTGTGACAAGCGCCAGCGCCGCCAGGCTGATCCAGCAGCCCCACCGCATGTCCGGGGTAGACCGCCAGTCCGCCCTCACATCGACCGGACCCACCGCTACCGGCACCGCCATCAGGCCATCCTCGCGACTGCCTAGATCCGCGATCCGTTGGCCGTTCACCTTTACATCCCACGCTGGATACCGCCGCAGCCGAAGCACCAGGGATCCGGCCTGCGGCAGGCTGCCGCGCGCGATCCAATGCTTTGCGTCTGCAGCCTCCGCATCCGGCAAGACTGCAAGGCAGCTCTTCTGATCCGCCGCCCACGATCGCTGCGGATTATCGGCCGTCGTCTTTCCCAGCACGGCAGCGGCGTCGGAGACCAGGCACGCCGCCGGCAGATTCTCGGCCATCATCGAGTCGTCCGCGCCGGCGGGAGCATACTCATCCGTCCCCTGAAAGCCGTCTCCCGCGCGAAAATCCTGCAGCATGCCCGGGACGGCATCGTACTCGTCGCACACCTCGAAAAACATCCGCCCGCTAAACACCGTCAGACCGGCGAACACTGCCCCACATATCGCCGGCGCCATCCAGCGCGCGCGGATTCCTGTTCCCTGTTCCCTGTTCCCTGTTCCCTGTCTCTCCACCGCCGCCGCGACGAAGATTCCCAGCGGCGCCTCGAGCACGACAAGCCATCTCCACGGAAACTGCAGAAACAACATCTTCGGCAGCACGTTCCACAACGGCATGCTGACGGGAAGCAGCAGAAACAACACGCCCGCCGGAATCAGCGCAAGGGGAACCCACCAGCTCCGCGCTCGCGGCAGCTTGCCCCGCCGCCACGACACAACGATCGACCCCGCCAGCGCAGCCAGCATCGCCACCGCGATCCACGACACGCGGTGCAGCTCCGCATCGTGCGTAGCCAGCTCCGGGTCGGCATGATGTCCGAACAGGAAGCTGTTCTGAATCTGTTCGCCGGGATCGCCCGTCGCCTGCCGGATGTCTACCCACTTCTGCTCGACCGCGGCCGGCACCAGGTAAAACGCCGCCAGCCCCATTCCCAGCGCAGCGCCGACAGCAGCCCGCGCCAGCGGCCTCCACGACCGACGCATCAGGGCGACGGCCACAGCCACCGCAGCCAGCAGATAACACGCCATCACGCCCACCGGCGCATTCGACAGCCACGCAGCCGCAATCACCAGCGCCAGCCAGCACACTGCGCGCCGCCGGCCCGGACCTAGCATCAGCAACAGCAGCAGCGGAATCCAGATGCCGCCCGCCAGCTCCGCAAATGCCGACCGCTCATAGACCGTGTATAGCGTGTATCCCGAAAAGATCGCGATGCAACCGGCCAGGGTTGCCGATCCCTCCGGCAACGCCTGCCGCGCCAAGGCCCGCGTGGCCAACCCTGTGCCTGCCAGCAGCAGGAACGTCATCGCCGTCGCGACCCAGGTCCATGGCAAAACGGCTCCCAGCGCCGCGCCCAGCATCCACGTCAGCGGCGGATAGAACACGAATCGCGGCTCGCCCGCGTTGTAATTGGGAGTCGTCGCCCAATGCGGATACACGATTCCGTGCCGCCAGCTATTGAGCGCATCGATCCAGGAGACGAGGTGAAAATCGAAATCGTGCCCGCAGGACGTCCCGCGCATCAGAAGCGGCACAACCGCCAGCGCCGCGGCCAGAACTATGAATGATGACCCCGCCCGACGCGGGTCCCGAGGTCCCCTGGTCGCTCGGTCCCTGTCTTCTGTTGCCTGTTCCCTGTTGCCTGTTGCCTGCCTTTTCATGGAAGAAGCCGCAGCGTGTGCCGCGCGTTCCCCGCCACCGCCGCCTCGCTGAACGGAAGCGCGAAGGTGGTCCCGTTGTACCAGTCGTTCCACTGGTCGCGGAAATGCGCGCTATAGGGATTGCTGCTCTCGCCCAGCACAATGTTTTCGGTCGAGCCGTCGACGTTGCTCCAATCCATGGTGAACCGTTGTGACGGCCCCAGCGTCCGCCCCACCTGCTTCACCGTGGTGCCGTCGCCGCTCATCGGCTGCGGGCCGGTGCCGGCAAACCCCTTCAGGAACGGCAGCATATCCGCCAGCGGATGCTCGATGTCCATCACGTGCCAGCTTCCGTACGTCCACTGGCTCACATCGCTGGGCGCCTTGCCCTTGGCCATGCCGCGCCGCACCGCCTCGGTCAGCAGATCGTCCCAGGTCTTGTAGCCCGGCGGAAGCCAGTCCGCCGACCCGTGCATGACGAGCTCTTCCTGCGCGAAATCCTCTTCGGCCCAGCGGTAATCCCTGGCCAGCTCTCCCAGCTTCGGCTCCAGAATCAGCGGCCACAGCGCATGCCGCGCCTGGTCCACCAGCGAGGCCGCCGCCGAGTCCGTTGTCAGCTTGCCGTCCCAGCTCCGCATCAGGTCCGCGGCCTTCTTCAGGCGGTCATCGGTCTTGCTCGCATGATCGATGGCATACGCAAACCGGTGCGCCAGCTCCTGGTCCACTTCGCTGTAGATGTCGGCCTGCACCGCGATCATGTCCTTCGGCGTCAGCCCGTCGCGGCCCTGCAGCGACTTGTAGATGCGCTCGACACGATAGGGATCGATCCACTCCAGCGACAAGGGAAACGGCGATTTCTCCGTGGTCACACGAGAATTCGCCGTGGCCAGAAACCCTGACAGCGGATCGAACGCGTTCGGCATTCCTTCAAACGGAATGTAGCCGTTCCACTCGTGGCCGGCGTCGCCCGCGGCCAGCGGCTTGCCCTGGAGACCCGCTGCCCGCATCGGCACGCGGCCCACCGCGTGATACGCAATATGACCCTGGTCGTCCGCGTAGACTACGTTCTGCGTGGGCCAGCACCACTGCCCCAGTCCCGCTGAAAACTCCGCCCAGTTCTGCGCCGTGTTCATCGCGTAGATTGGCAGCCCGGTCAGCGCCGCGTCATAGAGAGTCCACTTCAGCGCCACCGGCTCCTTCAGCGGCTTGGCAAACATGGGATTCAGCAGCGGGCCGTGCGCGGTTGACTGCACATCGACTGTGACGTCTTTGCTGCCGCGCACGTGGATCGTCTCGTGATCCACTCCGAGCGGCTTCCACTGGCCGTCGGCGGCCTGGTAGTTGCCCTTGCCGTCGAGCCGTTCGTGATACAGGTCCTGCACATCGCCCATCATGGCGGTGAACCCCCACGCCACGTGCTCGTTGTGCCCCGCAATGATCCACGGCATGCCGGGCAGCGCCACACCCGCCGCGTGGTATCCCGACGCCTTCAGGTCGGCCATGTACCAGATGTTCGGCTCGGTAATCACCAGGTGCATATCGTTCGACAGAAGCGGCTTCCCGCTTGCCGTGTGCTTGCCGCTGATGACCCAGTTATTCGAGCCGGACACGCAGCCTGAGCAATCGGGCAGGCCAAGCATGGCGCGCAATTGGGTCACATCCACGCGCGCAGCCGCGCCGTCTGCATCCGGCTTTCTGTTCCCTGTTCCCTGTTGCCTGTTGCCTGCGGTGGTGTTGTCCTCTTCCTCATCCGTCGACGGTGGAGGATTCACCTCGGGCTGGGTCAGGTCGATGACATCGCCGGTGGGCGGGCGATCACGCCACGAACCTACCGGATACAACTGCGCTTCGAGTTGCGAGTTGTTCAGCTTCGCAGCAATCTGTTCGCGGGTCAGCTTGGTGTCCCAGTGGGTGTCGAGCATGTCGATCATCATGGTGCCCACGCTCATCGAATCCACGCCCGACCACGGCTTCGGCTTGTACATCAGCAACTTGAACTCGGGGGGCAGATCATCCGGGTGCTGCGCGATGAATGCGTTCACGCCCTTCGCGTAGTCGTCGATCCAGCGCTGGTCCTGCGCGTCGAGCCCGGCCCACATGCGTTGGGCCACTTTGCGGAAACCCAGCACGCGCTGCGCCCGGTCATGCGCCACCAGCGACGAGCCCAGCACCTCGGCCAGTTCGCCGTTGGCGTTGCGGCGATACATATCCATCTGCCACAGGCGATCCTGCGCGACGATGTAGCCCTGCGCAAAGAACAGGTCATCCTGCGTGGCGGCCTCGATATGGGGAACTCCGTGCGTATCGCGGCGCACCGTCACCGGCGCCGACAGCCCGGCGACGTGCAGGTCGCCGTCCAACTGCGGCAGCGCGGCCTTGGCCGCCGAGCGAAGCCACACCACGCCGGTCACTGCGAGCACCACCACCAGCAGCGCAAGTATGGCCAGCGTGCCCAGCACAATGCGCAGCCACCGCCTGCGCTTCCGCGGTGGTACAGAGGAATCCTCTAACGACGAGCTCTCAAACGCGCTGATGCGTGCCATGGGTCAAGAACAGGATACCGCCGCGCGCGTGCCGGGACTCAGTGCGTCTTTGCGGCGGGCGCGGGCTGCTGCGATACGCGCGGCCGGTAGACCACCGTTATCCAGTCCTCGTCGGGTTGCGACAGGGCCAGCGGTGCGCCGGCAACTCCCACCACGCCGGCTCCGACCAAGCCCGCAGTTGCAGCCCCGCCGGCACTCGTACTTCGCGAGGCAAGCAGGCCCACCACCAGTCCGCCGGCAAGCGTCGCTGCGATCCAGCCGGGGTGATGATTCTTCCGGGGTATCGTCGCCGAGACGCTGATGACGCGCGCCCGGTCGAATTGCCAACCCGTCCCCGGAGCGCTCCCCGGATCGTTGCAAAAGAGGGCGTCGTCGGTTGCTGAAGCAAAGCGGCAGCGGAGGTCCGGTCCGTAGGTGCTGCTGACGTCGATGACGACGCCGTAGGGCAGTTTCTGGATCTTGCGCCAGTCTTTGTCTGGGGGCGAGAGTGGCGGCGCGGGCTGAGCCGGAGTTGAAGTGGATTGCGGAGCCGGCGGAAGCTGCATCTGGCAGACCGCCGCCAGCGGCGACAGCACTACAACGAAGAGCATGAGGGTGAAGCCAAGCTGTTTCATACTCCGCAAGCGTAGGCGGAGCCGCGCAGGGAGGTGGCGGTGGTCAGGACACTTCCCGCAGTGTCACATTGGCAAAGCTGGATGGGGGCTGGCCGGAATTTACGTCGAAGGGGGGAGGGGGGGGTGTTTACGAAATAGTAACGGTAGTGAAATGGGAGAGCGGAGAGGAAAGCTGGGTTTTGACCGGAAAGCGAAGAATCGGTGAACTGGTACAATTACTAGTTTATTTTGTAACTTGTTGGTATTAAATGCTAATTTTAGAAGCCTGTGGAAAACTTTGAAAACATAACTGTTAGTTTTCTGGTTAACACTCATGGCTTTCGGGACGGAATCCGCGGCGGCGGTTTGAACACAGCACGGAAAGTTGCGCAGGTTGCCACGCCGTTATCGTGACACATTGATGCGGCTGAGAATGTGCCGGCCATCACAGATGAGCCTCTGCGGCGCCCAACTGCTGCAGCGCGCCTTCGGCCAGCAGGCGGAACTCGATGGGGTGGCATTCCCTGGGCAATTCCGGCGCGGTAACGGCGTCGCACACCACCGCGGAAGTCTGGGCCAGGCCACGCTTCCAGCCGGGCTTTGCGGCGTCGCACACGATGAGGCCTTCCGGCGCAATTCCCGCGGCAATCAGCATGGTCCGCGCCACGCGCTGAAACTCGCCCCATCGGGACGCGATGCCCACCAGGACGCCTGGGGGCGCAGGCAGATATCCGCCCAGCGCGGGGGCCACCGGATGCACCTCGAGGACCGTCAGCTCGGTTCCCGCCGGAAGCAGCTTCCGCACGGAGGCCGCCTTGCTCGGCAGCACCACCGGCATGGCTCCATCCAACACGCCCGGCTCGCCGCAAGCATCCGGGGCACAGCCCTGGACGGGCAGCGAAACCGCCTGCTCCATCTCAGTGATGACGATGCGCCGCAGCTCCGGATCGGGCTCGATGACCAGCCAATGGCCCGGCGGCTCCATCTCCATCCACCGCAGCAATCGCGCGCGAATCAGCTCCGCCGGCGCACCCGCCTTGCGTGCCTTGGTGACCAGCTCGCCGATCAATTCATCGATGGCGAGCTCGGGCGTACGCGGGAGGGTGGGCCGGCCGGCGCGCACATATACGCCGCTGCCGTGGCGGAATTCAAGCCAGCCATCCTGCTCGAGTTCGCGATAGGCAGCGCTCGCCGTATTGGCGTGAATGCCGAAACGCCGCGCCAGCTCGCGGGTGCTGGGCAGCCGCTCGCCCGGCTTCAGTTCGCGGCACAGAATGCCCAGGCGCACCTGCGTCGTCAGTTGCTCACGCAGGCTGATCTCACCTGATCGATTGAGCCAGAGGCGCACGATGTCAGCCCGCAGCCTGTTGCGCGGCAACCGCCGTCTGCCGCCCCCGCCCATATAGCCCCAGAACCGCGACCAGCAGCATGACAATCACAGCCAGCACCAGCACACTCCCCTCGGGCCCGTCCGCACCACCGCTCCAGAACGCGGGTCCTGCCGGCGTAGCCGTCAGCAGATGCCCCTTCGCCACCAGCCCCGAGTCCGCGGTGCCGTAGAAGTACGTCTCGCCCCAGTCCCACGCCGCATGACATCCAATCGCCCACCACGCCGATCCCGTCACGTACACGCTCACGCAGAACACAAACCCGATTGCGCCCGCTGCGAAGATCCCGATCCAGTTCTCGCCGTTGTTCCCGGTGTGCCCTGCGCCGAACAGAAACGATGTGACCCAGGCAGCGTTCCAGAATCCCGCGCTCGGCGCCTTCTTCATCTGCAGCAACAGGCATGGAACCACGCCGGCCAGCGCTAGCGCATACGCGCCCCATACGCCATCGCCCCTTACTTTCCAGATCAACACCCCGGATATGCACGCCACCAGCCCTGCCGCCCACCAGAAATTGATCCCTCTCGTAAACGTGAAGAGCAGGTAGCAGCGCATGGTGCCCTCTTCAAAGCAGCCCACCAGGAGAAATGTCGCTCCCCAGAGCACTGCATACAGCAGGATCCGTCCGCCGCTGAGCGCCACCGATCCAAAGTGCAGCCATCCTCCGGCAGCCAGCCCGCCCACCAGCGCCGACAAGGCAGCAAATCCGCACACCAGCCCGGTTGCAAAATGAAAACCCCGCCGCGACCCGCGCAGGTTGTAGTCCAGCAGCTTTCTCTTTTCGATCAGCGCCACAATCCATGTGACCAGAATCAGGACCGCAACGCTCATTACCTCACCCAGCAGCCCCGATGCCGGCGACATCTCCTGGCTGTGCGAGGGGGGATGAACGGCGCGGGCGATTGCGCTCACCAGCACGCCGAGAAGGATAACCAGCGCCACAAAGATCGCCACCGACCAGCCCGCGCGCAATCCCTGCGGTCCGATAAACACCCAGCGCGGATCGCGAGCAGCTGGCTCCGGGCCAACCCCATTGCCGCCTTCCGGCGAGGGGCTCGAAAGGGCGGTCTCTTCAACCGGCGTGATTGGATTCGATGCGGAAACGGGCGCAGTTGTCGGATTCTCCGGCTCCATGCAATCTCCTTTCGGATTGACCTCTCGCAAATCTGCTGTGTGGAATCTGTTGTGTGGAATCTGTTGTGTGGAATCTTACTCGAAAATTATCGCGGCCCGGCACCACCTGATGGTCTACCCAGGCGTTTGCCCCGTGTCGATGAAGGCACCGGGTATCCAGTTACGAATTGACCCGCCACACGCTCCGGGCGAACATCCAAGCAGACCAATAGGATTTTCGAGGATTTTCGTACGGGCCCCCATTCATCTGAAGGAGCGCCCCATGTCGCGCAGGTTTCTCTCTCTCCTTGCATGCACTGTTCTTTTTGCGTTGCCGGTCTGCGGTTCGGCGCAGTTGAACAAACCCAAGTCCGGAGTGCCCAACTTCGATCTTTACGGCGGCTACTCCTACGTCTTCAATTCCTTCTACTCGGTGAACAGCGGCGGAATGTCGGGCTGGGATGCCGCGTTCAAAGTTCCGGTGTGGCGCTCATTCTTCGGCATCAAGGGAGACGTCTCGGGCTATAACAAGACGGGCGCCCTGGATATCGGCACCAAGAACATGTTCATCCTGGTGGGGCCGCAGGTGGGGATGCACATCAGTACGTCGACTGTCTTTCTGCACGGCATGATGGGCAGCGCGCATCTGTCGAACGACGCCACGTCGAACTCCCACAATAGCTTCGCTCTCGCCGTGGGTGCGGGTCTGGATGCCGGCATGTCTCGCCGCCTGGCCTGGCGTGTCAACGGCGACTTCTATAACACGCACTTCCACAACTCCAGCAACAATATCGCCGAGGTGAAGAACTCGACCGGGCGATTTTCGACCGGGCCGGTGTTCCGGTTCTAAGAGCAGGGACAAACGAGGGAACGAGGGAACGAGAAAGCAGGGAGCACGAGAGATTGGTCGCCGGTTGGGCGAGAATGTAGCCAATCCGCTCCCTGGCCGTTGCCGCTTCGCCCTGCCTCCTTGTTCCCTTGTTCCCTTCTTCCCTTGTTCCCTTTTTCCCTGCCTTCCTGTGGCGCGGCCACAGGATCTGTGGCATTCTTATGTGGTACTGCCACAGGAGTCAGATGAGCCCGGAAAAACTCGATCTTCTGCAAGGAACCCTCGACCTCATGGTGCTGCAAACGCTGGCCGCCATGGGTTCGCTGCACGGATACGGCATCGCGCGGCGCATTGAGCAGGTCAGTGCCAATGAAGTGCTGCTGAACCAGGGAACCATCTACGCCTCACTGGTGCGGCTGGAGCAGCGCGGATGGATCAAGTCCGAGTGGGGCGTCTCCGGCAACAATCGCAAAGCCAAGTTTTATTCCATCACCAAATCAGGGCGCGGCCGCCTGGCGAAAGACGCGCTCTACTGGCAGCGGCTTACCGGCGTGATCGATCGCATCTTCGCCATGGACGCCGATGAGGAGACGGGCGAGGCATGAGCGGGCTGAAGAGATTGCGGCGGCGCGTCTGGGCCTTCTTCGCCAAGAGGGCGCTGGACGCGGAGCTCGAAGTGGAGCTCGAGACCCACATGCAGCTCGCCATCGACGAGTTGATGGAACATGGCATGCCGCTCGACGAAGCGCGGCGCCTGGCACTGATCCAATTTGGCGGCGTTCAACAGGCTCGGGAGAAACAACGGGAGGCACGGGGACTTATGCAGGTCGACATTCTTTTGCAGGATTTGAAATACACCACGCGCAAGCTGATGCGCGATCCCGGATTCACCGTCGTGGCGGTGCTGATTCTTGCTCTCGGCATTGGAGCCAATATCGCCGTATTCAGCGTGGTCAACACCATCATGCTGCGCCCACTTCCCTTCCCCAATGCGCAGGAACTGGTGTGGATTGCGCCGCCGCCGGCCAAGTGCGGGCTTTCATGTGCGACTTATTCGACCGATGCTTATGACGAGTTCCGCATCAACACGCGTTCCTTCCAGGACGTGACGGGCTACTTTGCTTTCTCAAGCCCCGGCAACCTGAAGCTGCGCATCGGCAACGGCTCGCCCGTGCCGGCCACCAGCATCGACGTCATCCAGAACTTCTTCTCCGTGCTGGGCGTGCAGCCCGCCAAGGGCCGGTTGTTCAGGGCTGAAGACGCCCGCAATGGCGCGGCGCCTGTCATCGTGCTCACCGATGCATGGTGGCGTCGCCAGTTCAACGCCGATCCCGATATCGTCGGCAAGGCATTCGACATCAACGGCACGCAGACGACCGTCATCGGAGTGCTGCCGAAGACCTTTGACTTTGGCGGCGTGTTTGCGCCGGGCACAAAGGTCGACGCGCTTACTCCGCTGAATCTGTATGGGCCGCCGCGCGACTGGGGCAACATCATCACCATGATCGGCCGCATGAAACCGGGGGTCACGCTGGGCCAGGCGGTTGGCGATTCGAAGGCAGCCGAGCGGTATATGTGCTGGAACAACCGCAATCCCAACGGCTGCGGCAAGGACTACAAGGATTCGGTTGTCCCCGTGCCGCTCAAAAATTACGTGACCGGGCGGCTGCGGCAGTCGCTGAAGGTGCTGTGGTCCGCTGTCGGCATGATTTTGTTGATCGCCTGCGTGAATCTGTCGAACCTGCTGCTGGCGCGCGCCATGGCACGCTCAAAAGAATTTGCGATGCGCGGAGCGCTCGGAGCGGGGCGTGGCCGCATTGTGCGCCAGTTGCTGACGGAAAGCCTGGTGCTTTCAGGCGGCGGCGCGATCGTGGGCCTGGTGCTGGCGGAAATCGTAGTGGTGTGGCTGCGCAGCCAGGGAGCGATTGCACTTCCACTGCTCAGCCAGTTGCACATTGATGCGCCGGCGCTCGGATGGACGCTGTTGATTGCGACGTTCTCGGCCATTCTCTTTGGGCTGGTGCCGGCGATGCGCATTGCCGGCGGCAGTCTTCAGGAGGCGCTGAAGGATTCAGGCGCGGGATCCGGCCAGAGCCGCAAGCATGAACGTCTGCGCTCGGTGCTCGTGGTTTCTGAAGTCGCGCTGGCCTGCGTGCTTCTGGTGGGCGCGGGACTGCTGCTGCGCAGTTTTCTGCGCGTGCTCGATGTGGATCTGGGCTTCCAACCGGAGCGCGCCGCCGCGGTCACCGTGGACTACAACGATGATCCGGCCGATGGAGACGGCAATTCGAAGGAATCGTCGGACAAGATCCTGACGCATCGCGCCGCGCATTTTCAGCCGATCATCGACCGCGTGAGCACGCTGCCTGGGGTGGAAGCGGCGGGAATCACCGACTTTCTGCCGCTGGGCGGAAATCGTTCCTGGGGTCTGCCGTTTCCGAAGGGCGTGAATCCTCCGGACAAGTTCCCCCAGGGAACGACGGGACCGCTGGTCTATGTAGTTTCCCCAGGCTATCTGCACGCACTGGGAACGCGCCTGCGCGGGCGTGATTTCAACTGGGGCGATCGGAGGAACACCCAGAGCGTTGTGATCATCGACGAGGGATATGCGAAGTTTCTCGCCGGTTACGCGCATTGGCCCAACAACGACCCAGTGGGGCAGGTGCTGGTTAATGACCCTAAGGATCCCAAAGAGCAAGGCATGCGCATCATCGGCGTCGCGGACAACGTGCACGCCGAAAGCGTCGAAGGCGAAAACGGCTGGCAGATCTACTATCCCGGCGCGCAGACCTTCTGGGGAACTCCGCAGCTTGTGGTGCGCACCACACTGCCTCCCGCACAACTGGCGAAAAGCGTGATGGGCGTGCTGCGCGAAGCGAATCCCAAACAGACTGCGGCCGAGTTCAAACCGATCCAGATGCTGGTGGACCATGCCAACTCGCCGCGCCGCTTCTTCCTGATGCTGGTTGGATCGTTTGCGACGCTGGGGCTGGTGCTGGCGGCGCTGGGCATCTACGGCGTGATCTCGTACTCAGTGACGCGGCAGACGCAGGAGATTGGCATACGCATGGCTCTGGGCGCCAGCGCGGCGCACGTGCGCAAGCAGGTGCTGGTGAAAACGCTGCGGCTGGCGGCGATTGGAGTGGTTGCCGGCGCGGTGGCGTCCATCACCACTTCGCGCCTGCTGGCGTCGTTGTTGTTCAACACTTCGCCCTGGGACAGCGTGACCTACATCGCGATGGCAGTGGCGCTGCTGAGCGTCGCAGCGGTTGCGGGCTACGTTCCTGCGGTGCGGGCATCGCGGGTCAGCCCACTGATCGCGCTGCGCGCCGAGTGACGAAACGGGACCTGGGCAGATCGCGAGATTTGCCCAGGTCATAAAAAGCTATTCGTTGCACACTTTCCTCGAACCCCATGAAAAGCATTACTTTAGGCTGCTGGGTATCCGGGCGCGCCTTGACACAAACGGCCTCGCCCTTGATGCTTAACAGTTCTGGTCGTTTTGATTTTCTCTTATTGAGGATGGTGCACAGTTTTGCAGGTTCGTGTCTTCTACCACGACAAATGCTTCGACGGAGCCTGCTCGGCCTCGCTCTTCACGCGCTTCCACCGCGAGTGCATCGCCGCCCCGGCCAATATCAGCGCCGCCTACGAATACCACGGCTTGGTGCATCGCGCGGGCGCGCTCTTTAATGAAGCCGAGTTTACGGGCGACGAAAACGCCATCGTCGACTTCAAGTATTCCGCTTCGCCGCGCATCACCTGGTGGTTCGATCACCACCTCTCGGCGTTCCTCACCCCGCAGGATCAGGCGCACTTCCAGGCCTGCCAGCAGGACCCCGCCTGCGCGTCACGCAAGTTCTTTGACCCGACCTACACATCCTGCACCAGCTTCCTGGCGCACATCGGCGCAACGCGCTTTGGCTTCGATACCAAACCCGTTGCCGACCTGATTCACTGGGCCAACATTGTTGACGGCGCGCTCTATGAAAGCCCCGAAGCAGCCGTCGAAATGGCCGCGCCCGCCATGAAGCTGACGCTGGTGATCGAGTCCATTCAGGACCCGACGTTCATTCCGCGCCTGATCCCGCTGCTGACCGAGATGTCACTCGGCGAAGTCCTCGCGCAACCGTTCGTTGCGAACCTGCTGCCAAATCTGCTCGAGCGCCATGAGCGTGACATTGCCCTCATCCGCAGCCGCAGCGAAGAGCGCGACGGCACCATCTTCTTCGACATCACGGATCACCCGACCGAGGGCTTCAACAAGTTCATTCCCTACTACCTGCATCCGGAGGCCACCTACTCGATTGGGTTGTCGAAGTCGAGCTTCCGCACCAAGGTCGCCGTGGGATCCAATCCGTGGACCAAGGCCGACCCCGCGGAGATGGTGAACCTGGCGCAGGTGTGCGAGCGCTACGGCGGAGGCGGACATGCCCGCGTGGGCGCCATCAGCTTCCCGCCCGATCGTGAAGACGATGCGCGCAAGGCTGCCGCGGAGATTGTTGCGGAGTTGCGCGCGAAGAATCCGCTGGGCTGATGAAGCTCTATGAGGCATTAGCTAATTCAAGAGTGCCCGGGCCTAAAGGCCTGAGCTTTGCTAACTTTTCAGGGGCCTGAAGGCCCCTGCTCCCTCCGAATAGCGCCGGCTGGCGATTCGTCTTCCGGAGGGAGTTCTTCCGCAGCAGCCTTCTGGAGCCCCAGATCCGCCGCCCGCTTCTTCATGGCTTCAATACAGAAGGCGATGTGCGCATCGAGATCGACGCCTAGCTCGGCGGCTCCCTGGATGACGTCGTCGCGGTTGACGCCGCGGGCGAACGCTTTGTCTTTCATCTTCTTTTTGACGCTGGGGAGTTCCACGTCGGCGATGGCCTTGGTCGGCTTGACCAGCGCGCAGGCAGTGAGAAATCCGGCCAGCTCGTCGCAGGCAAACAACACCTTGTCGAGATGCGTGACGCGCGGGGTGCCGGAGTATTCCGCATGGCCGAGGATCGCCGTGCGCAATTCCGCGGGCCAGCCCTGCCGCTCGAGTTCGCGGACTCCGACAAAGGGGTGCTCTTCGCGGGAGGGGTGGCGCTCGTAATCGAAGTCGTGGAGCAGCGCGGTGGTGGAGTAGAGGTTCAGCAGGCTCTCGCGCTCGGCGCCGGCAAGGCCCAGCCGATCGGCTTCGGCCTCACCATAGGCGGCGACGCAGGCCTCCACCGCGAGCGCATGTTTGCGCAGGCTGTCGCCCTGGGTCCATTCCCGCAACAGGCTGAGCGCCTGGTCGCGCCCGTACTGAAATTCAGGGTTCATATTTACTCCATGTTGCACAAGTTGGTTCGTGTTTCTTCGGGTTTTTCGGAGTATGATGGGGGAAACTTGGGGGAGACCCCAAGTTTCTACTTGACAATTATGGTTCACTCCCCCGAAAGTAGCACACATGGCGGTGCAGAGATGCACCCCGGAGAACCTGCTCTGGCTCTCCGCACACAAACGATGGCGACCACTTTAGTGAGCGTTGATTCTCGCGAAGTTGTCCGTTGCGAACAATGCGCGCTGGTTCAGTTTCGCACCAGCAATTCGCTTTGCCGCCGCTGCCACAAACCGCTGGACATTGAAGAGGTTCCCGTACTGGGCCCTGTGCCCGTGCCGGACCGCCAGCCCACCAACACCGAAGCCGGTCTGCAGGTGGCCAACCAGGTGCGCGAGATCCGCCGTGCGCGCCACTTGAGCCAGCGGCAACTGGCCGGCCGGATGCAAGTGCCGCGCACCTACATCTCGAAGATCGAGAATGGCAAGGCGATCCCGACCCTGGGGTCATTGGAACGCCTGGCCAACGCGCTCGAAGTCGACGTGTGCCAACTGGTTCGCGACACCCGCAGCCGTCGTGAGGAAGAAGTCACCTCGATTCTGACGGATCCGTTCCTGGCTGAGATTGCGTCGCTGCTGCCGCGGCTGGACTCGCTGCATCGCACGCTGTTTCTTGGTGCGCTGCGCGACAAGGCCACGGGCCAGCGCCGCACCGCCTAGGGCGGCAGTAAGACTCGCGACCTACCTCTCCAGGGCACGGCCCCGGATGCGCTTTTGCAACGCTGCCGGGGCCGGCGCCGCACCTTATTGCGGCGCCTTGATGCCTACCCTTCGACATGAACTTCGTTCCGCATTCCAGCCTCTCCCACAAGCGACTTTGCGCCGCAAATGAATTGATCGTCATCCGGTTCGCGGCGCGCACCGCCGGACGTTACACTGAATCCGAGCGTCCTTTTTCCGCGTGGGACGAGAATACTAAGGAGTCGCGATACCCGCGGCAATCCCTTATCAAGAGGCAGATCTCTTTGCACCCAGCAGGCACGTTGCGCATTCATGAGCTCACACCGGAAGAGCGCGCCGTCTATGACACGCTGAGACCGGAACGCCTGCCGGAACACGTGGCCATCATTATGGATGGGAACGGCCGCTGGGCAGGCCGCCGCTCGCTGAAGCGTTTTCTGGGCCACCAGCAGGGAGCGAAGAGCGTGCAGACTGGTGACGGAGACAGCATCGCAGATCGGCCTGCCGTGGTTGACCCTGTACGCGTTCTCGCTGGAGAACAATCTGCGCCGGCCGCGTGCCGAAGTCAACTTCCTGATGCGGCTGCTCAAGAGTTTCCTCGAAGGCAACGTGAAGCGCATGATGGACTCGAACGTCCGCATCCAATACATCGGGCGTACCCACGAGCTGCCAACCGCGGTGCAGGACACGATGCAGTGGGCGGCCGAAACGACGGCGCGTAACACCGGCACCACGCTGACGCTGGCGTTGAACTATGGCAGCAGGTCAGAGATCGTCGACGCCTTCCGCGGGCTGATGGCGGAGATGAAGCAGAAGCACATATCTCCCAGCCACATCACGGAAGAGGATATTTATCGCCACCTTTACACCGCGCACATGCCCGATCCCGATCTTCTGATCCGGACTTCGGGCGAGATGCGGATCTCGAACTACCTGCTGTGGCAGATCGCCTATTCGGAAATCTATGTCACCGACCGTCTGTGGCCGGACTTTCGCGGGATTCACCTTCTGGAAGCGATTGCGGATTTCCAGCGGCGCGAACGGCGCTTTGGCGGTCTGGGCGACAATGTGCTGGCGACGGATGAAGAGGCCGATCAGTACAAGATCGCGGTGAGCTAGGGCATTTCAGGGTTGGTGAATCCGGCAGGGGCTAGACAGGCTGCGGAAAAGGCGATCGAAACGGCTTTAAGTGCGCAGAAGAAGCGCAGGGGCTAAAGCCCTAGCCTTCAGAATGAGCCATTTCGGCGGGACTGAAGTCCCGCCCTGACGCGAAACCCGGTCGCATCGAGTTTTTCGGCAGCCTGTGAATTCCCGGCCTACCGCTCGATCAAGCTCTTCAGCAAGTTCTTCAGCGGCTGTAAAGTCTTGCCCCTTCGCGCCTCCGACTGGCAATTCTCCTAGTTCTTCAACTGCGGTGAAGAGGGACATCCTCTCCCCTTAGACTCGTGTGGCCTTCTGGTTGGGCGCGGACGCATTGGGGGTCCGGCAAGGAGAGAGCATTGTCTTCGATGGAAAAACCGGGCTCGCATTTTGGGTTGCCGGAATGGCTTACCTCGTACCGCAGTGACTGGCTGCGTCCCGACATTGTTGCGGGGCTGACGGCGGCGGCGGTGGTTATCCCGAAGTCGATGGCCTATACGAGCGTGGCGGGTCTGCCGCTGCAGGTTGGCCTCTACACGGCGTTTGTGCCGATGATCATCTACGCGATTCTGGGCACGTCGCGGGTGCTGAGCGTCAGCACCACTTCGACGATCGCGATTCTGACCGCCGCGGAGCTGAGCGCGGTTGCCCCCAACGGAGACCCTGCGGCGATGCTGCAGGGCACGGCCACGCTGACGCTGCTGGTGGGCGCGATGCTCGCAGTGGCGTGCTTTCTGCGGCTGGGCTTTGTTGCCAATTTCATCTCCGAGCCGGTGCTGATCGGTTTCAAAGCAGGCATCGGGGTTGTGATCATTCTCGACCAGGCTCCGAAGCTTCTGGGGACGCATATTGTGAAAACGGGCTTTCTGCGAAATGTGCTGTCGACCGTGGAGAGCATCGCCGAAACCAAGCCGATCACGCTGGTTCTGGCCATCGTGACCATCGCGCTTCTGATCGCGCTGGAGCACTTTGTGCCCAAGATTCCGGCGCCGCTGATCGCGGTTGCGGGGGGGATTGCGGGTGCGTATTTCCTGAACCTGAACTCGCATGGAGTGGAGCTGGTGGGGCACATTCCGCGCGGGCTGCCGTCGATTACGTTGCCATCGCTGGGACTGCTGGAGAAGCTTTGGCCGGGCGCGCTGGGCATCGCTCTCATGAGCTTTACGGAGACGGTTGCGGCGGGACGAGCTTTTGTGGGCAAGGACGAGCCAATGCCGCAGGCGAATCGGGAGTTATTCGCCACCGGCCTGGCCAATGCCGGAAGCGCCTTTCTGGGAGCGATGCCGGGGGGAGGCGGAACCAGCCAGACCGCGGTGAACCGGCTGGCCGGAGCGCGCAGCCAGATGGCGGAGCTGGTCACGGCCGCAATGACCCTGGTGACCATGCTGCTGCTGGCTCCGGCGATTGCCATGATGCCGCAGGCTACGCTGGCGGCCGTGGTGATTGTGTACACCGCGGGCATGATCAAGCCGAAGGAGTTTCGCGAGATCCTGGCGGTCCGCCGCACGGAGTTCATCTGGGCGCTGATCGCCTTTGCGGGGGTGATGCTGGTGGGAACGCTGAAAGGCATCCTGGTGGCGATCATCGCGTCGATTGTGGGACTGGCCTACCAGGTGGCTAATCCTCCGCTGTATGTGCTGGGTCGCAAGCCGGGGACGAACGTGTACCGGCCGCGCAGCGAGGAGCATCCCGAGGACGAAACCTTTGCCGGGCTGCTGCTGCTGCGGCCCGAGGGTCGAGTCTTCTTCGCCAATGCGGAACATCTGGCGCACAAGCTTCGCCAGCAGATTGACGAGACGCAGCCCCGGATTGTGGTGCTGGACATGCGCGCCATTTTCGATCTGGAATACACGGCGCTCAAGATTCTGGCGGAAGCGGAAAGAAAATCGCGCAGCGCGGGAGTTCGGCTGTGGCTGGTGGGAATGAACCCCGAGGTGCTGACCATGGTGCAGCGATCGTCGCTGGGCGAGTCGCTGGGCCGCGAGGGCATGCACTTCAACCTGGAGACGGCGGTGGCCAAGTACCTGGGTGATCCGGCGCCCGCGGAGCCGCATCCCGAGTTGACGGTTTAGGCATTTGGCATCATCTTTTTGCCATTTGGCACAGATGCGGGTAAAATGCAGATATGAGCAGAGCATCCGCGGCCGCACGCGGCTTCCTTTCTGAATCAATGATTCGATCGGCCAGCGCAGACACCAACCAACTGATCCGCGAAATCGAGCAGGGGCTGCCGATGCGGGCGGCGGAGTCGCTGGCCCTTGGGCTGGGCATGGCGCTCCCGGAACTTGCCGAGCGCCTGGGCATTCCGGCACGCACGCTGGCGAGGCGCAAGACGGCGGGGCGGCTGAGCCCGGATGAGTCGGAACGCGTGGTGCGGGTGGCGCGGTTGCTGGAGAAGGCTTTGGCGCTCTTCGACTGGGACGGGAGCGAGGCGCGGCAGTGGCTGCGGCAGCCGAAGCAGGCTCTGGCCGGGCAAAGTCCGCTGGATTACGCGCGCACGGAGATTGGGGCGCGCGAGGTGGAAAACCTGCTGGGCCGCATCGAACACGGGGTCTTTTCTTGATCGTTTCCGCGTGGCGGATTGTGCAGGAGCGGCATGCTTCCCAGGCGTTCAACGGCGAGGGTGCGCGGCTGTTCGGGGGACGATGGAACTCGCCCGGGGTGGCCGTGGTTTATGCCGCCGGGTCGCGAGCGCTGGCGGCGTTGGAACTGCTGGTGCATCTGGATTCGCCGCGGGTCCTGAAGACGTTTGTGCTCTGCCCTGTCGAGTTCGACGAGCGGCTGGGGCGGACGCTGGAACCCGGCGAAATCCCGAAGAACTGGCGGGCCGATCCGGTCCCGCGCAGTACCCAAGCCACCGGTGACGCATGGATCAAGGGGGCCGGATCAGCGGTACTGCGGGTGCCAAGCGTGGTTGTGCCCGAGGAGTGGAATTACCTGCTGAATCCCAAGCATCCGGATTTCAGTAAGATACAGGTTGGGCAGCCCTCGCCGTTCGATTTCGACCCGCGGCTGCATAGAGGCTGAGGCAGACTTTCAGGCGGCTCCAGTGCTGTATTCTCAACCCAACAATGAAACGAGTCATCACCGCCGTCATCCTTATTCCTATTGTGTTTGCGCTGGTGTTTTTGCCGCCCCACTGGCAGGGGCTGTTTGTGGCTGCCACGGCGGTGGTGGCCGCGCTGGCGGGCTGGGAGTACCTGGGACTGGCCAAGGCTCTGGGCGCCAATCCGCCGCGGATTGCGGTCGCGGTGGCGATTCTTGCGCTGTTCGCAGGCTCGCATTTGTGGCCTGACCAGGTGGCCACGATCCTGGGGATTCTGTCGCTGCTGCTGCTGCTTTATTGCACATTCCTGAGCCCGATCCACGGGGTGCTTCCGGATGCCTCAAGCTCGGTCTTCGGGCTGCTGTACACGGGGTTTACGCTGGTGTCTCTGCCGGCGCTGCGGCAGCAGTCGAACGGGCCGTCGCTGCTGGTGTTTCTGCTGTGTGCGGTGTGGGCGGGGGATACCGCCGCGCTGTACGTGGGGCGGGCGTGGGGACGGCACAAGCTGGCGCCGTCGATCAGTCCGAACAAGTCGTGGGAGGGGTCGGTGGCCTCAGTGCTGGGCAGCGTGGCGGTGACCGGCGGGCTGCTCTGGCTGGCGGACGCGCTGGGGACGCGGTTCAACACCGTAGTGCTGTCGTTCTCCGAGGACCCGGTGTGGTATTGGCTGGCGCTGGCGGCGTTCCTGAATGTGGTGGCGCAGGTGGGGGATCTGGCGGAGTCGGCGTTGAAGCGGTCGGCGGGGGTGAAGGACTCGGGAACGATTCTGCCGGGTCACGGCGGGGTGCTGGACCGGATCGACGCGCTGCTGCTGGCGGCGCCGGCGCTCTGGTATACGCAGTTGATTCATCACTCGTTTTAGAGGGGTGGACCGGGAGGGCTGGGGTTTGCCCCAGGTCTCCAAAACCGCGAGACCTGGGATTCTTGTTCGCTCAGTTCATCAGACGATTTTTACCGGAATGTCCAGTCCTCCCTTGCGGAGAGAATCGGTGGCAGTCCAGGGCAGCGAGTTGACGCGGATGTACCCGAAGGTGCCCGGCTCGGCGAAATGCGCGGCTGTGATCTTGAGGGGGCCATCTCCAAGCGAGCTATCTCCTGACGAGGGAGACACTATGAGGTACTCCTTGCCATTCTTGTCTTTGGGAAGTCCATAGGGCTGCCACTGCAGCGGCATGCCGGGAGCGCCCGCTTTGATTTGTACCGTAGCAGTGTTTCCCGGGGAGATTTCGAGCGGGTTTTCAGGGGTATAAGTCGGTTCGTAGCTCATGGTGGGCACGGGGTACTGCAAGACTTCCTGGCTCGATTCGTAGCCAAGTTCCAATTTCTGTTTCGCGGCCCAAAACTTCTCCGCGTCCGAACCGAAGTTACCTGTGAGTTTGACCCGGACTAACATGGTTGGCGCCCTGCCGTCATTGATGCTGCGGCTGAACCGATAAAGCGACCAGGTAACTGCGGTGGCTCCCGAGACCGTGGTATCCGGCCAATTCTGACCTATTCCCCGCCCCCAACCCGGCCCATAATCGTGGAGCAGTTCCCAGGTCACCTGGGGAGCATTGGTGGTGGAATTGGTGCTTACCGAAGGGATGGTGAACGACGTGGCAATTTCAGCCGAAGCCTTTCCTCCTGCCTCAGGCTTCTCGCCAATTTTTCCGTTCAGGTCGCCGCCGAATTTGACGCTGTAGGTTTGCGAGCTCGGCACGGTCTTAGGCTCGAAGTTGATTAGATCGCCGTTCACCTCTCCATTGGCGGTATTGGCCGATAGCGCAAGCTGCAACCGATGGTCGCGGTTGTAAAACCAGATTCCGCCGATGTCCTTCCTTTGATTCTTCGGGCTCACCGTCCAGAGCATCTTGACCAGAAAGTAGTCGAAAGCGTCCTTTGAATTGAGGCGATAGAGGCTCACTGTGGCATTGGAAACGCCGGTGTCCCACCATTGCCAATCGGAGTTGTAATACCAGGGGCTGAACCATCCGCGTCCCGTCACGGCGATAGTTTTGCCGCCGAGCAAGGTCCAGGCATCTGGATTTGGATTCACATCGGAATTACCAGGCGCAGCCGCGAACGCCGCGTCCGGCCTTGATTGAAGCGACTGCCGCCATTCCTCAATTTGGCTGGAGATGCTTGCCGGATCTGTCCCAACGATCTGATGACTTGTCGCCTGTCCGTCGTCAAGCTTCGCAAACAGGTTGCGCACGATTTGAGCGGGAGGAGCGGTGGGCCTGGGCACTCCCTGGTCTGCTTTCTCGGCGGCGTTTTCAACCTTGGGGTCAGGCTGGTATTCGCTGTTACCGGGCGCGGACGACTCCGTGGGAGCCGGGTAGTCCGCAGACATGATCGTGCTCTGGGGCAAGTCGAGCACCTTCCTCAATCCAGAGTCGTCCGGCCCCAGGACAACCAGGTAACCTGCCTGGTAGTGCCCTAACACGTCATCGGGACTTGCTCCCGCATGCGTGCTGGCGCCGTCATAAACTGGATAACCGACAACGGACTCAGTAGCTCCGCTGTGCTGAACAGCATCTTCTGGTGCAATGGACATAACTCTCCTCCGCTCCCGAGGATAACTCGACCGCCTGGCTCGGTAGCCTTGCAAGTATATGCACTAAAGCTCTTGTGGAGATTCCACAGACTGAAACTATGACCGGATAAAGGTGTCACCGTGGGCGAGGCGATGTGGTCGGCGCGGTTGAGTCACCCCTGAGTTTGGGGCTGCGAGCTAGCGAGTCAGGTGACTCGCCTGAGGTTCCAAGGTGAAGGAGCGAGAGGCGGGGGATGGATCTCGCTCCCCCAAGAGGCCGGCCTACCTGAACTGACGAACCATATCCACTACATAGTATCCGGCGACGCAGATTGTCATAACGCTGAGCAGTCCGAGAAGCATGTTCCCAACGGGCTTGGTCTTCTCCACTCGAGCCATGATGACCTCCTGCTCTTTGCGCAGGTGATCGGATGAGTCCTGGAGGACAAGCTGGTCGTCCTCGTTGCGGCTGATTCTTGAGACGTAGACTTTGAAGGCGATAAAGACGAGAAAGAAAACTCCCCACACAACCCACATGACTGGCACAAGCGGCATTGGCCTACCTCACTAACAGGATTTGGCTCGATGCACGTCTGCGAAGACGATCGCAAGCCGGCGCAGCGAACCCTCGATTGCGATCATACGAATGGTTGTGCGGTTGCGGTGGTGACGACAATCACGTTCTGCTGGAAGCGGTTCAGAGAGGGTCGTCTTTCCGTTAATGGGAAAGCGGTCACGTCGAGGCTGCGCTTTATGATGAGGGAAGCATCTTTGGGATTGGAAACAGACAAGACCTTGAAACGACTCGCGATTCTCGGTTCCACCGGATCCATCGGACAAAGCACGCTTTCCATCGTTGAGCAGTTTCCGGAGCGCTATGCAGTCACCGCGCTCGCGGCGGGGCGGAACGTCGATGAGGCGTTTGCGCAGGCGAAGCGCTGGCGGCCGAAGGTGGTCTCGGTTGCCACCGAGGAACTGGCCGGGCAGTTGGCGGCACGGCTGAAAGAGGCGGGTGTTTCCGGAACCGAGGTCGTTCACGGGACGGAAGGGACGGTCGTTTGCTCGACGCATCCCGAGGCGGATTTTGTGGTTTCGGCGATTGTGGGCGTGGCGGGGCTTGAAGCAACGCATGCGGCGATCCTGGCCGGAAAGCCGGTGGGCCTGGCGAACAAGGAATGCATGGTTGCGGCGGGAGAGATTCTGACCGCGGCTGCCCGCGAGCGCAACGTGCCGATTCTGCCCATCGACAGCGAGCACAACGCCGTGCACCAGTGCATGCGCGTGGGCGAGCACAAGGAAGTGAAGTTCATCTGGCTGACGGCATCGGGCGGGCCGTTCCGGCAGACTCCGCTGGAACAGTTCGCTTCGATTACGCCGGAGCAGGCGCTGAAGCATCCGACGTGGGTGATGGGGCGGCGGATCACGATCGATTCAGCGACCATGCTGAACAAGGGTCTGGAAGTGATCGAGGCGTGCCGGCTGTTCGACGTGCCGCCCAGCAAGGTGCGCGTGACGGTGCATCCGCAGTCGACCGTGCACTCGCTGGTGGAGTATGTGGATGGTTCGATCCTGGCGCAGATTTCGGTGACAGACATGCGGCTGCCCATTCTGTACGCGCTGGCGTATCCGGAGCGGCCGGCGTCGAATCTGACCTTCGACCTGGCGGCGCTGCGGCATCTGGACTTCGACGCAGCCCGACTTCGAGCGCTTCCCTTGCCTGCGGCTGGCGTTTGAGGCGGCGGAAAAGGGCGGGGCGCACTGCATTGCATTGAACGCGGCTGACGAGGTGGCTGTGGAGGCGTTCCTGGAGCGGCGCATCCCATTTACCGGGATAGCAGATACAATTGAACGAGTGCTCGCTGACACCCCGGAGACGCACCCGGCAACCATAGCCGAGGTGCTTGCCGAAGACCGGCAGGCACGCCAAAGAGCACGTGCGCTCGTGAGTTAACTCCCCGAGGCGCAAAAGGATACGCTTTTCTTCTATGCAGGATCTTCACACAGTAGTGGTCGCCATTATCGCTTTCATCGTCCTGATCGGGGTCATGGTGGTGGTCCACGAATTCGGCCACTTTGCCGTTGCCAAGCTGTGCGGCGTGCGCGTGGAGGCGTTCTCGATCGGCTTCGGTCCGCGCCTGTTCGGCATCAAGAGGGGCGACACCGACTACAAGGTCTGCCTTCTGCCGCTGGGCGGCTACGTGAAGATGACCGGGGAGACGCCCGACCAGATTCAGGCGGGCCATACGCCCGACGACAGCCAGAAGCGGCGGACTACGACGCCGGATCGTTCACCAATCATCCGCGCTGGCAGAGGATGCTGATCGGCGTGGCAGGGCCGGTGGCGAACTTCATTCTGGCCTTCGTGCTGATGGTGTTCTACTACTACTTCATCAACGAGGTGCCGCAGTACCAGGTGACGACGGCCAACGTGGAGTGGGTGGCGCCGGACTCGACGGCCGCGCAGGCCGGGTTCAAAACGGGCGACCTGATCACGAGCTTCGACGGCGTCAAGAATCCTGACTGGATCCAGATCGAGAACCAGGCGCAACTGAATGTGAACCAGGTGGTGCAGGTGACGGTGGACCGCAATGGCACACCGGCGCAACTGTCGTTGCACATTCCGCAGCTCGAAAAGGGCGAGTATGGCGTGGACATCAGCGACTCGGGAATTGAGCCGCAGGTGATGCGAGGGCCGATTTCAGTCCAGGAAGTGAGCGCGGGCACGCCGGCGGACAAGGCGGGATTGCGGGCAGGCGACCAGATTGTTTCGGTCGATGGCAACCAGTTCCACTATGTGGGCACGCTGCTGACCTACATGAAGGCCTATCCGGGCAAGACGCTCGCGCTGGACGTTCTGCGCAACGGGCAGCATGTGACGCTGAATGCTACGCCGGCGAAGCTGGACGCGGGCTGGAAGCTGGGATTTGCGCCTGTGAATCCGCCGATGCACCGCGAGCCGGTGCCCTTCCGCGTGGCAGTGTCGAAGTCGCAGAACTTCTGCGTGGATAACTCGACGCTGATTGTAGAAGTGCTGGGTAGGTTGTTCACACACAAGGTGGCGGTTTCGCAACTTTCAGGGCCGGTGGGCATTGCGCGCATGGCGGGCCAGGCGGCTGAGACCAGCATCTGGTGGCCCAAGTTCTATACAGCCGCGGCTATCAGCATCAACCTCGGCATCCTGAACCTGATGCCCTTCCCGATTCTGGATGGCGGGCTGATCCTGCTGCTGCTGATTGAAAGCGTGTTGCGCCACGACATCAGCATGGCGGTCAAAGAGCGCATCTACCAGGCCGCGTTTGTGGTGCTGGTGGTGTTCTTCGCCTTCGTGATTTTCAATGACGTGACGAAACTGCCGTGGTTCAATCACGTCAAGCCGTGAAAAGACAGTTCAGAGTTCGCAGTTCGCAGTTCACAGTTTGAGGGTATTGGGCAGGATAAGCCTGGTGCAGCTGACTGAATACTGCGAACTATGAACTGATAACTGTGAACTGAATCTCTATGCCTGTTACCAGCCACGTTCGCGTTCGTTATGCCGAGACCGACCAGATGGGCGTTGTGTATTACGCCAATTATCTGGTGTGGTTTGAAATTGGCCGCGTGGAGCTGATGCGCTCTCTCGGCCTGGCTTACAGCCAGATGGAGAAGGATCACAAGCTGATTCTTCCAGTGGTGGAGTCGAACTGCCGGTATCGGTCGCCGGCGCGGTATGACGATGAGATTCTGATCGAGACCCGGCCGGAGATGCTGCGCGGGGCGGTGCTGAAGTTCGCGTATCGGATCCTGCGCAATGGGACGGACGGAGCCGAGCCGGTGCTGCTGGCCGAGGGCGAAACGACGCATGTGGTGTGCGACGAGAACATGAAGAAGCAGCATTTGCCGCATGAGTATGTGGTGGCGCTGCGGAAGCTGATGGAGTAGGCGCAGAGTTGTCAGGCTCAGGTCGAGTATTCTATTCGGCATGGAAGTGATCTTCGAGGTGCGGGAAGCGGAAGAGGGTGGATTCACCGCCCGGGCTCTCGGCTTTTCGATCTTCACGGATGGCGACAGTTGGGACGAGTTGCGGGCCAACGTTCGCGAGGCGACGGCCCTGCATCTTGAAGAAGAGGCTGTGAAGCCAAAGGTCATCCTGCTTCGTTTCATCAAAGAAGAGCTGATTCCGTTCGAGCCCGCATGATTCCATCGATGCTGTTTCTTGCGGCGCTTTTGCGGCCGGGTCCGCGTGGAACTGGTGGATCACGCGGCGGTAGAAGCGATGCGGCCTCCGCGACTCCGATCCTGATAACCTAGAAGCATGAAATTCGGCGTCGCTGTGTTTCCGGGTTCGAACTGCGATCACGATACCTATAACGTGATTGAGAGCATCGCGCATCAGCCGGTTACGTTCCTGTGGCATGATTCGCCTGACTTGCAGGGCGTGGACGCGATCCTGGTGCCGGGCGGCTTTGCCTATGGCGACTACCTGCGCACGGGGGCGATTGCGCGCTTCTCACCGGTGATGGAGTCGGTGAAGAAGTTCGCCGCCAAGGGCGGCCTAGTGCTGGGCATCTGCAACGGCTTCCAGATCCTGACCGAAGCAGGCCTCTTGCCGGGCGCGCTGATGCGCAACGCGGGCCTGAAGTACATCTGCAAGCAGGTGCACCTGCGCACCGAGACGGCCAGCAGCCCCTTCACTTCAACGCTGAAGAACGGCGAGGTGCTGCAGATTCCCATCGGGCACATGGAAGGCAACTACTTCTGCACGCCGGAAGAGTTGCACCGTCTGGAGAGCGAAGACCGCATCGCATTCCGATATGCGACGCCGGAAGGCGAAATCACGGCTGAGGCGAATCCTAACGGATCGCTCGGGAACATTGCCGGCATTCTGAACGAAGGCCGCAACGTGCTCGGCATGATGCCGCACCCGGACCGGTCGAGCGAGCAGATTCTGGGCTCGGCGGATGGGTGGAAGATCTTCGAGTCGATGGTGGGAGCGCTGGCGGCGAAGTAAGAAAACAGCCGCCAGCCCTCAGCCCTCAGCTCTCCTGACTCAGTCAGGCTGGGAGAAGACCAGGACGTAGCCGCTGGGGTCGACGATCTCGAAGTCGGTCTGGCCGTACTCCTGTTTGCAGAGTCCGCGGATGATCTTCACATCGGGCATCTGCGAGAAGTCCTCGAATAGCCCCTGCACATTGTCGGTCTCGACGTAGAGGTCCCATGCTTCGCGCTCGCGGCGTAACGGCTCGTCGGGGCGGGTGTAGCCCTCCTGGTGCTGCAGGAAGATCTGAATTGCGTCGCGGCGCAGAATGCAGAAGCCGGGCGGGAAGTAGACGGCTTCAAAGCCGAGCGCCTGGTACCACGGCATTACCGCTTCGATGTCGCCGACGAGGAAGATGGGCGTAGCGGTCTTGAAGCTGGTGGATGCGCCGGGCCGGCCGTTGGCGGGCCGTTTTTCAATCAGCATGAAGGAAGCGTAACGCCGATGCGCGCGCGATGCGGATGAAAATCTGCTGAGCCTGACGTCCTTTCATTCCGCGGATCTCCACCATTTCGGAGCGAAGCTCTTCGCCTTTGATGATATCGGTTGGCTGGCCGGGCGCGGGTCGTGGGCGAGGCGCGCTCATCCCAGATGGGATCGATGAGGATGCCGTCGGGTTCGACCAGCGAGGACGCGGCCGGCACCAGATAACTGATTGCTATGAGATGGAATAAGGCGGGAAGGGATTCGCTGGAGCCCAGCAGAAAGTAACCGCGTGGCAACTCTCTTACGCTCCTCTCCCATCGAAACTTTACGCCGCAAGAGCTCGCGAGGCGGCGTTGATCCTATAGGCGAGCGGGGATTCTGATCCTCGTCGTTCCGTTTTATTCCGGCTTGATTATTTCCCCGAGAAGGAACGATATATGAAAAAGGTTCTTCACATCACATTCTGCGCACTGATGGGACTGCTCTTGCTGCGTCCCGCAGTGGCACAGGTGGCAGTTGGAATCAGCGTCGGTTTTGCGCCCCCGGCGCTGCCCGTTTATGAGCAGCCTGCGTGTCCCGGTGAGGGCTACATGTGGACCCCTGGATACTGGGCGTGGGATCCCGACATCGATGACTACTATTGGGTGCCTGGAACCTGGGTGATGGCCCCGCAAACAGGGCTGCTGTGGACCCCTGCGTGGTGGGGCTGGGATAACGACAGGTACCGCTTCCACGATGGCTACTGGGCGACCCAGGTAGGCTTCTACGGCGGCATCAGTTATGGGTACGGCTACTTTGGCCGCGGCTTCGAGGGCGGCCGTTGGGATCACGACCGTTTCATGTACAACCGCGCGGTCGTGAACGTCAATACCACGGTGATCCATAACGTTTACGAAGACCGTACAGTGATCGTCCACCGCACGGAGAATCGCGTTAGCTACAACGGCGGTCAGGGCGGCATTGTCATGCGTCCCACCCCGCAGGAAGAACGCGTGGTGCACGAGCGGCACTTCCCGCCGGCGCGGCCGCAGGAACAGAATCGTTCGATGGCGCGGTCCAATCCCGAGTTCAGAGCTTCAACGAACCATGGAAGACCGGCGGTAGCGGCGACGGCCCATCCGGCGGAGTTCCATGGGCGCGCTGTGGTGGCAGCAACCGCGGCTGGAGCGCCGTATCATCCGCCTGCGAACCGAGCGGAAAAGGGCCGGGGCAACGAACCAAACGGCGCCAATGCTGCCAATCAAAGGCAGGAACAGCAAAAGGCCGCCGAACAGCAGCGCGGCAAGGAACAGCAGCAGAGGACTGCGCAGCAGCGCGGCGAAGAACAGCAGAAGGCGACGCAGCAGCGAAATCAGGAACAGCAGCGTGCCGCCGAACAGCAGCGCGGCAAGGAACAGCAGCAGAGGACTGCGCAGCAGCAGAGCAAGTCGCAAGAGAAAGCCGTGCAACAGCGAAATAGCGAGCAGCAGAAGGCCTCGCAGCAGCAGCAAGCCAGGGAACAGCAGAAGCAGGAACAGCAGCGGACAGCCCAACAGCAGAAGGAACAACAGAGGGCCGTACAGCAACGAAACAGCGAGCAGCAGAAGGCTTCGCAGCAGCAGCAGGCCAGAGAACAGCAGAAGCAGGAGCAGCAGAGAGCATCTCAACAACAGAAGGAGCAGCAGAGAGCCGCTCAGCAGCGGAATAGCGAGCAGCAGAAAGCCTCGCAGCAGCAGGCCAGAGAACAGCAGAAGCAGGAGCAGCAGCGCGCATCTCAACAACAGAAGGAGCAGCAGAGAGCCGCACAGCAGCGAAATAGCGAGCAACAGAAGGCCTCGCAGCAGCAAGCCAGAGAACAACAGAAGCAGGAGCAGCAGCGGGCAGCCCAACAGCAGAAGGAGCAGCAGCAGTCCGCCAAGCGCGAGATGAACCAGGAGAAACAGCAGGCGGATCAGCGGCGCCAGCAGCAGCAGGCGCAGCAATCCGAACAACGGCGCTCACAACAGCAGAGTGTGACTAAGCAACAGCAGTCTCATGCTCAGCCGCATCCCCAGGAAAAGCCCAAGGAGCACCCGCCTGAACACACCAAGCCGCAACAGCAGTAGCCACAATTCACGACCCGCTGGATCGGTCTAGTAGACACAAACATGAGACCCCGGAGTGAAGGATCACTCCGGGGTTTCTTTTCGCTGAGGCGGCTCAGAGGCTGAGGCCGCCGTCGACGACGAGGATCTGGCCAGTGATGAAGCTGGCGCTGGTGGCGAAGTAGAGGACGGCCTCGGCGATGTCGCCCGGCGCGCCGCTGCGGCCGAGCGGAGTTTTAGCCACCATGCGTTTGGTCTGCTCGGTGGGCTCAGGGTCCATGTCGATCCAGCCGGGAGCGACAGCGTTCACCGCAACCTCGGGACCGAAGGCCTTGGCCATGCACTTGGTAAGCATGTGCACCGCGGCCTTCGACGAGCAGTAATGCCCGTGATCGGCCCACGGCAGCAGACCACCCAGCGAGCCCATGTTGATGATGCGTCCCCGCGTTGCCCTCAGGTGCGGAATGGCTTCGCGCGAAACCAGAAACGGTCCGCGCGTATTGGTTTCGAAGATCGCGTCCCATTGATCGAGCGTGATCTGGTCGAGGTCGGCAGCTTCAAAGATGGCCGCGTTGTTCACCAGGATGTCGAGGCGGCCGTGCTCGGCGAGCGTTGCGGCGACGGCCTCGCGCACCGACTGCTCGGAGCGCACGTTGCACTCGACGGCAAACCCGCGGCGGCCAAGCTGCTCAATGGCGTCGACGGTCTCGACGGCTTCATCGCCGGAGTCGCGCCAGGTGATGGTGACGTCAGCGCCGGCGCCGGCAAGTGCCAGCGCAATGGCGCGGCCGATGCGCTTGGCGCCTCCAGTGACGAGAGCGGATTGGCCGGTGAGAGAGGTCACAGTTCGCAGTTCGTAGTTCATAGTTGTCGGTCTTCAGTTGTCAGTTGTCAGTCATTTCGACGGAACCGGGAACCTGCGGAATGAAGCTCGGGCGCGTGCCCTTGAAACTGCGAACTGTGAACTAAGAACTGTGAACTTTACTGCGGCTTGGAACTCTCGGACGGCTTGTCCTTGTTCGGATCGGCGTTGTTGTCCTTCTTGTCGCCCGCGTGATCCTTGTAGATGGAGTACTGCTCACCGGGGCGCTTCATGCGGACTTCGATCGCCATCTGGTCCTTCTCAATCTTGTAGTCGCCGCCGTAGGTTTGATAGCCCTTGGCGATGATCTGCAGGCGGATGGTCTCGCCGATGGGAAGCACGTCGATTGTCGCCTTGCCGTCCTCGTTCGACTTGAGCTCCATGTTGCCGGGGTCATTCAGCGTATGGAAGATGACTGAGGCGTTCTCGATCGGCTTGCCGTTGAAGTCCCTCAGTACGGTGACTTCAATCTTGGCGGACGGCGCCGGCGCTTTGTACTTGCGGCCTCGCTTTTCCTGGGCAGAGGAGGAAACGGTTCCGAGGACCAGGCCAACGATGGCCAGGAGGACGAGGGACGACAGGAAATTACGGCGGGGCATGGAAAATATTGTACCTGTTGGGTTGGACGGCAGGCGAGGCGGAGAGAGAGCTGGTTGGTTGTGAGGCTTTCGCGAGTGGTTGGTACTGATGGGCCTGAGAGTGGCGAAACGAGGTGGCAAGCCGTGAGCGCCCAGCTCGAAGGCATCGAATTCGAGCCCTCAAAGAAGGCATGAAGGCGGCGGCGGAGCTCTCATTGATTACAGGATCATAAAAGATGAGTGCAATTCACTCACATTCTTCCCTGTGGGCTTGACAAGACCTGGGGGCGTTGCCTATCGTTAGCAATTGGAAGGCAAGAGTGCTAGCACACTCCCGGATTGACTGCTTCTGAGGGGTTATCCGGCTACGCTGAGCGGATTGCGTTCCGCAACGTCAGCAGTAAATTCCATTTTAAAACCCGCGGCCGGGCGTCAAGGCGACCTGTTCGCGCGTGAAGGAGAAGCGAAGCAATGGCAGCAACATCTGTAACGACCACCTTCACCCCGCTCCACGATCGTATTCTGGTCCGCCGTCTCGAAGAGGGCGAAACCATCCGTGGCGGAATCATCATCCCTGACAGCGCGAAGGAAAAGCCTCAGGAAGGCGAAGTCATCGCAGTGGGCAAGGGCAAGTCGAACGACGAAGGCAAGGTTTTTCCGCTGGATGTAAAGGCGGGCGATCGCGTGCTTTTCGGCAAGTACTCGGGCACCGAGATCAAGGTCGACGGTGAAGAGTTCCTGATCATGCGCGAGGAAGAAGTACTCGGAATCGTCAAGCGCTAGGCGCGGCAGAGATCAGGGGTCAGAGATCAGCAAAGGCAACATGTCGCTGGCTCAATCCTGGCTCCGCTGACTCGCCCTGAGAGGTTAGCCCGCTGTTCAGATCAACAAACTTACTGATCTCTGATCTCTGATCACTGATCTCTGGAGAGAAGAAAAATGGCAAAGCAGATTCTGCACGGTGAGGATTCCCGTCAGGCAATCCTGCGGGGCGTCAACACGCTCGCGGATGCCGTGAAGGCAACCCTTGGCCCCAAGGGCCGCAATGTAGTGATCGAGAAGAAGTTTGGCTCGCCCACCATCACCAAGGACGGCGTGACGGTAGCCAAGGAGATCGAGCTCAAGGATCCCATGGAGAACGTGGGCGCGCAGCTGGTGAAGGAAGTCGCTTCGAAGACCAGTGACGTCGCCGGCGACGGGACGACCACCGCGACCGTGTTGGCCCAGGCCATCTTCCGCGAAGGCGTGAAGACGGTGGCAGCCGGCGCGAACCCGACGGCTCTGAAGCGCGGCATCGACAAGGCAGTTGCCACCATCGTGGGCAGCCGCGACAAGGACGGCAAGTTCCTTACGCAGGGCTCGCTCGGTGAGCTTTCGAAGCCTGTGGACGAAGGCTCCGTGGCGCAGGTCGGCGCGATTTCGGCCAACGGTGATCAGGAGATCGGTGACATCATTGCTCACGCGGTGAAGGTTGTGGGCAAGGACGGCGTGATCACCATTGAAGAGTCGAAGACCATGCACACCGGCCTCGAGACCGTGGACGGCATGCAGTTCGACCGCGGCTATCTGAGCCCTTACTTCGTGACCGATGCGGAGCGTCTCGAGGTTGTTCTCGAGGATCCGTATGTGCTGATCTATGAGAAGAAGATCTCGGCGATGAAGGATCTGCTGCCCCTTCTGGAGCAGGTTGCGCGTGGCGGCAAGCCGCTGCTGATCATTGCTGAGGACGTGGAAGGCGAAGCGCTCGCGACCCTCGTGGTCAACAAGCTGCGCGGCACGCTGAACGTTGCTGCCGTCAAGGCTCCTGGCTTCGGCGACCGCCGCAAGGCAATCCTGGGCGACATCGCGATCCTGACCGGCGGCAAGGCCATCACTGAGGATCTGGGCATCAAGCTGGAAGGCGTGAAGCTCGAGGACCTGGGCAAAGCCAAGCGCATCACCATCGACAAGGACAACACGACGATCGTGGACGGCGCCGGCAAGTCGGCGGACATCGACGGCCGCGTGAAGGAGATCCGCTCGCAGATCGAGAAGACCACCTCCGACTACGACAAGGAAAAGCTGCAGGAACGTCTGGCCAAGCTCGTAGGCGGCGTCGCCATCATCAAGGTGGGCGCGGCAACCGAGACCGAGCTGAAGGAGAAGAAGGCTCGCGTGGAAGACGCTCTGCATGCCACTCGCGCGGCAGTCGAGGAAGGTATTGTCCCCGGCGGCGGCGTGGCTTTGGTTCGCGCAATTCCGTCGGTGCAGAAGCTGATCGCCACGCTCGAAGGCGACGAGAAGATCGGTGCGCAGATCGTGCTCCGCTCGCTCGAAGAGCCCCTGCGCCAGATCGTTGCCAATGCCGGCGAAGAGGGTGCAGTGGTTGTCGCCAAGGTGCTGGAGTCGACTGAGCCGCACTTCGGTTACAACGCGGCCACCAGCAAGTTCGAGAACCTGGTGAAGGCCGGCGTCATCGACCCGACCAAGGTGACCCGCACCGCTCTGCAGAACGCAGCTTCGATCGCCGGACTGCTGCTGACCACCGAAGCTCTGGTGGTCGAGCTGCCCGAGCCGAAGGCTGCTCCGGCAGGCGGCGGCCACGGCGGCGGCATGGACGGCATGTACTAGCGACAGGGATCAGTGACCAAGTGGTCAGTGATCAGGAAATGCAAAGGCCCTCAGCTTCGGCTGAGGGCCTTTTTGCTTTCGCAATTCTCTGCACAATTGATGCGCAAGACGCTTGACCCCCAGGCTAACATACGAATATAGTATTTTTAGTAGGAAACATTCCTACCCAAGGAAGGTTCTTATGGAAATCTCGACTGGGCCCGAGCTTTTGTTGGCTGATCGAATTTGGATTGCCCTCGCGTTGCTCCATCGTGAATCCCCCGATCGTGAAGATTTCTCGACGGAAGAGATTCGCTTCAGGATGCGTGAGAGCGGTCTTTCGGCCGGTACGAAGCCCTCATCCGTCGCGGCTCACCTTAAGGAACATTTGGTAGCCAACGTTCCCCCTTCCTCAAGCCGCTATCGCATGTTATTCGAGACAAGACCCGGTCGCCTGAGGCTTTTCAGGCCGGGGGATTCAACAGATCCCGGAAGAATCCAGAAGCTGAGGCCTTCAAAGCACATGCCCAAGCGGGATGAGGTTCCCCCGCAATATCACTCGCTTCTCGACTGGTACCAGGAATGGAGCAATCAGGGCTCAGCGACAAAAAAGGAGAATTGGGAAGATGATCCGCTCATACTCCTCATCGGTTCGGGGAAGCACATCTGGGCCGATGAACATGCCGACGAATATGTTGAGAATTTGCGGAGGGAGGACATTTGAGCAAAGTCTTCTTTGACACCAACATCTTTATCTACATGTTCGAAGGGCTCGAGCCAAACCGGAGCCGCATGCTGGAGGTTCGGAAACGCATGCTTGATCGTGGTGACCGCATAGTCACCTCTGCCATGACGCTTGGAGAGGTACTCGTAAAGCCCACGAAACTCGGGCAGACATCGTTGATTGAGCAGTATGACCGCGCGATCCGATCGACGGCAGCGGTTATCAACTTCGATGCCTCAATCGCCTGGCGCTATGCAAGTTTGCGCGCCACGCACACTTTACGCAGCCCGGATGCGATTCAACTCGCTTGCGCGGCACACTTCGGCGTTGATCTGTTCATCACCAACGATCTGAACCTGCACAAACTAAATGTGCCGGGCATCGGCTTCATCGCACCCCTGGATCGAGTGCCACTTTGATCTACCGCCAGTACGAAGGCCCTCAGCTTCGGCTGAGGGCCTTTTTGTTTTCCGCGATCAGGCGGAGCGGGCGACGGCCGGAAACGGAATCGGCGCGTGTGCCGTCGACGGCAGGGCCGGCGGCTCGGGCCGTAAGGAGCGGAGCCATCCGGCGGAGAGCCAGGTTTTCGGGATCGAGAACTCGCTCCAGCCGCAGTCCAGGCAGACAAGAATGTCGGGCGAGGGTGACATGGGCGGGTGGCTGAGCGTGCGTGGGCTGTTCCGGTAGAGCCGGATCTCGGCGGGCACGGTAACAATCACTTCAGATTCGCATTTTGGGCAGAGCACGACTACACCTCGGACTCGTAGGGGGAGTAAACCACGCAAATTCGGGGATTGCCCACAAGCTACCGGTAAACCCATTTGAAGTCAATTAAATTATTGAAAATGCGGCTCTGGGAGTGACCAGAACCGCACTTCCCACTTTGGAAATCACTGCGCGAGCTTGTAAACGCGGAGCCTGTTGCCGTCCGGATCGAGCGCGACGAACGTGTATCCGAAGCTCATCCGGGTGGGCTTTTGGGCGACCACCATGCCCTGCCCGGTCCACTCCGCGAAGCGCTCGTCGACGGCGGCGTCGCTCGCCTCGTCAAACCCGAGTTCTCCCGCACCGGCCGGCGCTTCCGGCAGGGGGTCCACTGTCTCCCGCTGCCACAGGCCCAGCTTGAGCCCATGGTCGAGGACGAACATCGAGTAGCCCGGCGATGCCTGTACCGGCTTGCGGCCCAGGATCGGTGCGTAAAAGTCGGCGCTGCGCTGCGCGTCGGCAACGTAGAGCATGATGAAGTTGAAGTTTGCCATGGGGAAGTCTCCTTCGTGCGTTGAATTCGCCGCACTGTGTTGCGGCCACACACGAAGGCTAGGGCGAGGGCGTGTCAGATTCTGTCAGCAGTGCGCGCGGGATTGCGTTGAGTTTTCTCGAGCGGGATTCCCCTGTTCGCCTGCCACTCCTGCAGCAGGGCGCGGCGGCTGCGCGGATACCGCTCGGCAAGCGCAGTGAATTGTTGAATGCGGTCGGTCCTGAAGTGGCGGTAACCCTGACGCAACTCGCACCAGGCCGCGAGGATCAGCGAGCGGTCGAACCAGCCCAGCGCAAATGGCCAAACTGTACGGCAGGTCTCTTCGTCGGCCATATCGACGTAGCGCATGTTCATCTTGCTCTCATTGCGGATCGCCTTGCGGATGAGCGCGAGTTCGCGATCGGCCATCGGCTTATCGGGCGACGGGCCGATCATCAGGCCGGAGGAGATCATCTCCTGGCGCAGTTCAGCGGGCAGAACCGCTTCCACTTTGGCCAGTAGTTCTGCGGCAGCCTGCTGCAAAGCCGGGTCGCCGCGCTGCTCGACCCAGCGCGAGCCGAGCACCAAGGCCTCGATCTCCTCCTGCGTGAGCATGAGTGGCGGCAGCAGAAATCCTGGCCGAAGCAGATAACCCACTCCGGGCGATCCATCGATGTGCGCCCCCTGCGCGAGCAACGCGGCAATATCGCGATAAAGAGTGCGCAGGCTGACGCCCAGCTCTTCCGCAAGATCCTTGCCGAGGACCGGGTACCGATGCCGCCGCAGCGTCTGCAGCAGATGCAGGAGCCGTTCCGCTTTAGCCAGCGATTTCATGCAAGAACCACAGAGATGGAGAAGCCATCGAAGCCGCGTGCGCCCACAGTCGGGATGGCGGTGGTGCTGAGCCGCGGCTCCTTCGCGGCGAGTTCGAGGAAGCGCTGCACGCCGCGCACCTGCGGGTCGGTGGTGTCGGGATCGATAACCTTGCCGTCGCGAACGACGTTGTCCGCGATGATGACCGTGCCGGGGCGGGATAGCTTCAGCGACCAATCGAGGTAGTCGGGAAGGCCCTGCTTATCGGCATCAAGGAAGATGAGATCGAAGGGCGCGGCTCCGCTTTCGTGAAGGGCTCGAAGGCTTTCGACGGCCTGGCCAATGCGGATGTCGACACGGTCGAGGACGCCGGCAGCCTGCAGATTGGCGCGCGCGATCTCCGCGTGCTTCGACTCGAGTTCGAGGGTGATGAGCTGGCCGTCAGGCGGCAAAGCACGCGCCATCCAGATGGTGGAGTAGCCGCCGAGAGTGCCGATCTCCAGCACGCGCCGCGCGCTTGCGATGCGGATCATCACGTCAAGGAATTTGCCCAGCAGCGGCGGCACATCGATCGACGGCAAGCCGGACGCCTGGTTCGCGTCGAGCGCCCGCGTCAGCGCCTCGTCATGCGGCGCCAGCAGATTGGGAGAGATAGCCGTCGACATCGGCCCAGATCTTGTCCATGCAATCCCCGGGAAAGAGAGATTACTTCTCGCGCGCCACCACAAAATCCGGCACCCACAACAGGGCGCGCTTGAAGTCTGATTCCGGCATCGCCTTCAGCGCTTGCCGCGATTGCTCGGCGTAGCGGTCGGCCACGCTCATGGCATACGCCACTGACCCGTTGCGGACCAGGGCGTCTTTGATCTGCTGCCGGCTCACGTTCTCGAAGCTGCGGTCGTCGAGCACGCGCTGAATCGCCTGGCGATCGGCCGCGGTGCCGTGATCGAACGAGTGGATCACCGCCAGCGTTGCTTTGCCTTCGCGCAGATCGCTGGCAACGGGTTTGCCCAGAACCTCTTCGGTGGCGGTGAGGTCAAGCACGTCATCGACAATCTGGAACGCCAGACCGACAGCGCGGCCATACAAACCGACGGAGGCTTCCTGCTGCTCGGTGGCCCCGGCCAGCACTGCTCCCAGGCGCATGGAAACAGAGAACAGGCATGCCGTCTTGCGGAAGATGAGGTCGTAGTATTCGGCCTCGCTGACGGCCTTGCCCAGCTTCTGGATCTGCAGCAGTTCGCCTTCGACCATCTGCTGCGTAAGCTGGATGAGGAGGTCCAGAACCTTCAGGTTTTTCTCTTCGAGCGCGACTTTAAAGGCTTGCATGTAAAGCCAGTCGCCGGCAAGAACGCACTTCTCGTTGCCCCAGGTGGTGTTTGCGGAGGGGCGGCCGCGGCGCGTGTCGGCGCCGTCGATGATGTCGTCGTGCACCAGCGTGGCGGTATGCACCATCTCCACCACCGTGCCCAGGCGGATGGCGCTGGGGCCGGAGTAGCCTAGCATGTGCGAAGCCAGCAGCAGCAGGCTGGGGCGGATGCGCTTGCCACCGCCGCCACGCAGATACTCGGCAATCTCGGTAATGGTGCTGACGCTCGATGCGGCGTCGCGGCCCAGTTCCTGCTCGATGGCCACAAGGTCATCCCGCAGCAGGTCGAAAACTTCCCTCGCCGTCGATATCGCCAGTGTGCTCAAATCGTCCCGCTTTCCACGTGTCTCTGGTTCCGGCTTGCCGTAGGGAAGTTGTCGGGCGTCAGCCATGCTAATTGGTCCGGTAGTTGGTGAACTGCAGGTCCACGCCCAGGTCTTTGCCGCGCAGCAGCGCAATAATCCCCTGCAGGTCGTCCCGGTCCTTGCCGGATATTCTCACAGTATCGCCCTGAATGCTGGCCTGCACCTTCTTTTTTGAGTCCTTGACCAGCTTCACGATCTCTTTGGCCTTCTCGCCGGGGATGCCCTGCTGCAGGCTGATCTTCTGGCGAACGCTCGAACCGGCGGCCGGCTCCAGCTTGCCATAAGTAAGATTCTTGAGAGACACGCCGCGCTTCACCAGCTTCTGGCCGAGGATCTCCTTCACCGCTTCAAGCTTGTACTCATCTTTTGAAGCGAGCTGGATTTCCTTGTCGCCTTCCTGCAGCGTGATCTCGGAGTGCGAGTCCTTCAGGTCGAACCGCTGACGGATTTCCTTCAGGGCCTGGTCGATCGCGTTGCGCACTTCCTGGATGTCGATTTTGCTTACGATGTCAAACGAATTGTCCTGCGCCATGCTTACCTCAAAATGCGCGACAGGCGAAGCTCAGTCGCGGCAAACCTTTACCAGTTTCCCACGCCGGGGGTGTGCTCTGTCACACAAAGTGGGCAAAAGCAGGGAACAAGCGAAGTAGGGAACAAGGGAACAAGAAAGCTTGTTCGCCGGGTCCGGCGTTCCCGCCAGATCCAGTCCGAGTCGATCGGCGCCCTGCCTTCTCGTTCCCTTTTCCCTCTTTCCCTTTTCCCTGCTCTATCCCAATTCCCCTTCGAGTTTGAACAGCCTGGCGAAGTTGGCAGTCGTCGCCGCGGCTATCTCCTCGGCAGTCACGCCCTTCACCTGCGCCAGCGTCTCCGCGGTGTGCGTAACCATGGCCGGCTCGTTGCGTTTGCCACGCATGGGGCCGGGCGCGAGCCACGGGGCGTCGGTCTCAACGAGCATGCCGTCGAGCGGAACCTTCGCGGCCACATCGCGCAGGTTCTGCGCCTTGGCATAGGTCACGTTGCCGGCGAACGAAATCAGAAAGCCCATATCGAGCGCCCGCTTCGCCTCTTCCCATCCCGCGCCGAAGCAGTGCATCACGCCGCCGAGGCCGGTGTGCCGCCAGTAGGTGTCAAGGACGAGGAAGAGATGATTCCATGCATCGGTCGTCTCATTGGTGC
The DNA here is from genome assembly GCA_963819365.1 of uncultured Acidobacteriota bacterium. Taxonomy (GTDB): domain Bacteria; phylum Acidobacteriota; class Terriglobia; order Terriglobales; family Acidobacteriaceae; genus Telmatobacter. The sequence goes on from CAWFVY010000005.1 coordinate 189,204, forward strand.
CGCGGCAGTGAATGAGAATGGGCCGCTTGCGGGCGGCGGCCACTTCCAGTTGCCGAATCAGCCCCGCACGCTGCACATCGTGCGGCGCGCCCTCGTGGTAGTAGTCGAGGCCGATCTCGCCGCAGGCGATCACTTCCGGCTCAGCCAACAAGCCATCCAGCTTCGCAATCGCGGCATCGTCCGCATCAACCGTCGCGTGCGGATAGATGCCGGCGCTGGCATAGAGACGCGGCATGCCCGGCTGGCCGTTGAACTCGCGGCACAGATCAAGCGCCTGGTGCATCTCATGCGGCCCTTCGCCGATGCCGATCGAGAGCACCGCTCCCACGCCTGCCTCTGTGCAGCGGCGCAGCATCTCGGCGCGGTCTTCTGTGTAGCGCGGGCTGTCGAGGTGCGCATGCGAATCGATAAGCAAACCGAGAATTCCTCCAATGAAACGCGGCGAGGCACGCAATTGGCCGCATCGAACGCAGCCGGTTGCCTCTTCTTCATTTTACGTGGGTTGTCGCCCTCAGCCCCAGATGTGCTCCGGCGGCTGCCACGATCCATCGGCGGTTCCATAGGGGCTGGCGACGACGACAAGATAGCCGTCGGGATCGCGCATCCAGCACTCCCAGTGGTTCGGGCCGCCATCGCCGTCCGGCGGATTGCGGTGCTTCGGCAGCACGATCTCGACGTCCATCTCCGCCGCGCGCCGCATCACGTCGTCAAAAGCGTCGACCTCGAACCAGAGCAGGACGCCGTTGCCGTAGGGCTTGTCGCGCACATCGGCGATCGCTCCGTGATGGTGCTCAACTTCGAAGCTGTGCAGTTGCATGATGAGTTCGCCGTGATGCACGAGCTGATCGTAGGCGGGGCCGCCATGGGCGCTGCGGCATCCCAGCAGGCGCTGATACCACGCGCTGCTGGCTTCGACATCAGAGACGGCAATAAGCGGCTGAGGACGCATAGTGCTTGCCATCATACCGCAATCGGTTTCTGGCTCAACTGGCAGCGAGAGCACGGCGGGTCCTATTGTCCATTCTACGAAATGCGCCGTGCTAAGCTGACGCCATGGCGACCGTCACAGCGCGTCCGCACTCCGCTCGCCTGCTACCGTTCGTCAAGTCATTTCACTATCACGAGAACCATCTTCCGCCCGGCCTTGAGCGGATTGTGCCTGACGGCCAGGCGCACGTGCTGATCAATCTCGCGGAGGATGAATTCCGCAGCTACGATCGGGTGCGCCCGGGGCTTATGACGCAGCATGCCGGGGCAGTCCTCGCCGGTCCGCACGCGCAGTCGGTCATTCTGGACACGCACCAGCAGCGCTGGCTTGCCGCGGTGCAGTTCCGACCCGGCGGCGCCGGCCACTTCCTTCGCATGCCCCTGAGCGAAGCTTCCAACCAGGTGGTCAGTCTGGAACATCTGTGGGGTTCCGGCGGAGCCACCCTGCGCGAGCGTCTGCTCGACGCGCACACACCGCAGGCCCGATTCGCCGTGCTGGAAGAGCTGTTGCTGCAGCACCTGGGTGACGCATTCGATCCCAGCGTCGCCTGGGCCGTGGCGGCATTGCAGCGGGGCATGCGCGTCTCCGACATCTCCGCGCACCTCGGTCTTCTGCCAAAGACTCTTGTGCGCCGCTTCAGCAACAAGGTGGGCCTGACACCCAAACTGTTCGCCCGCGTGCGCCGCCTGCAGCGAGTGTTGCGCGCAGTCCGCAACGGGCCACCCACGGACTGGAGTTCCCTTGCCGTTCTGCATGGCTATCACGACCAGTCGCACCTGATACATGAGTTCCGCGAACTGGCCGACATCACACCGTCCGGTTACCGGCCGCATTCGCACGCGCGCAACAACCATATACCGCTAGCGGCGCCGTGACGCTTTTTTACAATACAAGGCGGCTGTGCATCGCCTATGCTCAACCGTGAAGCAGCATTTTCCTGCGGATGGACCTATCTGTGAACTTCAATCGCTCTGTCCCCGTTGACACCGTTCTGCCGCATATCGCCTACCACGACGTGGAAGAGGCGCTGGCGTGGCTGTCTCGCGCCTTCGGCTTTGTAGAGCACTACCGTTACGGCGACCCGGTGAGCGGTGCGCAGGTGCGCGCCGGCAACGCGTTCCTTATGATCAAGCGCGCGGGGCTCGAGACTTCCCTGCCCGACCAGCTTGGTTACGGCACGCAGAGCCTGACCATCTTCGTCGACGATGTGGAGGCGCATTACGCGCGCGCCAAGGCCGCAGGCGCGCGCATCGAAGAGGAACCGCACGAGACAGTGTACGGCGAGTTCCAATACGCCGTGCGCGATCTTGCGGGGCATCACTGGCTGTTCTCGCGGCACGCGCACGATCTCTATCCCGCGCAGTGGGGCGCGGACGTGGCGAACCCGGTTACGGCCCCCGCGCACATCGCGCCTGTGCTCTCCGTCCGGCGCGGCAAGGCTGCGGTCGAGTTCTACATGGATGCGTTGGGCGCGCAGGTACTATTTCAGATTGAAGCGCCCGACGGCGCAGTGGTCGCGGAGCTCAGCGTGGGACAATCGCGGTTCTGGGTCGCCGACGAGTCGCCGGAGAACCAGAACTTCAGCCCCGAAACACTGGGCGGCGGCACGGTGCGCATGACGCTCGTGGTGCACGATCCTGACAGCGCTTTCCAGCGCGCCATCGACGCCGGCGCAACCTCGGTTTATCCCGTGGCCGATCAGGATTACGGCTGGCGCGTGGGCCGCCTCATCGATCCGTTCGGGCATCACTGGGAGATCGGAAAGCCGCTGTAACGGCGAGACCTATGAAGAAGGCGCCTCTACCCGTAATCGTTATCTCCGTACTGATTATGCTGGCCGCAGTATTCGGCCTCTACGGTGCCTGGCTCAATTTCGCGTCGCACACCACCAGCCGTAATGAAGCGCTACTCGTCGTCGTGGTGAATCTACTTGGCGTCGTCGCAGGCACGTTCACGCTCCGCGGACTCAACTGGGCGCGGTGGCTGGCCGTCGCGTGGATGGCGTTCCACGTTGCCATCAGCTTCGGCCACCCGCTGCAGCCATTGCTTGTGCACTCAATCCTGCTGGTGCTGTTCGCATATGGATTGTTCCGCGCGGATGCACGAGCATGGTTCCAGTCCAAAGCGCCCTCCGCTTGACGAGCTACGGTTTGCGCATGAGGAACGCGATCGCGCCAACCTTGTAGATGACTTTGCCTTCGCCGGCGGGCGTTGCCGTTGCCTGGCCCGCGCGCACCTTGTCGAACGCGGAGGCCACGTCCAGCAGAACGGACGGCGGCGACCCCGGAACATTGTGCGCGCCCAGAACCAGCTTCACCTGCGGCGCCAGCGCGGCCAGCCGGTGCACGGATTTGCCGTAGGCGGCGAGATCGGTCTCTGGCCGATAGATCCAAATTGTGCCCGGATAATATGTGTCCCCCGTGAACAACAGCCCATTGGCGCGATCCAACAGCGAGATCGCATCGGGCGTGTGTCCGGGCGTGGCGAGGATCTCGATCTTTCGCCCACCCAGGTCGATGCGCTCGCCGTCGTGAATATACTGCGCGATCTTCCACGGCTTTGTCAGGTAAGAGTTGCGGTCGAACCCCGCAGGCAGATTGCCGCACACCTCGCTGGGCGCAATCTCGGCCTGCGCAGCCTCGCGCGAGCCGCGCGCGTTCTGGCGCGTGAAGTCCGTGTCCATTCCCCACACGCTATCGAACTGCCAGTTGTTGCCCACGTGATCGTTATGCGTGTGCGAATTGAGCACCACGATGGGCAGATGCGTAAGCTGCGCGGTCAGCGCCTTCAGGTCGCCGATACCCATGCCCGTGTCGAACATCAGCGCGCGTTTCTCGCCCGTGATCAAGTAGCCGATCGTCTCTTCAGACTGATGCGGCTCGTAGATGGCGAGCACGCCGGGTGCGACGCGATACACCTCGAACCACGAGTCATTCACTGCCACGCGCTCCAGTGCTTTGTACTCCGGCCGCGGCAGCGACTTGCACCACGCAGGCTTGTCAGCCTGCGCGACCGCCAGTGCTGCGGTCATAGCGAACAGCGCGGCGATCATTATGAACTTCACTCGCATAACTCCGCTTCCAGTCACAAATACAGCAAGCCCACCCGGCACAACCATGCAAGGTGGGCTTCGCTTAATCACTGACTACTGATCACTGCTTCACCGCATCCCCAATGAACTTCTCCAGATCGGCGCGCAACTGGTGCAGCGCATCCACATTCAGATAAATCATGTGCCCCGAGGGATAGTACCCGAACTGCACATTGCCGCGCAGTTCATCGGGAAGCTGCATGTGGTTCAGGTCGAACTCCGTCAGGAAGAACGGCGTGGCCAGGTCAAAGTAGCCGTTGGCCGAGAAGACCTTGAGATGAGGATTCTTGCGGATAGCGCTGGCCAGGTCAGCGGCCACATAGGGCTGCGACTGCTCGCCGCCCGGTCCCTGAAAGCCGCCGCCGCTGGTGGGCCTATGCTTCCAGTCCCACTGCCCGATTGACCCCGCGCTGGGCCGGTACGCATCGGTCGAATCGTACTTGAGCTCCGTCTCCAGGTAGTTGTGAATGGCGGCGACGAACGCGCCTGAAATCCCGGTGTCGGATGCGTCGTAGCCTGGATTCTCACCGGCGGCGTCCACGTCCTCGCCTTCGAAGCGCATGTCGTAGCGGCCCAGCGTCATGCGCTGGTCGCGCAGCACTTCCTTGCGGAAGCGTGTGGGCGAGATGCGCAGGTTCGTCTCTTTCACATACTGCTCGCTGAGGCCGGTGAAGCGGCTCACTTCCTTCGCAACGGAATCCAGTTCCGACGACGGCAGCCGGTCGCCCTGGAAGAGCGCGTGCGCATACGGCCCGCTAGCGAAGTCGCGCGCCTGCTGCACCCAGGTTGCGATGTCCGCGGGCTTGTTCTGCACCTTGTTGAAGTACCAGGCCGCCGCGGCGTAGCTGGGTAGGTTGCCGATGTAGATGGTGTCGTAGCCACCGGCGCGCACGTTGTAGTTGAGGATGGACGAGATCAGCACCACTCCGTTGAGCTGCACGCCGTCGTTGCCCAGCATGTCAGCCAGCGCGGCCGAGCGCGTGGTGCCGTACGATTCGCCGATGAGAAACTTGGGCGAGTTCCAGCGCTGGTACACGCTGAGGTAGCGGATGATGAAGCGGTCGAATGCATGCAGGTCTTCATCCACGCCGGCGAAATCCTTAGGCTGGCCTTTGCCCACCGCGCGCGAGTAGCCGGTGAGTGGCGCATCGATGAAAACCAGGTCGGTCTTGTCGAGCAGCGAGTCCTGATTGGGGGCGAGCTGGAACGGAGGGCCGGCCGTGGCCTTGGGGCTGTCCGTCTGGATGCGCACCGGCGAGAACGAACCCATGTGAAGCCAAAGGGTTGCCGAGCCCGGGCCGCCGTTGTAAAGAAAGCTCACCGGCCGCGCGCTGCCCTGCGCGCCGTCCAGCGTGTACGCCACATAGAAGATGCTGCCGTAGGGCTTGTCGTCTTCGTCGCGGATCAGCAGCGTTCCCGCGGTGGCTGTGTACTTCAGCGTCTTGCCGCCCAGGGTGAGTTCGTGGTGCGTCGCCGATGTCCTCTCCGGCGGAATGGGCGTGTTTTCGCTGCTCTTCTGGTCGGCGCCCTGCTCGCGCGGCTGCCGCGCCGGTTCAGGATTGCGCGCGTTCGATTCCTGCGCGGTCGAGGTCTGCGGCTCGCGATTGCGCTCCTGCCCGGCCGCGTTCTCCGCGGCGAGCAGCAAAGCGATCACGGCCAGCGCACCACACGAAGCAAGCTTCACTGCCTTCATCATCCAAGGGCCTCCAGGCCGAATCTGATTGCATCAGGAAACGCAGCGGGCCTTGCAGCCCTGCTGAAGAAACAAATGTTCTACAGACGTTCGCCTTCGCGCGGAAGACGCAATCCATTGTAACCAGCGGTTCACATTGGTGAGGGGTTCGGAACTGCCTGGAAGAACTGCGCGTATCCGAACACGGGTGTCCGTAAATGAACAGCAGGGCCGCCGTGTTAACCATGCTCCGGTCCAGTTCGTACCATGGATCAGCCGGGATACAAGAATACGGATTCGGCCTGTGACGTGCTCATCCTATATGCGTCAGATTCCCCAAGAGGTTCCCCGCGTTTGAAGCAATTTGGCACTTTCACGCTCGATACGCTCAACGAGTGCCTCTGGCGCGCCGGCTCCCGAATTGCGCTGCCGCCAAAGCCCTTTGCCGTTCTGCGCTATCTTGTGGAGCATCCAGGCCGGCTTGTCTCCCATGACGAGCTGCTCGATGCGTTGTGGCCCGAAACCTATGTGCAGCCGCAGATTCTGCGCACCTACATGCTCGATCTCCGCAAGGTACTTGAAGACGATGCGCGCAATCCACGCTTCATCCAGTCGCTGCCCAAGCGTGGCTACTGTTTCATTGCCAACGTAACCGAAGGCGCGGCGCCCGCCGCTGCTCCGGCTGCCGCCCCGACTATCGAAGCGCCGGCTAACGTCGTCGGCCGCGACGCCGAGTTTGCCATCCTGCACGCCGCTATGCAGCAGGCGGCGGGCGGCGCTCGACAGATTGTCTTCATGAACGGCGAGAGCGGAATCGGCAAGAGCGCGCTGGTTGAGGCGTTTCGCGCGTGCATCGAGTCGTCGCAACACGCCGCCGTCGCGCTCGGGCAATGCGTTCCGGGATTCGCCGGCAAACAGGAGTACTATCCGCTGGCCGATGCATTCCGCTGCGGGTCAGACGCTTCGCAGGCTACAGCGATCTGCCGCATTCTTCACGATCACGCCGCGGGGCCTGCAGGCGCGGATTCCGATGCCGATGCGGCCGCATCGCCAGTTCCGGGCGAGCTGTGCTCGGCGCTTGAAGACATGACGAGCGACAAGCCTCTGCTGCTGATCCTGGAAGATCTGGAATGGTCTGATGACTCAACGCTCGCGGTGTTGTCGGCAATGGCGCGCCGGCGCGGCACCGCAAAGCTGATGATCGTCGCCACTGTCGCGCCGCGGACCGGCTCCAGGGCCGAGGCAATCACGCGCCTCATGCATGACCTGTGCCTGCGCCGCCTGTGCCTGCAGATCAATCTGGGCCGCCTGCCAAAATCGTCGGTTGCCCATTTGATCCGCGCCAGGCTTGGCCAGACCGCATTGCCGGATGGACTGCACGACTTCGTCCACGTGCAATCGGAAGGCAATCCGCGGTTCGTGCTCGCCATTCTCGAACATCTCATTGCGGAAAAACTTCTCGCGCGCATCGACAACGATCAGGCCCTGCAATGGGAACTGTGCAGCCCGTTGGAGCAGGACGCGGCCACGCCCGGCGAGCTGGCGCGCACCATCGAGCTCGAGATCGAACATCTCTCCGCAGAGGAGCAGCAACTGCTCGAAGCGGGAAGCCTGGCAACGGTTGCGTTTCCCGCATGGATGGTTGCCGCGGCGCTGGGGCAGGACGTTGCTTCGATCGAGGAAGCATGCGACGCGCTGGCGCGGCGGGTTTCGTTTGTAAAGCGCGCCGGCGAAGACGAACTGCCCGATGGCACGCGCTCGAGCTTCTATGTCTTTGCGCACGCCATGTTTCGCGAAGTGCTTTACCAGCGTCAGTCAGCAGCACGCCGCGCTGCGCGGCACGTGCGTGTCGCGCAGCGACTCAGGGCGATCTTCTACGGCCGCGACGAGCTCGTCGCGCGCGAAGCCGCGGCACACTATGAAGCCGCCGGAGACTGGACCAATGCCATCGCGATGCTGCGTCTTGCCGCACGCCGCGCGCTCGAGATGAAGGCCGGCAGCGAAGCTGCGGACCTGCATCAGCACATCATGCGGCTCAGCGGTTACGCCGCGCGCAATGGAGTGGGTGCGGTTCCCACCGACGTTTGCGATGAGCTGATGTGGTCGCACGATTCGCATGATCTCGACATCGCGCGGCTTTCGCCTTCCACGCCCGCCAAAGCTTGACGCTTTCTCCACGTGCAATTGACGCATTTGTTTTTCAGGATCGCTAAGGTGTCTCTCGTAGGAGGACACACCAATGCGGTCCACGTTGTTGAAATGGTTCCTGGTCCCGGCGATTGCCGCGGCCGCGGCGCTCCCTAGCCAGACAGCCAATGCAGAGAGGGTGAACGTCCCATTCAGCTTCTCGGCGATGGGCAAGTCCTTCCCCGCTGGCACCTATGACGTGCATGAGGATCTGAACGGCTGCTTTGTCACGATGCGGCAAGAGGACGGCACGAAGAGCCTGATCAGCGTCCTTGGTATGGGTGTCTCCAATCCAGCCGATTCGCGCGTAGTGTTGCGCTTCAACGTCACCGGTGAGGATCATGTCCTCGACTCGATTCAACTCCACGCCAAGATCACATCGCACATGGCGAAGCATCGCCACACGGATCAGGAGCGCATCATCACGGGCGAGTAGTCCGCGCCCTTGACCTGAATCTCCACGTTTTCTTGACGTGTTCTTGACGCTTTTCAAGAGCCGCAATCACTAGAGTCTAAGGAGAGAATCGCAATGCGCACGAAGGCATCCACGATTTTTCTGCTTTCCGCACTCGCCGTCGCTACAGGACTTTTGAGCGCAACCGCGAGAGCCGAAACCGTCAACGTTCCGTTCGAGTTCATCGCGCACGACCACAACTTTCCCAGCGGCGACTATGCCGTCGAGCAGAATCCGGGCAGGCACCTGGTGACGCTGCGTTCCGTGAAGAGCAACGCAACGCTCAACTGGCTGGTGGGGGCCGGCACGGATTGGAATAAGGGACACGTACTTTTGAGCTTCGGTGCATCTGCGAACGGCACGCATGTTCTGAGGTCTATTCAGTTCGGCCGCCGGTTCGTGGTTGAAGGCAACTTGTTTCAACCGGACCAGCGCACTCGAATGCCCTTGCAGCCGTAGAGTTGCGGGGAAAAGTTGAGCGACAACGCAAAGCCCAGCTTGGCGTTGAACTCACTCCAGCCCGGGGCTACACCTGAGCGTAGTCCCGGGTTCTTTTTAACTGGCTAGTGACACGCATTCATACCCGGCGCTGATACCTTCTTCAAACATGCCGGCAAACAAAAAGGCTTCTCCACACGGAGAAGCCTTTTGTGCTTTTTGCGCGAGGCATTACTCAGGGCGCTTGTTGTCGTCCTGCTTCTTCTGCTGATCGGTCTTGTGCTGCGGATCAGGCTTGGGTTGAGTCTTCGGCTGTTGCTGGCTTGCATGCGGCTTCTCCGCATGCGGCTCGGGATGCGAAGGCTGCGCGTGGGGAGTCTCGGGCTTGGCCGGCTCCTTGTGCTGCGGTTGCACCGGGTGCTGCGAGCCCAGGTGCTGCGGCTGTTCCGGCGCCGGCCGCTTGTCCTCAGGCCGCTGCGATTGCGGTGCCGGACGTGCCGGCTCTGAGGGCCGCTGTTGCGTATGCTGCTCAGGCGCAGGGGCTCGCTTCTGCTCGGTTGCTGCCTGGTGGGCCTGCTGCTCGCGCTGTTGCTTTTGCTTGTCGCGTTGCTGCTGCTGTTCCTGCGCGCGCTGTTGCTGCTGCTGTTTGTCGCGCTGTTGTTGCTGCTGCTGTTGCGCGTGTTGTTGCTGCTGCTTGTCGCGTTGTTGCTGTTGCGCCTGCTGTTGCTGCTTGTCGCGCTGTTGCTGTTGTTGCTGTTGCGCCTGCTGTTGCTGCTGCTGCTTGTCGCGTTGTTGCTGTTGTTCCTGTTGCGTACGCTGTTGCTGCTGTTGCGCCTGGTAGTGCACCTCCGCCGGCGGGCGTACATCGTGATCCGCCTGCACGGGGTGCGCAACCGCTACCATCTGCGGCCGGTTGTTGTTATAGCGGGCGAAGTTCTGGCGGTCGCTGCGAGCCTGCTGCGCAAGCTGCACCTGCGTCTCCATGGGCGGATTGTGCTGCTCGCGCATGGCTGCAATCTCCGCCGGACGAGGCCGATCCTGGACGCCTCCCCTGCCGCCGTTGTAGCTGACACGGGTGGTGTTCACGTCCACTACGTTCGTTACCTTGTAGACGTAAACGTTCCTTACCACCGTGGTGTTCACGTTGTTCACGGTGCGGTTGTAGGCGAAGTCGTTGCCGTGCCAGTATCCGCCCTCATAGCCGGAACCGTTATAACCATAGCCATACGGAACGCCACCATAGTAGCCGACGTGCCGGCCCCAGTATCCCTGGTGCCATCCGTAACGGTTGCCGTGCGAGCCCCACCATCCCGGTGTCCACAGCGCTCCCGTATAAGGCGCACGCACCCACGCCCCCGGCGCCCAGTAGTAGCCCTGGCTGTTGTCCCAGCGCCACGCGCCGGGTGTCCAGATGTATCCGTCGCCGGGACACGGAGGCTGCTGATACGCGGGCAGCGGCGGCGGAGCCTGCTCGGCGTACTCCACCGGAGTGTAGGCGCCGCCGTAGTTGTCGTAATTGTCGCCGGAAGAATATTGAGCGCCGTACTGATCCGGTTGCGCTGGGTACTGGTCGCTCGCGTATTGGCCGCCGCTTGGTTGCGGAGCCGAAGCTCTTGGGCGCGGCGCCGGACGTGCGGGGGCAGCCGGCTGCGGATTCTGATCTTGAGTGTAAGCGCCGTTCGGAGCCGCGGTGTTATCGCTGGCATTGGATACGGGCGCTACGTTTGCATTCGCCGGATCCTGCGCAGGAGCCTGGTCGGCTGCCGAATTCTGATCGGCACTAGTCGGATTCTGATTGCTTTTGCATCCGGCGGCTCCAGCTACAAGAGCAAGCACCACCGATGCCAAAACGAGTCTGAGGAAGTCTTTCATTCCGCATTTACCTCACCACCCACTTGGATGCGGTTCTGCGGGAAGAATTCGTTTCCTGATAAGAAATGCGGAAATCTCTTGCAATCACCCCGATGCGCCTGCCTATTTGTGCGGCGCCGCGGGATGCGAGCCTGGCGGCACCGATCGGCCCTGCGCGTTGGGCGGAGGCGTAGTCACCGGCCGGCGTTCCGGCTTGCTTTTCGCCGTCGGCTGGCAAGTCTGCCCATCCTGGCCCCTCGCCATGCCCGATGCCGCGCCCTGCGCCGCGCAGAGCTTCGGCATCATATCCTCAGCCTGCTTGTGGGTCATGATCTCAGTACGCTCGACAGCATTGAACGGATCGACGCCGAAGCGGTAGACGAAGTCATCGGCCGGCTTCTGCTTGCCATAGTCGTAGTGCAACCAGGTGGCGAGATACTGCTGGCCGTCGGGCTGCGCCAGCACCGCGTACACCTGCGTCAGGTCGACGCCCGCGGGAACGATGCCCGTCCATACCGGCGCGGCCTGGCCGCCGCGGATCCAACGCGGCGCAACGATGTGCTGGCTGTAGTCATAGTGGAACGTGGTGAGAAAAGTGGTCGCGGCGCAATCGCGGCAATCGTCATAGAGAGCGGCAAGCTCGCGCGGCGAGCCTTCGCGCAATTCCAGCCAGTCAACCCAGCGCAGGTTCACGCCTTTCAGCAGCGGCGTCTTCAACTTGTTGGCCAGGTTCACGCTCCAGATCTGGAACGTGTCGGAGGAAGGCAGGCCGTCAGGACTGCTGCGCTCGGTGGTCACCACGAGAGCCGCATCGTAGAGCACGCCGATCTCGCGGATTGCTGTCCATTTCTCCGGAGAGAGCGCCCGCGTCACCCACACGATCACGGGCTGGTCGGCCTCGGAGCGGAAATCGACCCAGTGAAAGGCCGGATCGCCCTGTTGTGCCGGAGCCATCCGCGGCCCCGCCAGCACGCAAGCCATCATTGCAAACGAGAGCAGCCTGAGGGAGAAGCCGCAACGCATGAGTTCAGAGTAAACCAGCTTCCGCGGCAATCCTCAAACGAAGCACGCAGGCACTCTTTACTCACTCAATTCCTCTTCCCCGCTCTCTGCTTTCTGTTGCCTGTTGCCTGTTCCCTGCCTTTCACAGCTTTTCCCACATCGCATCCACGCGCGCCTTCGTCTCCCGGTCCATCTCGATCATCGCCGGCCACGGCCGCTCAAAGCCTTCGGCCTTCCATTTGCGTGTCGCGTCGATGCCCATCTTCGATCCGTAATTGGGTAACCGCGAAGAGTGATCCAGCGAGTCCACCGGCCCCAGAGTGAATTGAATATCGCGCTCGGGGTCGATGTTGTTGGTCACCCGCAGCACCACTTCGCCGATATCCTGCACGTCGCAGTCCTCATCCACCACGACAATGCACTTGGTGAACATCGCCTGTCCAAGCGACCAGATCGCGTTCATCACCTTGCGCGCCTGCCCCGGATAGCTCTTCTTGATCGATATCAGCATCAGGTTGTGGAAGACGCCTTCGACCGGCAGGTTGATATCCACAATCTCCGGAATCGTCATCTTCATCGCGGGCAGGAAAATGCGCTCGACGGCCTTGCCCATCCACGCATCTTCCATGGGCGGCTTGCCCACAATGGTCGCGGCATAGATCGGATCTTTGCGATGCGTGATGCACGTCAGATGGAAGACCGGGTACTCATCCTGCATGGTGTAGAAACCGGTGTGGTCGCCGAACGGACCCTCCGTGCGGAGTTCACCCAGTTCCACGTAGCCCTCGAGCACAATCTCCGCATGCGCCGGCACTTCGAGATCGACGGTCTCGCACTTCACAATCTCCACCGGCTTGCCGCGCAGGAATCCCGCGATGAGAAATTCCTCCACGTCGGGCGGAGCCGGCACGATGGCCGAAAACGTTGTCGCCGGATCGGTCCCGATCGCAACGGCGATTTCCATCCGCGATCCCTTGAGATTGCCGAACGCGACCTGCGGCAAACCGCCGACGGGCCCATCCGGCACCGTGACCGCGCCACCCGCGGTCTCCGCCATCGCCGCCACACGCGCCGCCGCTTCATCCGCGGTTGCCGCGCCCGCTGCGGCGTTGCGCAGTGCCTCACGATAATGCTCGGCCGCAACTTTCTGCCGTTGCCAGTGCATGCCGGTGGTCTGGCCGTCGTACACCTGCATGCGGTACATGCCGATGTTGCGCTTGCCGGTGTTGGGGTTCCGCGTGTGCACGCAAGGCAGCGTGATGAACGCCCCGCCGTCGTGCGGCCAGCACTTGAGGATCGGAAACTGGCGCAGGTCGAAGTTGTCGCGCAGAATCACTTCCTTGCACTTGGCATCGCGCGCGCTCACCGTCTTGGGAAACGCGTTGCCCAGCTCCGCCAGCTGGGGCAGCATCTTCAGCTTGCCGAGGAGGCCTTCCGGCGCCTTCATATTCATCAGGCCGCTGATGCGGTCGGCGATCTCATCGAGCTTGCTGACTCCGAGAGCCATGGCCATGCGTCGCTCGCTGCCGAACTGGTTGATGAACACCTTGTGCCCCGGATGGCCCTTGATGTTTTCAAACAGCAGCGCCGGTCCGCCGGGTGCATATCCTGATTTGTCATTCTGAGCCGCAGGCGAAGAGCCCGCTTTTATCTTCGACATCCGGTCGGTGATCTCCGTGATCTCCAGCTCCGGAGACACCTCCACCGTGATCCGCTTCAGTTCGCCGCTCTTCTCCAGTGTCCTGATCCAGTCGCGCAGGTCGTCGTAGGCCAATCGAGTCCACTCCCCTCCCCATACTAAGCCGTCACAATCGAAGGCCTCTCTCCACTATGTGCTTGTAGGCGCTCTCCGCGCCTCTGCTACACTTAGGCGTCTTTTCCCGCCCCTTTCGCGCGTTGGTTTCACTTTGACGGATTCTGGGGTCGAAGAGCCCGCTCGACAGCCGCAACAGGCTGCGCGCACCCGGCATCGACATCCGATCGCGGCGCACGCCGTGAATGCCGCACCGTCCGTACCGGAGGTCCTCATGCCGCTGCTCACCAAAAGTACGCAGTCGCTCCCCAGGGGAATCAATCAATCCACCCTCATCGCGCTGCTCTTTGTCCTCATCGCCGGAGCCATCGGCGGTCTGCTCTACTGGATCACCGCGATATGGACGGGCACCAAGCTCCCCGTTGTCTTCGGAGCCGGCACGGTCCCTGTCCTCATGCTGCTTGGCGCGCTCGCCGCCGCCGTCGGCGTCTACGTGCTCACAGCGTCCGACATGGGAGCTATCCGCACCTACGTCTTCGGCATCCTTTGCGGCCTTGCCTGGCAGCCTATGCTCTCCGCCGGCGCGCGCCTCGCCTCTAACGCCGCGGCCTCAAACCAGAACGCGCAACTGGGACAGAGTACCCAGCAGGTTCAAAGCGCAACTCAGAGCGGCAACTCCGCCCAGGTGAGCGCCGCCGTTCAACAGTCGGTCCCGGTGATCAACAAGAGCCTCGAACTCTCCTCGACCGTCACTGACTCGGCCAAGAAGGCCGAGATCCTCGACAGCTCCAAACAGGCCATCACTCAAATTGAGGCAAGCGCTGTCAAAGCTCCGGAGGCTTCCGTCGATGCCTTGTCAAACGTCTCGCTCACCGCTGCTAAATCGGGCCAATCCACGGTTGCGCTCCAGGCTATCGAGTCCCTGAACAAAATCAGCAGGACCGCCGCAGTCAGGCAAAACCCGACGCTGATGCTGAAGCTCCGCGAGTCTCTCTCGGCAGTCGCATCGCAATCGAAAGACCTCTCGGTCCAGAAGGCCGCCAAAGCCGCCGCGGAATAAGCGCATCGTGCAATGCGTGCTGAAAGGCGGGGCCCTTTCGACGGGACTCCGCCTATCTCTCAGCTCTTGAAGAACGCCAGCAGATCCGCGTTGATCACGTCGGGATGTGTCGTCGCCATTCCATGCGGCAGCCCCGGATGCACCTTCAGCGTGGCGTTCTTCAGCAGCTTGGCCGAGAGCAGCGCCGAATCCGCAATCGGCACAATCTGGTCGTCATCGCCATGCATCACCAGCGTGGGTATGTCGATCTTCTTCAGATCCTCAGTAAAGTCTGTCTCTGAGAATGCCTTGATGCAGTCGTAGTGCGCCTTCACGCCGCCCATCATGCCCTGCAGCCACCAGTGCTCACGGATACCCTCCGACACATTCGCGCCCGGGCGGTTGTAGCCGTAGAACGGCATCGTCAGGTCCTTGTAGAACTGCGAGCGGTTCTCCGCCACGCCCTTGCGTATGCCGTCGAACACGTCGATGGGCAGGCCGCCGGGATTGCTGTCGCTCTTCACCATCACCGGCGGCACCGCGCCCAGCAGCACCGCTTTACCCACGCGCCTGGTTCCATGGCGTCCGAGATAGCGCGCCACCTCGCCGCCTCCAGTGGAGTGCCCCACCATGATGGTGTTCTTCAGATCCAGCGTTTCGAACAGCGCCGAAAGGTCGTCCGCGTAGGTGTCCATCTCGTTGCCGTCCCATGTCTGGGTCGAGCGCCCGTGGCCGCGCCGGTCGTGGGCTATCACGCGATAGCCGCGCTGCCCGAAGAACAGCATCTGGTTGTCCCAGTCGTCTGCGCTGAGCGGCCATCCGTGCGAAAACACGATGGGCTGCCCGGTGCCCCAGTCCTTGTAGAAGATCTTTGTCCCGTCTTTGGTTGTGATTGTCGGCATCGAATTCTCTCTTTCGTTCGTGGGGCTGCGTCTCGTTTTGGAAAGCGCCGGATCGCGCAGGACACTGCCGCGTCTGGTCTGCCCGGCTCAAAACATGCAGGTTGAACCAAATATGTACGGTACCGCGCAGCGACAGCGGCCCATGGGTCGAACCGCGCTACGGGGAAGTCGCCGCCTAGCGATCATCGCGCGGGACCCGCGCATCGCGCAAGAATCGCCCGTTTCATTTCACAATCCGCGCCGCCATCGGCCCTAGCACCGCCATCAGCAATACATACGCCGCGGCGAGCGATTCGAGCCGCGGCTCCAGCACGCCGCCCAGCCCGGCAATCACGATTGAGAACTCGCCACGCGCAATCAGCGTCAGCCCCGCGCGAAGCCTCAATCGCTTGTCGAGTCCCGCCCCGCGCGTCGCCCAGTATCCGGTCAAGATCTTCGTTCCCGCAGTGACGACGCCCAGCGCCAGCGCAACAGGCAGCGCCGGCAGCAGGCTCTTCGGATCGATCTCCAGCCCGAAGAAGAAGAAAAAGATGGCCGCAAACAGATCGCGCAGCGGCGTCACTAGGCGGTATGACCGCTCCGCCACCGGCCCTGACACCGCAATTCCCACCAGAAACGCGCCGATGGCCGCCGACACCTGCAGCCTCTCAGCAATCCCCGCAACAATCAGGATCGTCCCCAGCACGGTCAGCAGAATCACTTCGTCCGATGTGTGCCCGGCCAGCGCGCTCAGCGCATCGCCGTATCGCGTGGCGATAAACAGCACCACGGCAACGGTCACCGTGGCCACGCTGATCGAAACCGCCATGCTCATGGCCCCGCCGCCCGCAATGAGCACCGCCACCAGCGGCAGATACACCGCCATCATCAGGTCTTCGAGAACCAGGATGGCGAGCACCCTCGGCGTCTCCGCTGCGTTCGTTCGCTTCAGTTCAGACAACACGCGGGAGATGATGCCCGACGACGAGATCAGTGTCACACCGCCCAGCAGAACCGACGGCAACACGCCCCAGCCCAGCAGCAGCCCTGCAATCAGCCCCGGCGGGAAATTCAGCAGCAGGTCGATCAGCCCGCCTACCATTCCGCCTTTAAGGTTGTGCCGCAGCTCGGCGCCCGAGTACTCGAGGCCCAGCATGAACAGCAGCAGCAGAACGCCAATCTCGGCCCCGTCCCGAATGAAGGCCTTCGACGCGTCGAGAGGTTCGATTCCGCCCTTGCCGAAGGCCAGCCCTCCCAGTAGGTAAAACGAAATCGACGAGAAGCCCCACCGGCTCGCCAGGCGCGCCAGGATGGCGAGTCCGATGATCGCTCCGCCCAGTTGGATGAAGAGGACAGACAGGTGGTGTCCGGCCAATGAGCCTCCCTACACGGAACGGCCGTGTTTTCCGCCAGTCTAGCCCAGCGCGCGCAGCTATCCCAGTTGGACCAGCGTAGCCTGCGGGTTCACGGGCGGGATGGCCTCCATCGGATATCCCAGGCCTTTCCAGGCCTGATAGCCTCCCCGCAGGGGACGCACCCGCTCGACGCCGAGCCTGTGAAGCCGCATGGCAGTATGCGCCGCCGTTTCTTCGTTGGGGCAGGTGCAGTAGAGGATGATGTCGCGATCGAGCGGTATCTCCTGCACGCGATGGGTCAGGTCCTCAGGCGCAATGCGCTGCGCACCAGGCAGAATGAAGGGATCGGTCACCTGCTCCACCGGATGCCGCAGGTCGACAATGTAAACCTCTTCGCCGCCCTGGATCTGCGCGTAAAGCTCCTCCGGCTCCATGCGCGACTCCACCATCTGCCGCAGCACCATGCGCCGCCGCACCAGCCGGGCGATGAAGAAACCCGCGATGGCCAACAGCAGCAGCGCTCCAGAGAAGCGCCCCACCCAGTTCAGCAGGCTGGGATCGCGCTTGAGAGCGTCGCCGAAGAGGCGGCCGCCAACCAGGTATGCCAGCAGCCACAACACCGCCCCGGTTCCGTCGATCAGGGCGAATTCCCCGTAGCTCATGCCGGCCTGGCCTGCGACCGGCGGGCTCAAAATGGCAAGACCCGGAACGAATTTGGAGAAGAGCAGCGTCAGGTAGCGGTTCTTGCTGAACTGGAGCTGGGTCCGGCGAACGCACAAGGTCGGCTCCATCGACAGCTTGCACAGCAGGTTGAGGACGTGCTGGCCGTAGCGCCGGCCAAAGAAGAACCAGCTGCTGTCGGCAATCAGGCATGCGGTCAGCCCCAGCACAAGGACCTCCGTCAAGCTGATCTTTCCCTGCGCGGACAGGGCACCGGCAGCCAGCAGTGCCGGGATCGCCGGCAGCGGCGCGCCCAGTTGCTCGATCAGCACCCACGCGAACAGCAGCAGGTAACCATAGGTAAGAAGGATGTGCGTGGGAAGGGACATGGATCTCCGTTAGTACCGCAGGATAGTAAAGGTAGCCCTTCGCCCGGATAAAGAGCAACAAGGAAGCCGTCTGCCTATGGGATGTGCGAGCAATTGATTCGTTGCAAACGAAGGAGGCCGCCCGCGGGCGGCCTCCTCATTGAGCCCATTGAGCCGCTACTGATTTGCGCCAGCCGTGGCGTCTGCCGGGGTGTTGGCGGATGCGGTGGCCTGCACCGGCTTGTTGATGAAGTAGTTGTGATCCCAGAGATTGCGATAGAAAGCGCCGGTCAGTTCCGCGGCGCGGGGGCCGAAGGTGGGCCGTCCGCCTTCGAGGAAGAACACCGTAACCAGGCTTCCCTGGGGCGCCTCGGAGAAGGAAGCAAACCAGCCGAAGCGGGTGCCGTTGTTCGAGCAGGTGCCGGTCTTGCCGAACACCGGCAGTTCCGTGAAGCTTGCCCTGAGGCGGCGGGCAGTTCCGTATTCCACTGCGCCGGCCATGCCGTCCTGAAGCTCGGGGACGTACTTGGCGATGTCGAGGGTGCGCTTGACGTGTGGCGTGAACTCGGCAACTTCGACGGTGGAGGTGGGATGCTGCAGGTAGTAGAGGGTTCCGCCATTGGCCAGAGCTGCCACGTAGGCGCCAAGCTGCAGTGGAGTCATCGAAACGCCCTGCCCGAAGCTGCACATTTTGCCCACTCCGCCTTCAGCGGCCGGGATCGCCTGGTCAGGGTAGGTGCCGAGCTGTTCGCCGTCGATGTGCCATCCGGCCAGCTCGCCCAGTCCGAACTCATTGGCGTAGTGCTTCACGCGCTCAAAGCCGAGCTCGCGGCCAAGTTCTTCAAAGTAGAGGTTGTTGCTCTTGGCCAGCGCCTGGGTCATGTTCATGCGGAACCCGGGGAGCTGGACCATGGTGTCGCGCGTGACGATGCCCTCGGAGAGGGCCGCCATGGCAACCGTGATCTTGATGGTGGAGCAGGGTTCGGCGCCCGGCGAGAGGGCCAGCTTCTGGTTGACCATCGCCAGAATGCGGCCATTCGAGGGGTCGATCACCACGGCGGTGCCGTTCATGTCGCCCAGGGCGTCAATCGCGGCCTGGCGGACAACCGGGTCTTCGCCGGTGGTGATGTCGCCCGCGAACTGGTCAGCGCCCGCGAACGAACTGGCGGTAAAGCGCTCGCATAATAGTGGTGCCGCCCATGGAGGCTGGCGCGGCGAATGGTTGCTGCGCCGTTGCCGGTCTTGGAAGAGTGGCGGGTGGTCCGGACCACTGCTGCCTGGGGTGCGGCCTTGTGCGCTGCCTTCGAGGTGGCCCTGGCCGCCGACTTGGGAGCGGCCTTCGCCGCTCGTGGACCGCGGAGTGCGCGGCAGCGTGATGCGCGTGGGTTTCGACCAGGTGCTGCGACCGGGTGTGATGAAGGGTGTGCGGCGCGTCAAGGGCGACCGCGGAGGCGCCCCGGTTCCCGCCAAGGCGAAGCTAATAATCAGAGCGCAGGACAATCTCATCCAGCCAGCATCCTCTCAACAATGGATTCTTGCCGTGCGTCCGCCTTGGGGGAGGCGCACTTCCTGTTTCACTCGTTCCATTTGCGGAGATCTTGCGCAAATTCGCCGCAAAAAGACTTCGATCCCTCTCATTTGAGCTTCCGGCTCGGGACTGACCCGCTCGCCGAAGAGCTCTGCCGCGACCTTCGTGGTGCACCTGAATCGTTCACCCGACGGGCCGCGAAATCCAAAAAATTTTCATCTGGCTGGAGGTTACAACCCGAATATACAGCCAATCTCCCGCAGCCCGATGAAAAACCCTGTGACGCAGAACACTTCAGCTCAATATTGGACTCCGCCGAAACTGCTCCGCGCTGCCCGTGCCGGGAGAAATCCGCCGCTGCTCCTATTATGGAGCCATGTGCGGGATTCTCCAAGCCTCTAGTGCCCGTCCCTGGATCCCTGGTTCGGCCCGTTGCGGCCCTTATGCCCGGTCTGTGGTGCAGTTGAAGGGGCAAATCGAAGGGCCGAAGTTAGGAACTCTCAGGTTACGGTCCATCCGTAACCAGATTCACCTAGAACTGCATCCGGCGCATGAAGGCCGGCACATCCAGATCCCGCTCCATGTCGTCGCGCTTGCTCGGCAAAAAGTGCGCCAACCGGCTGCTCCGCCGGCGCCGTTGGCCGGACGCCGTTCCCCAGGTCCCAGGCATAATCGCGCGGCAGCGGCTTGAAGGGCGGCTCCTCGCTGAGTTCCGCGAACCGCGGACGCGAGGGCCCGAGTCGTCTCGCAAACAACTCGTCGAAGGCCTTCATGTCGCGCTCGACCTTGACCAGATCTCTGCCGGCTCCGGCGACCGGCGCCAGGATCGGCTCCAGGCTGGTCGATTTCCTCGATTCGCTCATGAAGCGGGCGGCGGAGCAACCTGGAGAGGCCGGGTGCGCTCCGGCTCAGACTCATGCGACTGCGCTCAGTAAGCCGCGACGCGGGCGGAGCTGCCGGCACACGAGCTCGGTCGACCGGCACAACCGATCGGCTCATGGACCGGCACTGCGAACGGGCTCGCGCATCCAGTTCTCGCTCGCCAGGACCGGAACCGAGACCACGGGCGCATCTTCCACCGTGAGCATGCGGGCGCGGCGCTCGGGCATCTGGTCGCGGAAGCCGGTGGCGATGACCGTGATCTTGACTTCGTCGCTCATCTTCTCGTCGAGCACGGCGCCGAAGATGATGTTGGCGTCTTCGTGGGCGGCGCTCTGGATGATGTCGAAGCCTCGTTGACCTCGGACAGCCGCAGCGAGCTGGAGCCGGTGATGTTGATCAGGATGCCGCGCGCGCCGTCGATGGCTCCGGCCTCGAGCAGCGGCGAAGCCATGGCAGCCTGCGCCGCCTCGATGGCGCGGTTTTCGCCGCGCGCGGATGGCCGTGCCCATCACCGCGTATCCCATGCCCGCCAT
The DNA here is from genome assembly GCA_963819365.1 of uncultured Acidobacteriota bacterium. Taxonomy (GTDB): domain Bacteria; phylum Acidobacteriota; class Terriglobia; order Terriglobales; family Acidobacteriaceae; genus Telmatobacter. The sequence goes on from CAWFVY010000005.1 coordinate 209,886, forward strand.
GATGGTCTTCACGTCGGCGAAGTCGCGGTTGATGATGCCGGGAATGGTGATGATGTCGGAGATGCCCTGCACCGCCCTGGCGCAGAATGTCGTCGGCGACCGGAACGACTCGAAGAAGCCGGCGTCTTTGGCGACCGCCAGCAGCTTCTCGTTGGGGATCACGATCATGGTGTCGACGGAGTCGATCAGCTCCTGCAGGCCGCGCTCCGCCTGCTGCATGGCGGCGCTTGCCTTCAAAGGCGAACGGCTTGGTGACCACCGCGACGGTGAGGATCGCCCATTTCGCTGGCCAGCGAAGCGATGATTGGCGCCGCTCCGGTGCCGGTGCCGCCGCCGAGGCCGGTGGTGACGAAGACCATGTCGGCGCCTTCGAGCGCTTCGATGATCTTGTCCGCGTCTTCGAGCGCGGCGCTGCGGCCCACGTCAGGATTGGCGCCCGCGCCCAGCCCGTTGGTGAGCTTCACGCCGAGCTGCAGCTTCACCGGGGCCTTGCAGAGCTTCAGCGCCTGCACATCGGTGTTGGCGGCGATGAACTCGACGCCTTCCATGTGCGACTGGATCATGCGGTTGACGGCGTTGCCGCCGCCGCCGCCCACGCCGATGACCTTGATGCGCGCGCCGCGCGGGCGTCTCATCGTGATACTGAATGCGCATTTCCCCGGCTTGTGTTGGCTGTTCCATGAACTTCCTCGGCCTCCTGCTGAATCTCTTGTCCTAAAAACTCGCTGCAAAAATGGCGCGCAGTTTGGCGCGCAATCCGTTGTTTTCCGCGGCGCGAGTGACGCGCGTGCGGTGTGCGTACAAAAGCATGCCGATGGCGGTGGAGAAGCCCGGATGGGCCAGTTCGCCCGGCATGTTGGAGAGCCGCACCGGCATTCCCGGTTCGCGCGGGCACGCGAAGCTGGCTTTCGGTGACGTCGAGCATTCCGGGCAGCATGGCGCCGCCGCCGGTCAGCACGCAGCCCGCGCCCAGCGCGTCGAGCACGCCGCCGTTGCGCAGGCTCTCTTTGACGAAGTACATGAGCTCGCGGGCGCGCGGCTCCAGAATCTCCGCCACCACGCGCAGGGCAAGCATCTGCGGATTGGGATTGGCGATCTCGATCTCGGCGTTCTGCGGGAACCGCGGTCACGACGCAGTGGCCGTACTGGCGCTTGAGCTGCTCGGCGTGCGTCACCGGCATCTGCAGGCCGACGGCAAGATCGTTCGTAAAATGGGCGCCGCCGACCGGAACCGACGACGTATGCGCGACGGCGCCCTCGAAAAACACAACCAGGTCGCTGGAGTGAGCGCCGATATCGAGCAGGCATACGCCCAGTTCGCGCTCATCGGCGGAAAGGGTGGCCTCAGCCGCGGCAACCGACTCCAGCACCGCCTCGGTGACTTCAAGCCCGGCGCGGTTGGCGCAGGTAACCGTGCTCTGCAGCGCCGAGCCGGAACAGGTGGCGATGTGCAGATCGACTTCGAGCCGCGCGGCGACCATGCCCACGGGATCGAAGACGCCGGGCTGATCGTCGACGATGAACTGGCGCGGCAGCAGGTGCAGAATCTCGCGGTCGGGCGGGCGCTCCACGGCGCGGGCGCGCTCGACAGCGGTGCGCACGTCTTCGCGCGTGATCTCGCGCATGCGGCTGCCCAGTTCGAATCCGCCATTGGTATTGAGGCCGCGGATATGCGGACCGCCGACGCCGACCACGCACTCGTCGATGTTGGCGCGGGCGACGCGCTCGCAGTGCTCGGTGGCGGTCTTGACCACGCGGGCGGCCGGCCCGAGATCGGCGATAAGCCCCTTGCGCATGCCGGCCGACTCCATGGCCGCGTGGCCGCGATAGCGCAGGGCTCCCTCATTCAGATCGGCCGCCAGGATGCGCGTCGTGCGCGCTGCCCATGTCGAGCACTACGATCAGGTTTTCCTGGCTCTGGCTCATCGTGTGCTCATTGCCCCTGCCGGGCTGCGGCGGTTGAGGTCGGTGCGTGCTGATGGCGAGCGAGTGCGGCGCGGTGCGCTGCCTCGCGGCGTTCCCGTTCGCGTTGCGCCGCCGACTTGGGTACGGTTTTCGGCGCTGCTTTGGCGTGATGCGGCTGCGGCTTGTGCCCAGGCTTGGCCGCGGCCTGTGTGGAACTGGGGCCGGTGCCGGCGAATCTGCGTGGTTGGCCGCCGAAGGCTTTCCGGCTGGCTTTCCGGCTGCCGTGTCATTCGGCGACGATGCGGCCGGTTTGGCATCGGCCGCGACGACCGACGTGGGCGCGGCACCCGAATCCGACGACATCTTCAGAACCACCTGGCTGTCATAGCGCAGGTCCATGGCGGCAAGCTGCGGATACTGCTGACGCCACTCGGCAATGCGCGCCTTGTAGCGCTGGTAGCGCGCCAGGAACTGCTCATCGCCAAAGTGCAGCAGCGTGGGATCGTCCTGCATGATCACGCGCGCGTCTTCGGGGTCGGTCAGGTCGACCTCGGAGATTTGCCGGGAGATATTCTGCCCCGTCGAGTCGAGTTCGCCGACCAGCCGCTGATAAACCGCCATGCGCGCCTGGCGTGCCGCCGGGGCGTCGTGCGGATCGATGCCGGTGACCACCGGGAACGAGTAGTGGTGCTGCGTCATTCCCTCCGGCGACATGCTCAGCAGCACTCCATCCCCGTCGACGAGCTGGATCTGCTGGCCCTCGCGGACAAAGGCGACGGGAGTGCGCTCCACCGCCGAGATGCGGATCTGGTCGGGCAGGATACGCATGACCGTGGCGCTCTTGATCCACGGAATCTGTTCCAGTTCCTTGCGGCGATCGCCCAGGTGGATGAAGAAGATGTTCTTGCCGATGTCGGCGCCGAAGATGGGCAGGATATCGGCGCGCGTGACCTGGCCCAGTCCGGCGGACTGAATGTTTCCGGTTCCCGCAATACGGAAGCGCGCGTCGCGCTCGAGAGCGTTCTTGATCAGGATGACGCCGGTAGTGACGCCGCCGATCACGAGCAATGCTCCACTGGCGAGCAGGATGCGGCCCAGCTTGCCTTCTGGCTTGTACCAGGGACCGGAGGGTGTGTCGTAGCGGCGGCGACGGCGCGGAAGCTCTTCGTCCTCTTCAGGATCCGCCATGTCGACCGGCATCCCCGGCAGACTGCGCCCGGACGGGTTGCGGCCGGCCCGAGGCGAGACTTCCTGTACACGCCGGAAGCGAGATTCTTCGGACGTCTGGTCCTCCCAGGGAAGGGATCCGATTTTGGAACTGCGTTGAGCCACGCCTGAGCAGGGTCGTGAGATTCGCCAGAGTCCACTATAGGGCGCAGAGAAGTGGATTTCCGCATGGTGAATGCAAGGGGAACCCCATGGGTTAACGGCGCGGGATCGTGGGGCAAAGGGACCGAGGGACAAAGGGAACAAGGGACCGAGGGAAAAAGGCGACCACTGGACGAACGCGCCGGAGGCGCAGAGTTTGTTAGCCCCGCGCTTCAGCGTGGGGACGGCACGCACCCATTGGGTTCCGAAGTCCCGTAGGGACGGCGCGCGAAGGCCACGTGTCCCTGCATCTCCTCGAGAGTTTTCCTGCCGCTGCTCTAACCGGCGGGTATCAACCGGGGCCTATCGACGTCTTCCGCCAGAAAGCGCGCGCGGAGATTGACAGCGGGCAAGTCGGGCCCGGCGAAGTGATGCTGCGGGGCGCGGGAGGGGGCTTCCGCAATGCGTGGCAGCGCGCGGCGGCGAAGCGCCTCCCCCGCCGGCGTCGGGTCCATGAAGAGCTGGGCGCAGCAGTTGTTCACTTCGCGAATGATGGCGTGATAGCGGTCGTGCTCGCGGGCCCAGGCATCGCAGGCAGCATCCCAGTCGTCTGCGTTAGTGAGAGCTTCGGAGAGGGTGCGTACATCGCGCAGGGTGAGCGCAAGGCCCTGACCCCAGGTGGGATCGCTGCTGGCGGAGGCGTCGCCGATCACCGCAATGCCGTCTTTGTAAGGATGCTCGACCCAGGTCTCGTGGCAATCGAAGCTCGCCAGCGGCCCGGCCTGCTGCGCACCAGCAAGCAGATCGGGCGGGGTCCCCATCGCGAGGCATTCATCCAGGAAACGGGGAAAGTCGTAAACACGCGGCGCGCCGGTGGCGATGTGCCAGGAGAGATAGGCGCGGACGCGGCCATCGCCCTGCGGAAGAAGAATGACCTTGCGCCCTTTCGCTGGATTGATTTGCGCGTAGCTGATGCCGCGTTCAACCGGCGTGCCGCTGAGGAGCACGCCAGCCATCACCAGGCACGGCGGATCGTGGTGAATGCGCGGGCCGAACCCCGCCCAAGCACGCACCTGCGACGAGCGCCCATCCGCCCCAACAATCAGGCGAGCGGTGGCGCGGTAGCTGCTCCCTGCCCTGCTCCAGACGACGGCAGCAGGCCCCGACTCAGTTCGCGCTTCGACCGCTGTGACCGTGACACCGCGCTCGATCCGTGCACCCGCGTCCGCAGCCACTCCAATCAGGTTCTGCTGCATGGTTGGGTGGCAGAAGCACAGCCGTGGCAACTTGAATGCGGTTCCGTTGACGTTGTCGCGCGGCTTCACCGGCCCCCGCGCAATCACCTCATCGGTGCGCAAAATTTCGACGCCGTTGGAGGCGAGCATCAAGTCGTAGAGGCCGAGCCACCGCGCCTCCCACGTCCCCCACGGATGCGTAGCCTCGCCGCGCACGCGATCCTGAAACTGCGTAGTGCGCTCCAGCACCAGCACGCGATAGCCGCGTTCAGCCATGACTCTGGCGAGCGCAGAACCGGCCAGGCCGCCGCCGATCGAGACGAGATCGAATTGAGGTGCTGCGTGCATGGCGCGGAGTCGGAACGGATTCAACCGCATTGTAGCGACAACCATAAGGCCCTTGCTTTTCTCTCTGTCACACCGAATCGGCCCGGGCCGTGCATTAAGCTGGCAAAATGAATCGTAAATCTGGACTCTTGGTCAGCACTCTGCTTACGGCGGCCCTGGCGCTTCCCTGTCTCGCGCAAGCAGACCACGCATACAAATACTTCCGCGTCGGCAATCCCGCAGACGCCACGCAGCGCGCAGCCGCGCGCCGGGTACGCGCTGATGGGCGGCGGCACAGACCTCGACGAGGCGTTCCAGTTTCTGTGCGACCGCGCCGGCGGCGGCGACTTCCTGGTTCTGCGCGCCACCGGCGATGACGACTACAACCCCTACATCCAGAAGCTGTGCCCCAAGCTGAACTCGGTGGCCACCGTGATCCTTCCCAATCGCGCGGCGGCCGAAGATCCCGTTCGTCGCCACAGCGATCCGCAAGGCGAGCGCGGTATTTATCGCCGGCGGCGACCAGGCCAACTACATCAACTTCTGGATGAAGTCGCCGGTCGCAGGACGCGCTGCAATCGGACATCGACCGCGGCGTTCCGCTGGGCGGAACCAGCGCCGGCCTTGCGGTGATGGGCGAGTGGGCCTTCTCCGCGCAGGGCGACAAGCCGGATGATCCGAACCTGACCGGCGAGCTGGCCATGAGCGATCCGTTTGGGCCGCGCAACACGCTGGTCGAGGGGTTCCTGCGCATCCCGATTCTGAGCGGCATTGTGACCGATACGCATTTTGCGAAACGGAATCGCATGGGGCGGCCGCTGGTGTTTCTGGCGCGGCTATGAAGTGCGCAGCACGTGCGCGGAATTGGCGTGGAAGAGCGGGCCGCGGTGCTGCTGGAGCCGGATGGAGCGGCGCGCGTCGTGGGGCGCGGCGGCGCTTACTTCATCGATGCGGGCAAGGGCTCCGGCGTGGTGGAGTCTGGGAAGCCGCTGACCTTCGGGCCGTATGCGGTGCAGAAGGTGACGCCGGGACATGCGTTCAATCTCAAGACCTGGACGGGGAATTCGTCGGCGTACCGTCTGGATGTAAAGGCCGGGAAGATTGAGTCGTCGCAGGCGGGTGGAAGTGTGTATTGAAGGGCCTGCTGGGTGAGGTTTGTGGTTTCCTATCCTGTCGCCAGAAACAAAGCGACAGGATGGGGCACGGGAGGTTCGTAGTCGTATCCGAGTGGCTGCCTACATCCATTCCAACGTGTGCACCGAATCCGCCGGCAGATCGAGATCGATCGCATTCCCGCCCATCACGAACTGCACCCGCTGCTGCGCGCCCTTGTTGGCGACCACCAGCACATGCTTGCCGTCAGGATTGACGAACCCGCTGTAGCTGACCGCCGCGCTCTTCGCATCCGGCGCAACTCCATTCGTCGCGAACACCTTCGCACCGCGCTTGATATGCCGCGAGTAGTGCGCGAACGCCCAGTACTGGCCGCTCTTGATCACTTTGTGCGAACCGTTCTCAACCGTGATCGTCCCGCCGCAGGAGAACGGCCCGATGTTCGGCTTGCCCTTCTCGTCGAGCGCGAGATTCCACGCCGTGATCGAACGCGCCCAGTTGTTCAGGATGTCGTTGAAGCTCTGCGCCCAGGTGGTGTAGTCGGTCTGGTAGTCGGGCTGCGAGATGTCCGGGCCGCCCTCGGTCCAGTACGCGTTCTTCTGCGGGAAGGCGTCGTGCACGCGGCTCATCGCACTCGGCCTCGCCCACGTAGCCGTGCCAGGCGATGCCGTCAACGGCGTCGTAAACCGACGGATCGCTGAGTTCGTCGATGCGCGCGGCCCCACAGGCTGTAGTTGTGGTCGAGCAGCCAAACCTTCGTATCGAGCCCGGCCTTCTTGATGGCAGGCGCCAGAAACTTCGCCGCGAACTCCATCTCCTGCTCCTGCGCCCACAGGCAGGCGGGCATGCGGCCTTCCTGCTCGGCGTCGGTCTCGTTCTGCACGGTCACCGCATTGATCGCGCACGCCCTCGGCCTTGTAGCCCTCGAGGAACTTCACGAAGTAGCGCGCGTACGGATCGAAGCTCTGCTTGCGCATCGCCCCGCCGAGCATGCGACTTGTTGGGCTTCATCCAGTTGGGCGGGCTCCACGGCGACGAGAACAGAAACAGCTCGGGGTTGTGCTTGCGGCTCTCGCGCAGCACGGGAAGGTAGTACTCCTTGTCGTGGTCGATCGAGAATTTCTTCAGCTCCAGGATCGGGCTCGTCGCTCTCGTCGAAGCTGTAAAGCGTGCGCGCGTAGTCGCTCGCTCCGATGCAGGTGCGGCAGACGTTCATCGCCATTTCGCTGGGCGCAAAGATGTCGTGCAGAATCGCGTCCCGCTCCGCTTGCGAGAGCTGCGCCAGCACGATAGCAGGAGGAGTCGGTCATGGCGGTGCCGAAGCCGAGGATTTCCTGGCGGGTGTCCGCGGTATTGAGAATGACGGCCTGCGCGGAGACCTGGCCGGCGGGCTTCCACGTGAGCGGATCGGCGGCGGTGTGGCGGCGGTCGCGGAAGGTGCTCCAGACCGGACACTGCGATGAGGGCTGCGCGAACAATACGCGGGCCGGCGAGCGAAAGAACAGCGGCCGAGGCCGAGGCGGTCTTAAGAAAACTGCGGCGGGAACGCATGGACATGCTTACAACTCCTTGCGGAATGCAGATGGATTGCCGGAGGCATGATAGCAGGCACCTGCGGTGCGGCCAATTGCGCCTTCGGCGCCGGTGGTGCGGCTGCGGGACGCGGCGCTCTTTATAGGCTGCGTTGCGAGCGACGCTTGATTCAATAAATGCCGTCGAGTTCGTGATCAGTGCGGCATGCACCATGACGCGACGAAGCCGCCGAACAAGAACACGGCACCGGACAGGAAGAGAGTCCACATCTGCCAACGCTTTGGGCTATCGGGATACATCTCAGAATGCCTGCCTAGGATTTCGAACATTTTCGATCGGTCCCATATATCAATCCGGGCGTGCTCTGGAAGCCGCTGGTTCACTTCTTTGCACATCGAATGAATCCATAGGTTGGCCGCCATTGCGAGAGACAGTGCGATCAGGAAGGACAACACGAAGGTCAACGCTGAAGGTGAAATTTGGAGACCCTCCACTGCGAGAAATTCTGACACAAGCATGACAAGCTTCCGGCTACTGGCTACCGGCTAAGCTTCTCAACAATCTGCCCCGCCAACTGGCTCACGCTTCCCGCTCCCAGCGTCAGAATCAAATCGCCCTCGCGAGCCTGCGCCGTCACGGCCTCAATCGCCGCCGGAAAATCCGCCACAAACTGCACCCGCGGACCCTCAATGCGGTGGGCAAGAAGCTCTGCCGTCACACCCGGAATCGGCTGCTCGCTCGCCGCATAAATCGGCAGCACGAACACCGTATCCGCGTCCTTGAACGCGCCCGCGAACTCATCCATCAGGTCGGCGGTGCGCGTGTAGCGGTGCGGCTGGAACACCACATGCACATGCTTGTACCCGCACTCCCGCGCCGCAGCCAGCGTGGCCCTGATCTCCGTCGGATGGTGTCCGTAGTCATCCACCACCGCCACGCCCCGCGCGTTGCCGCGATGCTGGAAACGGCGGTCGACGCCGCGGAAGTTCCTCAGCCCCTCGGCGATCTTTTCCGGCGCAACCCCAAGCTGATGCCCAATCGCCACCGCCGCCGTTGCGTTCAGCACGTTGTGCCGGCCCGGCACGTGGAGCTTGAACGGGCCCAGAATGCCGGTGGCAACGTGCACCTGAAAGTGCGAGTAGCATTCCGGCTCCGGCGCAAGCGGCTCCAACCGGTAGTCGGCTTCGCGGGCCACTCCATACGTGAAGACGCGCCTCTGCGCCCGCGGCAGGATCGCCGCAAGCTCCGGGTTGTCGATGCAGGCGGTGACGGCGCCGTAGAACGGGACGCGATCCATGAAAGCCAGAAAGGCGCGCTCCACATCTTCCATGTCGCCGTAGGTATCCATGTGCTCGCGGTCGAGGTTGGTGACGACGGCGAGGATAGGCGAGAGCTTGAGGAAGGAGCGGTCGCTCTCGTCGGCCTCGGCCACCAGAAATTGCGTAGTGCCGAGGCGCGCGTTCGAACCCATCGCATCCACGCGCCCGCCCACCACGACGGTGGGATCGAGCCCCCCGGCAGAGAGAACCGACGCAACCATCGAGGTGGTCGTCGTCTTGCCGTGCATGCCAGCGATGGCGATGCCGTATTTGAGGCGCATGAGCTCAGCCAGCATCTCGGCGCGCTGGATCACCGGGATTTTGCGGGCGCGGGCTTCGAGGACTTCAGGATTGTCCGGCCCCACCGCGGAGCTAGTGACGACGACGGTGGCGCCGCCGATGTGGCCGGCTTCGTGGCCTTCATAGATGATGGCGCCCAGCGCGGCGAGGCGATCGGTGACGGAGCTGCGGCGCAGATCGGAGCCGGAGACCTTCATGTTCTGGTTGAGAAGGATCTCGGCGATGCCGCTCATGCCGATTCCACCGATTCCGATGAAGTGCGCGTGCTGAGAGGTGGCGAACATGAAGGGTACGAAGATTCAGGGTAACAAAGTGCGGAGGGACAACGGGGCAGGCTGGGGAATGTCCATAGAGAAGACGTGCGGACGGGCAGACGAAAGAGGCCTCTCCGCCAAAGCGGACAGGCCTCTTTCTCCCCAGCTTGATCAACTACACCGCAGGTGCTTAACGGTGGCCGCCGCCTCCGTGGAAACCGCCACCACCACCGTGGAAGCCGCCTCCACCACCAAAGCCGCCCCCGGCGCGGGCTCCACCGCCGTAACCGGCGCCGCCGAAGCGAGTTCCGCCGCCAACTCCAGGCCGCGTGCCTGCCACTCCGCCACGGTATCCATAACCGCCGCCGTAGCCCGGCCGCGGACCTATGCTGCGGGACCCATATCCAGCCCCGTGATAGCCGTAGCCGCCGTGATATCCATAACCGCCGTGATAGTAACCGCCATGGCCCCAGTGGTTGTGACCGTAACCCCAGTGGTACCAAGGACCTGCGCCGATGAACACGCCGCCCGTAAACCAGCTGGGCCCGTAATAGCCATACGGCGCGCAGCCATAGGGGTAATAAGGATAATAGCCCCACGAGCAATCTGGCGGACCATAAGCTACAGGTCCCGCCACCACCGCCGGCCCAATTCCCACACCCACGCCCACTGACACCTGCGCATTCGCCGTCATCGCCATAGGCACTAATAGAAGTAAAGCCAATAAGATAAGGCGACCACTCCGCATAAAACCTCCATCTGCCGTCCCGGCCCCGATTCGTGCTTTCCACCTTCGAGAACCCGGCGCGGAAACTCTCGTCTCCGCTCAGCACAACCGGTCGGACCCTTCCAGCCCTTCCCGGCTCCATTCCATAAGACACCGCCACCCACTGAAAGTTGCGGGCCACCGTGCCAGATCGTGAACCGATTCTACCCCCTTCGCAATCAGCAAGCAGCAATATACGCTCCGGGTCGCACAGACCTTCCGTGCCCCACCCTGTCGCCTTGTTTCTGGCGACAGGGTGGGAGACCACGATCCCTCGATCCGCCATTAGAATTTGTCATTCTGAGCCGCAAGCGAAGAACCCGCTCTTCGGGACCCCCTACCCGCGAACCCGCACCACTTACGCAAAACGGCCTCTCCAGTTTCGGAGAGGCCGTCTTTCCGCAGCTCTGGGAAAAGTCACTACTTACCTGCGGAAATGATCCCCATCCCGGTCGTGTCCACGGTCCCGATCCCGATCCCGTCCGCGGTCCCGATCGCGATCGCGATCGCGTCCGCGATCCCAATCCCGGCCGCGATCCCGGTCCCGGTCATACGTCTGGTAGCCATCGTAGCCGCGCCCATAGAACCCTGCGCCCACATAATTCCACTGTCCCGGAACCCAGTAGCCGCCCGAGTAGTAGCCCGCCGACCACTCATATCCAGGCCCGGGGCACGGAGGGACGTAGGCCACCGGTCTGCCGCCGACGTATACGCCGACCCTGACCTGTGCCGCCTGGGCTGCCGTCGATCCCAGGCCAAAAGTTCCGGCCACCACTGCAGCACCCAACATCCATTTGCCTAGCTGTTTCATAACTCCTCCTCCGTGGGCCCGCTCGCTTTTCGCGAAACCCGTTCCGGCTCCGGGCTCCCTGAGGCTTGGCTCCTGCTTGCCTCAGTGCCCGCCGGTTATGTCTCTCTAAACAACTCTTTTCAGAGGATGTTGCGCTCCCCGCACAAAAATAAATTCCCGCAACTTTCCGCCCCATCGAGGGTCTCAAGACACCCTTTCAACCGGAGTCAGGAGTGGGCGGCGGCTAGTTGCTGGAGTTTGGCGGCGATGCGCTGAGCGGCGTCGGGGTGGGCCTGGGTACGGGCAGCGGCGGACATGGAGGCGAGACGCTGGGGGTCGCGGAGGAGGGTGGTGAGGGTTTCGAAAAGGCGGGCGGGGCCGGTGGGCTGGGCCGGGGTGGGCGCGGCCGGAGCTAGCTCGGCCGGGGCTAGCTCGGCCGGGATTGGCTCAGCCAGGTCGGCTCGGCCAGGTCGCGTTCTTCCAGCATCACCGCGGCGCCGGCGCGGACCATCTCTTCGGCGTTGCGTTTCTGGTGGTCGTCCGCGGCAGCGGCGAAAGGGATGAGGAGCGAGGGCTTTCCGGAGGCGGCGAGTTCGGCAACGGTGGAGGCTCCGCTGCGGGCGAGGACCAGGTTGGCCCAGGCGAAGCGGGAGGGCATGTCGTCGAGAAAGGGCTTGACGGACCAGAAGACGGGGTCGGCTCCGCTGGCGCGATACATGGCTTCGGTTTCGGCGAGGAAGCGGGGCCCGCACTGGTGAAGGACGGAGAGGCCGGGGACGGACTGGAAGAGCTCCGCCACGATTTTGGGCATGGTGTTGTTGAAGAGGCGGGCGCCCTGGGATCCGCCGAAGATGAGCAGGCGCGGGGGGAGCGGGGGTGGGTCGGGGAGCGAGAAGAATTCGGAGCGGACGGGGATTCCGGTGACTTCCGCATTGCGGAAGAAGCGGGAGGCGGCGGGGAAGTTGACGGCGGCGGCTCGGACGTAGCGGCCGATGAGGCGGTTGGCGAGGCCGGGCATGGCGTTGGGCTCGAGGGCCATGACGGGGATCTGGAGCAGCAGGGCGGCGGCGGCAGCGGGTCCGGAGGCGTATCCGCCGACACTGAGGACGACGCCGGGGCGGTATTTCCAGAGCAGCCGGAAGCAGGAGACGAGGGCCACGGGCAGGTCGAAGAGGGTGCGGATCTGGGTCTGGAGGGAGACGCGGTTGAGCTGGCCGACTTTGATGAGCTCAAGCTTGAATCCGGAGTTGGGGACGAGGCGGGATTCCAACCCGCGCGGCGTCCCGACGAAGAGGACTTCGGCGCCGTGGTGATCCTCGAGCTCGCGCGCGACGGCGAGAGCGGGGATGATGTGGCCGCCGGTGCCTCCGCCGGCGATGAGAACGCGGAGCTGGGACAAAGGAGAGAGCCTTTCGTTTTTGATGGTAAACGGTGGGGATGGCTGGGGTAACAGCAGATCCCCTGCGTGGATGACAGACAGGAAAGCAACGACGAAAGCAAAACGAAACGCGCGCGGGCTTAGTCGACTTTGCGGGAGATGTTCAGGAGGATGCCGATGCCCGAGAGCGTGACGAAGAGGCTGGTGCCGCCGGTGGAGATCAGGGGCAACGGGATGCCCTTGGTCGGGACCAGCGAGAGGACCACGCTGATGTTGAAGAAGGCCTGAAGAAGGATGGCGATGGTGAGGCCGAAGGCGGTGAGGCGGGCGAAGGGGTCCTGCGACTTGAAGGCGACACGGAGGCCGCGGACGGCGAAGATTCCGAAGAGGATCACGATCGACCATGGCGCCGATGAAGCCCAGCTCTTCGGCGATGTTGGCGAAGATGAAATCGGTGGAGGCTTCAGGGAGATAGAAGAGCTTCTGCATGCCTTCCATGAAGCCGCGGCCGGTGAGGCCGCCGGCGCCGACGGCGATGAGCGACTGGTTGATGTGGAAGCCGGCGCCCTGGGGGTCGGATTCGGGATGGAGGAAGACGAGCATGCGCTGGCGGCGCCAGGAGACCCAGAAGAGCAGGGCGAACAGCGGCGGCAGCGCGGCGGCCGAGTCCCATGAAGAGGTATTTCCACTCCATGCCGGCGAGGACCAGCATGAGCGCGGTGACGCCGAACGAGGACCAGCGCGGTGCCGAGGTCGGGCTCCTTGACGACGAGCAGCATGAAGACGATGGGCATGAAGACGCCGCGCGCAGGAGGGTGTTCTTCCAGTCGCGCATCTTGTCGAGGCGCGTGTGCAGAGAACCAGGCGAGAAACAGGATGAGGACGGGCTTGGAGAGCTCGGATGGCTGGAAGGTGAAGAAGCCGCCGAAGCGGATCCAGCGATGGGTGGCGTGGGAGTTCTTGAAGAAGAAGACCATCACCAGCAGAAGCGTGGTGATGGAGAGCGCCGGATAGATGAATCTGGGCGAGTTGTAGCGCGTGTAGTCGACGCGCATGAGGACGATCATGGAGAGCACGCCGGCCAGCGCCCAGACTGCCTGTCGGGAGACGTCGATGTAGGGCGAGTGGTAGCGCTCCTGGGACACGACGGCGGAGGCGGAGAAGACCATCGCCAGCCCTACCGACACCAGCAGCAGGGTGGTGAAGAAGATCCACTTATCGACGCCTACGCGTGCTGGCATACATCCAGATCCCTGCGCCTCATGGACGAGCTCTTTGAAGACGCGTCCGCGGTGCTCGTAGCTTTCGAACTGATCGAAGCTGGAGCAGGCGGGCGCGAGCAGGACGATGTCGCCGGGACGCGCGGCGCCGGCGGCGGCTTTCACGGCGGCGTCGAGGGTCTGGCAGGAGTGGATGGGGACGACGCCGCGCAGGTGCGACTCGATTTTGGCGGCGGCGGAGCCGATGGTGTAGACGGCGCGGACGCGCTCGCGGAGCAGCGGGGCGAGGGTGGTGTAGTCGGAGTTTTTGTCTTTGCCGCCGAGGATGAGGTGGATGCCGCCGGGGAAGGCGGCGATGGCCTTCTCGGTGGCGTCGACGTTGGTGGCTTTGGAGTCGTTGTAGAAGTCGACGCCGTTGATGGTGGAGACGAATTCGAGGCGGTGCTCGACGGCCTTGAATTTTTCGACGGCGGCGCGGACGGACGCGGACGGGCAGCCGGCAAGGCGGGCGGCGCAGACGGCGGCGAGGACGTTCTCGACGTTGTGCGCGCCTTTGAGCGGATGGCGCTGACCGGAAGGATAGCTTCGGGCTGGCTGCCTTCGGCGGCGCGGAACATGACCTGCTCGCCTTCAGACCCATGCTCGCCCGGCGTCCCGTGGAACGGGGTGATGCGATGGAGAACCAGTAGACCTGCGATGGCGCGCGCTCGGCTGCGGCCGGCGGCGCGGGGATTATCGGCGTTGAGGACGAGGAAGTCGTTCAGCGGTCTGGTCGGGCGAAGATGCGCTCCTTGGCGAGGGCGTAGTTCTCGAAGGTGCCGTGGCGGTCGAGGTGGTCGGGCGTGATGTTGAGGATGACGGCGATGGTGGGGATGGAACTCGCGGGTGCGTCTCGAGCTGGAAGCTGGAGACCTCAAGGACGGACCAGGTGCTCGTGCGTGCTTTCGTCAATGAGGGCGACGACGGGGACGCCGATGTTGCCGCCGACCAGGGTGGGCAGGCCGGATTCCTTGAGGATTTCGCCGGCCAGGGTGGTGGTGGTGGTTTTGCCGTTGGAGCCGGTGATGGCGAGGACGTCGCCCTGGAGGAAGCGGGCGGCGAGCTCGAGTTCGCCGATGACGGGCAGGCCGAAGCTGCGGACCTGGACGAGTTCAGGGGTGTCGACGGGCACGCCGGGGCTGACGACGATGAGGTCCTGACGGCGGAAGGTCAGCAGGCCGTGGCCGCCGGCTTCGACGGAGATGCCTTCTTCAATGCAGGGCGGGAATGTCTTTGGCGAGGGCTTCGGCGCTGCGGACGTCGGAGACGGTGACCTGGGCTCCGCGGTGGCGCAGAAACAGGGCGGCGGCCAGGCCGGATTTTCCCAGGCCGACGACGAGAACCTTCTTTCCCTTTAGATCCATCATGGCTTGCTTCCTGAGTGTTGCCCGCGCGTAACTATTGTGCACCGGCGCCGGGTGCGGGGTCGCCGGCGTCAGCGCAATTTGAGTGTAGTGAGTGCAAACAGTGCAAACACCAGGGCCAGAATCCAGAAACGGGCAATGACCTTGGACTCGCTCCAGCCGAGCTGCTCGAAGTGGTGGTGCAGAGGCGCCATCTTGAAGATACGCTTTTTGCGGAGCTTGTAGCTGCCCACCTGGAGCATGACGGAAACCGCCTCAACGACAAAGATGCCGCCGATGAAGGCCAGCAGCAGTTCCTGCCGGATGATGATGGCCACGGTGCCGATGGCGCCGCCGAGGGCGAGCGAGCCGACATCGCCCATGAAGATTTCAGCAGGGTGGGCGTTGTACCAGAGAAAGCCGATGGAGGCGCCGACCATGGATCCGCAGAAGACGGTGAGTTCGCCGACCATGGGCATGCGCTGGAGTTCGAGGTAGTCGGCAAAGACGACGTGGCCGCTGACGTAGGTGAGGACGGCGAGGGCGGCGGCGGCGATGATGGTGCAGCCGATGGCGAGGCCGTCGAGGCCGTCGGTAAGGTTGACGGCATTGGTGGATCCCATGAGGACGAAGATGACCCAGAGGACGAAGGGCACGAAGGCCAGGAATCCGATGTAGTGCATGTGCATGGGCCAGTGCCAGAGCATGTCAGGGCGGAGACTCTTGGCAAAGGGAACCGTGAGGGATGTGGAGAACATTTTGAACTGCTGCAGGATGACCAGGGCGACGGCGACGCCGAGGGCGGCGAGGGCCTGGCCGGCGAGCTTGGCGCGGGCGGTGAGGCCAAGGTTGCGGCGCTTGACGACTTTGATGTAGTCGTCCGCGAACCCTACGGCGCCGAAGGCGAGGGTGGAGAAGACGGCAATCCAGACGAAGGGGTTGGCGGGGTCAGACCAGAGAATCGTGGGCAGCAGGATGGCAATGGCGATGAGAACGCCGCCCATGGTTGGGGTGCCGGTCTTCTTCTGGTGCGACTGGGGGCCGTCTTCGCGGACGTACTGGCCGATCTGGAAATCGCGAAGCTTCTGGATGACGTACGGTCCGATGAGCAGGGCGATCAGCAGCGCAGTGCCGGAGGCAAACGCCGTGCGAAACGTAAGATAGCGAAAGATTCGGAATGGGTGAAAGAACGGGTAGAGCTTTTGATAAAGCAGCCAGTAGAGCAAGTAGCCTCCAGGCGCCGGATGGGCCGGTTGGTTCAGGCGGAGTTCAGGCTTGATTTTATAGTGGCGGCGGGCGGGGGCCTGGTGGAAAAGGGGATGGGTATCGGGGTGGTAGCGGAGGCTTCGTCGCCGCGCTCCTTACCGGAACAGTGCCGGTGGGAAGCTGAGCCTGGATCGGGGCTGGATTGCGGCTGGATCACCTTAGGGCCAGAAGGGTCGCACCTCACTTCCTGAGGAACCATCCGAATGTGCAACACCCGGATGGTTCGGAGGATGACAGCCAGGTCCCTTTTACTTCGTGACGGCAGCCACATCCGTGACCGTTATCGCGGGTTCTTCGACGGTCTTCAAGAGCTTCCGAGTCATTACCTGGAAGTGATACCCCATGACTGCCAGAGTCATGGCTGCGCCAAAACAACGGCGATAACGCGTAGCCGCGGTCAGCAGGAATTTCCAATAGCTCCAGCGCCTCTGGCCGAAGATGCCCTGCCGCAGAATGGAAGTGACCAGTGCGCGCGCATTGCTTTGCGTGAGCAAGCGCTGCTTCGCAGTCCACTCGCCTGGCTTTGGCTGCGTCCGGTTGAGGTAGAGCTTTACGCGGTCGTAATATGCCTCGCAGCTATAAATTTGCTTCAACACGGAGCGGTAACCTTCGACCAGGCGTGTCGAGTCCATGTGAGGAAGGAAATTCAAGTGCTCGCTGGTGTTATTGCCGTGTCCCGCATCCAGAATGCGGCCTTCCTTGCGCAGGCGCCGAAATAGCTGCGTTCCGGGCATGGCCTGCAACAGCCCGACCATCGCGATGGGAATACCGCTCTTCTGAATAAACTCAACCATGCGGTCGAAGATATCCGCGTGATCGGTGTCAAAGCCCAGAATGAAGCCGCCCATCACCTGCATCCCATAATTCTGGATGGTGGCGATGCTATCCAGCAGGCTGCGGCGCGTGTTCTGCAACTTATTGCTTGCGATCAGACCTGACTCATCGGGAGTCTCGATGCCGAGGAAGACTGATTTGAAGCCGGCGTCTTTCATCAACTGCAATAGTTCGGGGTCGTCTGCCAGGTTCAGTGAAGCTTCGGTAATAAAGTCGAAGTTCCTCTTAAACTGCTTTCGCCATCCGGCAAGCGCAACGCACAATTCCTTGGCCTTCGCTTTGTTGCCGATGAAGTTGTCGTCAACGATAAAGACCGATTCCCGCCATCCCGCCGCACGCAACTGATCGAGTTCGGCGATGACCTGCGCTACCGTCTTGGTTCGCGGACGCCGGCCATAGATCTCGATGATGTCGCAGAACTCGCAATTGAACGGACAGCCGCGCGAGTACTGCACAGTCATGGTGGAGTAGCGCTTCATCTTGATGAGGCTCAGGTCGGGGAGCGGACTGGTGTGCATGTCCGGTCGCTCGGCGGCATGATAGACAGCCGGGGCGGTGCCCTGTTCCAGGTGGTGCGCCAGGTCGGCGATCAAGTCCTCGGCTTCGCCGATGACCACGTGATCCGCCTTGAGATCGGCCGACGCTACGCTGCTGGTAATCGGGCCACCCACGACGGTCCTCACGCCCAGCGCTCGGCAACGCTCCACGATTGCCGACAAAGCGTCGTGCTGGATGTGCATGCCGCTCAGAAGAACCACGTCCGCCCACGCCAGGTCGCGGTCGCGAAGCCGCTCCACATTGGCGTCAACGAGGCGCTTGTTCCAGTACTTGGGGAGCTGTGCGGCCACAGTCATCAGTCCCAGAGGAGGTTGCGCCGCGCGCTTGCCCAGGAACGACAGCGCGTACTTGAAGCTCCAGAAGGTATCGGGGAATTGAGGATAGACCAGAAGCGCATTCATCGGATTCTTCGCCGAGAAAGCGACGGCGCGAGCAGGAAGCGCAGCGGGCAAGCCATGGGAGGGCTCGAGCTCATGCGCCTTCACATCCCAGGCCAACCCCAGCATGCGCAGAACCCAGATCCCATACCAGTTCGGATCGAACTCGTACCAGGTCATGCCATGACGAGCGGATTGAGGATACGCATGATGATTGTTATGCCAGCCTTCACCAAACGTAAGCGCTGCAACCCAGAAGCTGTTTCTGGAATCATCGTGGGTGCGAAACCGCTGTCTTCCAAACATATGGGTGGCGGAATTGACCAGCCACGTCGTATGAAGTCCGACGACGGTACGAAGGAAGATTCCCCACAGAACGAACTGCCATCCGCCAAGGACAAGAAGCAGGACGGCCAGTGTCGAGATCGGCACCCAGTGCCATTTGCTGATGAATCTGTGGAATGCATCCTTGCGAAGTTCCGGCACATAGGGCAGGAGCTCTGCCGCTTGTCCCTGCATCGACTTGCCGGTCAGAATCCAACCCATGTGGGCCCAGATACTACCATCGCGGGGAGAATGCGGATCACCCTCCCGGTCGGTGTTCTGGTGATGGACACGATGGGTCCCAACCCAGGCGATGGGTCCGCCTTCCAGTGCCAGCGTTGCGCAGACGGTCAGAAAGTATTCCATCCACTTGGGAGTCTTGTATCCGCGATGCGTGAGCAGGCGGTGGTATCCCATCCCGATTCCGAGGCTGCCGGCAATCCACCACAACAGTACGGCAAGCGCAAAGGCTTTCCAACTGAACATGAATAGAGCTGCCACCGCGCCGGCATGAAACACAATCATGAAGAAATTGGTGATGTAGATGACGGGCTCTCTGAATGTCCTGTCACGCTTGATGAAGTCCAGCACTCGCATAATTTCGTCCGATCATTGAGGAAACCGGGGTCGGAAGTTCCACACCGCCTGCCCACACCATGTTGACTCTCGCGCCTTTGCAAGGGAACATCCCTCGTCCGTAGCAAGCTACGGACTGCCCAGGGTGAGAACTATAAAGCAAGCTGCAAATCTGAGCATACGCTCAAAAGCGACAGCTGATGAACCGCAGATCTATCGGGCGGAAGGGGACCGATGCTCTACTGAGAAACCGCAGCCCGTGTGCGGACACTCCAGGGTTTCAATCTTGAGAACGTGATCCGCCTCCGCCAGGTAAAGTGCGGATCCGCAGCGGGGACATCTCTGGACAGAAGAACGCGATTCATCGAACGCGCCTTCAACGAAGTCGAGATAGCCGATGGAATCGCGGAAGATCCGGGTGCAATCTGGCCGTCCGCAAGCATGAAAGGAGCGAGGTTCTTCCGAAGCCTCGTCCGACATCATCTGTTCCATCGGGGCATGATGTAGATCGCACAACGGAGCGAATTGATGTCGGGGCGTCATGGACCTGGATTCTCACCCTCTCCCGACCATGCTCATTCCGAAGCGAGCAGCGATTTGAATCAAAGCGCAACCTGCGCACATTTGGAATTGAAAGCGGATGCCCTAGGACTGCTCCACCAGAAACAGACCTGGCCGGACGCTGTCCTGTCCCGGACTCTCCACACGGAAGGATCGCGGGAGATCCTTGTCTTCGAATTCAACGCCCGATGCTGCGAGTTCCTTGGCGGTCCTTTCGAGGGTAGCCCGTTTGGTGACCATCTTTCCCTGGGCTTCCTCGCGATCGGCAGGCGTGGCAAAATCTCCGTACTTATCGAGGTAGGCAAGCTTGCGATCGTAGAGATCGATTTCCTTGTGTACATCTCTCAGGAAGTACTTATCGCGCCGGGGAGAGGGCTTTTTCATTTGATTTCCTTCCGATGACAAAACGGGGCGGTCTGGGATGACCGCCCCGCTCGCTATGCTGTGTTGTTCCTCACGCGATCCGTACGTCTTCAGCCTGAAGGCCCTTGGGACCCTTGACGACGTTGAACGTAACGGCCTGGCCTTCCTGAAGGCTGCGGAAGCCATTGCTCTGAATTGCGGAGAAATGCACGAAGACGTCCTGACCGCTGGCGGTGCTCAGAAAGCCAAAGCCCTTCGCGTCGTTAAACCACTTAACTGTTCCCTGTTCCATTGAACTTGTTCCTTGAAATGATGTACCGCTGAACTCAATTTGGAATTGGTTGCGTGTAGCGGTTGCGGAACAAGCAAAAAAGACCAGATCGGATTCTTCGATCTCTTTCAGTATACACCCTCACCGAGTTGCTGAACGTCGCGCGTCTCCGCGAAGCACTTGGGAGCGCTTCGCGGATGCAACTCCATGAGGATGGTTAGAAGCCCGGTTTGCTCCATTTGGGCGGCCGATGCTCACTGCATTTGTGCCGGTCAAAGGCATCCTGTATAGCCTTTGCCGGCAAATCAGGGATCAGTTCCAGCCGCCGCACAAACGGTTGCGACCACGCGCAGTCTGAGCATCTCCAGTTTGCAGATGCTTTTGTAGGCAACACCACTTGTCGCGTAGTTTCAGTCATGTGCACCTAACTCTACGCTCATTTGTCGGCCGAGAGACTTACCGCCTCTGCCGAAACCCTCCACGGCCGCCACCGCCACTATCTCTCTTCCGGGAGCTGTAGCAGTCCTGGCAATACACCGGCCGATCGCCTCGCGGCTCGAATGGGACTGTCGTCTGCTTACCGCATGCGGAACAGGTGACCGTCGTGCCTTGCGATTCGCTCCGGTATCCTCCGCCTCCGCCTCCGCCTTGCTCATTCTTCTTCGCCTGGCGGCACGTCTTGCAGCGTTTCGGAGCCGAATAGCCGCGTTCCTGGAAGAACGCCTGATCCTCGCTCGTAAACGTGAAATCCTGTCCGCAGTCGCTGCAGGTCATCTGTTGATCAGCCATAAAACCCTTTCGTTTGTTCGTACACAGTTAGCCGACATTTGTCGGGGAAATCGCTTGGCCAACTGTCCTGTCGGTGGCGGCTTTAGCGACGCAAGAAATATCGCGCACTAAGTCGCAGCCACGGGCTGAATCCAAGCGCCGCCATGCCGAGATAGATTTCTCGCAATTGGCTTTATCGCTGCAGCCGGGGAGGATCGCCGCAAAACACTTGTTCCGCGTCTGGCTTAGGCGACCTGTACGTTCTCTGCCTGCCAGCCCTTCGGTCCCTTCACAACGTCAAACTGGACCGTCTGACCTTCCTTGAGAGTGCGGAATCCGTCGCTCCTGATGGCCGAGTGATGAACGAACACGTCGTCTCCGTTGGCGCGGCTGATGAATCCGAAGCCCTTGGCATCGTTAAACCACTTCACTGTTCCTTGCTCCATAAAACCATTCCTTTTGTTGCCTGATGTAATCGCTGAACTCAATGTGGAATCGTTTGCGCGTAAAGCAGAAGAGCAGAACAGGCAAAAGCGCCAAGTCGGATTCGACGACCTCGTAAGGATAGCACCTTTACAACCCTGAACTGTCAAAAGCCATCGCGCCGGCCTGGCTTTCAGAAAGGATCAGATAAGGGAAAGCGTTAGGGAATGCAGCCGGCGAAGTGTATGCTGGAAAAAGATGAGATCGTCAATTCACCTCTTGCGATCTGCGGCGCTTCTCGAATCCCGCGTCGCTGTCCTCCAAAAGATGCTCTGAGTTGGAGACGATGCGTCAGGGGGCAGATAGCGCTCCCCGGCCTTTGATCGATAGCGCTCCACTCACCGGGAATTGAGGCAGATGATGCGGTCGGCACTAGTATACGAGGCTGGAATTAAAATCGAGAACCGCTTTCTCCTGGCGGCGACAGTGATGCGGGCAGCCAGAAGGCTTCACGTGAGCTCGACTCGGACCGAAGATACAGTTAACAGAGTGTTAGAAGAAGTGGCCAAGGGCACACAGTCGTATGGAGAGCTGCCTGAGATTACGCCGCCTCCACCGATCGAAATGCTGTTGATTACTCCCGCAGCTTAGATCCCTTTCAGAATTTGCGCACAGGCGCCCCGATGCGGAATCATTGCCGGAAGCGGCGGTCTCTTCTAGACTGCCGCTTCCGGCATGTCGTTTGGTCGCGTTCTGAGAGTGATTTTCTCTCATCGCAAACGGTCTTGGCCGCGCCAGGTGAATGGCGACCGCAACAATGTCAGAAGCTGAGTAGCGATCACCGTCGTTCGCCCGCCTGATCCGCTTGATGCTAACCTGCTGCTAGTGTGGTTTTGTTACTCTCACACACGTTCACCTTGAGCAAAGAGGCCGCAGGTTAGCGTGCGTCCGTTGCGGATTCAGTGAGTTATAGTGAGGGTTGTGACGATGGTTGTCACTTTCTGTAAGCCGTTAATTCTAAACGTGGCCCCGTAGCTCAGATGGATAGAGCGTCGGTTTCCTAAACCGTAGGTCGGCTGTTCGAATCAGCCCGGGGTCACCACAATTTAAGAATCGCCAGGATGCTCGGGAAGACGGTGAAAATCCGTCACTGCCCCGCAACTGTAAGCGCCGTCCGCACTCCGCTCGTCAATTGAGCAGGTGAGGATAAAAGCCAATCGAACCACTGAAGGTGAGCCAGTTCAGCTCGGCTTTGGGAAGGTGGCAGGCGCAAGTCAGGAGACCGGTCCAGGCGCCAAACCGCTTTGCGTCCCGAGGGGGACGCCAGGAGCCGATATGAGCTTGGTACGTTTTCGCGGCCGCTTTTCTGTTCGCGCCGCCCGCCTGTCCGTTTTCCTTTTCACACTCTTGAGTCTCGTTACCGCATCGGCCTTTGCGGCTTCGGTGCGGGGAGTCGTCACCGACGCCTCGGGCGCACGCGTCAGCGGGGCAACCGTGGTTCTTGTGCAGAACGGCCAGAGCGTGGGCACATCCGTTTCCGGTACCGACGGGAGCTTCCAGATACTCACCGGCACCGAGGGACGGTTCTTTCTGCTTACCTCGGCTAAGAGCTTTCGACAACTTGAGACACCTGTCTTCTACGCGAAGCAGCTCGACACGATCGAGCGGAACATCGTTCTGGAGCCGGAGTGGGTCAGGGAATCGATTGTGGTGACGGCGACGGGCACTCCAACACCGCAGCCGCAGACCAGCTCGGCGACTTCGGTGATCGGGCCGCTGGACATCGATTTGAGAACCGATTTCGTGAGCCAGTTGCCGCTGATGCCAGGCGCGAGTGTGATGCAGATCGGGCAGATGGGCTCGCAGGCTTCGCTGTTCGTTCGCGGCGGGAATTCAGACGCAAACATGGTGCTGATTGACGGCGTAGAGGCCGGCGACCTGGGCGGGCGATTCGATTTCGGCACTCTGCCGGCTACCGGTGTGGAGCGGGCTGAGGTCTTTCGCGGCGCCAATTCCACCCTCTACGGCGCAGGCGCCGAGAGCGGCGTTGTCAGCTTGACCACTCCGCGGGGCACCACCAGCTTTCCGTCGTTTTTTCTGCGCGCGGATGGCGGGAACTTCAACACCCATCATGAAGAGGCAACTATCGCCGGGGCGTATGGGAAGCTCGACTATCTGGGCACTTATAGCTGGCTGCAAACTTCGAATGCGCTGCCCAACGATCAGCACCACATGGGAGCGGCGGCCGCGAACCTGGGATGGCAGTTGAACGCCAAGACGCAGATTCGTGGAACGGCGCACTACAACGTGGCTGCGACGGGGGTTCCGAATGCGTGGAACTTCTATCAGGTGGCGGATAACGCGACGCAGAAGGACCAGGACATCTACGCCAGTGGGTCGATCGATTACCAGGCCACGCCGGACTTCCATAACGTTGTGCGCTACGGGCTGGCGCGGAAGCGGGAGCAGTCGTCTGTGTGGGAGCCCTCCGGCGAGCGCGTTGACAACTATGACGGATTCGGAAGCGTTGCGACGTTTGGCAAGACTCTGACCATCAAAGGGGCGAATGGGTCCTATGCCACCGGCCGCGCGATGCTGGACTACGTGGGTAGCTGCTCGACACCGGACCAATGCACGTATGAGGAATACCCCTACAAGTACCAGCTCGTCTCGGATCGCGACGAAGTGGCCTACCAGGGGGACTACCGTTTCACGCCGCATCTCACGGGCCTGATCGGGTTTCAGTATGAAGAGGAGCGCGGCGCCGAGGCGGTGCCGTCGTACTTTATCAACGAGAAGACGGAACGCACCGAACTACGACTACATGGCCGGAGTGCACGGGGACTTCAAGGGGCGATTCTTCTATACGCTGGGCGGAAGCCTGGAGCACTACGAGCTGTTTGGCGTGGAGACGACGCCTCGGGCGGGGTTTACGTACTATGCGCTGCGGCCGCGGACGGGGACGTTCAGCGGCACTCGCGTGTTGTTCAATTACGGAGACGCGGTCCGTGAGCCGGCTCTGACGGATGAGTTCGGATCGCTTTATCACTTCTTTAAAGAAAACGGAATGGAGTCGACGGCGCAGGAGCTGCATCTCTCGCCGCTGGCCGCGCCCACTACCCGCATGTACGAGGGTGGAGTGGAGCAGGCGTTCCTGAGCGATCGCATTCTGTTCCGGGTCCGGTACTTTCACAACCAGTTCAAGAAGCAGATTGAATATGTGGGCGCGCAACTGATTCCTAATCTCATTCCGGGCCTGACGCCGGAAGAGAAGAAGAAGCTGGAGGAGGCGCTGGGGTTTTATTACACGTATAACTACGGGCTGGCGGTGAATACGCAGGAGTTTCGCGCGCAGGGCATCGAGTCCACGGTTGAGGGCGGGATTGGCAGCGCCATCTTCTTGCGCGGCGGATACACCTATCTGGATGCGGTGGTGCAGCGCTCGTTCAGCAGCGACAATGAGGCGTTGGCCGGCGGATATGCTCCGACCTGGAATGGGATTCCCATTGGCGCGATCTCGCCGCTGGTGGGAGCGCGGCCGTTCCGAAGGGCTCCGCACACAGGGTTTTTTACGGGGACCTATGCGCATGGCGGTATTGTGGGGATCGTGAACATGTCGTTTGCGAGCCGCAGCGATGATTCGACCTATCTGTGGTACGAGGATCAGCAAGGCGGTAACAGCTTGCTGCTGCCTAACCGGAACCTCAACTATGGGTACGCGAAGATCGATCTGGGCTTCAGCTACCAGATGAAGCCGTGGTTGGGGTTCTACGAGATGGCCGAGAACCTGACCAGCAACCAGCACATGGGGCCGATCGGGTATCCCACGCTGCCGTTCACCATCCGCAGCGGAATGCGGTTTCAGTGGGGACGCGAGAGCAAGTAGGGCCGGAGACAGGCGGAAGGACGAAGGGCCGCGGGCGAATGCTGGCGGCCCTTCGTGTGTCGGCACTTGCGTGTGTACTTGCTGCGTCATTTCTGCCAGATTGAATTGGCGTCAGGCGACTTGAGGATGAGAGCTTGCCGCTACACCGATGCAATTCAAGAAAGAACGAGGGGCTCACCATGTTCCAAGACAGATCCAGGTCAAGATTCATGCTTACGGCAGTTTGCGCACTGTTGCTTTTGGGGCCGTGCGCTTCTATCCAGCTTTGCGCAGCCGCACATCGACAAGGCCTGGGGGATTCTGAAGGGAGCCGCTGCGGACTCGAACGCCGACAAGCGGGCCGCCGCGACTTCCGTGCTGGGACTTCTGCCGAAGGATGCCGAGGCGCAGGCGCTGGCGGAGAAGGGGCTGAAGGACGAGAAGCCGCAAGTGCGCGCCGCAGCCGCCGACGCGCTGGGCGCGATGCACGCCATGAGTGCGGTTCCGCTGCTGAAGGCAGCTATTCAGGACAAGGATGTGACGGTGGTTCTTGCCGCCGCGCATGCGCTTTATGTGATGAAGATCCCGGAGGCCTACGAGGTGTATTACGCCGTGCTCACGGGGGAGAAGAAGAGCGGCAATGGCCTGATGGCGGATCAGAAGAAGATGCTGAGCGATCCAAAGAAGATGGGGCAGCTCGGATTCGAAGTGGGAATCGGGTTCATTCCGTTTGCCGGACTGGGGATTGGCGCGATCAATGCCATCACAAAGGACGATGCATCGCCGGTGCGCGCCGCGGCTGCGAAGCTGCTGGCGACGGATCCCGATCCGAAGTCGGGTGAGGCGCTGGTGAACGCGGCGTTCGACAAGAGCTGGATTGTGCGCGCGGCGGCGCTGGCCGCGATTGCGCAACGCGCCGATTACACGCTGGGTCCGCGCATCGAAGCAGACATGGATTACGAAAAGGATCAGGTGCGCTACCTTGCCGCCGCCACGGTCATTCGCCTGCAGGACGTGAGGACGTCATCAAAGACCGGCGCAAAGAATATCAAGTAGCGAGCCGCGCCTTATCATGGTTGAGCAGAGACTGGCAGCGGCTGGACCATCACGTTTTGCCGGCCTTGTTTTGGCGTCGCAAGGAGACGAGCGCATGTTGAAAGGAATTTCGCCGTTCATCAGTCCCGACCTGCTGGCAGTGCTTCACCGCATGGGACACGGCGATGAAATTGTTCTGGCCGATGCCCACTTTCCCGGCCATGCGCTGGGGCCCCAGGTCCTGCGCACCGACGGCATCGCCATCCGCACTCTCCTTGACGGCATTCTTCCGCTGTTTGAGCTGGATTCCTACGCCCCGCCGCTGATCATGATGGATGTGGTTCCCGGCGACGCGCTCGACCCTGCGGTCGAGAGCGACTACATGGAAGTGGTTCGCCGCCACGCTCCCGCCGCTCCCAAGCCGCTGCGCCTGGAGCGGCAAGCCTTCTACGACCGGGCCCGGACGGCATTCGCCGTCGTGATGACCGGCGAACTGCGCAAATACGGCAACCTCATCCTGAAGAAAGGCGTCACTCCGGTCTCCTGAATCCGCGGCGCTGGCTCTCCACCGTACTCTTCCCGGCATCATCTCATTCGTGCTCAGGCCAAGCGCCTGCATCCAAACGAGCAAGGAGGATTCGGCCATGGGTCATGGAATCATTGCCTGGATCATCATCGGGGTGATCGCCGGCTGGCTTACCGGAAAGCTCATGAAGGGCTCCGGCTTCGGTTTCTTCATGGACATGATCGTCGGACTGATCGGCGCGGTTATCGGCGGATGGGTCTCGAGCTTCTTCGGCTTCGGCTCAACCGGCGAGCATGGCATGATCGGCAGCATCATCATCGCCGTGATTGGAGCCGTCCTGCTCACGCTGATCGTCCGGCTCATCACAGGAGACCGAAGATCGAATCTCTGAATTCCGAGGTTGGTTCCCTTTGTCGGTTCCCTTCCCTTTCGGCGTTGCTTCCTGCCGCGAGGATGGGAACCTGTCACCTGGCCTTGCGCGCCACTTGATAGGCTTCGGCGAGCCACTCGATGGCCGCATGCACATCGCCATCGCCGCGCAATACAAAGAACCGCCACTTTCGCCCCTCGCCTTTGTGCGACGGAGCAAGATTTCCCGGCACAAAGTGCCCATCCGCCGCCATTCGCTTTGCGAGCGTCGGCTTCTCCCGCTCGAACTTCAGCATGATCGCGCCTTCCGCATAGAGCGCCCGAGTATTGGGCAGCGCCGCAAAAACCACATCGCCCCGATACACGAACGTCATGCCGAAGCTGCGGCGGACTTTCACCGCCGGCCACTGCTCCAGTTCGCCCCTCAGCGCCTCAGCCCACTGCCGGACTGACTCCGTCACCGGTTTCATCGCGACGCGCTTTTGCTTCTCAGCCATCAACTCCTACGCATAAGCCTGCGATCGTTCCAAGGCACGCGTCAATTGCCAACAGATCAGCAGCGGAATGCTTCCGAACACCCCGAAGCTGCAGTCGATCAGCCGCCAGCCGAATGGAATCCCCCGCACCTGGCCAGCTATCAATGCCAGCGGAATCACTCCGGCGCAAGCGATCAGGCCAAAGGTGATGACCCACCTGTTGCGAACAGGATCGACGTACGGACCGAGAAATGCAATTGCTAACACCAGATGTGCAAACGCGAGCCAATCCGTTCCATATGCCAGAAATGGATACCGAGAGTGCGTGTCGTTCAGCGCCTCCGTCACCCGCTCCAGCCATGACTGCAGATGCGTCGACGTGGCAAGTCCCGCCAGAGGTCCCGCCTGCAACGTTCTGCTCAGCCGGTTGAGCTCGGACTGAAGTGGAAACGCCGTGAGTCCGCTGAGAATCAGACCACCCATAAAGAGCCCGAGCCAGAATCGGATGCGTCGAATCTGCGGGAGATGAGCCATGCGCGGCACCTCGCGGTGTGAAGTGACTGACAGGCAATAACCTGCGCTTGATCCACTTTGCATCGTAAAGTTAATGAAGTCAAGATCACCCTCCACTATTTAGTCGCCACTTGCCCAGGTTCGCCGCGGCGTCTCGCCACTGAAAACCACTCTCCTAGTAAACTGGAACTGAGGTTTGTATGCCAGAGATTCAGCGCAGGAAGACGCCGACGGTCAGGATCGGCCAGGTCAAGGTCGGTTGGGAGGTCCCGGTCGTCGTGCAGTCGATGACCAACACCGACACCGCCGACGTGCAGAGCACCATCGAGCAGGTGGCCGCTCTCTCCCTAGCCGGCTCCGAGATCGTCCGCGTGACCGTGAACAATGAAGAAGCCGCGGCCGCCGTTCCCCATGTCGTGGATGGGCTCGAAAAGCGTGGCATCCGTGTGCCCATCGTCGGCGACTTTCACTACAACGGCCACATCCTGCTGAAGAAGTATCCCGCCACCGCGCGCGCGCTGGCCAAGTACCGCATCAATCCCGGCAACGCCTCCATCGGCAAGAAGGATAACGACAATTTTCAGGTCATGGTGGAGTGCGCCGTCGAGAACCAGAAGCCGGTCCGCATCGGCGTGAACTGGGGCTCGCTCGACCAGGCGCTGCTGACGCGCATGATGGATGCGAACTCGAAGTCGGCGAACCCGCTGCCCGCACGCGACGTGATGATGGAAGCCATGGTAGTGAGCGCGCTCGACTCCGCCAAAGCCGCCGAGCGCTACGGCCTCCGCAACGACCAGATCATCCTCTCGGCCAAAGTCTCCGGCGTTCGCGATCTCATCGACGTCTACACGAATCTGGCCTCGCGTTGTAACTACGCGCTGCATCTCGGCCTGACCGAAGCCGGCATGGGCGCCAAGGGCCTCATCGCCTCGACGGCCGGCCTCGCCCCGCTGCTGCTGGCCGGCATCGGCGACACTATCCGCGTCTCCCTCACGCCCAAGCCCGGCGGCGATCGCACCGAGGAAGTGCAGGCCGCGCAGCAGATTCTGCAGTCGCTACAGATCCGCAGCTTTATGCCGCAGGTGACGAGCTGCCCAGGGTGCGGACGCACCACCAGCACTTATTTTCAGGAGCTGGCCGAGCAGATTCAGAACTACCTGCGCACTTCCATGCCGGAGTGGCGCAAGACTTATCCGGGCGTCGAAGAGCTCAAGGTCGCCGTCATGGGCTGCGTGGTCAACGGCCCCGGCGAGAGCAAGCACGCCAACCTCGGCATCAGCCTGCCCGGCACCTTTGAGGAGCCCAAAGCCCCGGTCTACGTCGACGGCAAGCTGCTGAAGACGCTGCACGGCGACACCATTGTGGCCGAGTTCAAGGAGATCCTGGATAAGTACGTCGTGAGCCACTACGGCAAGAAAAAGGAAGAGCTGGTAGGGGCGTAACTGACGCTTGGCAGCTTTGTGAAACAAGAGGCCGGAGGGCGAGACGCCTTCCGGCCTTTTGTTTGCGAGCGACGCGGGCCGTTCTGGTATGGTGCTTCTATCCCCGGAGGCACGATGAAGATTCCTTATCTGAAGGCAGCGATGGCGGTGCTTTTTACAGGCGCGTGTGTGCACGGCTTTGCTCAGCAGTCGCGCTGGGCTGACGCGAACGATCCGGTTGCGAAGATGATGATCGACTCAGAGCGTAAGTGGGCTGAGATGAGCTGCGATCACAACCCCATTGCCGCCACGATTCTGGCAGAGGACTTTCTGGGCACCGCGCCGGACGGCTCGCGCTATGAACGAGCGAAGGAGATCGAGGGAGACGCTTCGCGCAGCAGCAACTGCAAGCTGGATGGAGCGAAGGTGCGCTTCTTCGGTGACAATCTGGCGATGGTCTACGGAAGCGAGCGGTCCGCCAGCACGGGCGCAGACAGCAAGACCACGTTGCGGTGCCTGGTGTGGTCCGATACATGGCTGAAGCGCGACGGGAAGTGGCGAATCATCTCCGCGCAGGACACGTCGGTTCCCTGCAAGTAGTTATGCGCCTCCGCGCGGATGTTCATCTTTCCACCTCAATGTCTCGCAAATCCCGAAACCGCGTCTCCGGCAGCAGCAGCACCGCCGCCACCATCACCGCATACGCCGCCCCCGCAAACACCGCGATTGCCGTCCCAAGCGTCATCCGCGCGCTGAAATAACCCACGAGAGTCGGGAACAGCGCACCCACCGCCCGCCCGAAGTTGTAGCTGAACCCCTGTCCCGACCCGCGCAGCGAAGTCGGAAACAGCTCCGTAAAAAAGCTCCCCATCGGGCTGAACGATCCCGAAGGAAAGAACCCCAGAGGAAACCCCAGCAGCAGCGTCGCCGTGTTCCCCACCGGCAACACCATATAGGCCGCAATCGCCACAAACGACCCCGCCGCAAAGACCATCAGGGACGCCCTTCGCCCAATGCGATCCGTCAGGTGCGCGCTGGTCAGGTACCCCGCAAACGACCCTGCGATCACAACCAGCAAATACGCGCCCGTCGAAATCACCGACAGCCCGCGTCCCCGCAGATACAACGGCAGAAACGTGTTCACCGCGTAGTATCCGCCCTGCGCGCCCAGCGCCACCGCACTCGCCAGCAGCGTCGTGCGCAGCAGCCGGCCTGAAAAGATCTTCAGAAAATGCCCCGGTAATTGCGCCGGGTGCCCCAGGTCCCGGGCCCCCAGCGACAGGTCTTGGTCGCTGGGGTGGAGATCCCTCGCATTTGGGGACTTGGGAGGGACCTCACCCACCGCGCGAACCTTTGATCGCAAAAAAATCTCCGGCTCACGCACATGTCTCTGTATCCAGATCGCCAGCAGCGCCGGCAGCAGCCCCACCCAGAACATCGCGCGCCACGCATACTCGGCCGGCAGCACCTTGAAGGCAATCGTGTAGAACACCGCGGCGATGCCCCACCCCACCGCCCATCCCGCCTGCGTAGTCCCCACCGCCCTCCCGCGAAACTCCGCGCGAATGCGTTCTCCAATCAGCACCGAGCCCACCGCCCACTCGCCGCCAAACCCCAATCCCTGCATCCCCCTCACCACCAGCAACTGGTCAAACGATGTGGTAAACCCGCTCAAAAACGTAAACACCGCGAACCACACAATGGTGAGCTGCAAAATCCGCACCCGGCCCCACCGATCAGCCGCCAGCCCCGCCATCCATCCACCCAGCGACGACAACAGCAGAGCCGACGTTCCCAGCCACCCCGCCTCCGTAGTCGAGATATGCCACAACAGAATCAGCGCCGGCAGCACAAAGCTATAGACCATCACGTCCATGCCGTCCAGCATCCACCCGGCAAAGGTGGCGACAAGCGTCGCCACCTCGTCACCGTCGAGCCGCGTCAGCCAGTACCGTTGCTCCGTTGTTTTGTGAACGCGAACCTCCAGAGCCCATCTCCCTGCGCTCTATTCCCTATTCCCTGCCTTCTGTTCCCTGTTTTCTGTTCCCTGTTGCCTGCTTTTTCCCCATCCCCCGCCGCCCGGCGTCTCGACCCGCACCGCGTCCCCGGCATCCGCATACACCGACCCCTTCCCCGGCAGTTCCAACTCACGCCCATCCGCCTTCACCAGCACCGCCCTTCCCTTCGCGCCATCCTCCCCGCCCGACAACCCATACGGCGCAAACTTCCTCCGATCGGCCACAACGTCACCTGCGACGCCGCCAGCAGCTCAATCTCGCGCACCAGCCCATCCCCGCCGCGAAACTTCCCCGCCCCGCCCGAACCTCGCGATAGCCATACGTCCGCACCCGAAATGGATACGCATACTCCAGCGCCTCCACCGGCGTATTCAGCGAATTGGTCATGTGGCAATGCACGCCATCAATCCCATCCATTCCCGGCCGCGCGCCCATCCGCCCGCCGTCGTCTCGTAATACGTAAACGGCTCCCGCGTTCGCGGATCGATGCCGCCGATGGTCAAATTGCTCATCGTTCCGTAGCTCGCCGCGGGCACGCGATCCGGCAGCCGCCTGCGCCAGCGCCCGCAGCAGCACGTCCATAATGCGCTGCGACTGTCTCCACGTTGCCGCCCGCCACCGCCGCCGGCGGAACCGCGTTCACAATCGTGCCCGCTCGGCGCCATCAGGGTCAGCGGACGCATCAATCCCGCAGTCGCAGGCGCATCTTCCGCCAGCAGGCACCGCAGCATATAAAAGCACGCGGACAGCGTGATCGATAGCACCGCATTCACGCTGCCCCGCACCTGCGGCGAGCGAGCCCGCAAAGTCGATCTCCAGCGACCCCTGCGCCGGATCAATGTGCAGTCGCACAGCGAATCCGAATCGGCTCATCGCGTCACGCCATCGTCATCCAGCCAATCTTCCGCGCTGAAGGTGCCCCGCTGGCATGCCTCGCAACTCCGCTGCGCATCAGCCGCTCGGAGTACGCCAGCAGCTCTTCGGCCAGCGCCTGCAGCCTTCGCCAGCCCATACTTCGCGACCAACTCGAGCATCCTGCGCTCGCCCACGCGGCACGCGCCAATCTGCGCCTGCCAGATCGCCCTCGCGCTCCTCCGGCGTGCGCACGTTGGCCAGCAATATCGACAACATCTCGCGGTCCATCTCGCCCCGCCGAATCAGCCGCACCGGAGGAATGCGAATCCCCTCCTGGAAAATCTCGCGCGCCGGCCCCATCGATCCCGCGATACATACCGCCTACATCCGCAGTGATGCGCGCGCGACTCGCGACATAAAACGCCGGCGCTGTGCCATCGCCGGCAGAAAAACCGGAAGCACCATGCGTGATGTCCGGCAAATGCGTCCCGCCCGCATACGGATCGTTCAGAATGGCAACAGTCGCCCGCGCTCGCATCGCCAGCGCTGTCGACCGCTGCCTCAACCGACATCGGCATCGAGCCCAGATGCACCGGCATGTGATCGCCCATCGCAATCACGCGCGCCTGCCCGTCGAATACGCGCGCAGGAATAGTCGCGCCGCTCCTTGATGTTCGGCGAGAGCGCAGTCCGCCGCAGCGCCGCGCCCATCTCTTCCGCAATCGAGTGCATGCTGCATTTGAAAGATCGCCAGCTCCACTCGGATCGCATGCCTGCTGATCATGCGGATCCTGCGCCACCTCAATCACCAGAGTTGCCGCAGCTCGTCCACGCGCAGCACGCAGCCCGGCGGCAGCACCGTCGCCGAACTGTACTCAGTCACAGATGCCGGCCCCTAACGCATCGCCCGCACGCAGCAGCTCGCGTCGATACATCGCGCGTTTCCACGAACTCGCCATCGAAATACACCGTCGCCTCTCCGCCACGCCTGCGCTTCCGTCGCCTCGCCGTCAACGCTCGCCGCTGCGGCGTCGATACGACTCGGGCCGCGGCCATCCATGCGCACCCGCACATTCACAATCTCCACCGGCCGCGCCTCGATTCGCAGAACCCATAGCGCTGTTCGATGCAGCTGCATGAAACTCCTCACGCCATCGTCAGACCCGAATCGGCACATTCATCTCGTAACCCTGCCCGCGATAGCGCAGATCGCACGACGCTGCGACTCGTGCCCGCCAGCCCCTCCGCGTCAAATTCCGTCCTGCATCACGTCCTCCATCTCCGCAGAACATCCGTCCAGCTCCGCCCATCGATCGCCGGCAGCATCACCGTGCGCGAATAGTCCCGCACCGTATCCGCCAGCAGAATCCCCACCGCCGACAGCGCGCCCGGCATCGCCGGCACCAGCACCCGCGGCAATCCGCAACGCACGCGCAAGTGACACGCGTGCAGCGGCCCGCCACCGCCAAATGCCACCAGCGTGAAATCGCGCGGATCGTGTCCGCGTTCGACCGAGATCACGCGGATCGCCTTCTCCATCGCCGTCTCGACCACGCGCAGAATTCCCGCCGCAAACTCCTCCACTGATCGTCAGATGGCCCC
This sequence comes from uncultured Acidobacteriota bacterium, assembly GCA_963819365.1. Taxonomy (GTDB): domain Bacteria; phylum Acidobacteriota; class Terriglobia; order Terriglobales; family Acidobacteriaceae; genus Telmatobacter. The sequence continues at coordinate 243,717 of CAWFVY010000005.1, forward strand.
TTCGCCTTCGTCCATGCATCGCCGCGTGCGTTCGCAGATCCAGCTGCACCGCGCCACCCAGAAAGCTCTCCGCATCCAATCGTCCCAGCAGCAAATTCGCGTCCGTCACCGTCGGCTGGTGCCGCGCCCGAAGCAGATCGGCCCCGGCTCCGCGCCTGCCGATTCCGGCCCCACTCGCAGCATTCCGCCTGCATCGAAGCGCGCAATCGAACCGCCTCCTGCTCCCGCCGTGTGAATGTCCAGCATCGGCACGCCAATCGGCACACCCGCACACCATCGATTCATTGCTGAGCCGCGGCCCGCCTGCGCTCGCATCAGCCAGGAATACATCCGTCGACGTGCCGCCCATATCGAACCCGATGATGCGTTCAAATCCCGCCGCACGCGCCAACCTGTCACGCGCCCACCACGCCGCCCGCAGGCCCCGACAGCACCGTCCGCACCGGCTCCTCCGCCGCCACCGTGCCGGAATGATTCCGCCCGACGACTGCATCACATCGAGCCGCTGCCTGCCATGCTGCGCCGCCAACGCGCTCCTCCAGCTGCCTCAAGATAGCTACCCATCTTCGGCGCCAGATACGCATTCACCACAATGGTCGATGCCCGCTCATACTCGCGAAACTCCGGCAAAATGCGATGCGACAGTGGAGATGCGGCAGTCCCAGACGCTCGCAACGCCGCCTCCACTCGCCGCTCATTCTCCGGGTTCGCAAACGAAAACAGCAGCGAAATCGCAATCGCACTCCGCACCGCTCGCGCGCAACTCGATTGACCAGCGCCGCAAGCTCTCCTCGTCGGTCGACTCCGCAGCACTCTCGCCCTCCGCACTCACGCGCTCCTCCACGCCAAAGCGCAGTTCTCGCCGGCACCAGGCAAACCGGCGCCGGCTGCAAACCAGTCGTACAGCTCGCGCCCGCGTCTGCCGGCCAATCGCGATCGTGTCTTCAAATCCCGCCGTCGTCACAAACGCAACTCGCGCGCCTTTGCGTTCCAGCATCGCGTTGGTGCCCACGGTCGTCCCGTGCCGCACCACCACGGCGATGCCCCGGTCCCTCGCATTTGGGGACCGGGCGAAAATCCCAGCTCGCGCAATCCCTCCAGCACCGCCTGCCCCGGATCCCGCGGCGTCGAAAACACCTTCAGCGCGACGAGCTTCCCATCGCGCAGCATCACGCAATCCGTAAACGTCCCGCCCGTATCAATCGCCACGCGCTCCGTCGCTGTCTTCGCGTTTTCTGGTGACTGCAGTACCACGTGGCTTCCCTCTGCTGTTGAATTACGGCGACCAACAATCCTGACGATTATTGCAGAACCCTCAATCGCCACCGCCCGCTCTTCCTCCGGTAATCAAATCCCTCCCATGAGCCGGCCGAACATTGTCGCAACTTAATACGCACTCAATCCTGCCTTGAAGCTTTCTCATCTCCGCCCGAAAAACAACCCATGAGGCTCCCTTCCCTCACCGCGCCCCATCGCGCCCGCGTTCCCTTGCTGATCGTCTCAGCGGCGCTCCTCTGCCAGCCTGCGCTCTCACAGTCTCCCGCCAGACCCACTCATCACGTCCGCCCCGAAGTCCTCACCGGCCGCGCGCAACTCCTCGGACCGCTGGATCCCGCCGAACGCCTGCACCTCTCGCTCGTTCTCCCCTTGCGCAATCAGCCCGAACTCGACTCGCTTCTGCAACATCTCTACGATCCCGCCAGCCCAGCTTCCACCACTTCCTCTCCGTCGCCCAATTCACCCGCTGCTTCGCGCCCACGCCGGCCGACTACACGCCCAAAACAACGCCTCCACCACGTTCCGCAATGTCCCCGACGTCGCCGCGGAAGCCGACTTCGACAACTACGTCTGCGACCTGGGCACCTGCTCCGGCGGATGGGCCGGCACCAGCTTCGCCGCACCGCGATGGGCCGCCTTCACCGCGCTCGCCAATCAGCAGGCAGCGTTCGCCGGAGATCCGCCCATCGGCTTCCTCAATCCAGCGCTCTACACATTCGCCCCATCATCTGCAGCACTGCACGACATCCGCTCGGGCAACAACAACACTGGCAACAACTGCTGCGACGCCGTCCCCGGCTACGACCTCGTCACCGGATGGGGCAGCCCCGCCGGTCAGTCCCTCATCGACGCACTCGCTCCTGCGCCTTCGCTCCAACTCATCGCCAATCCCGCCGCCCTCACTGGCCTGGCCCACGGCGTCACCGCCACCTGGAACGCCAACCCCGCATCCATCTCCACCACACTCACGCTCACCGCGACCAACACCGCACTCCGCGGCTCCTCCCTGCTCAACCTCGCCGCAACCGCCGGAGCCCACACCACCACAACGCACATCGCCCTCAACATCGACGCACCCGGCTTCACCCTCATCGTTGAAGCCACCAGCTCCGGCCAGACCGCGACAGCATCCCTCCCCGTCACCATCGCGCCGCCCGCGCCCGCAATCGCCGCCATCACGCCCGCGTTCACCGCCGCCGACTCCTCGTCCGCCACCATCACCCTCAACGGCTCCGCATTCAACGCCGGCTCCACTCTCTACTGGAACAACTCCCCGCGCCCCACGCATTTCCTCTCACCCACCCAGCTCACCGCCGACCTCTCCTCCACTGACCTCTCTAAACCCGGCATCGCATCCATCACCGTCCACAACGACACCGCCGTCTCCAACACCTTCCAGTTCGAAATCGACTCCGCCAATCCCGTCGACATTCCCGCGCCTGTCTTCACGCCAACCGCATTGACCGTCTCCCCCGGCCAGTCCGCCAGCTACGCCGTCGCCCTCCCTGCCACCGCATCATCTGCATCCGCCCTCTGCCTCAACCTTCCGTTGCACGCCACCTGCAGCTACTCCGGCGCCAAGCTGACCATTGCCACCGCGGCCGACACCCCCACCGGCACCTGGCCCGTCACCGTCGTCTTCACCGCGACCGAGACCACCACAGCCGCAGCCACTCTCCTCATCCCCATTCTTCTTTTGCCCTATGTCCTGATCCGCCGCGGACTCACCCCGCGCACCATCCGCCTCGCCGACTTCCTCTGCACAGCCGTCCTTGCCGCCTCCATCCTCTCCGCCTGCGGCTCCGTGAACACATCAACCAGCGCACCTCCGCCGTCCGCGTCCACGCGCACCTACACCACCTCCGGCGTAGTCACCCTCACCATCCGCTGACCTTTGCCACTCTGCCACTCAGTCCTCGTTCCCTTGTTCCCTCATTCCCTTGTTCCCTCGGCCCCACCTTTCGTACAGTAAAATCCGCATCAGGCATGGAACCCCTCTCCCACATCGAGGCCCTCAACCGCCGCTTCGGCATCGCCGGCATCGCGCAAATCATCGCCGGCAAAGGCGGCTTCCCCATCGTCCGCGTCACCTCACCCGCCGCCCAGGCTGAAGTCTCCCTCTACGGCGCGCAGGTCCTCAGTTGGAAGCCGGCCGGAGCAGAAGAAGTCCTCTTCCTCAGCCAGCAATCGCGATTTGAACCCGGCCACGCCATCCGCGGAGGCATCCCCGTCTGCTTCCCATGGTTCCGTGGAAAAGCCGACAACCCCAAAGCCCCCAGCCACGGATTCGTGCGCACCAAAGAGTGGCGCCTCGACTCACTCCGCGCCGATGACGACGGCTCCGTCACCCTGGTCTGCGTCACCGCCGGCGACGACTCCACCCGCGGCCTCTGGCCACACGACTTCCTCATCGCCTACCGCATCCGCATCGCCGCCACCCTCCGTCTCGAGCTCAGCATCATGAACCGCGGCACAAACCCGCTCCGCTTTGAAGAAGCCCTGCACACCTACTTCCGCATCGGCGACATCCACCAGGCCCGCGTCCCCGGCCTCGACGCCGTCACTTACCTCGACAACACCGACGGCAACAGGTCCAAGCGCCACGACGGCCCCCTTGCCCTCACCGCTCCCATCGACAACGCCTACGACGCCGAAGGCCCCGCCGACATCCTCGACCCCGTCCTCCACCGCCGCCTCCGCACTGAGAAGCACCACTCCTCCACCACCATCGTCTGGAACCCCTGGCAGCAAGGCGCCGCCTCCCTGTCCGACCTCGGCAACGACGAGTGGCAGCAGATGCTCTGCGTCGAAGCCGGCAACATCCTCAACGCCGCCGTCTCCCTCGCCCCCGGCGAAGAACACACGTTGCGCGCCACCCTTTCCGTCCACCCCGACTAACCAAATAGCTGCTTTCCTTCACACGGTGTCATCCCGAGAGTCCGCGTGCTTGGGGCCCCACGAAGCGGGGGTAAGCGGACCGAGGGATTTGCAGTTGCTTGCAGCGCACTCGATGGAGCCCAAAGAACCGCGTTTGGCCCGTTCCCACCAAACCAACCCATGTACGATGAAACCGAGACCGCACCCAGGACCGCACCTTGAAAATCGCAAGCTGGAACGTCAACTCCATCCGCGCCCGCATCGAGCACGTCAAGCGCTGGCTCGACCGCCAATCCCCCGACATCCTCCTCCTGCAGGAGCTCAAGGGCGAAGTCTTCCCCACCGAAATCTTCGAGCCCCTCGGTTACAACTCGGTCGCCGTCACCCAGAAGACCTACAACGGCGTCGCTATCCTCTCCCGCACTCCCATCGAACTCACCTCCACCACCCTCCCCGGAGACGAGGCGGACAGCCACGCCCGCTTCCTTCAAACCCGCATCGCCGGCCTGCGCATCGTCAACATCTACCTCCCCAACGGCAATCCCATCGGCACCGACAAATTCCTCTACAAGCTCGCCTGGATGGACCGCCTCCACATCGAGCTTCATCACTGGCTCGCCGACGGCATCCCCACCCTCATCGGCGGCGACTACAACGTCATCCCCGAAGACATCGACTGCCACAAGCCCGCCTCCTGGATCCGCGACGCCCTCTTTCAGCCCGAGCCGCGCGAGCGCTACCGCAACTGGCTCGCCCTCGGCTACACCGACGCCTTTCGCTCCCTCCACCCCGGCGAAACCGGCCAGTTCACTTACTGGGATTACTTCCGCGCCGCCTTCGATCACAACCGTGGCATCCGCATCGACCACTTCCTCGTCTCGCCTTCCCTGACCCCGCGCATCCGTGCCTGCCACATCGACCGCACGCCCCGCACCGAAGACAAACCCTCCGACCACACCCCCATCGTCCTCGATCTCGACTAGCAACCCCCTCCGCATGACATCTGTCATCTCCGATTCGTGACAATCTCTACTGGGTTCCCGGCTCCATTCACGCGATCCTGTCTTTGCCGCTGAATAAAACAAGAGCGGCAAAGAGGAGACGCGATGGCGACCGCCAATGTATTTCCCGCGCCCGGTTCCCTGAATGCCGCAGCCTGGACTGGCACCCACTCCACCGTTGCCAACCTGCATTCCGTCACCAAGACCTACGGCAAGACCACGGCGCTCGACAACTTCTCGTTCCGGCTCGCGCCCGGCGAAGTCGTCACCCTTCTCGGCCCCAACGGCGCCGGCAAAACCACCGCCGTGCGCCTTCTTCTGGGCCTCATCGCGCCCAGCGCCGGAACCGTCAACGTCCTGGGCCGCGACCCGCGTGACGCCGATGCCCGCACCCGCACCGGAGCCATGCTCCAGGTCGCGCGCGTGCCTGAAGTGCTTCGTGTGCGCGAGCTCATCGACCTGTTCCGCAGCTACTACCCCCAGCCTCTGCCTGCAAAAGAGATCGTCCGCATCGCCAAGCTCGAAGGCCTCGAAGATCGCCTCTTTGGAAAACTCTCCGGCGGCCAGCGGCAGCGTGCGCTCTTCGGCCTGGCCATCTGCGGCAACCCTGACCTCGTCTTCCTCGACGAGCCCACCACCGGCATGGACATCGAGTCGCGCCACGCCCTCTGGGATGAGGTCCGCGCCCTCTCCGCCGCCGGAAAGGCCGTCCTCCTCACCACCCACTACCTTGAAGAGGCCGATGTGCTCGCCACCCGCGTCGTCGTCATCAACCGCGGCAAAACCATCTGCGAAGGCACTCCCTCTGAAATCCGCAGTCGCGTCTCGGGCCGCCGCATTCGCTGCGTCACCCAGCTCGATGCCGCCTTTCTCGCCACCCTGCCCACCGTCTCTGACGTCCGCCACGATCGCGAAGCCGTGATTGTCACCGCCGAAGCCGCCGAAGACGTGGTGCGCGAAATGCTGCTGCGCGACCGCACCCTCAACGGCCTGGAGATCCTCACCCCGGCGCTTGAAGATGCATTCCTGGCCCTGACCGCCGACGACAACTCGAAAGGAGACAACCAATGAGCGCCACCGCCATCGCTCTGCAACCGCCGCAATCCCGCTTCGCCTACATAACCCGGATCTTTGCTAAAGAGATTCAATACGAGTTCGTCAAAATGCTGCGCGTCAAAGCGTTTTCGCTCTCCGTGCTCGGTTTCCCCATCATGTTCTATCTGCTCTTCGGAGCCTCTAACCGGCACACCGACTTCGCGCGTTACCTCATGGCCAGCTACGGCTGCATGGGCGTCGTCTCCGCCTCCCTGTTCGGCATCGGTATGGGCATCTCCATGGAGCGCGCCCAGGGATGGCTCGAACTCAAGCAGGCCAGTCCCATGCCGCGCCTCGCCTACCTCGCCGCCAAGATCGTCAGCAGCGCCGCCTTCGCGCTCATCATTCAAATCGCCCTCATCGCGCTCGCCATCACCGTGGGTGGAGCGCAGGTCAGCGCCATTGAAGCGGTGCGTCTCATCGGCGTGACCCTCATCGGCTCCGTGCCCTTCGCCGCCATGGGATTGCTCGTCTCCGTGCTGGTGCCCGCCAACTCTGCGCCCGGCATCATCAACCTCATCTATCTCCCCATGTCGTTTGCCTCCGGCTTCTGGATGCCCGTCTCCATGCTCCCGCACTGGCTGCAAACCGTTGCTCCCGCGCTGCCCACTTATCACCTGGGCCAGCTCGCGCTCAGCGTCATCGGCATGGCGCAGCCCGGACTCACCTCCACGCACATTCAAGTACTCGCTGGATATACTCTGGTGATGTTTGGAGCCGCATGGATCATCTTCAACAGAAGCGAAGCCAAAGCGTGAGCGCGCCCGACTCCAATCCGTCGCAGCCGGCCGCGCACGCGCAACCCGCGCAAAACCTCGTCGGCAGCATCCGCGAGACCGATGCTGCCCTGCGCGCAAGCGGTTTCGGCGGCGCGCGCGCCCATGCGCGCCGCTGGTTTGACTTCATCTGGCTCATCTACTCCGTCTTCTTCTTCATTGAGCCCTTCGAGCGCAACTCGCGCGCCCACTGGATCCAGTTCGCCGTCGTATACGCTGTCTTCCTCGTCCTCTACACCGGCATCATCTTTTCGCATAACCGGCGTTTTGCGTATCTCTTCCTCGCCGGCATGGGACTGCTCGGCCTCTGGTATTTCCCCATCAACGTGAGCGCATCGGGCATGGTCATCTACGTCATTGCCTTCGCGCCTTTCATAACCGACTCGATCCCCGTCTGCATCGCCATCTTCGTCTCCATCTCGGCTGCGCTCACGGCGGAAGGCCTCTTCCTGCACCTGAATCCCTGGACGTGGTTATTCCCCCTCTTTCTCGGCCTTGCCGTCGGCGCCGCGAACACCATCACCGCGCAGCGCATGCGGGCCAATCAAAAGCTCAGCCTCGCGCAGGAAGAGATCGAGCAACTCGCCAAGGTTGCCGAACGCGAGCGCATCGCGCGCGATCTGCACGACGTGCTCGGACACACCCTCTCTCTCGTTGTCCTGAAATCCGAACTCGCCGGCAAAATCCTTCACAACGACCCTGAACGCGCCCGCAAAGAAATCCACGACGTCGAGCAGATCGCCCGCACTGCCCTGGCGGAAGTGCGCGAAGCCATTCGCGGCTATCGCGCGGAAGGCCTCATCGCCGAGCTCGATCGTGCCCGCGCCACGCTCGATTCCGCGGGCGTCACTCTCGACTGCGCATCGACTCCACCCAAAATGCTACCCGCGCAGGAGACCGTCTTGTCGCTCATCCTGCGTGAAGCTGTAACCAACATCGTCCGCCACGCCCATGCCAGCCATTGCCGCATCTCGCTTCAGCAGAGCGGCCCCAACATCCTGCTGGGAATCGAAGACAATGGCTGCGGCTCCATCCAGCGTGAAGGCAGCGGCCTGCGCGGCATGCGCGAACGCGTCGAATCCATCCACGGCCGCTTCCAGATCCAGTCGGAAAACGGAACCCGCCTCCTCATCGAAGTGCCGGCATAAGTTCAGGGGAATGATGAAGAAAATTCAGGTAGTCCTGGCGGAAGATCAAGCCATGGTGCGCGGCGCTCTCGCCGCACTGCTCGAAACCGAGCCCGACATCGCCGTTTGCGCCAGCGCCGCCAACGGACGCGAAGCCCTCACCGCCATCGCGAAACAGAAGCCCGATGTTCTGGTCACCGACATCGAAATGCCCGAGATGACCGGCCTCACCCTCGCCGGAGAAGTGCAGAGCCGCTTCCCAGAAACCAAGGTCGTCATCCTCACCACCTTCGCCCGCCCCGGCTATCTGCGTCGCGCCCTCGATTCCGGCGCCAAAGGCTACCTGCTCAAGGACTGCCCTTCCGCCGAACTGGCCGACGCCGTTCGCCGCGTCCATCGCGGATTGCGCGTCATCGATCCCGGCCTTGCCGCCGAAGCATGGGACTCCGGCCCCGACCCGCTCACCGAACGCGAACGCCAGATTCTCTGGCGCGCCGGCGAAGGCAAATCAAGCTCCGAAATCGCCGACGAACTCCATCTCTCCGAAGGAACCGTCCGCAACTACCTCTCCGAAGCCATCAGCAAGCTGGGCGCCTCCAACCGCATCGAAGCCGCACGCCTGGCCCGCTCCAAAGGCTGGCTCTGATCGCCGCTCCCGCCATACCTTAACCCGCCCGAAACATTGCCCATCCATCCGATGAACACCACCCTGTGTTCACCATCACATCGACGAGCCCTGTCCCTCTGGTAACTAATTGAGTTACTGAATGAACGCTCGCGTAGCGGTCCATTAGATTCCGCACGTTTCCATGGGAGGCACTTTGGGCTCCGGGTCCTTGGCTTCGTCACTCCAGGTTGACAGCACTTATCCATCCGGGCTCCGGCAGAACCTCAGCCGCTGGACTCAATCCCACTCCAAGCGCGTCTTCGATATCGCCTGTGTTCTCTGCTGTCTCCCGCTGGCTTTGCCCATCCTCATCGCCACAGGCATCGCCATCCGCCTCACCTCCCCCGGACCCGCCCTCTTCCGGCAGCAACGCGTCGGCTGCCTCCACCGCGCCTTCACCATCTACAAGTTCCGCACCATGCCGGTTCCCGACGAAACGGCCCTGCGGTCGCCCCTCACCACCACCGCCAACCAGACCTTCACCTCCATCGGCCCATTCCTCCGCCGCTGGAAACTCGACGAACTCCCCCAGATTCTCAATGTGCTTCTCGGCGACATGAGCCTGGTCGGCCCGCGCCCAAAACTCCCCCGTCTCCACGCCGGAAACCTCATCTGCCGCCCCGGCATCACCGGCCGCGCCACTCTGGTCTTCGCCCGCGAAGAAGCCGCCCTCTCCGCCATCCCCAGTTCCCAGGTCGACGACTACTACCGCGATGTCGTCCGCCCCCTCAAGCAGCAGCTCGACGAAACCTACATGGCCTGCGCCACCTTCGCCTCCGACCTCGACCTCATCTTCCGCAGCCTCTTCCGCCGCTGGGACGACTCCGAAGTCCGCGCCCTGCTACCCGTGCCCAACACCGGAGGCATCTCCGCATAGAACCCGCCGCTCAGGCCACTCGACTACCTGGCCACCCGACCACCAGGCCTCTCAGCAGCTCGTCCCCATCTTCGGATTCGGAAACGTCTCCGCGTCCTCCCCGTCGCTCTTATCCAGACACGCCCAGTCCTTCTCTACTGCAATCTCAAGCCGCCCACTCGACACTCCCACGCTCCCGTACACGCCCACATCCGCCCCCTGCGCCCAGGCCCGCGCGCTCCCTCTCGGCAGAATCACCGCCACCCGCGTCCCCTCATGCCGCATCGCGATCCCGCCCACATCGCCAACCTCCAGCGCATAGGTCAGCCGCGCGCCCTCCTCCAGTCCAAAGTGAATCGTCTCCTCCACTCGCCCTCTCTCCATCAGGCGCGCAATCTCCAACGGCCCAACCCGCAGCCGCAACGAATCACCCTTGATCCTCAGTTTCATTTCGAATCCCTTGTTCGCGGCCCGCCCATCTCCTCATGCTAATCCAACGTGTATTCCCCATCGCGAAGAACCTGCTGTTGCTCTGTCCCCGCCCCCAACGCTCCCGTGCCCCATCCATGCGACTTACCGGGGTCCCCGGCGACAGGTCTTCGTCGCAGGGGTGGTCGGGCGCATGGGTGGGAAACCACGAACCCACACCCGCCCCTATATCATCACCACCATGCCCCGCCAGCGCACGCTCCCCGCCATCATCCTCTCTCTCGCTATCACCGCATCGGCCCACGCCCAGCCCGACTCCCTCGGCCAGAAATTCGACCCCGTCCTCACCCAGCACGGCATCGTCGGCGGCGCACTCTCCCTCGTCCACGCCAACAACAAGCCCACCGAATACTTCCACGGCGAAGCCCGCGCTGACTCTCACCAACCCATCGACGCCCTCACCGCCTACAACTGGGCCTCCATCACCAAGACCTTCACCGCCATCGCCATCCTCCAACTCCGCGACCGCGGCCTGCTCTCCCTCGACGACCCCGCTGTCCGCTACGTCCCCGAACTCCGCCAGGTCCACGACGCCTACGGCCCCATCGACGACATCACCATCCGCCAGCTGCTGACCCACACCGCCGGCTTCCGCAATCCCACCTGGCCCTGGGACTGCGACGACTCTACCAACTGCGACTGGCAGCCCTTCGAGCCAACAAAGTGGACGCAGGTCGCCGCCATGCTCCCCTACACCCACATCGCCTTCAAACCCGGCGCCCGCTGGAGCTACTCCAACCCCGGCTACGTCTTCCTCGGCCAGATCATCGAACGCCTCTCCGGTGACGACTTCGAGGTCTACGTCACCAAAAACATCCTCATGCCCCTCGGCATGACCCAAACCTACTTCGACCGCGCCCCCTACTTCCTCGAACCGCACGTCTCCGCCAGCTATCTCCGCGCCGGCTCCAAACTCGAGCCCCAGCCCTTCAACTACGACACCGGCATCACCACTTCCAACAGCGGCCTCAAATCCCCCATCGTTGACATGGAAAGATACGCGCGCTTCCTCCTCGGCGACCCCGCCAATGACATCATCCTGAAGCGCAGCTCGCTTGAAGAAGCCTGGACATCCATCATCCCCGCCATCCAGACCGGCGAAGCCCCCACCGCCTACACCTCCGGCCCGCACAACTCCCAGCCGCAGATGGGCCTCGGCTTCTTCGTCCTCAACATCGATGGCCACCGCTTCGTCTACCACGACGGCGACCAGGGCGGCTTCTCCTCCGAACTTCTCCTCGACCCCGCCCGCCACTGCGCCGCAATCCTCGTCGTCAACACCACTGACACCGGCGCCCCTGTCGACGCAAATCACGCCATCTCCAACACCGAGCCCGATCCCCACACCGACCTGCGCATCACGCTCCGCAACGAACTCCTCGACCACGTCTTCCCCACCTGCGCCGCACCCGGCAAATAGAATGGAAGCTGAAAAGAAGGGAAATAGCGAAGGCAGTCAACAGCGCATCAGAAGACGCATGTGCGACGCCGTTTCACTGTTTCTCTGTTTCGCTGTTTCGCTCTTTCACTGCTATCCATGACCGTCCTAACCTTCACCATCGCCGTCTGGGCTATCTCCCTCATCGCCGGGTTCCTTGGCTCACTCACCGGCCTTGGCGGCGGAGTCGTGGTCGTCCCCGCGCTCACCATCCTCCTCGGCGTCGACATCAAATACGCCATCGGCGCCTCGCTCGTCTCCGTCATCGCCACATCTTCCGGAGCAGCCGCAGCCTACGTCCGCGAGGGCTTCTCCAACGTCCGCATCGGCATGTTCCTTGAGATCGCCACCACCATCGGCGCCATCGCGGGAGCGTGGCTGGCCGCCTTTACCAGCACCCACATCATCGCCATCGTCTTCGGCGTCGTCCTCATCCAGTCCGCCTACGAATCCCTCGCCCGCGCCAACTCCGAGCACCACGGCCCCGCCCAATCCGACGCCCTCGGCGCGCGCCTCCGCCTCGGCGGCGACTATCCCGACCAGGGCCGGCTCATCCACTACGGCGTGCGCAACGTCCCCACCGGCTTCAGCCTCATGTTTGGCGCAGGCGCTCTCTCCGGCCTCCTCGGCATCGGCTCGGGAGCCGTCAAGGTCATCGCCATGGACCGCGCCATGCGCATCCCCTTCAAGGTCTCCACCACCACCAGCAATTTCATGATTGGAGTCACCGCCGCCGCCAGCGCCGGAGTCTATCTCAGCCGCGGCTACATCGACCCGCGCGTCGCCATGCCCGTCATGCTCGGCGTGCTCGCCGGAGCCTTCCTCGGCAGCAAGGTCCTCGTCCACGCCCAAGTGCGCACCCTGCGCATCGTCTTCGGCGTCGTCATCCTCGCCATGGCCATCGAGATGATCCTCAACGGCCTCACAGGAAAGGTCTAGCGCCCATGGACGACCGCCGCCTCGAACTCACCATGGGCAACCTGCTCCGCATCGGAGTCCTCATCGCCGCGGGCGTCGTCACCATCGGCGCATTAATCTATCTGGCCCAGCACTATGCCGATCACATCAGCTTCCACGCCTTCAAACTCGAGTCGCCCGGCCTCCGCACCGTCCCCGGCATCGTCAAGCTGGCCGCGCACCTTGACAGCGCCGGCCTCATCCAACTCGGCCTACTGCTCCTCATCGCCACACCGGTAGCCCGCGTAGTCTTCGCAGTCATCGGCTTCGCCCTCGAACGCGATCGCCTCTACGTGGTGGTAAGCACCATCGTCCTCGCCATCTTGGTCATCAGCCTCCTCCACGCCACCTGACCCGACTGGATGGGGTGCCCCAGGTCTCGCTTCTGAGACCTGGGATCCGGGAGCCCAAGTCGCGATCTTCAGGACTCAACCTCAAGCCCGTTCCACTCCATGCCCAATATCCATCCCCGGCGAAATCGGATTCGACTCATCGATCATCTTCTCGATGCACTCCTTCAAAATCCCCTTCGCATCCAGGATGAAATCCACCGCGTCGCGCCCCGCACCATTGCCGCCCGCGTGCGTCGTCACGTAGTGCGCCTCTGCCTTCACCTGCTCGCGCGCATTCGCCACTGCCACCGCGAACCCCACTTCCCGCATCACCGGAAGATCGACCACGTCATCGCCAACATACGCGATCTCTTCCAGCCCTACGCCTTCTTTCTCCATGATTTCGCGGATAGCCTTCAGCTTGAAGGCCTGCCCCTGGTACACATACTCCAACTTCAAATCGCGCATGCGCGTGGCCACGGTCTCGCTGATGCGCTTGGTGATCACGCCGCACTTCAATCCGGCGATCCGCGCCAGCGAAATCCCCGCGCCATCATGCGCCGAGTACCCCTTGGCCTCCACCATCGTCGTCGAGTGCACGTCGAAGCCGGCCTCGCCGCTCCTCCTCGCCCGATGATCCTGAAAGGTGGTCCCCGCGCCTCCCGGCCCCGGCACCAGCCAGATGGTCCCGTCCGTCAGCACTCCATCCACATCAAAAATAATGACCTTGACGCGCCGCGCCCGCTCTATCGCCGTTAAGCTCATACGGCTATTCTATCGATCGGGGTTGTCATCCCGAGCGCAGCGGAACGCAGTGAATTGCAGTCGAGGCATCTGCGGCTGAAAAGGCTCCGTCGCGGATCATGCCTCGCGCACCTCAGGCCATCCGCGACAATAGACACCGATGCCCGACCCGCCGCCCCTCGCCCCCGAAGACTACTACCTCGAAAACGGCCTTCTCGTCTTCACCGCCGCCTACCACCTCAAACGCGGCTACTGCTGCGGAAACGCCTGCCGCCACTGCCCCTTCGAACCACGAAAACGTCCCCGCCAATCCGAATCCCGGATCAGCGCCCGCCCGTCGATCCTGAAACCGCAGGCTGAGCCGGAGCAGCCACCGGCTCCCTTACCAGCACCGCAAACCGCGGAAACGCAAAGCTCCCGCCCGCATCGTCAATCACATTCAACTGGCACACATACTGCCCCGGCTTCAGCCCCGCCAGCGGCACATCCAGTTCCACCGCCACCGCGTCGCGCCCCTGCACATTGATCGCCGTCGCCTTCACCACCGGCGTCTCATACACCTTCGCCGCGCCCTGCAGCAGTTCCAGGCTGGTCAGCACACTCACGCCCGGCTTCGTCCCCTTCGGCGCATTCTCCGCCAGCCTTCTCTGCGAACCGGCCCATACACCTCATACAGCAGATACAAATGCTGATCCTGCCGAAACACGTGGCTGATATTCGGCACATACTCCTGGCCGTTCCGCACCAGCGGATTCTCCTGCTTCGACGCCTGCCGCGCGCTCGCCAGCACAATCGAGCTCAGTCTTCAGCGGCGCTGCTTCTTCATCTCCGGCAGCACAATATCCGCCTCAAACGACCCCATCCGTCCCGTCTGGTTCTCCCGCACCACAAACTTCAGGTGATACTTGCCCGCCGGCAGATTAAAGCTCGTCGTGTACTGGATATTCTTCTGCCGCGCCCCCACTGCCTGGTCCAGGTTCAGCTTCACCGTCTCGCGCGCCCGCCCAATCGGTCGCTTCACCTCGTCAATCACGGTGCCGATAATGTCCAGCGTCGCCTTATCCTTATCGCCGCCCTTCACAAACGGAATCTGCGACCCCGGCACCACCAGCGACACCGGCACATAGAACCGGTTCTCCTCCAGCCGGAAGTACATCGCATCCAGATATACCGCCATATCCGTGGCCGGTAGGTCGCTCGCTAATTGCTCGTCTAATTGCTGCTCGCGATCTTCCTTGCCCGAATGCGCAAAGTCCGCCGGCGCATAATAACCCTGCCGGTACTCGAGCTTCACCCCCGGCCGCGTCACCTTCATCGTCAGCTTGCGATACTTCCCGTCCCGCGCCGGATTCGACGAGTGAAACCCGATCGCGTAATACGCCGACGTGTCCTTCTGCACCTGCGCAAACGCCGGCGCAAAATCATTCGAGTCGAAGAACGCCTTCCCGCCCGTATCCGCAGCTCAGCGTCGCCATCACCTCCTGCGACGCAAAATTCGCATTCATGTTGTTCGTGAGCGCCCCGCCGTTATACGCGCCCTGCCCCCGCAAGCTCCCCGTCGACGCATCGCCCACCGGCGATATCGCCTGCAGCCCCCGCGTATCCACGCTGTAAATCGCCAGGTTCGCCCGCACCGCCGCATTCACCGCTGAACGCAGCGACGCCTGGTTCTCAATCCCGTCGCGCGAAATCCCGCCCGAAAAATACAGCAGCGATTTCTTCTCCTGGATCTTTTCGAGCGACTTCGCCACCGCCCGCAGCGCAAACAACTCGCGGTCCGTATTGATGTCGTTGTACTCGCTCTCGTCCGGCGTATAGCCCGTTGTATCTTCCGTCTGATTCGAGTTAGCCGTCGCGCCGCCGCAAACCCCTGTCCCTCCGTGCCGTTGTAAATCCCCACCTCGGCAATCAGCGCGTCTTTGTCCGCCGTAAAGTCCTGATCAACTTTTAGCGTGTTACCCAGCGACACCAGCGCGATCAAATCCGCCGGCGACATCTTCTTCTTCAAAAAATCCCGCGCCGCATCCACGCTCCGGTCCAGATCCTCCGGCTGCATCGATGTCAGATCGAAGAAGAAAACAATCAGCCGGTGATTCCGCAGCTCCTCCGGCTTCGCCACCGCCACGGCCTTGTTACCCGCGTTGCCCGCGGCCAGCCCGCTCACCGTCGCCTCGTTCAGCGGAGTCGCCATCTCCACGCTCTGAAAATCAAACGACGCAATCTCCTGCTTCTTCCCATTCTCGAAAACAGCGAAATCGCTCTGCTTCAGATCGCGCACCACCTCGCCTGTCTTCGCATCGCGCGCCACCACGTTAGTCAGCACCAGTTCCGCATTAGCGTGGATCACATATCCGCCGGGCGGCCCATTCTGATCCTGCTGCTGCGCAAACACGAGCGCCTGCCCCGGCGACATCAGACTCATCGCCGCCACCACCGCCACCGCCCTGCGCACCCAACTCGTCATCGACTCACCCGCTCACTAACCACTAACCACTAACCACTAACCACTAACCACTAGAATCTAAAACTCGCCATGAACTGAAACGACCGCATCGATCCCACCGACGTCACCTGCCCAAACGCATTCGCAAAACCCGCATCCGAGCTCGACGGCAGCGTCGTATCCACGCCCGAATACTGCACCGTGTTGAACACGTTCTCCGCAGTCGCGCGAACCTCCATGCTGCGCGTCTCACCCAACTGCATCGTCTTCGACAGCGACATATTGTTCTGAACAATCCCTGGCCCTGGAATCAGATTCCGCGACGCCGTTCCATACAACCCCTTCGGCGCCGTAAACGCGCTCGTGTTGAACCACATCTCCCGCGTTCCGCCGCCTTCCATCAGATCCGCGCCCGCCACCCGGTCCGGCCTCTGCGTCCCGGTCGTCCCGTGCGCCACGTCCGTGAAACTCGCCTGATAAGTCGGACTCAGCGGTGTTCCCGTCGCAAACGTATAACTCCCGGAAATCGAGAAGCCCTCCATCACGTGCGATAACCTACCCGTCGTGAAGTAGAACTTGTCCTTCCCGAACGGCAGCTCGTACATATAAGTCCCGCTTACCTTGTGCCGTACATCAAAGTTCGAGTTACCCGTATCCGCCTCGATATCCTGCCAGTTCTGCGCCACTACGCTGCCTGTTCCACCCACCGAGCTCGCGTCGTCAATCGAATGCGAATACTGGTAGTTCGCCCCCAACGCAATCCCGCTTGTCAGCCTCTTGTTCAGCCGGACGGTTCCCGCGTTGAAGTGCGACGCCGCCCCATCAAATTCGTAAAAGAACGGCACGCCATCCGGGTTGGTCCCCGGGCTCGTCGGTACCGTGCGCGGCGCAGTCTTGATGTCCAGATCCGACCCCTTCGATCCGTTATACCCAACATTCAGCACCACGCCCCACGGCAGCGTCTTCTGCACGTCCACGTTCCACACCTGCACATACGGCAGCCTGTAATGCGGATCCACCGCATAGTTCCCAATCGCATCCGGCGCTGGAAACCCATTGGCCAGCGTGTAACAAGCCACCGCCGGATCGGGGCACGAACCTGTCGCGATATTCGTCTGCTCATTCGCAAACGGCGGCTGATACGCCATCGACTGCGCGAACGTCGCATATTGGCTCACCGTGTAATTCATCCCATAACCCGCGCGCACCACCATCTGTTTCAGCTTCGGCACGCGCCACGCCACGCCCAGCCGCGGAGCCACCGCTAGCCCATAAGGATGCACCAGCGAATCCGGCAACTGGCCATAGTTCGCGCTCACGCCGCCAGCCTGCACCTGGCTCACGCTGGTAAATCCGTCCGCCGCATTGGTATCCACCATCGATAAGTGGTTGTACTTCTCCGTATAAGGCGCGAAATGTTCATATCTAACTCCCAGTAACAATGTCACGCCCGGCTTGACCCGCCAGTCATCCTGCGCATACAGATCGAACACGTTATCGCGCAGATAACTCTTGCTCTCCGCCGCCGCAATTGACGTCTGCTGCGCCTCGCCCTTGAGAAAATCCCCCAGCGCCGATCCCGTATAGAGCCCGGTGAAATAAAACGTCCCCGTCGCATTGCTTCCGCCCAGAAAATCCCGATGCACCCTCCGGTAGTCTCCCCCGAACCGGAAGTTATGCTTCCCGTGAATCCACGCCAGCGTCTCTGACAATGAAATCGTCTGCTGGATCGTAAGGTTCGGCTGCACCTGCGTGATCCCTGAGAAGCTCGACATCGTCACCGACGGCACACCCCAGTTCAGCGGGCTCGGATTCAGCGGCGCTCCGTTCGGCCCCAGCACGCCTAACTCGGTCGCAATGTCCGTCGTATTCGTGAAGTAATTCCGCACCTTCGCGTCGCTGCGATTCCAGTTCGCGTTGAAGATGCTCGTCAGCTTCCCTTTGCCCAGCGTGTATCCCGCCTGCACTGAATTAGAGTCCGACGCCGTCTTCCCGCCCAGCGCCGGCTCAATGTTCACGTCGTCGCTCGCCGTGTGCGCCCAGTTGTAATTGAAATTGACGCTCTGCCGCAGCCCCTGCGTCTGCGTATTCCGCCTGCCTCCGCCACCGCCGCCGCGGCCGCCCATCCCGAACGGCGTCGCATTCGCGCCAATCCCGCGCATATACCGCACGCCTACCCGCGTCGAGTTCGACTGCTGCGTAGTCAGCAGATGATAGTTCTGCACGTCCCCCGGCAAATTCGGCAGCGGAATGTAATTCAGCAGAGCCACCGCCTGCGGCACCGGAGTAATCGGCCCCGCCACCCCCGGAATATTCCCCGCCCGCTGCTCCGCTGTCGGCACCGTCGCGTACTGGTCCACCGGGCTCGAATTCCTCGAACCGGTCACGTTCAGAAACACCGTGTCCTTCCCGGTCGGCTTCGTCAGTCCAGGAAGATACGGCGACCCCATGAATGTGATCCCGAACTGGTTCGTCCCCGACGCCGGCTGTTTCTGCTCCTGCCCTCGCAGGCTGAACGGCTGCGCATTCAACGCCGAGTTCGATCCGTTCCAGTACACCGACCCGTGCGGCTGTCCCAGCTTGAAGTTCCTGAAGTTCCCGCGCCCTCCGCCAAACCCGCCGGGCCCTCCACCAAATCCACCCGGCCCGCCCGTCATGATCATCGCGACCGCCGCCGCCGAACAGCCCTCCACCCCCATCCCCAAACTGCGCCCGCATCGTCTCCATCGAATCCCGCAGCCGGTCCATATCCACCCCGGCCAGCGGACTCACCTGCCCCGCCTGCCCCGTCACCGCAACTGACTCGCCCGCAAAATCCGCATTCCCCGCAATCGACGGCAGCGCCGTACCAGCCCCGGTCCCCGCCCCCGCCGCATCGCCCGCCTGCGCCGCTCCCGTCATCGCGCTCGTCAGGCTCAGCGCCTGTGGCCCGTTCGCCGCCATCTGCCGGATCGCCTGCGCCGCCTGATCCCCCTGCGCGCCTTCCTGCGCCTGCTGTGCCGCCGCACGCGACGCCAGCATCAGATCGCAGATTCACCGCCTGCTCATGACTCTGCGCATTCAGCAGCGCCTCGCCCGTCCCCTGCGCAAATCCCGCAAACTGCGTGCGCACCACGTACCGCCCGTTCTGCGGAATCGTCATCGACCACGCGCCCGACACATCCGTCACAGTCGTATAGCGCTTCCCCGTCAGCGTGTTCTGCGCCGTCACCGTCACGCCCGGCAGCGGAACATTCCCGCTCTTCACCACGCCATGCAGCTTCCCGCCCGCCACCGTCGCGGCCGAGCTATTCTCTGCCTGTCCCGCACCCGGGGCGGAAGGCACACCCTGCGCCACGGCGGCTGCCACCGCAACGCACAACCCCGCCGCCATCGCCCACAGTGACCGCACCATCCACGCTCCTCTGCTCTAGTCCGTACTCAAAGAGACGGCCGCACCGCTACCAAGGTTTACCAGTCGCCTTTTCACGCGTCTTAAACTTCAGCCATGCCATCCTCTGAAGCTCCGGCGCCCGCCACCGTCATCGACCTTACACCCGCCTCTGACGCGAACCTCATTGCCGCCGCTCGCGCTCTCCTCCTCGACTACGGCCGCTTCGTCGTCAGTCACCCCGCTGCCGCCCGCTTCTGTTTCGCCTCCCTCGAACAGGAAGCCGCCAACCTCCCCAACAGCTACCACGACATCGGCGGCGGCTCTCTCCTCGCCCTCATCTCAGGCCAGCCCTCTGGATTCGTCGCCTGGCGTCCCGCTCCCGGCCCTCTCGCCGCCCATTCCTGGGAACTCAAACGCCTCTGGGTTCCGCCCTCAGCCCGCGGTTCTTCCCTCGGCCGCACCCTCACGCAAGCCGTCCTCGACCGAGCCCGCGCCGCTCGACCGCACCGCCGTCTATCTCGACACCGTCCCCGACGCCATGCCCGCCGCCCTCCGCCTCTACCTCGACATGGGATTCACCCCCTGCTCCGCCTACAACGACAATCCCATCCCCGACCTCGCCTACGTCGTCAAGTACCTATAACCGCCATCCGCCTCCGCCACTTATCATCCTGAGCGCGACTCAAGACCCGCTATTACCTAACCCGTTGCTTCTTTCAATGGATCATCAACATTTCCCTTGCGTCCGCCCGCACTGCATGTTAACTCTTGTGTCAACACTTCACATTCCGGCTGCCGGCTCCGCAGCCGTCATAAGGAAGATCCCCCGCCATGAAAATCGGCACCACGATTCGCGCCCACCGCCTCCAGCGTGGCCTCTCCCAGGGCGACATCGAGAAGAAAACAGGCCTGCTGCGCTGCTACCTCTCCCGCGTTGAAAACGGACACACCGTTCCATCGCTCGACACCCTCTCCAAAATCGCCCTCGCCCTTGACCTGCCCATCTCGCAGTTCTTCGCCGAAGACACCCTCGGCCGCCAGATGAACACCCAGAAGCTCTCCGACGAAGAGCTCAAGTTCCTCTCGCAGATCCGCCGCTACTCCACCAACCTCAACGACAGCGACCGCAAGCTTCTCCTGGCCATGGTCCGCAAATTCGCCACCACCGCCACCCGCTAACCGGAACGATTTGTCCTTCTGAGCCGCGGCAAAGCGGGTGCTCCGTCCTGGCTCTGCCAGGGCGGGAGGGCACGAACCCCGCTTGCTCCCACATTTCTCAATTACCCGGAACGCGGAATCTATCCCCCCGCATCCTCATCCGATAAAACACCACCGCCACCAGATTGCTCACCACAATCGTCCCCAGAATCTTCGCCGCATACGCCTTCGCGTTCACCACATCCACAAACGGATACGCCGAGATCAGCAGCGCGAAGCACGTCGCCGCGAACCCCACCACGGACGTCGCCTTGAACCACAGCGGCATCCCCTTCCGCAGCGCCGCCTTTCCCGCCAGCGGCACCGCGAACATCGCGAGATAAGCAATCTCGTAGTGCGTCAAACTCGCGCCTGACAGCACTTGGTACGCCTCCTGCGCATGCACCCCCGCCATCGCCAGCACAATCAGCGCCAGCGCCACCGCCCCTGCAAACAAAATCGAATTCGCCGGCGTCCCCCACCGCGGATGCATACGCGTAAACCACGCCGGAACCAGGTGATCCCATCCCGCCGCCATCGGCAGCCGCGTCACCCCGGTAAACAACAGGCTCGCCGCGCCCAGCAGCCTCAGCTCCACCAGCACAATCGCCGTCATCGCCAGCAGATTGCCCCAGCCCGTATTCCCCAGCGCCGCCCGCATCGCCTGCGGAATCGGCGCAATAAAGTCGATCTGCCCCTGCGGCACCAGCGCCACCACCGACCCCGTCCCCAGAATGAACATCGCACAGATCACCGGCGACGCAATCCACACGCTCCGCCCAATCGACCGCGCCGCGTCCCGGCTCTCCCCCGCCATAATCGCCACATACTCCAGCCCGCACAGCGCCCCAAACAGCATCTGCCCAAACAGCGCCAGCGTCCGCATATCCGCCGGCGGCGCCGCCACCGTAAATGGAGTCCACCGCACCGGCTGCCCCTTCACCAGCGCCACCGTGGGCAGCAGAATCAGCCCGGCAAACACAAGCAGCATCGCCGCCCCGCCCACGTTATGGATCCATTTGCCCCACTCGAGCCCGCGCAGACTCGCCCCCGTGATCGCCGCGATCGTCAGCGCCACCACCCCAAACGACGCCCAGTGATTCTCCGGCAGCCACGCCGCCCGCGGCCCGATCAGGTACTTCAGCTCCGTGGGAATCGCATACAGAATCGTCGCCGTCACCGCGATCCCATATGCCCCGATATTCCACGCCGTCAGAAATCCGCCCAGGTCGCCGAAGGCCTCTCTCGCCCACACATACAGCCCGCCCTCGAGCGGCATCCGGCGGTTCAGCTCGATCACGCTCGCCGCCATGGGCAGGTAGAACAGCACCATCGCCAGCACCCACACCAGCGTCTGCGCCTTGCCCAGCCCCGCCGCCACGCCCACCCACGACGACCCCACCACGCACAGAATCTGCGTGAGCACAAGATCGCCCAGCCCAAGCTGCCGCTTCAGCCCATGCGTTCCCGCGGCCAACCCGGCCTGCGCCGGTCAACGCTCGATTGTTTTGACTCTTGGGTTGTCAAAGGGGAAGACATGCTCGTCACACGTGCACGCAATCCTAGTTCGGCATGCATGAACATGGAATCAAAAAATGCAAAACAATCAGCTGTCATGTTGAGCGCAGCGAAGCGGAGTCGAAACATCTGCGGTTGTCGTTCGCGTGCGTTTCCAGACGGAATCACGGCGGCGCGGAGTCGAAGGAACTGCAGTTGCCGTTTGGGAATGGCGAAGGAGATGCTATTTCCGAGTTGGCCACAACCCGCCCGAGAACGCCATTCCGTCTCACGCGCAATCGAGCGTCCTAAAGTCAGGTCGATGCATCTGGCGTGCACCATATGACCAAATTGCTACCCACAG
Source organism: uncultured Acidobacteriota bacterium (assembly GCA_963819365.1). Lineage (GTDB taxonomy): Bacteria > Acidobacteriota > Terriglobia > Terriglobales > Acidobacteriaceae > Telmatobacter. The sequence continues at coordinate 266,228 of CAWFVY010000005.1, forward strand.
AAGGTCTATACGCTGACGCGAATGCGCTATCCTCAAACGTCCGTTGCGCCTAGATACCGGTTGTGCGATCTTCCGAGGCACCGAGTTAGCGATCCGAACGTTTGGCGGTTCGATCTCGCTTTAGGATCAATGTCCTGCATTCTGGTTCGGGATCGCTATCTGTTGCACACGGTGGACATCAATCATGCAGGGCCACACAGGATCTGCTGTAGTCTTGGTAATGGCGGGAGCCTGTCTCCTTCTTGCCGCGGTGGCCATTCAACTGTGGCTTGCTGCGTCGCCACGCATTACGCGGTTCGTGGCGCGATTCTCTGAGAAGGTGGCATTGGCTGCCTCAATGGCGCCTGGTCGCGGCAATCTATGCAGATTCCCTGCTGCTCCAGCGCAAAAGGATCAATACGAGCGTGTCCGATTAGCAACCTCTCGCGGCCCATTCTTGGTGAATGACCGCTCCACTCGTCAGTCACTTCCTGATAACACTGGATCGGCCGCAAGGTGCGACAGCCACCCGCTGACCTGACTCGCTGGGTTGTGCGCTCGCCTACACGTCGTTCCCGAGATGAAAAATCGGCTCCAGCCCCGTCGCCACCGCTCAGCAGCGCCTGCTCCTCGTGCGGCTCCAGCGGCTTATAGTTCTGCGCCACATCCATCGCCAGCCGGAAGTACTTCTCATCCCCCGGCGGAATCGCCGCCGTAATCGGATGCCCCAGCGTCCATCGCAATCCCAGCGCGGCCTGATCGGGAAACGCCGCCGGCTGATACCAGCACTTCGGCTCGGGATGATCCTTCTTCTGCCCCTCCGGCCATGTCGACTTCGCCATCGCCTTCAGCGCCAGAACACCCACGCCCTTCTCCTGCGCCTTCTTCAAAATCTGCGGCCCGAAGTTCGCCTGCGAAAACAGCACCCAGTTCACGGGGAAAAGAATCGTGTCGAACGGATATCTCTCCAGCGCCGCCACCGCCGTCTCCGCCGAATGCACGCTGAATCCGATGAAGCGAATCTTGCCTTCCTTCTTCGCCGCCTCCATCGTCTCCATCGCGCCGCCCGGCCCCAGCACCTGGTCCAGTTCCTTCATCTTGGTCAGCGCGTGAAACTGGTAGAGATCCACGTGATCCGTCTTCAGCAGCCGCAGCGACTCCTCAAGTTGCTTCCGCGAATCTTCCTTCGTCCGCCCCTCGGTCTTGCAGGCCAGAAAGACATTCTTGCGATAAGGCGCCAGCGCCGGCCCCAGCCGCTCCTGCGCATTCCCATAACTCGGAGCCACATCGAAATAATTGATCCCGCGATCCACCGCCTCCGCCACGATGTTCGAACTCGCGCCCGGCGTCTCATCCATCACCACGATGCCGCCGAAACCAATAATGGAGAGCGTCTCGCCGGTCTTACCCAGCGTGCGTTTTGCAATCGGTTGACTTGGAGTCTTGCTCGATGCGTGCAGTGAAGATGCCGCCGAAGCGGCAGCAGCAGTCATCGCTGCTTGCCTGATAAATGTCCGCCGTTCCATATCATCCTCCATGTGAGTTGGAGCAAAGAAATGGTCTTTGAAACCATGCGTACGCGAACATTCTTGCACAGATCGCGCAGGCGCAGAGCGCATGCGCGAGCGCGATCACCTGACCAACTGGTGTATGTTAACTGTTCCCTGTGAACTAAGAACTGTGAACTAGCTTCTTTACCGTCGCCAGCTGCGCCAGGAAGAACCCGAACAGCACCAGGATCCCCGCGACCATCCCCACCGCAATCCTCAGCCGCGCGGATGAACACCTTGCGCGGCGATCCGATCCGCGGCACCATCGGCACAGCAAACAGCAGCCCCGACGCACATCCGCCCAGATGGGCCCAGTTATCAATCGCCACGCCCGTACGGCTTGACCCGAAGTTGAGCGAGAACCCGATAAACAGGTTGATCGCCGCAAAGTAGATCACCGAGCGGCGAATCTTCTTCAACTCCTCCGGCGGCACCGGCAGCCTCTGCGACTTCAGCAGCACAATCAGCGCCCCGGCAATCCCGAAGATCGCGCCCGATGCGCCCACCCCCGCCGGGAAAGCATCGCTCGAACTGACGCGAAAGATTAGCGCAGTTACCAGTTGAAAAGTGTCGAAAGCATATTCCCCGCCGCGCCGGTCAGCAGATACACCGCGAACACGCCCAAGGTCCCCATCAGCGGCTCAGCCAGCATCCCCAGGTTCCACAGGCACCACATGTTCAGTCCCAGATGCAAGATGCCGCCGTGCACGAACATGGACGTCACAATCCGCCACCACTCCCCGTACACCAGCACATGCCCGGCGTTGTTCGCGCCCCAGCCCATCAGGCTGTCAGAGGTCGGCCTGATCGGGCTCACGCCCCCCAGCACCATCAGCACGTAAACCGCGATGTTGATGCCCAGCAGAACATACGTCCCCGGCGCAACGGACCAGCGCACCGGCGCCGGCGTGGCGGCTGTGGGGGCGGCGGAGCGTATTGATATTCAGGGTGCGGAGGAGGGGCGTACGCGTCCGGCGGCAGAATCTCCGGCGTGGGCCCGGCACCCGGCTCCCAGCCGCGATACGTCCCGCCCGTGCGACGGCGGTGGGGGATTACTTCCCATACTCCCACTCTAAACGATTCCCTTCTCGAAACCTGCAACGCTAAGGGACCAAGGGAACGAGGGACCAAGGGAACTAGTAACCGAGGAACCGGAATCACTTGACCACTTGACCACTGATCTCTATTCACTTGGTCCCTTGTTCCCTCTTTCCCTCGGTGCCTTGTTCCCTCGTTCCCCGCCTCCCGTCTAGTACTCTGTTCTGTTGTCCTCCACGGACTTCATCAAGGAGTGAACGTGAGCGCGGAGAAGAAGATCCGGCGTGCCCTGCTGAGCGTAACCGACAAGACCGGCCTGGTCGAGTTCGCCCAAACCCTTGCCGGCTTCGGCGTCGAGCTGATCTCCACCGGCGGCACCGCCCGCGCCCTCCGCGACGCCGGCCTCAACGTCAAAGACATCAGCGACCTCACCGGCTTCCCTGAGATGCTCGACGGCCGCGTCAAGACCCTTCATCCCAAGGTCCACGGCGGCCTGCTCTACATCCGCGGCAACGCCGAACACGAAGCCGCCGTCGCCGAGCACGACATCCAGCCCATCGACATGGTCGTCGTCAATCTCTACGCCTTTGAGAAAACCGCCGCCCAGCCCGGCGTCGCCTTCGGCCACCTCATCGAGAACATCGACATCGGCGGCCCCTCCATGGTCCGCTCCGCCGCCAAAAACTTTGAAGACGTCGCCATCGTCACCCGCGTTGCCGACTACTCCAGCTCTGATCGAAGAGCTCAAATCCACCGCCGGCTCCCTAAGCCGCGAAACCCGCTGGCGTCTGGCCAAGCAGGCCTTCTCCACCACCGCCGCCTACGACACCGCCATCGCCAACACCCTCGACCAGATCGCCGAAGCCCCCCAGCCCGCCGAGCCCATCCAGCAGAACAACAAACGAATTCCCCACAACCCTGCGCATCAACCTCGAACCTCGCCCAGTCCCTCCGCTACGGCGAGAACCCCCACCAGCGCGCCGCCCTCTATTCCGATGGCTCCGGCCTCGGCGTCGCCGGTGCCAGGCAGCTCCAGGGCAAAGAGTTGAGCTTCAACAACCTGGTCGATCTCGACGCCTGCTGGGAGCTCGCCCAGGAACTCAAGCCCACCGACGCCGACCTGCCCGCCGTCGCCATCATCAAGCACACCAACCCCTGCGGCGCAGCCACCGGCGCCACCGTCCTCGAGGCCTATCAGAAAGCCCTCGCCGCCGACCCCGTCTCGGCCTTCGGCGGCGTCATCGGCATCAACCGCCAGTCGACGGCGCGGCCGCCGAAGAGATCGCCAAGCTCTTCGTCGAAGCCATCGCCGCCCCCGTCCTTTACCCCCGAAGCCCGCGAAGCCTTCGCCCGCAAAAGGAACCTCCGCCTGGTCGAGATCCACGCCGCCCCGGCGAAACCCGTCGTCAAGCAAGTCTCCGGCGGCCTGCTTCTCCAGGACGCCGACACCGGCCGCATCGAAGAGAACGAGACTCGACGTCGTCACCTGGCGTCCGCCCACAGCCGACGAGCTGCGCAGCCTCATCTTCGCCTGGCGCGTCTGCAAGCACGTCAAATCAAACGCCATCGTCTACGCCCGCGACGGCCAGACCATCGGCATCGGCGCCGGCCAGATGAGCCGCGTCGACGCCGCCAAGTTCGGCGCCATGAAGGCCGTCCTGCCGCTCGCCGGCACCGTCGCCGCCTCCGACGCCTTCTTCCCCTTCCCTGACGGCCTTGAAGCCGTCGCCGCTGCCGGAGCCACCGCCGTCATCCAGCCCGGCGGCTCCGTAAAAGATCAGGACGTCATCGCCGCCGCCGACCGCCTCGGCCTCGCCATGGTCTTCACCGGCATCCGCCATTTCCGCCATTGAACGGTTGGCAGCCGAGTGGTTGGGAATCGCTCGGCTAGTGGATCGCGCGGATGCGATCCGCTAACCAGCTAACCACTTATCACTGACCACTGTTCACTTTTCTGGCCCCCAACGAACCAAATGGCGCGTAAAATCGTCTCTAATACAGGCGCCTATTAAATCGGCTGCCTGTGGCAGCCCTTTCGCCCTCCGTCAGGCCGTTCAACCCGCGCAAAGGCAAGGATCCCCACACGTGATCATGAGACGCGAAGAAGTATTTGCCGTTTGTTTGCCTTACACTCGCTGTTTGCGCCGCGCCCGCCTCCTTGCCGCCCAATCCCCGGGCTTCCAGCTCCGCCTCCGCCCGGCGCCTCCCGCAAAGCCGGCTGACTCCGCGCCGCAGCCCAATCGCGCCTCGGCCTACTACCATGCGGCCCTCGCCGACATGTACGAGGAGCAGGCCGTCAACTCCGGCCGCGCCGAGTACGTCCAGCCCGCCATCGAGGAGTACAAGGCTGCCATCAACGCCGATCCCGGCTCCGCCGCGCTCTATGACGGCCTCGCCGACCTCTACTTCCGCACCGGCAGAACCGCATGAAGCCGAAGCCACCGAGCGCGAAGTCCTCAAGAACCATCCCGACGACGTCGACGCCCACAAGCTCCTCGGCCGCATCTATCTCCGCCAGCTCGGCGAGCAGCAGAATTCCGTCTCCTCCTCTTCGCCCTCCGGCAACACCCTCGATCAGGCCATCGCCGAGTTCGAGAAGATCGTCGCCCTGCAGCCGCGCAGCGTTGAAGACCGCATGATCCTCGGCCAGCTCTACACCGTGAAGCACCAGGCCGCCAAGGCCGAAGAGCAGTTCAAGATCGCGCAGGACATCGAGCCCGAGTCAGAAGAAGTCGTGCTCAACCTCGCCCGCGTCTACGCTGAGAACAACAACTTCGACCAGGCCGCCAAGGTCCATCGAGGTCGTTCCTGAAAACGATCGCACCGCGCGCATGGAGTTCACCCTCGGCGCCACCTACGACCAGCTCAAGCGCACCAAAGACGCCATCGCCGCCTACAAACGCGCCGCCGACATGCAGCCCGGCGACGTGCCGACCCTCACCGCCCTGGCCCAGGCGCAGCTCAATGACAACCAGTTCGACGAAGCCCTCAAAACCTACAAGGACCTCGTCCAGGCCGACCCCGAAGATGCCGCCCCACTGGTCAAGATATCTGAAATCCAGCGCCGCCAGGGCAAGTACGATGACGCCCTCGTCACCATCCGCAAGGCCCGCAAAAAAGACCCCGAGAGCCTTGAGGCCGGCTACAACGAAGGCCTTCTGCTTGACACGCTCGGCCGCTACGACGAGGCCGCCACCACCTATCAGCAGATGGTCGACAAGACCTCCCACGCCAACGGCGCTTACACCGCTGAAGAGAAAAACAACCGCAGCATCTTCCTTGAACACCTCGGCTCCGTCTACCACGAGCAGAACAAGGTCGAGCAGGCCGTCGCCACCTATCAGAAGATCATCGACATGGGGGGCGACCAGGTCTCCCGCGGCTACCAGCTTCAGGTCGACACCTACAACGACGCCAAGCTGTTCGATAAGGCCGTCGAGGTTTCAAAGCAGGCCGTCGCCTCCAGCCCCAAGGATCGCGACCTCAAGCTCATGCTCGCCACGGAACTCGTCGACGCCGGCAAGACGGACGACGGCGTGAACATGGCCAAGGGCCTGCTCACCGGCAACGACAGCGACGACCGCTCCGTCTACTTCTCTCTGGGAAACATGTATACCCGCCTGCGCCGCTTCAAAGAAGCGGAAGATGTGCTGGCCAAAGCCACCCCCATGGCCACCCGGAAAGAGGACAAGCTCTACCTCCTCTTCCTCAAGGGCGCCCTGGCCGATCGCCAGAAGCACATGGAGCAGGCCGAAGCCTTCTTCCGCCAGGCGCTCGAGATCGACCCCAACAACGCCATGACCCTCAACTACATGGGCTACATGTTCGCCGACAAGGGCGTGCGCCTCCAGGAAGCCCTCAAGCTCATCCGCAAGGCGGTCGACCAGGAGCCGATGGATGGCGCCTTTCTCGACTCCCTCGGCTGGGTCTACTTCAAGCTGGGCGAATATGAGCTCGCCGAAGAGAACCTCCGCCAGGCCGTCGAGCGCGACCAGACCGACGCCACCGTCCACGATCACCTCGGCGATCTCTACGAGAAGACCGGCCGCATCCGACTCGCCGCCGCGCAGTGGGAGCTCTCCGTCACCCAGTACCAGAAAACTCCCGCGATCGACCAGGACCCCGGCGACATGTCCAAAGTCCAGCACAAGCTCGAAGGCGCCCACGTCCGCCTCGCCAAGCAGGACAGCTCCAGCGGCGTAGTCAAACCCGAATAACCCCGCACCACCACGAACCAGGGTGCCCCATCCTCGCGACGTCTTTGTTTTTGTCGCTAGGGTGGGAAAGCACGAACCCAAACCCGCCCCTGCTCCCCCACCCCACAAATTTGTCATTCTGAGCGCAGCGAAGACCCCGCTTCTCCGCCTCCCGTACCCACCTCACCCCGGAGTCTTTCTCCCACTCTCGGAGGCGCTTGGCGGTAGACTTGTGGCCTATGAGCGGGGATGCGGGGAAGCTGATTGAAAGGGCCATACAGGCCGAGGATTGGGTTGGGGCACGCAAGCTAATCGCGGTCGAACTGCGCCGCAATCCAAAAGACCACTGGCTTCTGAGCCGTTTAGCTTTGACGTTCTATGAGCAGCGGGAGTACAAGAAGGCGCTCTATTGGGACGCAAAGGCATTGCAGGAAGCCCCGTACTGCCCTCTTGCAATTTGGGGTTATGCCGGTTCGCTTGAGATGTTGGGCCGCCGACGTGAGTCCGTAGCCCTCTACCGCTGGTTGTTGAGTTGGGGTGAGAAGGAACTGGCGTACGGGGACTGTGGTGAAGGCATACGTAGAGCACGGAGCCTAATGGCGGATTGCCACTACCGTATTGCTCGTATTTGGGAAGAGAAAAGACAGTGGAAGAGGGCGGCTGCCGAATATGACATCTACCTTTCCAGGCGAAAAGATAGATGGGGCAGCATCTATCCAATCCGAGATGTAAAGGCCAGGTACACCAAAGTTCTAGCCAAGGTGCGACGATAGGCCCTCTTGTAAAGGCCGACTTACCGCCCACACCGACTTGTCATCCCCAGCCCCCACCCCACTTTTCAATTGCCACCCCCACATTTCTTCGCTATTGTCGAATTAATGACCGGCCGCGCCTATCTCGGCGAACTCGAACTCATGCTCCTCCTTGCCGTCATCCGCCTCGGCGACGACGCCTACGGTGTTCCCATCGCCCGCGAACTCGAAACTCTGCGCGGACGCGAAGTTTCCGTCGGAAGCGTCTACGCCTCCCTGGAGCGCCTTGAGCTTAAAGGCCTGGTCGCCTCCAGCCTCGGCAACCCCACCCCGGAACGCGGCGGCAAGGCAAAACGCTTCTTCCGCATCACCCGGGAAGGCCTGAACCAGGTGCATGAGACGCGCCGGGTGCTCACGCGCCTGTGGCAATCTCTGCCGGAGCCCAGCCTGAAACGCCTATGAGACGCCTCGACCCACCACCGCTTGCCACCTGGATCCTGGAGCGCTGCACTCCGGGACAACGGGATCAGGCGCTGGCCGGCGATCTCCTCGAAGAGTTTCAATGCGGCCGCTCCCATGGCTGGTACTGGCGTCAGTGTCTCGCCGCCTGTCTCGTCGGTTGGGTCAGGTACCTCGGCAATCGCACCTCGCTCATCGCCTTCGCGACCCTCTGGTCCATGCTCGCGCCCGCCTGGTCCACACTCGTCGATCGCGTGCACAATCACTTCGTGGCCTGGCCCGTCGATATCGCCGCATGGCTGGCGCTCAACCTGGTCTTCATCTGGACAGGGCATGCTGCTCTTCGCCACCCTGCACCGGCGATTCACCGCGCCCTTCGCCGCAAAAAAGCTGCTCAGAGCCCTGGCCGTAGCAGCCGGCGTCTTCCTGCCCATGTACGTTGCCACCTTTGTCCTCGCCAACCTGTTTGCCTGGCCGGGTCTCGCCGCGCAGCGCTATCACGGCGCATCGCCGCTGGCCGAAATCGCCGATCTTGGCATCTGGGCCGATGCCCTCCGTATCCCCTACTTCATCACCGTTCTCTGGTCCCTGTGGAGCGTCGCGCCTCTCATGGCCGTCGCGCCCGTCGCCATCGTCGAATGGAACTCGGGCCGCTCAACCGCCCCAGGTGACCTGGCCGCCGAGCCCGCTCCCCCGCGATCCCGCCAGCGTCCACCGCATGCTCCTGTTCATGGTGGCGACCGGCCTCCTCAACGCCTTGATTGCCGGATTTCTGCTGTGCCGCCTGCCCGCGGCGCACCATCCCACGCTCGAATCCCTGTTGACGCGCGCCGCGCTCTACGTGGCACTCGGCGCCGTCACCGGCATCATCGGAACTTATCTCTATTGGCACAACCCGGCCAGTTCATTCCGCGACCACCCTCCCCTGCCTTTCTCGCTTTTCGCCCTGGTCTGCGCCGCCGGCTGGGTCTGGGTGCCGGCCATGGTCCTTTTCTCCGAACAGGTATCGGCCCTAACCGCCGCCGTCGCCCTGATCGCCGCATTTCTGCTCGCCGGAGAGATGCGCCGTATCTCGCTTCTGATCCTCCCGCCTCAACCGGACCCGAACCCGGAACCGTCCCCGCCGGCCGACCGCACCCTCTTCGCAGAATCGCTCTACCGCGCGCCCGCCGAACCTGACGGCTATCTACTCGCTCTCTGCCTCTACGCCGCCGGGTGGGCCATCGCCGTACGCTCCAACATGACAGCGGCCGCGCTGATCGCCTTCGCCGCATGCCTGTTCAAACTGAAGACCACTTTCCTGCACACTCGCAGCTTCCTGAGAGTCGCCGAATACCGCCGCGCTGCGCTGCGCCTGACTTGCCTGGCCCTTCCCGCAATCCTGGTCACCTTCTGGGCTCTCCTCGAGGGCGTCGCACATCGCAATGGGATGGCCGACTTCAACCTGGCAGGCACGGGCAGCGCAAAGTCATCGGCCTCTCATGCCGCGTCGAAGAACGAAGACAAAACCTCCACCCACCTCGGCAGCGGATACGAGAGCGTCGTTCTCTGGCCCTATCCCCCAAAAAAGGAGATCGTCTCTCCCGTACCGCCTGCCGCGCTCCTGGCCCCCGGAATAACCCAGCCCGTCGTCATTCGTTTCAGCGGCGAGTACTGGTACCTGCAGCCGCCCGACCAGCGTCCCGGCCCCGCAACGCACCGCGCCAACGGCACGCCCCTCGACGTGCACATCGCCTCCAGCAACTCGTTTCCGCTTATGATGCAGGCGCATCAGTATTTGGGTTCGCCCGTCCGTGTCGCCCGCTGCCGCGAAATTCGCATCGAGATTGAAAGCCGGGAGACAGACCCTACCCCCATCGCCCTGGCCGTATGGCTGAAAAACTCAGCCTCCGCGGATGCACCAGCGGTGTTCCTCGGCGAACAGCCGATGGCAAGCCTGGGCCTGACCAAGGCCTCCCCGGCCACGGAAACCCTGGTCTTCGCCGTTCCCGCCTCCCGGATCCGCACCTTCGACGAAATCGCCATCATGCTGCTGCCCGACTCCGGTCATCAACGCGTGGGACCCCGCATCGCCATCCGCCAGTTTGAACTCGTGCCCCGCTAGACCGGATCGCTCCCCCGCAGCTTCCCCGGCACAAGACAAAGGCCCCGGCGGACGATGCCGCCGGGGCCTTGTATGCCTATTGGCGCCGCTTGTCTTACTTGTTGCCCTCGGCCGCGGAGGACATGTACAGATCCACGTTCTCCTTGTTCACCAGCGACGTGCCCGTATCCACGAACACCGGGTACGGCGAGAACGAATCCACGCTGTAATCCTTGCTCAACTGCTTGGGCGGCGCGTGGAAGATCTCGTCCAGAGCCTTCAACCCTACCGAGCCCATGGTGTACGGCTTCTGCGCGATCGACGCGCTGATGGAGCCTCCCTTGATCGCATCCAGGGTGTCCTGGTTTACGTCCCAGGCCACTAGCATGCGGTCGGTCGCGTTGGCGCGCTTGAGCGCGTCGGAAACCATCTTGCCCGATGCCGACTCGAGGCAGACAAACCCGTCGATCTTCTTGGGGCCCGTCTCCGCCAGCAATTCCTGGGCCCGGTCGAAGGCCACGCGCGGATCGCCCTTCACGTCGATCACGTCAACGATCTTGATGCCCGGCTTCTCAGCAAGCGCGTTCTTCAGCCCCGTAAGCCGGTCGTCGGTGTTGGGCTGGCCCTTGATCGTAAACACGATCAGGTTCGCGGTGGTGAACTTCTCCAGGATCGGCTTGGCCCCCAGCCGTCCGGCGTCCAGGTTGTTGGTGCCGATGAAGTACAGCCGCCTGCTGCCCGGATCATCGGAATCGACCGTGAGTACCGGAACTCCCGCATCGATGGCGGCGTTGATGCCGGACTGCAGCACCGCCGCGTCAGCCACCGAGATCAGGATCCCCGCCGGCTTTGCGGCCACAGCTTTCTGCAGTGCGTCCAGTTCAGCTTGCGCATCGTAGCCGTCAGGACCAACCACCTTCGCGGTCACCTTGTACTGCGCCGCGGCGTGGTTGAATCCGGCGGCAGCTGTCTGCCAGTAGGGCAGCGCGGCGTTCGCCGTCACCAGGTAAAACACCTCTTTATTCGAGTGTCGCTCGCAACCGCACAATACCGCGACTCCAAGGGTCAACAACCCCAGTCCAGCCTGCTTCATAGCTTTCATACATCCCTCCGGTCCAAGTCGGGAAAACGGCGTCGGGGCCGCACGCAGAAGTCGTGAACGGCCCCGAAAAATTTCCGGCAGGATTATGGCTCCATGCCGCAAACATTGTCCATCGCAAACTGCATGAGCAGTTTATAGCAGCTTGCCCCGCTGGCGGATAGTGATCGCGCGCACGTGCTTTCGCAGGGTCGAAAGCGCGCGCAATGCGAGCCGCGTTTCGCCGCAAGCCGTTCGCCCGATGCCCACGCCCTCCCGCGCCTCGCGGCCACCCGATGCGGTATAACCAGACGTGAACCTGAGCGTGAGATGATCAGCGACTCCAAGCCGTCGAATCTGCTGGCCTCCGCCGTTGCGGTACGGGACGACGGACCGCTGACGGAGCGGACCTACAGCGAACTCCCGCACGCGTACCGCACTCCCTTCGCACGCGACGGAGCGCGCATCCTGCACGCCCGCGCCTTTCGCCGTCTCGCCGGAAAAACCCAGGTCTTCTCGCACCTGCCGGGCGACCGCGCCGCCGATCACTTCCGCAGCCGCCTCACCCATACACTCGAAGTCACGCAGATCGCCCGCACCCTCGCGACCGCCCTTGGCCTGAATGTGCCGCTTACCGAAGCGCTGGCGCTGGTCCACGACATCGGCCATCCGCCCTTCGGCCACGCCGGCGAAAAGGCGCTGGACCGCTCCCTCAAGGCCCACGGCCTCGGCTTCGATCACAACCTGCACGCGCTGCGCATCGTCACGTGGTTTGAAGAGCGCTACGCTGCGTTTCGCGGCCTGAACCTCACCCTGGGTGTCCGCGAGGGCATCATCAAGCACTCGCGCGACTACACGCCGGCCGCGCATCCTGAGCTGGCGGCATACTTCCTCGACCAATTTCCGCCCATCGAGGCGCAACTCATCGACCTTGCCGACGAAATCGCCTATCTCACCGCCGACCTCGATGACGGCATCGACTCCGGAATCCTCCATCTCGAACAGGTGCGGGAGTCAGTCCCTCTCTTCCGCAGCTGCCACGACGTCGCGGTCGCGCAGCATCCCAACGCTCGCCCCCGCCTCACCATCAGCGAAGCCATCCGCCGCATGCTGAACGCGCTTGTGACCGACCTGATGCGGGAGGTGCACCGGCGCGTCGACACGGGCCAAATCACCACGCTCGACGAGGTTCGCCACGCGCCCAGCCGCATCGCCGCCTTCAGTCCGCCCATGGAAGAGAAACGCGCAGCGGCCAAGCAATTCCTCTACGCCAGCCTCTATAACTCAGCGGGTATGGAAGAGGTGCACGCGCACGCCGGGCAGGTGGTGGAGGGCCTCTTCGACCTGTTCATGGCCAACCCCAATCTGCTGCCTGAGGATCATCGCACACTCATTCCCGATGAAGGCCTCGCCCGCACCGTCACCGACTACATCGCGGGCATGACGGACAATTTCATCGAGCAGACCTGGGCGGACCTGAACGCGCGATAGGCGCTGCTTTTCAGGCAAGCCACTTTACCAGCCCTCTTCCCGCAGCTCTCTTTCGCGCTCCAAGCATCGTTCTTCGAGCAAAGCATTGGTCATGGACGGTTCGGTTGCGGTGATGCCGCGCAGCGCCTTCATCTTGAGGATTCTGGACTCAACGGTATCCAGTTCGAGCAACAGGCGTGATCCGTCTGGGATGAATTCCACGCGCGTTCCCGGACTAATCCCGTACTTCTCGCGGATTGTCTCCGGAATCACGAGTTCACCCTCGGCGTCGACGATGGCGTATTCGCGTCCCACGCTTGGCATCCTACTCCTGTTAGCGACTACTGCACTGTCCCCTGCGGCCTGATCCGGCGCAGTTCCAGCGCACATTCCACGGCATTCTGCGCATAAAGCCGCAGATTGTCCGACGCCGCCCACAGCCAGAACCGCGTCACCCGCGTAGGATTCCGCCCTTCGAGCACCGGCCGCAGCCGTACCAGAACATCGTTCTGCCCGGTCGCAGCCAGGTTCGAAGGCGAATCCGTGTCCTCCAGAACCAGATCGACGTGATCGCCTCCCAGAGCCTCTTCAAGCGCGGCGATCTCGACCGAGTGCTCGAGTTCGATGGCAATCGAGAAGGTGTGCCCATGGAACGTCGGCGCGGCGATCGCCTGCAATGCCAACGCAGGCAACCGGCCTCCACCCAGGGACTGGTAGTGCCGATGAATCCGCGCCTCGAGATTCGAGCAGGCTGATCTGCGCGCTTTCGCCCAACCCCGATAGCAGGTTGAAAGCGGCCTGCGCGTCATAAGTCGCTTTGGGCAGCGTCTGGAAGCTGAGCAGGCTCACCGTCTGCTGATGCAGCTCATCCATTGCTCCGCGGCCGAACTCGCTGGCCGGCGCCAGAAGCGTGGCGGCAATGAAGCGCGGAAAGACGGGCTTCAGCCGTTCCAGCAGCAGCGCCAAAGCCACTGCCGCCGGGTGCGCCGGAACCACCGCGGGCGTAAACAGGTCGGCTGCCACTTCATTTCCATCCAGCCAGGGAGCGCGCACCAGCACTCCGGGTTCCTGGTCCAGCGCTCCGGATAGATCCAGAACCGTGGACCCGGCCTGCAGCGCGTGCTTCCAGTGCCTGCGCGTCAGATCCTCCGACCCGCAGAAGAATGTGAAGTCCACCTTATCGAACGAACCGGGGCGGATGGCCTGCACAAAGGTGATCTCGTCGCCCACCTGGTCGAGCTGGCCCTGTGCCGCCTCATCGTCCAGAAGGCTGAACGTGGCCGTGGCGAGAGTTGACTCGGAGATGGCGTCCTTCAGTTCCTTGCCCAGCAAGGTCGATGCGCCCACAATCGCAATCTTGTACACGTGAATCCTTCGAACGACGTTAGGGGTGGCTTACCGGATCAGATGATTCGATGCCCGCCGAAGGGCGCTGCCTGCGCCGCCGCGACCATCCGTAGGCCGCCCGCGCCCAGATGCCTGAGAACATATAGACCAGCGCGCACGCAAACAGCGCGAACTGCGAAAAGAAAATCAGAACGAATGCGGTGATGGCGATGAAGGGCAGAACCTGGAACGGATGGCGGCGGGAGAGATTGATCTCCTTGCCCGACCAGAAGCGCCATGTGCTCACCATCAGGAATCCGGTGATGCCCACCAGGACCAGCCAGATGATCGACACCCACCACGCCTGGTTCGGGTAGCCCATGCAAGAAATGCACGCCGATGCGACCAGTCCCGCCGCGGCCGGAATCGGCATGCCGACAAAGTATTTACGGTCAGGCCGACCCGGATTGCGCGGCACCGGGTCGTGGCTGATGTTGAACCGCGCCAGCCGCGAAACGCCGCCAATGAGGAAGAGAAAGCAGACGAACCCGCCCAGGTACATCAGGTTCTGCCGCAACTCGGGGCTCACTGAAGAGGGCAGGTAATGGAAGCCCCAGATAAAAGCCAGCAGGCTTGGCGCCACGCCGAAGGTAATCGACATCGGCCAGCGAATCCAGCTCCTTGCCGAACTCGCTCGTGGTGTTGGTCATCCGCGCAATGCGGCCGTCGAGCGCGTCGAATGGAATCGCAAACAGGATGGCCAGTGCGGCGAAATTGAGTTTCGCTGCGGCGTCGCCCTTGGTGCCGACCGCATCGATGGTCATCATGATGGCGATCCAGCCCGCGCCGATATTGCCCACCGTGAACAGCGATGGCAGCAGGTACATGCCGCGGCGACGCCGCGCTCTCTTCTGTGCCTGAATCGCCGCGTCGTTCCCGTTCACCGCAGATCACCCGTTCCTTCGTTGTCATCGTCCGGCTCAACGCTCGCACTCATCGCGCGGTTCTTTTCGCGCGGAGTGCCTGCCATGGCGCCGGCTCCCATGATGGCAATGATGCTGGAGCCGCCTTTGACCCGCTGCCCCACCTTGACCTGGAGCTCGGCGTCGCCGGGCAGAATGATGTCCGTCCGCGAACCGAACTTCATCATCCCTACACGCTGGCCGCGTTCCACCCGATCGCCCACCTTGAAGGGGAACACGATGCGGCGGGCAAGCAGGCCGGCGATCTGCTTGAAGACGATCTCAATGCCCTCGCCGCGCAGGATGACTGTGTTGCGCTCATTCACGTCGGCGCACACGGGGTTCATGGCGTTCAGGAACTTGCCCTTCTGATAACTCACGTCGACAAAGGTTCCGGCAATCGGCGCACGGTTCACGTGGACATCGAAGACATTCAGAAAGATGCTCACGCGCTGGCGTTCACCGGCGGGAGTTTTGATGGAGACGGCTTCGGTCACAAGGCCGTCGGCAGGCGAGACGATCAGACCCGCTGCGCTGGGAATGGCGCGCTGGGGATCGCGGAAAAACCACAGGAAGAATGCAGCCAGCAGAACGGGCAGAATTGCCCACCACCACACGCCGGTCAGCCATCCCAACACCACTGCAACCGCCAGCAAACTCAAGCCGTAGATGTAACCGTCACGAACCATGCGTCCTAACGATTATACGGTTGATCCTGCTCGCAGAGTTGGGGAGGGGGCACACGAGCCGCGCAGGGGCTGGATGTGCGCGACTACCTTGCGGACAAAGTCCTGTCCGCGAGGGCCTGAAGCGCGCCGCTCCGTCTTCATGACCAACCTGTGCCGCCGGGGAGGGCGGGAACTACGCCAGGACCGTTTGTCGGCGTTCGAGGGCGTAGATCAGGTCCTTCGCATGCAGCTTCAGTTTCTTCAGGCGCACTTCTTCGAGTTGTTCATCATCGGAGAGGTACGGTTTCTGGATCAATTCTTCCAGCCGCTGAGCGTAGCGACGATGTTCGGCATGCAGGCGACCAATTTCTTCGCTCAGCGGATCGTGAATTTCGTCCATAGACCCTCCTTGAATTCATCGAACAATTACATATAGCTCCGCGAAGCTGGACTCCGCAAGCGGGAACGGCGGGCGAAACCCCCTTTTGTCTGTGGATTTCGCAGACGCGCGCCAAGAGGCGTGACGGCCGTCACACGTAACCTCTTTCGACTGTTCCAACTACGGCCAGTTTGCCGGCCGGCTCATCAGGACAGCGTCTTCGACCGGGTCGGCGTAGTAAGCGGGCCGGCAGCCGGTTTCGGCAAAGCCCGACGCCGCATAGAACGCCCGGCCCGCCTGGTTAGACCGCCGAACCTCCAGCAGAATCACCGAGCAGCCCAGCCGTCGCGCCTCCCTGCCGAGGGCCGCCAGAAGCTCGCGCGCGATTCCGCGCCGCTGCATTGCAGGCCGGACGGCGATGGATTCGATCTCGGCTTCCGGGGGAACGATTCCGCCGATGATGAAGCCTGCGAGAGCGCGTTGCCCGTCTTCCGCAACGAGCGCGATTCCCCGCCGCGCCTGGGCACGCGCAACGGCGTCTTGGTAAGCGCTCGCCGCCCAGTGCGGAGCGTCTTCCAGTCCGGCGGCGATTGCTCTTACAGCCTCGACGTCAGCTTCGATCATGGGCCTGATGCGGATATCGTTGCTCACGGCCGATTCACCTGCGAGCGGCCGCGTTGGCCGGATCGCCGAAGATCTCGGCGTCGGAGCGGCGGAGGTAATGGCCATCGAGGAGCAGAACGTCTGCGAAGTCGCCCGCCTGAATCCGCGGAACGGCAAAGGCGATGGCGTCGGATGCGGTCGGAGCGCTCACCCGCACGAGTTCCGTTCCCGTCCAACACGTGGCCAGCAGATCTGCGGCAGCTTCATCGCAGACGGCGATCCGTGCCGGAGCGGGATGAATTGCCGCGAGTTCGGCTGCCCCCGCGAGCACCTCGCTGCCATTTGCCAGCAGAAACACTTCATGGCGATGCGCATCGAGAGCCGCATCGGCAACGCCCGCCTTTCGTGCCAGGACTTCGAGACGCGACACGGCAACCACTTTCAGGCCGGCCCCCTCAGCCAGGCCTTTCGCGGCACCCAGGCCGATGCGGACGCCGGTGAAGCTGCCCGGACCGCTGACTGCGACCAGGCAGCCGACCGAGCCGAGCGCCACACCATGCGCCTTGATCAAGTCGTCGATGGCGGCAATCAGCATCTCCGAATACGAGCGGCCATCGAGCGGGGTTTCGCCGAGGATTTCTACATCGCTCCCGGTGAGCCGCGCCAGTGCGACAGAACCGGTCGGGCCGCAGGTATCGATGCCGAGAACCAGCATCGGCTGTTCGATTGTGTCTGGTTTGGACATTGCCACCTTTCAGCATGGCACATTGGGTCCGGCAGGCAGCGGGACGAGCGTCACTTCCGGTAGTCTGGAAAGAGCAAATTCCAGATCGACCCCGATACAGGAATATCTCAAGGAGCAGTCTTTTGGCGGCGGCAACGGCCACAGCACCAGCGACCCTCAGCTTCCATGACGTCTGGCGTCCCCGCGCCAACCCGTGGGCCATTGCCGTCACGGTCACCCTCGCTACGTTCATGGAGGCGCTGGACACCTCGATTGCCAACGTGGCCATGCAGCATATCGCGGGCACGCTCTCCGCCAGCCAGGAAGAGGCGACGTGGGTGCTGACCAGCTACCTGGTCGCCAACGCCATGGTGCTGCCCATCTCGGGCTGGATCGCCAATCGCATCGGGCGCAAGCGGTTCTACATGAGCTGCGTGTTCCTGTTCACGGTCTGCTCGCTGCTGTGCGGGCTGGCGCCAACGCTGGGCATCCTGGTGTTCTTCCGTATTCTGCAGGGCGCGGCCGGCGGCGGCCTGCAGCCCAGCGAACAGGCTATCCTGGCCGACACCTTCCGGCCGGAGAAGCGGTCGATGGCGTTCGCGGTCTACGGCGTTGCGGTGGTGATGGCTCCCGCGATCGGACCAACGGTCGGCGGCTGGATCATCGACAACTACAGTTGGCGCTGGATCTTCTTCCTTAACATTCCGGTGGGCATCCTGTCGCTCTACCTCAGCAACCGCATGGTGGAAGATCCGCCCTACCTGGCTGAGATCCGCAAGCGCCGCGAAGGCATCGACGGCTGGGGCCTGGGGCTGCTGATCGTGGCCATCGGCGCGCTGCAGATCACGCTGGACAAGGGCCAGGAAGACGACTGGTTCAGCTCGCGCTTCATCGTCACCTGCGCGGTGATCGCGGCCGTCACGTTTGTCATCTTCGTCTATCGCGAACTGCACGTCGAGCACCCCATCCTCGACCTGCGCCTTTACATGCGACGAAACGTGGGCATGACGCAGCTTGTGCTGTTTATGGTGGGGCTGTCGCTCTACACCTCCACGGTGCTGATTCCGCAGTTTCTGCAGGAGATTATGGGATACAGCGCGCGGCAGGCCGGCATGGCTGTTTCCTCGGGCGCGGTCGTGTTGATCATCCTCTTTCCCGTGGCCGGAGCGTTGGCGCCCAAGTTCGATCCGCGCAAACTCGTCGCCATCGGATTCATCATCACCACGCTGGGCATGATGCGCATGGCGAACCTGAATCTGAATGTGAGCTTTGGACTGGCGGTGAGCTGGCGCGCATTCATTGCGCTGGGCCTGCCGTTCCTGTTCATCCCGATTAATACGCTGTGTTACGCGGGAATTCCGCAGCACAAGAACAACGAGATCAGCGGCATGTCGGCGTTGTCGCGCAACCTGGGCGGCAGCGTGGGTATCAGCTTCATGACTACGATCCTGGCGCGGCTGACGCAGCGGCATCTGGCCATGCTGGGCGCGCATACCGTGCCCGGGAACCGGCCGTTCGAGGCGATGCAGTCAGGGCTGGCCGGCGCGTGGCAACACATGGGCCTGGCCCTGCCGGATGCGATGCATCGCGCGGGCGCACAGATTTACAGCATGGCGCAGCGGCAGGCGCGCCTGCTGGCCTACGTGGATGTGATCTGGATTATGTCGGCCGTCACCCTGGTGCTGATTCCGATACCGTTCCTGATGCAACGGCCGAAGAAGATGAGCGGCGTGCCGGTGGGGCATTAATGTTAACCCAAATTGCCACATGTGCTTAGCGCAAGCACCGTTGGTTTGTGATATACCCGGCTTGCACATTAAGCTAAACGTGAGAAGATCTGTTAGCGTCAAAAAAGTTAGGGAGAATGAGCCATGACGAATTCGCTTCAGGAGTTGATCGAAGCTGCGAAGCGTGCTCCGTTTTCGGAGGACGAACGTGAGGCTCAGCGGCGCAGCTTCGCTTATGGAAACACCAATATCGAGAATGACCTAATTACGCGTGAAATGGTGGATGAACAGGCGGAGCTGTTGAAGGTTCAGACGCTGAACAAATAATGGACGAACAGACCCGGCACAGCCGCGCTTTCGACGCGGAGATCATTACGGACCCGGACGAGAGAGCTCGCCGGGAAGCTCTCAACGGTCTCAAACAATTCGACGCTGTGATTAGGATGGTCGAGACATTTCTTGACCCGCAGCGTCAGCCTTTCAAGTTTCGCCCCTCCCACTTATTGCACTTGCACCGCTAAGCTCTGGCAGGAATTTCCAGCTACGCCGGAAACTGGCGACCGTCTGAAATAACTATTGGCGGCAGCAGACATAAACCACCGGCGGCGTTTGAGGTTCCGACTCGCATTGAAGAGCTATGCGATTACGTAAACGAGAAGTGGAGCGAAAAAAGCCCGATCCACCTTGCCGCCTACGTGATGTGGAAACTGAATTGGATTCATCCGTTCACCGATGGAAATGGAAGAACGTCCAGAGCCGCGTCATATATGATCCTTTGCCTCAAGATGGGTTATGTTCTCCCCGGCAAAAGGACGATCCCTGACCAGATTTCCGAGGACAAGACTCCTTATTACAAGGCACTTGAGGCCGCCGATATCGCTTGGGAACAGAACCGAGTTGACCTGACAGCAATGAAAGGGCTCTTGGACTCGATGCTTGCGAAGCAATTGTTGGAAGTGTTCGAACAATCACATTCGGGCGAAGAATGATTTCGCCCGAACGGCCGTTTCCAAGTCTCTAGACGGCAGCCAGCGCCTGCTCGAGATCAGCGATGAGGTCTTCCTTATCCTCAATCCCAATAGACAGCCGGATGCGCCCCTCGGTAATGCCCATCTCCACGCGTTCCTCAGCCGTGACGGAGCCATGCGTCGTAGTCGCCGAGTGCGAGGCGAGCGATTCGACGCCGCCGAGCGACTCAGCGTTGATGAAGATCTTCAGAGCGCCGAGGAACTTCGCCGCGTTCGCCTGGGTTCCGATGTCGAAGCTCATCATCGACCCGAAGCCCTTCTGCTGCTTTACAGCCAGATCGTACTGCGGATGGCTCTTGAGGCCGGGATAGGCGAGCTTCGTGACCTTGGGATGCTGCGCCATGTACTCGGCGACGGCCTGGCCGTTCTCCTCGTGCTGCTTGATGCGCAGGGGCATGGTCTTGATGCCGCGCATCACCAGGAAGCACTCGAAGGGCGACATGATGCCGCCGGCGGCCTTTTGAACGAGACAGAAGCGCTCCTTGTGCTCCGGCGTCGAGCCGATCAGGGCGCCGCCGATGCCGTCGGAGTGGCCGTTGAGGTATTTGGTCGTCGAGTGCATCACGATGTCGGCGCCCAGAGCCAGCGGGTTCTGCAGGCAGGGCGACATGAAGGTGTTGTCGACGGAGACTTCAATGCCTCTGGCGTGCGCGATCTCGGCGATGGCTCCGATATCGCTCAGCACCATCAGCGGATTCGACGGCGTCTCGACGTGGATCAGCTTGGTGTTCGGCTTGATCGCTTTCTCGACCGCTTCGGGGATGTCAGTGTTTACGTACTCGATTTCGATGCCGTAGTTGGCGATGAAGCGGTTGAACAGGCGTGCGGTGCCGCCGTAGACATCTTTCGAGCAGATGAGGTGGTCGCCGGCGTGGAGGTGGGCAACGAGCGCGCTGATGGCCGCCATGCCGGAGGTGAAGGCGTGGCCGCTGTGGCCGCCTTCGAGCAGGGCGAGAGCGGTTTCGAGGTGGTCGCGCGTGGGGTTGCCGGCGCGGGAGTAGTCCCAGCCGCGATCGGTGCCGACGCCGGTCAGCTCAAAGGTCGAGGAGAGGTAGAGCGGAACGTTGACGGCGCCGGTCTGCGGATCGGGCTCCGAGCCGGCGTGCACAGCGAGAGTCGAGTACTTGTACTGGGGCATGACTTGGTGGTTCGCTCCTGAATAGTCTCTTCTAGATTAACGTGCGCGGACCGCTGTGGCGCCGGGCTGGTTCAGGCGGGGACTTCAGCGGGAACGAAGGTGACGGCGAAAACGGTGATGTCATCCGACTGGCCGTAGGCGCAGGCAGCCTCGGCGATGGCGGCGGGGGGCTGGTGGATGATTCCGCGCGTGCGGTCGAAACCGAAGAGTTCGCCCGAGGCGGACTGGGCTTCAACGACTCCATCGGAGAGCAGCGTGAAGGTGTCGCCGGGCGAGAGCTGCAGGGTAGTCTCCGGGTACTCAACGCCGGGGATGAGGCCGAGAGGAAGGCCGGATTCGACCTCGATCTCCTCGCTGTTGCGGTAAGGAGAGAGGTGCCCGGCGTTGGCGATGGTGACGGAGCCGTCCGTGGCGATGCGGGCGCAGATGCAGGTGATGAAGCCCTCGCGGCGGTGGCGGCAGATTTCGCGATTGAGGCGTTGAAGCAAGAGGGCCGGATCGGAGGTTTCGGCGGCCAGGGCGTGAGCGGCTCCGATGGTGAGGAGGCCGGTCATCGCGGCCTTGAGGCCTTTGCCGCTGACGTCGCCGAGGATGAGCAGGGTGGAGCAATCGCACAGCTCGATGACCTGGTAGAAATCGCCGCCAACATCTTTGGCAGGCAGGTAGGCGGCGCTCATGCGGAGGTTGCAGACATCAGGAAGATCGCTCGGGACGAGCTGCTGCTGGAGTTCGCGGGCAGCGGCAAACTCGATGCGGAGATCGTCTCCCTCCTTCCAGCGTTTCCAGGTCTGGCGGACGAGAATGGCGGCGACAGCGAAGACGCTGAGATAGAACCCCACCTGGAAGAGGTCCAGCGGCAGGAACCCGAAGCTGAGTGGGACTCCCGCAATTTCGAGGAAGTAGCCGATGTTGATGAGGATCATGGCAGCGGCAACGGGGCGGTTGCGCCCGCGGCCCGCGAGCGCCCAGAGGCTGGCCGCGGCCATGATGACGTCGAAGGCGAACAGTCCGCAATTATCGAGCAGGATGGCGGCCCGGGCCAGGGGTCCAGCGGTGGTCAGATTACTCATCAGAACTCCGCCAACGACGGCGGTTATCCAGCAGACGCGGCCGAGTTGGAGGAAGATACGGTTGCGGAATCCCTGCACCGTCCAGAGCAGCTCGAGGGCCACCGCCATTCCGATTCCGTTGACCACTTCGAAGATGGTGCTGAGCAGGCGCATGTCTGCGCCGGCGGCGAGCTCAGTGATAGAGAAGAAGCTCAGGAAGAGAGGCGCCACCACCAGCCAGGTTGCGCAGAGCAGCAGCTCGCGGCTGCGCGACCAGAAGCCCAGGACGAGAACGACGATGCCGAACACGATGAAGACAAAGCCGACCGCAAGTTGCGGAGCGTAACGGATCGCCATGCGGTCCTGGGCCTGGCCAGCCACGGCGTGGAGCAGAGGGGAGCTGTCGATTTTGAAGCTGGCAACGACGGTGGACTCGGCCTTCCCGATGGGGCCGCGGTCGCGGTTTGGCGGGAAGGTCCACCCGCGCAATGCGACGGTGGCGAGGGTGCCGGGGGCTACTGTTCCTGGGGGAATATCGAATACGAGGATTTCAGGCTGGATGAGTGGAGCCGCGTGCGGAGGAAACTTGCCGTATTGTCCGACGCGCGCACCGTTGACGAAAATCTCGAGCACATCGATCACGGAATCCGGCGCCGCGGATTGAATGGCGAAGGGCTGGTTGACGCCGGCGGGGACGGGGATCTTCAGCCGAACCCAGAAGTAGCCGTCGGTCTCAAAGCGCGGCGACGGAAATTCGTTGTTGGGAGCGACGGCCCAGGAATTGTCGTCGACGTTCACGCCGGCCCAGGCAGGGTTGTCTCCATAGTGGTAGCGGACCGTGGGCCCGGCAGGCACGGATTCAGCGGCCGCTGGAGCAACAAGCGCTGCGACCGCGAGCAGGCAGCAGAGGATTTGTCGGCGCACGAAAGAACCACCCCAGCAGGAGCGAAGTGATGCGATGGTTTCATGTGCCGCGGACTGCGCGCAACTCAAAAGGCGCGGAGTCTATCAGGCTTCTTCGGTCTGGGTGATCAGGTAGCGCTCGTAGCCGATTTCCGCGATCTGATGCACCTGGGCTTCGAGCCAGTCGACGTGGCCTTCCTCATCCCTGAGGAGCTTCATGAAGAGGTCGCGGGAGCCGTTGTCGGCGTTCTCGACGCACACGCGGATGGACTCGTTGTACGAGGCGACGGCGCCGTGCTCGAGGCTGAGGTCGGACTCGATCATCTCCTTGACGCTGCGGCCGATGGTGAGGCTCATGGGCTGCATCGAGGGAGTGCCGTCGAGGAAGAGGATGCGCTCCATGATGGACTCGGCGTGCTTCATCTCATCGATGGACTGCTTCTTGATGTACTTCGAGTACTTCTTGTAGCCCCAGTTCTCGGCCATCTCGGCGTGCAGGAAGTATTGGTTAATGGCGGTCAGCTCGTCGCGGAGAGCTTCATTGAGGATCTCGATGACCTTTGGATTGCCTTTCATAGTGGGGCAATTCTGGCAGAACGGGGCGAAGATGACAAGGCTGTCATTTTTGGGGACGGGGAAACGCGCGGGTGAGTCCCTCCCTCATGAACAGCTGTGATGGCGCGCACAGCAACGCCCCGACCTCTCGCCGCATACTAGCCGTCCGGATTCGCTTCAAGGGCCTGTCTGCGTTCCTCCGTTAGCCTCCGCAATCCGCTAACCGCCTCCCCTGAAAAGAAGGCGTAAGTGTTAACCATAAAATTAATGGTTATTGTTTTCGAAGTTTTCCACAGGCAAACTTACATCTTATTCATTATAAATATTTTACAAAAATACTTCGCCATACTTTCCCTTCACCTGATCTTCGCTTTTGATCGATTTTGGCTGCCCACCGGCCTCCTTCGGCGCTCCCGTCTCAAGCATGATGTTACTTTGCAGTAACCCGGCTCTTACTGGCCGTCACCGCCATCGGCTTCCACCTCGTCCCCGGGCTGGACAGGTTGAGACCGGCTCTATGTATCCAGTGCGCGTGCATTGCCTTGAGGCCGACTCTATTGACCAGGCTTGGCTGGGGGCTTTTTCGGCGGGCGGGTAGATGGGAAGTAGCCGGTGCGGGTGCGGACGGTGAGTTTGCCGTGGCCCTGCCCCTCGGCGTCGAGCTGAACGTGGCGGAAGCCGGGCTGGGTGGACGGCTTGGAGGAGTGGTAGCCGATGGTGTACTGCGAGCGGATGTCGCGGGCCACCTCGGCGGCGATGTCGTCGACCTGCTCGATGGACTTGGGGAAGAAGGCCATGCCGCCGGTCTCTGTGGACAGCAGGTTGAGGGCGCGGCGGGCGGCGCGGACCTCGCTGTGGCTCATCTCGTCGCCGAACAGAAGGCCGATCGAATAGATGACCGGGCCAGAGAGCTGCTGGACGCGGCGGATGGTCTGCTCGAGGTTGAGGGTGGAGGCGTTGTCTTCGCCGTCGGTGATGATGACCAGCACCTGCTTGGGCCGCTTGGCGTCGGCGGCGAGCTTGTCGGCGGAGGCGACCACGGCGTCATAGAGGGCGGTGCCGCCGCGGGATTCGATGTGCGAGAGGCCTTCGCGGAGCCGGTTGATGTCGGAGGTGAACTCCTGATCGATGAAGGCTTCGTCGGAGAAGTTCACGACGAAGGCTTCGTCCTGCGGGTTCGACGCCTCAATGAGGTCGAGGGCGCTTTTGTTCACCGAGGGCCGCTTCTTGGCCATGGAACCGGAGTTGTCGACGACCAGGGCGATCGAAACCGGCAGATCGGTGTGCTGGAAGCTGATGACGGCCTGCTTCGCGCCGTCTTCAAACACGCTGAAGTTCTCTTTCTTGAGGTCCTGGACGAGGTGGCCGCCGGAGTCGAGCACCGTGGCGTTGAGCACCACTTCTTCAACGTCGTAGTGGAGGACGAATTGACTGCCTTCCTTCTCGATATTGGGGTGCTTCGCAGCGGGGGCGGATTCGCCGTCAGGGGATCGGACGGGATCACGGTCCACCGTGAGCGGCGGGGTTTGGGCCTGCGTCTGCGCCTGAACAGGGGCGGAGGCATAGGCGAGCGGGGCACAGAAAAAGAGTCCCGCGAAAACCAACAAAACTGCAGAAATTGCGCTCGCGAGGAGCGCGCTATTGCAATGGCGCATAGTAGCCCGTGCGTGCATGGACGGTGAGCGGAGGCAGCCCCTGCGGTGGATTCAGCTTCACCTTCACTTTACGCCACTTACCATCGCGATGGAGATCATGGGGGGTGTAACCAATCACATACTGGTTGCGCAGCTCGGTCGAGATCTTCTCGGCGATGTCGCTCATTTCGCTCAGGTCGTCCACGCGGAACATGCGTCCGCCGGTCTCTTCGCAGAGTTCGTTCAGCAGCAGGGGGCCGGTGCGCTCTTCGGGCGTGGCCGCGTAGGGGTCGAAGATGCCGATGGAGTAAATCTCGACGTCTGACTCGCGGACCTGCGATTTGACTTCGCCCTCGGTGTAGCGGGAGCGGTTGTCGCCGCCGTCGGAAACCACCAGCAGCGCCTTGCGCTCGTGGCGGCCTTCCTTCATCTTGGTCACGCCGTAGTAGATGGCGTCGAGCAACGCGGTGCGATGGCCGCTGCGCACGGTGGCAAGACGCGCGCCGATGTCTTCGACGGAGCTGGTGAAGTCTTCAATGAGCTCGGGGCGGTCGTTAAACCCGATGACGAAGAATTCATCCTGCGGATTGGCGGTCTTGACGAACTGCAGGATCGACTCACGCGCGCGGATGAGTTTCGACGTCATGGAGCCGGAGAGGTCGAAGATGATGCCGATGGAGACGGGGGCATCCTCGGCGGCGAAGCTCTTGATCCTCTGCTCGCCGTTGTTCTCGTAGACTTTGAAGTCTTCCTGCTCGAGCCCGGTCACCAGTCGGTTCATGGGGTCAGTAACGGTAACGGGGACCAGGACCATGTCGACATGCATGTGGATCACGCCGCCGCCGGGGCGGAGCTTCGCGCCTTCCGTGGCGTTGACGGCCGGAGCTTCAGCACCCTTGGGCTCGGCCGTGGGCGTGCCGGTGGTCGAGGGCGGCGGAACGTGGACTTTGTTCAGGGGATCGTCTTGCGCGCGAGCACCGGAATGCGCCGCGAGCAGCGCGACAACACAGGCAACAAACAGGAGCCGATGAAGGGAGAAACCCTGGGTGGGCAGTGAACGCAGAATAGGATAGGTCCTCATACCGCTGCACCAAAGAGTAGTACGTGATAGTAGCACGGCTGCCACTCGGCTGTTGTCATCTTCGCGTCTCACTGTGTCATCTTCCCAGGGCATCATCGCCGCCGCTCTGGTGCTCGCGATACAATCGACTGCAGAACCCTACAGGTTCTTTGTTATCGGCGGGTTAACTGCCGCCGCAACAACACGGAGCAAGTCTAATTCGCATGGCCATCATCTACCCGTTCCGTGCCTGGCGATACAATCCTGCCGCCGTCCGACTGGACGATGTAGTCACGCAGCCTTATGACAAGATCACTCCAGCCATGCAGCAGGCGTACTACCAGAGCAGCCCTTACAACCTGGTGCGCATCATTCTCGGCCTGCCTGAACTCTTC
The DNA here is from genome assembly GCA_963819365.1 of uncultured Acidobacteriota bacterium. Lineage (GTDB taxonomy): Bacteria > Acidobacteriota > Terriglobia > Terriglobales > Acidobacteriaceae > Telmatobacter. The sequence goes on from CAWFVY010000005.1 coordinate 292,984, forward strand.
GATGCCGAGCGTGGGGAAAGCGTTTATAGCCGCGCGGCCCGCGACTTCAAAGCGTGGCGCGAGCAGGAAGTTCTGATCCAGGAAAAGGCTCCCTGCGTGTTTGCCTACGCGCAACAGTTCAAAGTCCCAGGCTCCGAAGTGGTCAAAGAACGCCGCGGATTTATTGCGCTGGGGAAACTCCACGACTACGCGGATCAGGTGGTGTTCCGTCATGAACAGACGCTTTCAAAGCCAAAAAGTGATCGACTGAACCTGTTAAAAGCGGCGCGAGCGCACTTCGGGCAGATCTTCATGCTGTATTCAGACCCGGCGGGGAGCGTGGAGAAGGTTCTCTACGACGGCAACGGTCGGCCGGACGCCGAAGTGAAAGACGAGTACGGCGTGACCCACCGGCTGTGGCGGGTCAACGATGCGGCGACGATCCGGCTGCTGACCACGGCCATGCGCGACAAGAAGCTGATCATCGCCGATGGGCACCATCGCTACGAGACGGCCCTGGCGTATGCCAAGGAGCACGCCGCGGCGCATCCGGATATGGTCTGCGCCAGGGCCGAGACGAACGTGAGTCAACTGCCGCAGCCGGCGTATCCCGAAGCCGCGGTGATGATGACGTTCGTGAACATGGATTCGGACGGGCTGGTGATTCTGCCGACGCACCGGGTGGTGCATGGGCTGGCGGGGTTTGATGCGGGCGCGTTTCTGAAGTCTGCCGAACCGTACTTCTCGGTGGAGCGGCTTGGAGCGGGCGACGCGGCGGATTTTCTTCGCAAGCTGACCGACGAAGCGGGCACGTCTTTCGTGGCGGTGACGCGGGCAGGTGCATGGCTGCTGCGGGCGAAGGCCGATGCGGTGGCGGCGGCGCTGGCGGGTGTTCCGGAACGGCAGCGGCAACTGGATTTGACGCAGTTGCATGCGGTGGTGCTGGACAAGCTGCTGGGACTGGATGCCGAAAAGGTTCGTGAGCAGACCAACCTGCGCTACCTTCGCGATGCGGCAGAGGCTGTGGAGCAGGTGCACCGGGGCGATGCAGATGTGGCGTTCCTCACCAAGCCGGTGAGCATGGAACAGCTCAAGGAAGTAGCGTTTGCCGGCGAGGTGATGCCGCAGAAGTCGACCGATTTCTATCCCAAGCTGTTGAGCGGGCTGGCGATCTATGCGCTGGAGTAGCCGGGCCGCGGCGATGGCCTGCCTGTGCGTTGCCGCACTCGGCGTGGCCGCACTGAGGGTGCATGCGCAGGCTCCCCCGGCTGAGCAGCCCGCCGAGCCGCAGCCTGCCGCGCCACAAACTATTGCGCCTCGGCCGCCGGTACAGGCCGCTCCCGCTCCGCCGCCGCGTTTTGTGGTGGTGATTGACGCCGCGCATGGCGGCGACGACATGGGCGGGCATCTCAGCGATGGGCAGTATGAGAAGGCAGCAACACTGGCGCTGGGCGTGCGGCTCAAGTCGATGCTGGGCGCGCGGGGCATCCAGGTGGTGACGACGCGCGAAGGCGATCAATCAGTGAATATGGATCAGCGGGCGGCGATTGCCAATCGCGCCAATGCGCAGGCGTGCATCAGCCTGCACGTGGCGGAGACGGGATCAGGCGTGCACCTGTTTGCGTCGAATCTTGCGCCAACGCCGGCGAGCCGTTTTCTGCCGTGGAAGACGGCGCAGTCGGGTTATGTGACGCGCAGCCTGGCGCTGACGGGCGCGTTGAATTCGGCGCTGCAACATGGCAGCGCGACAGTGACACTGGCGCGGGCGCCGCTGCCGGGGGTGGACAGCATGATGTGTCCGGCAGTGGCGATTGAGCTGGCTCCGGAGCGCGGATCGGACAAGAAAGTGACGGCCGAGCCCGACAATGCCGACTACCAGGCGCGGATTGCAGCGATCCTGGCGAATGCGCTGCTGGAGTGGCGAGCCGAAGCAGGAAGCATGGGGGTTCGCCAGCCATGATTCCGCGCCACCAGGCTGTGATTCTCATCGTTCTTGTGCTGGCGTCGCTGGTGATGGGCGGCATTCTTTTCCGCATGCGCGAGAAGGCACACGACCAGATGCTCGCCGGCCAGGACTCGGCGCCGACGCAAGCGCCGCAAGTGGCCGCGCCGGAGCAGGCCACGCTGCTGGTGGCAAGCGACGACGACAACGGGCTGAGAGCGCAGGTGCATTCGCTGCCGCTGCCCAGCGATCCGGGAGCAAAGGCAAGGGCGGTGCTGGGCAAGCTGCTGGATCTTTACGCCGCGTCGGATTCGACGCACCCGGTGCCGGGCGGCGCGACTTCAGTGGCACAGGTGTTTCTGCTGCCGATGACGGGGAATGCTTCGAAGCCGGGTGGCAGCGCGGCGGCCAAGGAGGCGGGCGCGCAATTGGCAGTGGTGAATCTGAAGGGCAGCTTTGTGGCGAGCCATCCGTCGGGGCTTGAAACGGAGACGCTGACGGTGCTTTCGATCTGCGGCACGCTGCACGCAAATCTGCCGCAGGTGACCGAGGTGCGGTTTCTGGTCGACGGGCAGGTAAGGCCTTCGCTGGCGGGGCACGCGGATTTGACGCGGACGTATCTTACAGCCGACATGGCGGCGCCGGCGGATGCAGCGCAGTGACGAAATCTCCCCACATTGGCGTATTCGATTCGGGCTTTGGCGGCCTCACGGTGCTGGGGGCGCTGCTCCAGCGCATTCCGCATGCGTGCTACACGTTTCTGGGTGACACGGCGCGGCTGCCGTATGGGTCGAAGTCGCGGCGGACGATTGCGCACTATGCATCAGAGGCTGCGCAGTTTCTGGTGAACCAGGGCGCCGAGTACCTGGTGATCGCGTGCAACACGGCCAGCGCGCTGGCACTGGACGCGATTCAGGACGCGGTGCCGGTTCCGGTGCTGGGCGTGGTTGAGCCGGGGGCGATGGCGGCGCATGCGGCTTCGCAGACCGGAGACGTGCTGGTGATCGCTACCGCCGCCACGGTGCAGAGCCATGCGTATGCCGCAGCCTGCCGCGCGCAGGGATTGCGGGCCCTCGAAAAGGCTTGCCCGCTGCTGGTGCCGCTGGTGGAAGAGGGATGGACCGATCATCCGGTAACGCGGCAGGTGATCGATGTGTATCTGTCGGAACTGCGGGCGGAGGCGACAGCCGCGCGGCTCGATTACGACACGCTGGTGCTGGGCTGCACGCATTATCCCCTGATCCGCAGGCTGCTGGAAGATGCAGTGACGCCGGGTGTGCGGGTGATCGACTCGGCCGAAGCGACGGCGGAAGCGGTGATGAAGCTCTTTGGGAAGAACGGGGAGAACCAGGCCAATACCGCGAGGGTCCGATGCTTCGCGACGGATTCCGTGGAGAAGTTCGAGCGGCTGGGATCGCGATTCCTGGGGAGGCCCACGGGCAAGGTGGAACTGGTCGATCTGGGCGGGTGATCCGATGCCGAATCGGCCATCGTGTCCCCGAATGGCGGGAGAACCGTGCTAGAGTCGTCGAAACGGACCAAAGGAGCGAATGCCATGAGCGATCTTTTCGAGCAGGCTCTTCAGAACCCGGCACTTCTGGCAGAAGCAGCCACCGCGTTTCACCGCGCAGCGGGCAGCCCGGTGGTCGGCAGCTCCGAGGCGGTGCAAAGCCTGATGGAACGCGCGGCAGCCGACCCGACCCTCAAGAGCAGCATGGCCGGCGCTCTCCAGCAGGTCGCCGCACAGAACGGCCTCGCGTTTAATCCGGAGCCGTCAGCCCAGCTCGTGCACTCTGTCGGCACAATCGAGTCTGCGGCCCAGGTCGTCGAATTCAAAGCGCACAAGGACAATCCCACACAGACTCCGATCAGCAAGCCCATCGCGCTGCTATTCGTCGGCGCCGCGCTGATTTTCTTGCCAAGTGTGTTTTCAGCCGACGGGCAGGCGTTATCGTAGGTGGTCCACTAGTCCGGTGGTCCACTGGTCGACCACCTGATCACCGGATCACCTGCGCCTGCCTTGATATCCTTGAGATTGGTTGGCCGTCGATTGCCCCGCGCACCGGCCTCGGAGGAAAGAAAACAAGATGATCGATCTGGCAGGCAAAACTGCCGTTGTGTTCGGACTGGCCAACAAGCGCTCCATTGCCTGGGGCATTGCGCAGAAGCTGCATCAGGCCGGCGCCACCATGGCCATCATGTACCAGAACGAGCGCATGAAGGCGGAAGCCGAGGACCTGATCAACGAGCTGCCCGGGGCGGCGGGGTTCCAGTGCGACGTGTCGAGCGACCAGCAGATCGAAAGCCTGTTCGCTGAGCTCAAGCAGAAGTACACCAAGATCGATATCCTGGTGCACGCCGTGGCGTATGCGCCCGCCGAGGACCTGAAGGGGGAGTTCATCAACACCAGCCGCGAGGGGTTCCGGATTGCGCACGACGTCAGCGTGTATTCGCTCATCGCCGTGAGCCGCGCCGCTGCTCCGCTGATGACCGAGGGCGGCAGCATCATGACGCTCAGCTACTACGCCGCCGAAAAAGTGGTGCCGAACTACAACGTGATGGCGCTGGCCAAGTCGTCGCTCGAGTCGTGCGTGCGCTACCTGGCGTGGAACCTGGGACCGAAGAACATCCGCGTGAACGCGATTTCTGCGGGACCGATTAAAACTCTCGCAGCCCGCGGCATCGGCGCCTTGGGCGACATGCTGAAGGCCGCCGCGGATCGCGCGCCGCTGAAGCGCAACGTGGATCAGCTGGAAGTGGGCGGAGCCGCGGTGTTCCTGGCTAGCGACCTGTCAAGCGCGATCACCGGCGAGACGATCTACGTGGATTGCGGCTACAACGTGATGGGATTCTGAGCAAGCGCTCTCCCCTTGCGCTGTCATCCTGAGCGGAGCCGGACGCGCTTTTGGCGTCCGGCGTAGTCGAAGGATCTGCGGTTGCCTCTGAATCTGTACGAATCGCCACGGGGCTCTTGCCCGCCATGAACGTCTTCCACATCCTCTCCACCGCAGAACCGGAATTTGACGCGCTCCTTCGCATCTACGCGGAGTCCCTTCCCGCGAGCGAGCGCAAAAGCGCGGAAACTCTGGCGCGCATGATCGCGCGGCCGGAATACTTCTTTTTCGCGGCGATCGAGGATAGCGCGGTTGTCGGATTCGCGATCGCAATCGCGTTCCTCGACTCCGACGCCGCGCTGCTTGAGTACCTGGCCGTCGATCGAGCGCGGCGTGGCATGGGCATCGGCCAATCCGTCTTCCGCGCGACTACTGCGTGGCCCGGGTTGTGCAGCCGATCTTTGCTAATCGAAGTTGAGTCGGAGGCAGAGCGAACGAAGAACTTCTATCGGCAACTCAGAGCGCGCCAGATCGAAGGTCTAGCCTACCTGATGCCGCCGGTGTCGAGCGCGCAGCCTCCCGCGATGAACATGCTGGTGTTTGGGGAGACGCTGCCGGATGCGCTTGAGAAGCACCGGGTGCGCGCATGGCTGATGCAATGCTACGGCCAGGTGTATGACATACGCGAAGACGACTCGCGCATCGGCGCAATGCTGAACCGTCTGCCGGAGAGGATTCGCCTGATCTGATGAGCGCACGGCGCCCTACGCGGAGCGCTGTGTTTCGCCGAGGCGCGGCAAAGGCGATGCCGGAGCCGAGTTCGGGTCCGTCTCTCCAGTCGTCATATCGGCTGCAATCGAGACCCGGTTGCGGCCTTCGCGTTTGGAGCGATACAGCGCCTGATCGCAGCGCTCGATGAGCTGTTCGGGCTTCTCGCCGAGAACGCTGGCGGCAAGGCCCAGGCTGATGGTGATGCGCACGTCGCCGGGCAGCCGGGAGAGGACAGCCACGCCGGCGCGCAGCCGTTCGGCCACTTCGCCTGCCTGGGCAAGACTGCCCTCGCGAAGCACGATGGCAAACTCCTCGCCGCCAAAGCGGGCCAAAGCGTCAGAGGGCCGCAACCCGCGGCGTAGCGCACTGGCTACCTGGCGAAGAACCTCGTCGCCGGCCTGATGTCCCCAGGTGTCATTGACGCGCTTGAAGAAGTCGATATCCGCCATCAGCACGACGACCGATCGAAGATCGGCATGGGCATTGTCAAGCTCGCGGACCAGAAGCTCATCGAACGCGCGGCGGTTGAGCAGACCGGTGAGGCCGTCGGTGTTGGCGCGCGCGTAGAGGTCTTCGCGGTGAATATAAAAAGCCAGCCATATCAGTCCCGCTCCTGAACCGAGGCTAAGGATGAGATTGAGATAGGTGGATGTCACTTGAATGTGGTCGAGATGCAGGGAGTCCGTTGGCGGGTACAGGACCGTGAGCAAGGATCGCATCCCATCCACGACCGCAATCACGATCTGCAGCCAGCCCAGAGCGCCTACGACATAATGGCGTCCGGCACTGTGAGCGCCAGTCTGCACGGAAGAACGCCGGTAACGGAAGATCAGCAAGGCTGCGGCAAGGGAACCGACAGAGCGAATCAGGCATGCGACGAGAATACGGGCGGAGATGCTCGGATACTCATAAGTGAAATAGAGATTGCCCACCGCCGCCAGGATCAACAACGCGGTTCCCCATTGAACGATGCGGCTGCGTACTTCGAGAATCTGCGCCAGAGCGGCGTAAAAGAGCACGGAGTAGGAGAGGATGGCCTCGATGGCCAGCACCGAGGTTACCCAAAGCGGCGCAACCGTATGCAGGGCCAGGGCCATCATGCCGACGAAAGAAGCCGCCAGGCCCCACGAAAGGTTGTTCATGCCTGCCAGGCCCGGCACTCCGCGCGCGCTGACGCGGCAGCCTATGAGCACCAGCAAGATGGCCACCGCATACCCGAGCGTGAGATGGGGTAAGTACATGGACTGCGCTGTGTGATTCTGATCCGGCGATCAGAGACGCGTCTGCTGGTGAAACTGGCAGGGCGCGTACGGGTTCAAGCAAGGCGTCAGTTTATCAGCGAGACGATCTCCTGCCATAGCGCAGGATCGACCGGCAGCCCGAGGCGCGTGTTTTCTTCGCGGAGGCGGAGGGTGTTTTCGCCCGGATAGCGGATGGGCTTGCCGGGTTCGGCGGGGCGGGAATGGTGTAGCGACTCGATGATTTGATCGGCGATGCGGTCGGCCTGTGCGGGGTCGCCGAGAGCGGCGGGCTGCATGGCGAGGAAGACCTGGGACAGGCCGGTTTCGCGCACCGGGTCGGTGTCGATCTGGTGCGTGGCGCTGCCCAGCGAGAGCATGGCGGCGATCATGTCGAGCACAATGGCGAGCCCCGAGCCCTTCCAGTAGCCGATGGGCAGCAGGCGCTGCGTGGCCTCAATGGCGGCAGCATCGCGGGTGAGATTGGCCTGCGGCGTCGAAGCCGCCGTCAACGGGCAGCGTCTCGCCGCGTCTTGCGATAGCCTTCAATCGCGCCATACGAGAACTGCGACATGGCGATGTCGAGGACAACGGGGCCGGCGGCACGCGGGACTGCAATGACCAGCGGATTGTTGCCGATGGCGGGATCGGCGGCGCCCCACGGCGGCAGGTTGGGCATGGTGTTGGTCCAGCAGATGCCGATGGTGCCGGCGTCCGCGGCCTGCCAGCCGTAAGTACCGCCGCGCATCCAGTGGTTGGTGTTGCCGAGAGCGACGCAGCCGATGCCGTGCTCGCGGCTGAGCGCGATGGCACGCGTCATGGCCGCGTTTGCGTTCAGGTTGCCGGGGCCGCGATGGCCGTCCCAGCGTTCCATGGCGCCGAAGCGGGAGACGATGGCCGGCTCAGCGGCGGGATCGACGCTGCCGTTGCGGATCATCGCGACGAAGCGGGGAAAGCGGCTCAGGCCGTGAGAGTAGACGCCGTCGCGCGTGGTTTCAGCGAAGAGGCGGGCACATAACAAACCGCGCGGTTCCGTGAAGCCGAGAATTCGCAGCACGGCCGCGAGTTGAGACTGAACGTCGTCGAACGAGATTCGGTTCATTGCACCTCGGCAACTTGCCTTTGACGCGACTTCATTCTCCATCATCGCGCAACAAAAAGACCTTCCGCACAGGAAGGCCTTTTTGCGTCGCTCGATCGAGCTTAGTAGCTGTTGTGGTAATTCGGATACGCGGGCTTCTTCACCTCCGGCTGCGGATGCGCCTTGATATCCTCCAGCGCCAGAGCGACAGCCTTTTCAAGCTGCGGATCGTGGCCCTCGCTCACGGCCTTTGGATCCTGCTCGACTTCGTAGTCAGGATCGACGCCGTGGTTCTCCACGTCCCAATCGCCCTTCGGCGAGAAGAATGCGACGCTCGGCGAAGTAACGTGGCCGCCATCCATCGAGAACCGGAATGGGGCCGATGCCGACCAGGCCGCCCCACGTGCGTTTGCCTACCAGCGGGCCGAGTTTGGCCTGCTTGAAGAGCCACGGCAGCGCGTCGCCGCCGGAGCCGGAGAATTCGTTGGCGATCATCACCTTTGGCCCGTAGATGGCGGCGTTGGGCGTGTGCTCCACCTGGCCGTAGCGCGGCGCCCAGTAGGACTCGACGCGGCGTCCGAGCACTTCGACGAAGTAGTCGGCCACCTGGCCGCCGCCGTTGAAGCGCTCGTCGACGATGGCGCCCTGCTTGTCAGTCTGCGCGAAGTAGTAGCGGTTGAAGTTGGTGAAGCCGCCGGCGCCGGTGTCAGGCAGATAGACGTAAGCAAGCTTGCCGCCGGAGAGCTCGTCGACGCGCTTCTTGTTGGAGTCGATCCAGTCGACATTGCGCAGGCTGGCTTCGCTGGGGATGGGCGTGACGGAGATGTCGCGCGGGTTCTTGCCGTCAGCCCGCGCCGATGCGGATGCTGATGACTTTGCCCGCGGTGCCTTCGAGCGCCTGCTGGATGTCCATGTCGGCCGTGACTTCCTGGCCGTTGATGTTGAGGATGCAGTCGCCGGGTTTTACGTTGAGGCCGGGCTGCGCGAGCGGCGCCTTGTCGCGCGGATTGAAATCGCCGCCGGTGTAGATTTTGGCGATGCAATAGCGGTTGCCGTCGATCTTGTAGTCCGCGCCGAGCAGGCCGCCGGGCACGCGCTTGGCTTCAGGGATAGCCCCGCCATTGCCGCGCAGATGGCCGACCGAGAACGAGCCCAGCATCTCCTGGAAGATGTAGTTGAGGTCCGCGCGCGAGGCGATCGACTGCACATACGGCTCGAAGCGCTTCTCGTCTTCCGCGGCATTGGTGCCGTGCAGATTGACGTCGTAGAAGTAGGAGCGCTCGATGCGCCAGACTTCGCGGTACATCTGCGCCCACTCGGCGTGCGGATCGGTCTTGAGCTTCACGTCTGCGAAGGAGAGCATGCCTTCGCCGGGCTTGACCGGCGCGTTGGCCGGAACGATAACCCACATGGGATGGCCGCCGCCGCCCGGCATGCCGCCTTCAGGAGACGGGTGGCCCAGCGCGAGCAGCATCTTCTCGCCGTTCGCGGAGAGCTCGAACGACTCGACATTTTCAGCCAGCTTCTCGGTCTTGCGTTCTTCCGGCGTCCAGCGATTGAGCGTGGCGCCGCGATCAGCAAAGCGGCCCGAGGCGGGGCGCTCAAGGAAATAAACCGACCCCTTCAGCCCCGCGAACACGCCCTCGTAAACAGAAGTAGGAATCGGGAGTGCGATGGTGCGCGAGAGGATGCCGTCGAGGTCGATCTTCACCGGCTTCACGGCTGCCTTCGCGCTCTTGGCTTTCTCGTCTCCAGTGGCGTTGTCTTTCGCGTCGGCGTGATCGCTGTCTTTCTTCGCTTCGTCGGCAGACTTCTCGTCGTCGAGCTCAGGCGCGATGGGCGAGGCCGTCGCGGACGCGAGCGTGATGGCGTAGATGTTCGACGTGACCTGGTAGAGGTCGCTGGTCATGTCGAGGCCGTCGGATGTCGCGACCCGCATTGGTGCTGGCGATGAAGTAGAGATACTTCCCTTCCCGATCGAACGCCGGATTCGTCGACTCGCCCATCTCGCTGGTAACCTGCGTGGACTTGCCCGTCTCCAGTTCATACAGGCAGATGGCGTGCAGATGATTCGGCATGGAGCGCGTATAAGCCAGCCACTTCGAATCGGGCGACCACGACACGTCGTAGGTGGTGCTGGAGAAGCCGCCGTAGATGTTCTTATCGCCAACAGCGGCGAGCTTGCCGCTGGTGGTGTCGAGAATCCACGTGTTCAGCCGGTTGTCATGGAACGCGAGCTTCTTCGAGTCGGGCGACCAGATGGGATCGAAGTAGTAGGCCGGTTCCTTCGCCAGTTCGAACTTCTTCGCCGGGGCCGCGCCCGCAACGGCATTGCCGGTCTGCGGCGCAACATAGAGGTTGTAGAGGCCGGACTCATCAGAGAAGTACGCCACCGACTGGCCGTCCGGCGACCACACCGGTTCACGCTCCATCACGCCGGGCGTATTGGTGATATCGCGCGTGGGCCCATGCTTGACGGCAACGGTGAAGATTTCGCCGTGGGCCTCGACAGCGGCGCGAAGGCCGGTGGCGGAGATGCGCACCTGTTCCACTTCGTCGCCGACGTTCTTGATCTGCGGGCGGACTTCAGGCAGGTCGGCATCAATCTCGATATGCACAAGCTGGCTCTTGCCGCTGGCCGCGTCAAACAGATGCAGCTCGCCGAGCTGGTCGTAGACGATCGAGTTGCCTTCGGCCGCAAGCGAGCGGATATCGGGGCCGTCGTTCGAGAGGGCTTCCGTCACCTTCTTCGTCGCGGAATCGTATTTGAAAATCGTGGTGTGTCCCTTGCGGCCGGAGAGGAAGTAGATTTTGCCGCCGGCGTAGACGGGGTTGAAGTCCGACGAGATTTCATGCGGAATCTCAGTCGACTCAAGGCCGGGCAGCGTGGTGATCCAGATCGTGGAAGCGCGGCCGCCGCGGTAGTTGCCCCATGAGACAAACGTCGTGTAGTCGAAGCCGAAGGCGGGCGGCAGCGGCGAGTAGGCGATCTGCTTGCCATCAGGCGAGAGCACGCCCTGGTAGGCCATGGGCAGCGGCATCACCGTGGCGATGCCGCCCTTGGCGGGCACCGTGTAGAGCTGGGTATAGCGGCTCTTTGAAGTCGCGGGTGGAGCGGAAGACGATGTTCTGGCCGTCGGGCGTCCAGCCTACCGCGAAGTCCGCAGCCGGGTGATAGGTGACGCGGAACGGCACGCCGCCTGCGGCGGGAACGGTGAAGACGTCGGTGTTGCCGTCGTAGTCGCCGGTGAAGGCGATGGTGCTGCCGTCGGGCGAGAAGACCGGCGCCGTCTCGATTCCAACACCCGTGGTGAGCCGCGCGGCCTTGCCGCCATTGCGCGAGACGGTCCAGAGATCGCCGGCATAGCCGAAGCAGATCAGGTCTTTTGACAGCGCCGGATGCTGGAAGATGTGGGGCTTGTCGGCAGCGTGCGCGGGTTCGAGAGCAAATCCAGCAGTGAAAAGGCTAACGGCAAGGCAGGCAACAGCAGACCAAGGGCTGAGACGCAACAGGAACCTCCGGGATGGACAGCAGATTGCCCACCATCTTACAACCTGCTGTACGAATTCCCAGTGGTTTGTGGGCTAGGCTTCCTTTAACGTCACGCGGATTTTGCGGGCGTCGCCGCCTTTGGCGGTGATGACGATTTCGCCGGTGGCGCGCTTGACGACGCTCTTGAACTTTTCGCCCCACTCGACCAGCACGAGGGAGTTGTCCGTGAGCAGCTCGTCGAGGCCAAGGGTTTCTAGCTGGCGCTCGCCTTCGATGCGGTAGACGTCGAGATGGAAGAGCCGGACGGGCTTGCCGTGCTGCGCGCCCTCGTACTCGTGAATGAGCGTGAAGGTGGGGCTGGTCACCTCATCGGGATCGGCCGCGTCCAGAGCCTGCGCAATGCCCTTTACCAGCGTGGTTTTGCCGGTGCCCAGCTCGCCGCGGAGCAGAAGAAGCTGCGGCGGCTTGAGCAGGCCGGCAAGCTTGCGGCCCACTTCGATCGTGTCCGCGCCACTCTGCGTGGTGAATTCGAGAATCCTGCCTTCAGCGACTGGGGCTTGGTTGCTCATTCTGCTGCCTCGCAGGAGCCCTTCGCCGCGGAAGAATCCCCCGGCAGCCCCTGCAACCAAACATAACCGTTCCTGCGCGTCGAGCGAAAGCGAAAGGCTTTGGAAAAATAGGACAAAGTATCCGTCGCGAGTAACGTGTGCTCGTCACCGGCACGGACCGCGAAGTCCGCGGCGAGCCCGTGAAGGTGTACGGCAGCCTCGACCGCCCGCTGCGGATCCTCAGGAAACTGCGCCAGAAGGCCTGAAATCACGCCGGTGAGCAGATCGCCACTGCCGCCCTTGGCCATGCCGGGATTCCCCGTGGTATTGACCGCGACGCGCCCGTCGGGATGCGCGATCAGGGTGTGCGCGCCTTTCAGCACTAACGTCACATGGTTTTCCGTCGCAAATTTTCGCGCCACATTGAGCCGGTCGGCCTGCACCTCCGCCGTCGTGATTCCGGCAAGCCGCGCCATCTCGCCCGGATGGGGGGTGAGCACCAGGGTGCGGGCGGCGCCGCCGACACCCGCGAGCAATTCAATGGATTTGGCGAGGATGTTCAGGCCGTCCGCGTCGATCACGGCAGGTATCGTCGTTGCATTCAAGAGCCATTCCAGGAACTGCCCGGCTCCGGCGCTTTGTCCAAGTCCCGGCCCAATGGCCGCGACAGTGATTCCCTTCAGCAGTGCGTTGCGCTTTTCCGGGTCGGGACTCAGCAGAACCTCGCCCGTTGCGCTGGCTTCGAGCGGAATGGTCATCAGCTCCGGCGCAAAGCGCGCGACGGTGGGCAGAGCTGGCCCCGGCACCGCCGCCGTAACCAGGCCCGCACCAGCGCGCATGGCCGCGAGCGCCGTCATGGCAGGGGCTCCAGCCTTGCCGCCCGCCGAGCCAAAGCTGCCGCCGATCACGAGCACGTGTCCATACTTGCCTTTGTTCGAATCGAACAGGCGCGGCGTATGCACCAGCTCCTGCGCTGTGCCGGCCCAATGCAGGTTGAGCTCCGACGCGATGGCGTCGTCCGGCGAGCCGATGGGTGCCACCACGATGGGCTGGTTCCAGCGCCGCGTCAACTCACCGAACACGTGAGCAGGCTTGGGCGAGGTGAAGGTGATGACCGCGTCGGCGGGATAAACGGCATCGGCAGCGGCGCCTTGCACTTCATCCGCCTGCCAGCCCGAAGGCAGATCGACGGCGAGCACTGGCGCGGAGCTGTCTTTGATCCAGTTGAGCGCGGCCAGCGCAAGGCCCTTCATCGGCGGCTTGAATCCCGTGCCGAGGACCGCGTCGATGATCAGGTCGGCTTTGAACGCGGCCTGCTGATCGGCAAGATGCTCTTCGCGCTCAATGACGACCAGGCGGCAGTTTCCCGCTTCTCCCAGCTTGCGCCAGGCTTCGGCGGCGTCGCCGGCCAATCCGTCCGGCGAGCCCAGAAGCACCACCGTCACGTGCAGTCCGTGGCCGCCCAGCAGGCGCGCGGCCATCATGCCGTCGCCGCCGTTGTTGCCGCGGCCGCACAGCACCGTGATGCGGCGCGCCCTGGGGAACCGCTCGCACGCGAACGTCGCCACCGCATCCGCGGCGTGGCGCATCAGGTCGAACGAGGGGGTCCCGAACTTCTCCGTGGTGGCGCGGTCGCAGGCCTGCATCTCGGCTGCCGAGAGAATTTGCATGGGTCCATGGTAGTCGAGCGGAGTTGGAACTTGATTGCCCTGCGTCACAGTAGTCACGCGGCGCGCATTTTGCCGCCGGGCAGAAGCTGGAATTTTCGGCCGCGCCAGTGGATCTTGCTCGACGAGTAACTGGCCGCCCAGAACAGGAACCCCATCAAATCGCGAATGGGATAGAGCACCAGCAACGCAAACCAGTTGGAGTCGCCGACCACCCAGTTGCCTACGCCGATCGACAGCAGCCAGCGCGAGATAAGCGCCCACGCCAGCAAGCCCACGCCGATGCCCACGTGATGCGGCAACGCCAGCGCCGCGCCCAGGCCGAGCAGCCCGAACGGCATGCTGAACGTGAGCGACGTGCCGAAGTGGCCCTTGGGCCGCGAGAAGCGCGTCGACTTCATCCAGCGCACCTGGTGCAGCATCGATTGCCAGAAGCTCGCGTTGATCACCATGTGGTCGATGGCGTGATGGCTCAGCACGATCTGATCGCCGTGCTTATGCGCCTCGTTGCCCAGCACGAAATCGTCGGCGCAGTAGTCGGCCGTGACCTTGAAGCCGCCCATCTTGCGAATCGTCTCGCGGCGGAACGCCATCGTGGGCCCCAGCGTAAACTGCATGCCTTCCATGCTGCGCGCCACCAGCACGCCGGCCGACATCTCCACGCTCATGCCCACGGCCTCAAGCTGCGCCCACAAGCCGCCTTCTGCTGCTACGCCGCGATAGAGGCACGTGAGCCCGCCGACCTTGGGATCCTCAAACGGCTGCGCGACGGATTGAAGATAATCCGGCGTTACGCGCACATCGCTGTCGCTGATCACAAAAATGTCATGAGTTGCGTGCTTCCCCATCAACTCCATCTGCGCGACCTTGGCGTTGATGTAGTCGGGCTGCCCGCCGGTGGAAAGGAACTGCACCGGAATCTCCGGATACCTCTCCGCCACGCGCCGCGCAATCTCCAGCCCCGCATCATCCGCCGACTGCGCGCAGAAGAGAATCTCGTAGACGGGATAGACCTGCTCGAAGAACGTCGTCAGGTAATCTCAAGCCCCGGCTCCGCTCCATGCAGCGGCTTCAACAGGCTCAGCGGAGGCGTGTAGCTGCGGCTCGCGATCCATGGCGAGGTAGGCCTCGCGCCGCTCGCGAAAGAAACGCGGCAACGCGGCCAGCGTCATGCCGGTGAAGACGGATGAGGTGATCAGGCCAAAGACCGCGAGTGCAAGAAGCGCGTACAGCATGCAGGGTTAAGGATATATGGCGGCACTCAGACCTTAGCAAACCTATCGAACAAGGCTGGCGCAGCCGACGATTCACCGGTTGATCCATTTGATAAGGACGACAAGCATTAAGAGACCGGTGATCAGTGCAGCAGTAGTGAGGAAGGCTTGGCGGATCTCGCGCCAAGAGCCGAATAGCGCGGTCAGGAATGGTACTCGTTGCCGGGGCAGCATTTTTTCAAGCTCCGACGCATCGAGTCGAGCGCGCTCCAGGTCAATGCCTAGATCTTGTAATGCTCGGGAAGCATCGTTGGGAAACGAAAGAACACCCAGCAACAACGTATCCGTGTCAATCCAGCCCTCACCAGCCTCCCGCGCCGCGTAGGCAAGAGCCTTCTTGACGTCGGTGTGAAGGACAATTTGCCGTTCCGATTTCCAGTCTGCCCTGACTGACTTGCTGACCGGAGTCCCGATTAGTTCATGGAGCTGGGGAACGCGTGCCTCGAGGGCTTGCAATCGGCAGGCTCTGGAGGCGGAATCTCGAGTTAAGCCGAGGAGGAGATGAATCGGGGATATGATGGTCGTTTCACGCACGACGGCTTCAACGCGCGCGAAGAAAATTGCTCTTCTTGCTTGCTCCGTATAACGCTCAAACATCTTCAGCTACTCGCGTTTGCTGTTATTCTTCGGCACGCCTACCGGCTTGCGCAGCGGCACAATGGCCCCCGCGGCCCCCGGCGGCGCAGCCTGCTGGAAGTGCGACAGCATCTCGCTCCGCACATACTCGACGAAACTCTGCATCTGCCGGTTCATCTCCTCCATGCGCTCCCGCATCTGCAGGATGATGGCGATGCCGGCGATGTTCACGCCTAGGTCGCGCGCCAGGTTCAGGATGAACTCCAACCGCTCCAGGTCCTCATCGGTATAGAGCCGCGTGTTGCCCTCGGTGCGCGACGGCTTCAGCAGCCCCTCGCGCTCATACAGGCGCAGCGTCTGCGGATGAATTTCGTACATCTCGGCCACCGCCGAGATCATGTAAGCGCCCTTCGATTTGCGTTTCGCTGGCATCAGTTCACCGGAGTCACTTTGAGATTCCTGATCATTGCGATGACAGGCGTCGCTGCAGGCTCTCTCTTTAAATGTTGCAACAAATCCTTCCGCAGACGAAGTTGATTGCGCAGGGTCTGTTGAACTTCCGGACCACCCGAGTCATCGTAGACCATAAAGCATCTGTCGTTGCAGTCCGACACCCAATCCTTTGTAAACGCCTCGTCAACGGTCATTGGGCTCGGCATCCGATGCGTGATTCCCATCAGCACCAGCAAATCGAAGCTGCCGGTTTCGTGGAAGGCGGCATTGAAAGGGTCGTCCCGGTACCAGAGCTTCTTCCATCGCTCGGCCATTTCATCGGCCGCGGCTTTTCGAATCTCAAGAGAGCTTAAAGCTGACGTGCACCACAGGTGATAGAACCTGTCAGCGCTCGCCGCGTAACGTCGCTTCCTCCTCAGGATCGCCCTTCTCCACCCCGTAGTCGGAAGTGAGAAAACGGCACGCCCAGGGAATCGGTGGACCCTTTCCTTTCGCTCGCTGTTGTGCAACGGAATGAATGGAGCAGGAGAGCAACATTGAAACAAGCACTGATGCTTCGGTCGCGCTCATCATCATCCGCTTACCCACGATCTTCACTCCACCGTTGAGATTCTTGGTCCCTTGTTCTCTCGGTCCCTTGGTCCCTGCCGTCAGATCTTCTCAAACAACTGCTCCCGCGGGTCCTGGGGATTCAGCTTGCCCAGCTCGCGCATGATCTCGCGGCTGCGCTCGTCTGCGAGTTGCGGCACCACCACCTGCACGGTGACGATCTGGTCGCCGCGTACGCCGGGGCGCTGCGAGTTCTCCACGCCGCGCTCCCGCATGCGCAGCTTCTGCCCGCTCTGCGTGCCCGGCGGAATCTTGAGATGCGCGCGCCCGTCGATAGTCGGCACTTCCACCTTCGCCCCCAGGCTGGCCTCGGGTACCGTAACCGGCACGGTGATGTGAATGTCGTCGCCGGTGCGCGAGAAGACCGGGTGCGTGCCCACGCGGACGATCAGGAAGAGGTCGCCCGGCGCGCCGCCGTGGGTTCCGGCGTTGCCTTTGCCCTGCAGGCGGATGCGCTGGCCGTCGCGCGTGCCCGCCTTGATGCGGAAGTCCACCGTTTCGGTGCGGTCGATGACGCCTTCGCCGTGGCAGGTGGGGCAATCGCTGGTAATGCGGCCCGTTCCCCCGCAGCGCGGGCACTGGATGTTGAACTTCATGCGGCCGCCCATCTGCGTCACCTGGCCGGTGCCGCTGCACTCCGGGCAGGTCATGGGGCCTCCGGTGGTCGACTGCCCGTGGCAGGTGGGGCAGGTTTCCTGCCGGTGCACCTGCAGGCGCGCCTGGCCGCCGCGGATCGCCGTCCAGAAGTCGACCGTGGCCTGGTACTCGAGGTCGGTGCCGGGTTGCGGCCCGCGCGGACGCTGCTGCTGCCCTTGCTGGCCGGAGAAGATGCCGGAGAAGATGTCTTTGAAGCTGCCCCAGCCGCTGCCCTGCTGTTGTTGGCCCGCGCCGCCGCCGCCCTGGAACCCCGAGAAGTCGAACCCGCCGAAGTCCACGGGAGGTCCCCCGCCCTGGCCCTGCTGGCGCGCGTAGGCCTCGGCCTGCGCGGGGTCGATCTGGTCGGAGTAGAAGCCGAGCTGGTCATACACCTTGCGCTTCTTCTCGTCGCTCAGGATGTCGTTGGCCTCGGAGATTTCCTTGAACTTCTCCTCGGACTTCTTGTCGTTCGGGTTCACATCCGGGTGATATTTGCGCGCGAGCTTGCGAAAGGCCTTGCGGATCTCCTCCGGCGTGGCCGTCTTCTTCACGCCTAGCGTCGCGTAGTAGTCCTTGTTCTGGGTCGTGGCCATGTGTGTTTTCTTATCTCAAATCTGCCGATAATCTGCGCCCGATTCTAAATTGCACGTGTCGAGCCATTGTCTTTAAAGCATGCGTCGAGAAGTGCTCACGCGATGCGGCGAGCCGCGCGACCTCTGACGACCCGGACTTATGCGGCGACATCGAACCGCTCGATTCGGGGGCGCTTCTTCCGTGATGCCTGAGCCATGTCGTAGCTCATCTGCAACTCGTACCAGAGGCTGTCGTGCGTTCCCAGGCCAGCGGACAGGCGGATCGACATGTCCGCCGAGATGCCGGCTGCACCATTGAGAATGCGGGAGAGCGTGGTGCGCGAAACGTGCAGCTTTTTTGCCGCGGTGGTCACGTCCATATTGCCCAGCGCGTCGCGCAGGACCTTGCCGGGATGGGGCGGATTGTAAATGTTCTCTTTCACTTCGTAGCACCAATATCTTGCAAGCGCTCGTAGAACTTCAGCCCTTCTGGTAGTAGGCCAAACGCTTGTCTCGCTAACGAACCATCCTTCACAAAGTGCGTTTGTGCTTCGGTGACAAACCCTGCAGACAACAGATGAGCGAGCGCCGATCTAATCTTAAGGTGTTGGTCTTCCCCGACTCCAAATATCTGGCCCCAATTTGTCCAAATGTGACCGACCTGTTCGCTCCAGCCAGACGACCAGTTCCGGTTGGAGAGTAGCTGCTTCTGAGAGTCGTACATCTTTCCGAGCACAAAGATATCCCACTCTGTCAGTTCAACCGCAGCCCGCATCATGTCGTCCAAGCTCTCTTGTTCAAGATCGCGAGATTTCACAGCATTGGCGATCAGAATTGCAACCCTCTGGATTCTGACTTCGACATTCGTGCGAGTGATATGAAGGGTAGCGTTTGCAACAGCCTGATGGAACTCCTTGGACTGAAGTGATTCCTCTACTTGCCTCCGCATTTCGTCATTCAGTCTGTACAGACGGCTAATATCATCGACCAATGCCTCGCCGAAGTACACCAAGTTCGCCTCGTCCTTGTTTGCGGCGACCTTCTTCAAATCCTGAATCAAAGCCGTGAGCGTCGAAGCACCGAGAAAGCCGCTGAGTTCCAGAATCTTCGCACCGATCCCCGCAACTCGGGATGCAGCTTTGTCGACCGGGGATTGTGACAGAGCCTCGTTCTTGAGTTGTGCCAGTGCGGCCGCGCTAGAAGATTCAAACTGGTTCATTTGCGTGCCTTCGTTTGGTCGCTCGCGCAGAGACGTTCTGAACTGCAGATCCTTCGACTCCACTGCGCTCCGCTCAGGATGACAGCCGTTGTGGTGTTATGCCAAACGGGGTGAACGACGCTCGCCGCTCACCCCGCCTTTATTGCTTCTTCCGCCGCAAGGCGGGGTTGGCCGCACCGCAGGTGCCTTACTTCTTCTCGTCGACGTCCACGTACTCGGCGTCGATCACGCCTTCGTCCTTCTTCTGCTCGGCCGCAGGCTGGCCTTCCGCCTCGCCGCCCGCCGGCGCTCCGGCAGCCGCCTGCGCGGAGCTGGCCTTGTACATCGCCTCGGCCAGTTTGTGGCTCGACTGCGTCAGCTTCTCCAGCGCGGCCTTCATCTCCGCGGCCTTGGCATTTTCCGCCAGAACCTTCTTGGCTTCGGCCAGCGCCGCTTCCACGTCGGTCTTGTCGGAGGCCTGCACCTTGTCGCCCGATTCCTTCAGCATCTTCTCCATGTTGTAGACCATCGAGTCGAGCGAGTTGCGCGCTTCAATCTCTTCGCGCTTCTCCTTGTCCTCGGCCGAGTGCGCTTCGGCTTCCTTGGCCATCCGCTCCACCTCTTCCTTGCTCAGACCCGAGCTGGAAGTGATGGTGATGCGCGTGTCCTTGCCGGTGGCGTTGTCCTTGGCCAACACGTTCAGAATGCCGTTGGCATCGATGTCGAATGTCACCTCGATCTGCGGCACGCCCCTCGGCGCCGGAGGAATGCCCGCCAGCTTGAACTTGCCCAGGGTGCGGTTCTGCGCCGCCATGGGTCGCTCGCCCTGCAGCACGTGCACCTCAACCTCGGTCTGCGAGTCGGCCGCCGTCGAAAACGTCTCCGTCTTCTTCGTCGGGATGGTGGTGTTGCGCGGAATCATCGGCGTGGCAACTCCGCCCAGCGTCTCAATGGCCAGCGTCAGCGGCGTCACGTCGAGCAGCAGCAGGTCCTTGACCTCGCCGGCCAGCACGCCCGCCTGCACGGCAGCGCCAATGGCAACCACTTCGTCGGGATTCACGCCGCGATGGGGCTCCCTGCCGAAGAGTTCCTTCACCATCTCCTGGATCTTGGGCATGCGCGTCTGCCCGCCCACCAGCACAACCTCATCGATCTCGCTGGTCTTAACGCCGGCATCCGTCATGGCCTTCTTGCAGGGCTCGAGCGACCGCTCCAGCAGGTCCTGAACCATCTGCTCCAGCTTGGCGCGGGTCAGCTTGCGGACCAGGTGCTTCGGGCCGCCTGCATCCGCCGTGATAAACGGCAGGTTGATCTCCGTCTCCACCGTGGTCGAGAGCTCGATCTTGGCCTTTTCCGCGGCGTCCTTCAGACGCTGCAGGGCCATCTCGTTGCCCTTCGAGCTGAGGTCGAGACCCTCTTCCTGCTTGAATTCGGTGATGAGCCAGTCCACGATGCGCTGGTCAAGATTGTCGCCGCCCAGGTGGGTGTCGCCGTTGGTCGACTTCACCTCAATAACGCCTTCGCCCACTTCCAGAATGGAAATATCGAACGTGCCGCCGCCGAAGTCATACACGGCAATGGTCTCGTCCTTCTTCTTGTCGAGCCCGTAGGCCAGAGCGGCCGCCGTCGGCTCGTTCACAATACGCTTCACATCCAGGCCGGCGATCTTACCGGCATCCTTGGTGGCCTGCCGCTGTGCGTCATTGAAGTACGCCGGAACGGTGATCACGGCTTCCGAGACCGACTCGCCCAGGTAGGCTTCCGCCGCCTTCTTCAGCTTTTGCAGAATCATGGCCGAGACCTCGGGCGGGGTGTACTCCTTGCCCTGCGCCACAACGGCCACGTGATCGCCCTGCTGGACGACCTTATAGGGGACCATCTTCATCTCGTCGTTCACTTCGTTGTAGCGACGGCCCATGAAGCGCTTGATGGAGAAGATTGTGTTTTCGGGGTTGGTAATGGCCTGCCGCTTGGCCACCTGGCCCACCAGCCGCTCGCCCGACTTCGTGAATCCGACCACCGAGGGCGTCGTGCGCGAACCCTCTTCATTGGGGATAACTTTGGGCTCTCCGCCCTCCAGAACCGCCACGCACGAGTTGGTGGTTCCCAGATCGATTCCGATGATTTTTGCCATAGTTTGGCTCCCGCATCCAAGAAATGCTAACAAAGATAAGATGCAGCATTGAGTGTATTAGTGTCAACTTTTATTGAGTACACATTTGTGAGTCGCTCGGGAACGGGAAGCCGGGATTGACGGCAGTTGGATCTGGCTAAATCTATGAACATAAAAGAGAAAGGACACGGCTTGCACGGTGCCCAAAGAGTTCCGCCGGGGCGGGTCTGAGGCCCAGCCCAGCCGGAAAACCTACTGGAGAGACCGCAAATACGCGATGATCGCCCAGCGGTGCGCCTGGGGCAGGTTTGACCATGACGGCATGCCGTGGCGCAGGTCGCCCTGGCGGAGGAACCATTCAAGATCGCCATCTGATGCCGCCCGAACCTGAGGGCTGCGCAGCGACGGCTTCTTCTTGCCGTCCCCCTGCCCATCGGCCTGATGGCACTCAGCGCAATGGTCTTTGTATAGCGCGCCGCCGGCTGTGACGGCTTCGGCTTTCCCGTTGAAGGGATTCACGCGCGCATGGTCCCTGGCCGGAACGCCGTCAAAATGAGCGCCCTCCGAGGCGAACCCAACGCCAAACGCAAGAGTCAGCACGAGCTCCAGAACAATTCCCCGCCTCATCGCACCACCTCCTTGTGACGGCGGAACCATGAGCCGAACTGCGGCATTTCATACGCAAAGCCCACGCGGTATACCCGGTCGAGACTGCCGCCGGTCAAGCCGAAACCGGGGGAGAAGCTGAGGCGCATCCGAGCTGGCAGATCCCAGCCCACCAGCGGCGCGATGTAGTGCGAGGTATCGTGCGTGGTCAGCGCCCAGGTGTCGCCCAGGCCGCCATAGGCCTCGGCGCCCACGATCAGCTTCTCCGCGCACAATGTGCATTCACGCAGGCTGAGAGCCGTCTTCAGCGGCCGTGTCGCGCCCGCCGAGTAGCCGAATTCCCATGGCTCATGGCCCAGGTTCTTCTCCGCGATGAAGTTCTCCGAGATGTTCCAGTCGTGCACGTTGGAAGAAAGGATCAGGCGGAACTCGCCCTCATGCTTGTGTTCCTCGCGTGCGTCGCCGTTGGGCTCGCCGAGGTCAGACTGGCCGTCGTGGCCGACGATTTCAAGAGCGGTCTTGTCCGCCCCGTTGATGTTCTCGTACTCGACATAGAGCACGGGGTTGATGAAGTGCTCCTTCATCAGCGGCCGGAAGCGGTTCTCGATGCGGAAGCCGGTTGAAACGGTGGAGTCGGACGGCGTGGTCTGGCCGTCGAGGTAGAACTCCGAGGTCCACCAGGCGCGGACCCCGTATTCGAACTCGGTTGCCATGGCGCCGAAGTGGTCGCCACCCTGCGGGCGGCCCAGCGAACTCTTGGTCTCGATCTCCAGGTTGCCGGGCTCTTCGAGATCATGCGAGTAGGTAACGAAGTACGGCTTTTCCTGGGCGGCGGCGATAGCGAGGCCGGTCAGCAGCAATGCGGCGCAGGCGCCGCGGCGGACATAGTTGGCGAGAGAAATGCGGTACAAGTCGATCTCCGTGACTATATGCGACTCATTTTGTCGCATATTCGTTCTAAACGAAGACTAAATTAGTCCGCATTCAACTTCAATGCTCTGCGTCACTCAATTTGAGATAGCTCAATGGGCCCGGGCTTCGAGTGCGGATAAGTCCCGCGATACGGGATGCCTGGGTTGCCTGAAATATAGGACTCTTTTAGTCTTAGTTTCGACTCATAAATACGACCAAAAGTGTCGTATATCGAGCCCGGTGGTTTCGGGCTCGCTGGGAATTCCTTTGTTAAGCCACTGACTGCAAGGAGATTAGCTCGTGCGATTCCTACGAATTTTCAAGTCCACTGCGGCGGGGGTCTTCGCCGTCGTCTTGCTGCTGGCGGGTCTGATGCCCACTATGCACGCCCAAGAGAAGCCCTACTTTGTCGACCTACTCTCACGACCTCGAAGAGCCCGGCAACCTGGAAATCGAATCACAGAACATCGCCGCGTCGCCCAAAAACGCCAACGCCTTCTTCGCTCCCACGGTTGAATTTGAATACGGGGTGACCCCCTGGTGGACCGCCGAGGCGTACGTCCAGGGTCAGGCCACGGCCAACGACTCGGCCGTCTTCACTGGCTTCCGGTTCGAGAACCGCTTCCGTCCGCTCCCCCGCGAGTACTGGATCAACCCGGTCATTTATGTCGAATACGAGAACGTGAACGGCGCCGACAAGAGCTTTCTTGAAGTCATGGGGCACGACAACGCCGGAACGCTCGAGGTGCCCAACGGCGTTCTGCGCGCCGAGACCGAGCGCGCCATCGAAGGCAAGCTGATCCTCTCCGGCAACGGCAAGGGATTCAACTTCTCCGGCAACATGATCGCCGAGAAGGCAGTGAACGAGGCCGAGGCGTGGGAGTCTGGCTACGCGCTGGCGGCGTCACGGCCGCTGAAGCTGGCCGCGTCTGGCCGTGCCTGCACCTTTTGCCGGCAGAACCTCCAGGCGGGCGCGGAGCTGTTCGGCGGCCTGGGTGACCGCTACTCTTTCGGCCTCAAGCAGACCTCGCAGTACGCGGGGCCGGTGCTCTCGCTGAACACGCCCAGTGGCGTGACGTATCGATTCAGTCCCGAATTCGGGCTGAACGACAACTCCGCGGGCGTGCTGTGGCGGTTTGGCGTCGCGTATGAGATTCAACAGGTCGCAGGGCGGTTCCGGAGGTCGAAATGAAGCTCCGTATCTGCCTGCTCACGCTTCTTTTGACCGCGTTCGCCTCTGCCGCGCTGGCCGCGGATGGCTCGTGGCTCAGGAAGGTTTCGGCCTCCGACCGCGCCCGCACCAATCCCTACGCGGGAAAGTCGGACGCTGTCGCCGCCGGTTCCATCCTGTTTCACAACAACTGCTCGCATTGCCACGGCGACCAGGCCGAGGGCAAAGGCTCACGGCCGGCCCTCAAGAGCGATCGCATCCGCACTGCCACGGATGGCGAAATCGCCTGGATCCTCAAAAACGGCGAGCCCTACAAGGGGATGCCCCGCTGGTCCGCGCTGCCCGAAGCACAACGCTGGCAGATCGTCGCCTACCTGCGCAACCTGAACTCCGACACTTCCGGAGGACTCCAATGAAGCCCGCTCGCCGAGCCCTTCTTCCTTTGCTCTTGCTGTTCGTCTCCGCTTCCACGCTCTTCGTAGCCGTCTCGGGATGCGCCTCGAGCGCCGCGCCGGAGAGTCTCACCGAATCCGACTCGACGCCCGCGGCCGACTCGATCGGCGAGGCATTGTTCGTGGACACGCGGTTTGCGCAGTTTTTTGCTGAGCACATGACCGGCGTGAACGCTCCGCTGGCCACAGGCGACCCTGTCGTCGCGAAGGTGCAGACGCTCCACGGCACGCTGCCCGGCCCCTTCGCGGGACAATCTATGAACTGCCGTTCGTGCCATTTTGTTACGGAGTTCCAAGGAGTGGCCGGCGCGGGCAACCGCACCTACGCGGACTTCACCACGCACAGCCCCATGCCCCGGATGCAGCCCAACGGGCTGGACCACACGCCGCGCAATTCGCTGCAGATGGTGGGCTCATTCACGCGGCGCTCGGGGCAGGTCTTCCTGCACTCCGACGGCGAGTTCACCACCGGCGATGACCTGGTGTCGGCGACCTTGACCGGGCGCAATTTCGGCTGGATGCCGACGCAATACAAAGAAGCGCTCGCGCACATCGCCCGCGTGATCCGCGAGGACGACGGCTCAAGCCAGCTTGCGGCCGACCGGTTGAACGGGCTCAGCTACGCGGTGCTCTTCAAGGGGACCGACCCCCGCATCACGTCTGACCTGCAGCTGGGGCCGAATGAGCGGCTCGACGCCTCCACCGCTACCGATGAGCAGATTGTGGCCGAGGTGGCGCACTGCATCACGACTTACATGCAAGACCTGCTCTTTCAGCAGGACAAGTTCCAGCGCTACATCGGCTCGCCCTATGACAACTTCCTGCGCGTGAATCACCTGCCGCAGAATCCGCTGGCCGGCGAAAGCCGCACGGCCTACAACCAGCGGCTTCTCAGCCAGATTGAGGCGCTCAGCAATCCCATCTACATCACTCCGGCGGACGGCAGCTTCCTCTACCACAAGCAGGACTTCAAATTCGGCGCGCAGGAGCTGGCGGGGCTGAAGATCTTTCTTTCCTCGGCGTCGGAGGGAGCAGCTAATGCGCACGCCGGTAACTGCGGGTCGTGCCACCAGGCGCCGGACTTCTCCGACTTCACCTTCCACAACACGGGCGTGACGCAGGCCGAATACGACGGAGTCCATGGCGCGGGCTCGTTCATGAATCTGCTGATTCCCTCGCAGGCTCAGCGAGTGGCGAACTTCAACGCGTATCTCCCAGCATCAGCCGCGCACCCCAACGCCATCGACGCGTTCCGGCGTCCTGCGGATGCGGGCCACCCGCAATACACCGACCTGGGGCTTTGGAATGTCTACATGAATCCCGACATGCCCAAGCCGCAGGCGGCGCTCAAGGCAGTGGTATGCGCCAGCGGCAACGATTGCTCGATGGACCAGGGGCTGGCCAACACCATCGCGCGGTTCCGCACTCCCATGCTGCGCGACCTGGAGGACTCGGCGCCTTATTTTCACAATGGCGGGGCCGTCACCTTCGACGACGTGGTCAAGCACTATATCGCCGTTTCGCTGCTGGCCCGCCAGGGCATGCTGCGCAACCCGCCGGCGGAGTTCGCGCACATGTCGATCTCGCAGGATGATTTGGCCGCTCTGGTCGCCTTCCTGAAATCGCTCACTGAAGACTACGACGACGCCTGATCCACGGGGGCTTTGCCTGATACCGAGAAAGGCCTTCTCCGCGCGAGAGGGCCTTCTGTTTCCGGAGATTGCTTTGACGCATGGCACGCAAGTGGCGGCGACGCGCGCTCGTCGTTTACCCTTGAGGGTTCTCGCGACCGAGGGGATGACCACATCCGTACTTGAACCCGGCAAGCCCTTTGGGCGCACAGTGGTTTCGCCGGCGCTCGCTCGGTACCCCCTGACGCAGGGAGTCAATCCTTGGCTGGTTACGGTGTCGGTGATGCTCCCCACCTTTATGGAGGTGCTGGACACCGCCATTGCCTCGGTGGCGCTGCCCTACATTGCCGGCAGCCTGTCGGCGTCGAACTCTGAAGCCACGTGGGTGCTGACCAGCTACCTGGTTGCGAACGCCGTGATCCTGCCGGCATCGAACTGGTTCGCGCGGCGCTTCGGGCGCAAGAATTTCCTGCTCTTCTGCGTCATCGTCTTCACCATCGCCAGCTTCTTCTGCGGAGCGGCGCCGTCGCTCGGCATCATTCTGCTGGCGCGCGTGGTGCAGGGCGCGGGCGGCGGAGCGCTGCAGCCGCTGTCGCAGTCGATCCTGCTGGAGAGCTTTCCGATTGAGAAGCGCTCTGCAGGCCATGGCGGCTTACGGCCTGGGCATTGTGGTGGCGCCGGTGCTGGGGCCTACGCTGGGCGGCTGGCTCACCGACACGTTCAGCTGGCGCTACGCGTTCTACATCAATATTCCCGTGGGCATTCTGGCGGTGATCATGATTAGCCGCTTTGTCCACGACCCGCCTTACATCAAGAATGCCAAGGTCGGCGCCTTCGACAACATCGGCTTCGGCCTGCTGATTGTGTGGACCGGCTGCCTGCAGATCGTGCTCGACAAGGGCCAGGAAGACGACTGGTTCGGCTCGGTGTGGGTGCGCTGGGCGGTGGCGGCGCTGATTGCGGCGTTCGTCGGATGGGTCTGGCGATCGTGGTTCCATGAGCGAGGACTGGTTGACCTGCACGTGCTCAAAGACCGCAACTTCCGCACCGGCTGCTTCCTGATTGCGCTGCTGGGCATGTGCATCTACATCACGATTGCGATCCTGCCGCTCTATTTTCAGGAGATCCTGGGCTACACAGCATTTTCGGCGGGGCTGGTGGTGGGCCCGCGCGGGATCGGCTCGTTTATCGGCTCGCCCATCATCGGATTCCTGGGCTCGCGCATCGATCCGCGCAAGCTGCTGAGCGTGGGCTTTATCGGATTCGGTGTCTGCTCGCTGATCTTCGGCACGGTGAACCTCAGTATCGGCCCCACCACGCTGTTGATTCCCATCATGCTCACCGGCTTTGCGCTCAGCTTTGTGTTCGTGCCGCTGGCCACGCTGTCCACGTCGACCATTTCGCGCGAGGAGATGGGGAACGCCACCGGCCTGTTCAACATGCTGCGCAACATCGGCGGATCGATCGGGATTGCGATGGCCTCGACGGCGCTGATCCGCCGCGCGGCGTTCTACCAGACCGAGATCGGCGCGCACCTGTCGCCGTCCGATCCGGCGCTGCAGCACCGGGCGGCGACGGTCGGCGGCTACCTGACGCATCAGCTTGGCCGCGGAGCCGCGCGCCCCGGCGCCTTCGGCCTGATGTACGGCGAGCTCATGCAGCAGGCCGCGCTGCGCGCGTATGTGGATGTCTTCCGCTGGACCGCGGTGCTGGCGTTCTTCTGCGCCGGCGCGGTGTGGCTGTTCAAGAAGCCGGAGAAGCACCTCGCGCCGCCGCCGGGCGCGCATTGATTTTCGAGGCGGATTTCTATGTAAATTGATGATAAATATATATATTAGCCACGTCGCCTTAGTCCGTGTCAGCCCGCCCATGTACCAAATTGCGGTACAGGAGGGGGGGGGGTGGGGGGCCTCCTTATCCCGGATCCCCGCACTCAGCCTGATTCGCTACCCGCCCGGGTTCGCCCGGGGGGGGGAGGGGGGTACCATCCTGCCCTGAACCTGCCGGGTGGCCGGAGCCACTGCCAACGCCGGGGTGGGGGTGGGGGGTAGCTCTCTCCCCTGAGCCCACTTCAACCCGCCTGTTTCCCAAATAGCGGGACGAGGGGGGGGGTGGGGGGGTGGCCCTGCGCTTCCTGGGGCTGACCTGCTGCCGCCGTTCCCTTCGGCCTGGGAGCATGGGGGAAGGGGGGTACCCCTCTTGAACCTTGTGCCGCAGTCCTGAGGCTAGATCCGACTTTGTCCTGATGAGGCACAAATCTCCCTGCACCTGTCCCGATGGCGTGAGGGAGATTATGGTCCGATGTTGAGGCGGCGGCTGTGCCGGCTGTCACACTCAATAAGCAGAGATTGTTCCTCTATCGGTCAAGCATAACGCTGCCGGTAATGCCCGACCCCGCCCTAGCGAAGCTAGGACGGGCCACCCGCCCGCCGGATTGCGGCGAGACAGCCGGCCCTTATCAGGCAGAATCGACATATAGGTTCAGCGAATTTGTCGGGAATTGGGAAGCTGGAAGCTTGTACACGGACGAAAGGCAACCGCAGTCATTCATGGTGTGGGCGCCACCCAAAGACCATGAAAATCGCAGGCATCCAGAAGCGCGGGTGGGGACACCCGCGCAACAGCCGGTCGGGAGACCGGCGCTACGGACGAAATTTCAGGGCAGGTCCTTCGACTCCGCAGGTGCAAAGAACCGCACCTGCTCCGCTCAGGATGACACCTCTGTTCTTTATCAATCATTTACAAGATAGACCTAATGCCGATACAGCTTGGATGAGTAGGATTCCGATGCAACCAGTTGGCGGGTTCGCCCTTCCAACCCACTCGAACGCCGGGCCGGCCAGTTTGCCGGCTGGATGTTCAGAACGAACTGACAACTCGGTGAATCACTAACCCCGGAGTGCAGAGCATCGCCTCCGGGGGAGCATTACCCAGGGCGAGGGGAGAAGGGTTTTCGCGATTTCCCCTTCCTGCCGGCGGCGAAGGAGAATCGCAACTGCAGCCGCCGGACTCTCGCCCGCAAACCACAGTTCACGGCCGGTAGCCTCACATCTCAGCGGCCCAGTGCCGACCAGTCAAAAAGGAAACCGCTCAGCGCGCCCGGCAGGGCCTTCTGCCGTTCTGCGTCGGACCAGGCTGAGTTCCAGAGCAGATAGCCGCCCGGCAGGGTGAGGGTCTTTTCCTTCTGGCTTACCGCTACCAGGATCGTCGCCGACCAGGCGCGCGCCTCGAGCTTCGATAGGCTGCGGCCATTTGGAGCTTCGCGCAGGTCGGCGATGTGCGTGCCGATGTGCGCCATGGCCTCGCTCATCGCGGGCCCCTTCAGCCGGTCGCCGTCGAAGGTGGCGTGGAGAAGCAGCCCGTCCGGTGAGTTCGCAGTGCCCTTCGCGCCGTCATCCTTGGGCAGCGAATTCGCCGGCGAGAGGACAAGAATAACGCCGTTGTCGTCACCCTCGGCGCCATAAGCGTCTACCGCGCGCGACGGCAGGTCGGCGCTCAAGCCGAGTTCGACCTCCCCATCGCCAAGCGGCGCCGGCTTGGAGTAATCGATCTCGCTTCCCGCCACGTTCGATACCGACTGCAGCACGATCCGCGCCGGATAGCGGTTCAGATTTCCGAAGCCGCGCACTGCCGTAAAAGCCTTGCCGGTCTTTTCGAGCGCGGGCTGATCGACCGCGTCGATTCTGCCGGTCAGCGTTGCTGTCACCATGGACCGCACGCAGCCCAGGCACCGGCCTGCGGTCTTCGGCTGCGCCGAGAGCAGGGAGTCGAACTGCTTGAAATCCTTGTTGGCATCGAGCGACACCGGGGTGCGTTTCGGAGCGGCCTGATCTACCGGGCTGTTCTTGGCCAGTTGCAGGGTGAGCATGGCCGCGGGACCGGCCTTGGCCTTGGTTCCCTCGGGATAGTTGATCCAGATGGAGTTGATGGCCTGCCTGCACGACGCGTCTTTCAGCACGAACTCATCAAAGCCGGCGATGGCGGTTCCGGTTACGCGGACGATCTTGCCGTCGAACGACGACGGGTGGGCGAGGATGTCGCAGATTTTGGCATCCACAGCCTGCGCGGACACGGTTGCGGCGGCACTCAAAAGGCATAGGATTACGAACAGTTTATGACCCATAAGAATGACTCCTGAATTGGCGACCTATTGTAGCAAGGCCTTCAATTCCTATGGATGGATCTCGAGGTCCACTCCCACCGTGCTGGTGTCTCCCGTGGCGGCGATGCCGGCGACATTGATCGCTGTACCGGCGAGCGACGCCGGCGCAAAGGTCACGGTACCGTCGATTCCGCTCACCGCGGCGGCGGTCTGATTGGCCAGTAATTCGGCCTGCGCGCAGCGTCCATGCGGCGGGCACGGCGGCGCCCACGCGTAAACGGCCTGGGCCAGCGTCACCGTAGCTCCAGCCATCGGGATCCCCGCGGCATCGCGCACCCGCAGCACAATTTGCGCGGGTGTGCCGCCGACGGCGAAGCTCTGCCGGGCGCCGCTTACCGCTTCCACGGTCGCTGATCCGGCTAGTGCGGCGGTCGCGGTGAACGCGACGCATACCGTGGTGCCG
The DNA here is from genome assembly GCA_963819365.1 of uncultured Acidobacteriota bacterium. Taxonomy (GTDB): domain Bacteria; phylum Acidobacteriota; class Terriglobia; order Terriglobales; family Acidobacteriaceae; genus Telmatobacter. The sequence continues at coordinate 323,305 of CAWFVY010000005.1, forward strand.
TTGACGCAGGCGGTTGCGGCTGCCGACGCGCCGGCGCTCAGCGGACCCACGCTCAGGGCCTTGGCGGCGATTCCGCTGGCATTCGAAGTTGCCTGCGCGCTCGATCCCGCGCTTATGCCCGATGCCGCCTTCCACGCCACCATCTGTCCCGACTGGGGCGCGCCGCTCTTGAGCACCAGCGCCTGGGTGGTCCACGTGGCGGTAGCTCCCGCGGCGATGGAGAGCGACGGCGTGAGGGCCGCCAGCGTGGGCGGGGTTCCGCCGGTGAAGTTTGTCTTGAGGCTGGCGCCGTCCATCAGGCTCGCTACCACCACCGATTTCGTCCCATCGACGGCGGTGACGTTCATGTTGGCGCTGCCGTCGCCGCCGGTGGCCACCGTGCACGACGAGCTTCCGCAGGCCAGCTTGGCGGTGCCGCTCTGCACGCGATACGTGACCGTCAACGCTGCCGCGGGCTTGAGATCGCAGCCGAGAGCGGTGACCGTGAACGCCGTGGGCACGCCGATGGGAATGGTGTTGGACGGGGCAGTCACCAGCGCCAGCGAATCTCCGCTTCCGGCGTCGTAGCTCACGCCGTTGCCGATAATCGATGCGGCGTAGAACATGGGCAGGTCGTCCACTTCCACATCCGCTGAGCCGGAGCCACCCTTGGCCGCCCGGGGCGCGATCGCGGTGATCTCGTTGGGCGACACGCTGGTGACCTGCGCGGGCTTTCCACCCACCAGGACGGTGTCGTTGACGCGGAAGCCGAGCCCACGGATCACGATGGGGCCGCCTGACGCGGGCAGATGCGACGGCTCCACGGAATCCGCGTAGAGCACCCAGCCGTTGTAGGCGTAGTCGGGGCGGCCGTCGCCGCGAAGGTCGGCGATGCCCACGCGCAGCACGTCGTCGCCGTCGGTGGCCACGCGCAGCCAGGTTTCGCCAGTCGAGAATCCGTTGAAGGCCGGGCCATATCCGACGGAGGCCGATCCTACTGCGTCGAACCCGTCCCACACGCCGATCGAGGGCATGGCTTTGGAGTCGGTCGGCAGCCCGCGCTCGTCACGGCCTGGGTCACGATGGTCAGCAGCCGGTTGCCGCGCACCGGGAAGTTGAACCAGTCGGCCTGGCCAACCTGGCTCAGCCGGCCGGACCAGAATCCGCTGGCCGGCAGCAGACGCGGGGCTTGTTCGGTGGAGATGGCGTCGCTGTAGCCTCCGGCGGCCGAATCAGCGACATTGATCGTCAGGCTCTGCGAGCCGCCTGGGGCCAGGTCCGATACGGTCATCGGGCTCAACGTGCCGGACGGGTCGGGCGATCCCCAATAATAAGGACCGACGGTCATCTCCATGATGCAGAGCGGATCGATCGGTTCGAAGGTGATCTGATAGGTCGGCCGAGGTCATGCCCGGCGGCAGCGGCATGAAGCTCAGGTCAAAGGTTCCCTGCACCTCCGGGTCCGTCGAGCCGTACTGCGACAGGAGTGTTCCGTTGAGGTCGGTCCACCCGGTCACCGGGTTGCCGTGATTGCCGCTGAACAGCGCGCCCGAGACCGCCGTCACGGTGTACTGAGGCAGCGGATTTCCGTTGGCGTCGAGCGGCACGGCAACCACGTTCACGCCCTGCATGCCGGTGCCGGCGCGGAATGCGATGTTTCCGGTGATCGAGGCCGTATTGGCGGCGGTGAGCAGCTTGCCGGGAAATGCGGCAATGTTGTCCGCCGTGACGGGGTAGAGGCGGTTCAACTCGGCGATGTCGTCATACTGCAGCGACTGCAGGTTGGGGATGCACTGGCCGCCACCCGCGCCGCAAACTCCCGAGAGCGGCTGCATCAGGGGCCAGGCCTGCGCCTGGTCCGGACGCCACTGCCGCATGGCATCCGGGTAGACCTGCGAGGGGCCCAGTCCCAGCACCAGCCCGAAGGCCCGCTCCAGCAGGAAGGTCATCATCTGGAGGCGGCCGGGGGTATCGGTGCAGCGCCCGTTGAGCACGATCACGGCATGGGCCAGGGTCGCATCCTTATTGATGCCGTCCGTCCACGTGACCGCGCCGGTGCGATTGCAACTCATCGGATCGCTGACCTGGGCGCCCAGCACCGCGTCGATGACGGAGCCGTCGGCGTCGAAGAGGATGGCGAGGGGCCGGCTCGTGGCGGTTGCCGAGACGTCGGCGGGGGCGACGAGGTTTCCATTGCCGGCGGCGGCGTTGAATCCGCTCACATCCTCGGCGAGGGTTCCCTTGCTGGTGAGCGAAACGGCGGCGGTGGGTACGTCGCTCCATAACGCCGCCGCGGCATCGACCATGGCCACGGCCTGGGCGTGAGACACGGTCGCGCTCAGCGGTCCCTGGTCAACGAAATAGTTGATGGGGCCGCCGGGCCAGCGGAGGGGCTTTCCCATGGCCGATGGATCGAAGTAGCTGGAACCGGCGACCAGACGGGGTCCTCCGGCAAAGAGCGGCAAGGACAGGCTCGAAAGGAGCAGGGCGGCGAGGCAGGCGGGACGATGCATGGAAGCGTTCTCCGCGCTGATGGGTGCATTTATGAGACCTTCCTTAGAGTGCCAACCTTGGAAATTTCTAATCTTCCGCGGGGTGTTTCTGTCCCACCCTCCGCTTTTAAACCAAAGCAATAACCCTTTCGTACCATCCGAGTACCCTCGTAATGCAGGCTCGTGGCACATTTCTTTCGCTAGAATGAAAGCCACTCCCCCGAGCGAGCACCCGCGCCTTCAAAGCGCGACAAGGGTGCCGCAGCCATCGCGCCGCCCGGGGTGGGGCTGGTACGCACGACTCGAGAAGAGGCCATGGCAACCGTAATGCGATTGGGCGATCTGCTGGTTCGCGCCAGGCGGGTCACGAGCGAAAATGTTGAGCGCGCGCTGGAATACGGGCGTGAGAACGGCGGGCGCCTGGGCGAAAACCTGGTCGCCATCGGCGCCATCGATCAGCCCACCCTCTCCGGCTTCATCAACCGTATTCCGGTCGAGCCGCAGAGCATTGCCTCCACCGGCATTGACGAGAGCGAACTGGTCGACCTGCTGCTCAAGAATATCTTTGTCGGGCGGCTCGAGACGGTCCGCCAGATGATGGAGTCGATCAAGCTTCCGTACCATATTGTTTCCGACCTGGTGCAGACGGCGGTGGACCGCATTTACCTGCAGACGCTGGGCCGCCGCAACAGCGACAACCTGCTGGACATGGCCTACATGTTCACTGATACGGGGCGCAAGACCGCGCTCGCGGCCATGGAACGCTCGCGTTACTCGGGCGCTGCGCCGGTGACGGTGGAATCCTATACGGAGCAGGTGAACGCGCAGAAGCCCACCAACGAAGTGGTCACCATGGAGCGCATCAAGGAGGCGCTGGGCTCGCTAGAGATGGACCCCGACGTCATCGAGCAGGCCGGGCCGGCGCTCAACTCCGGCCGCGCCATTCTCATGTACGGGCCTCCAGGCAACGGCAAAACCACGGTCTCGTTGCGCTTTGCCTCGGTGTTCCAGGACGTCATCCACATCCCTTACGCGATCGCCATCGAAGGCCAGATTCTCCGCCTCTTCGATCCCAGCGTTCACAAGGAAGTTGCGCCGGCCGACATCGGGCAGGAGAGCGAATCGTTCGTTCGCCAGAGCGAGCCGGATTTGCGCTGGGTACCGTGCAAGCGCCCCTTCGTCATCGTGGGCGGCGAACTCACGCTCGACATGCTCGACCTGCGCTGGGACACCGTGGGGTTGTACTACGAAGCTCCGCTGCACATGAAGGCGCTGGGCGGCTGCCTGCTGATCGACGACTTTGGCCGCCAGCTGGTGAGCCCTACCAACCTCCTGAACCGCTGGATTGTGCCGCTGGAAAGCCGCTTCGACTTCCTCAAGCTCAACTCCGGAAAGAGCTTCAAGATTCCCTTCGAGGAGCTGGTGATCTTCTCGACCAACCTTGACCCCGAAGACCTGATGGACCCGGCCTTCCTGCGCCGCCTGCCCTACAAGATCGAAGTAGGCGGACCCGATGTTGGCCGCTACTGCCGCATCTTCCAGGGCGAATGCGAGCAGCACGGTATCGAGCTCACCGAGGAAATTTTCCGCTACATCGTCAATCGGATCACCGTCGACAAGGGGCTGGAACTGGCTGCTTATCAGCCGAAGTTCATCATGGACCAGATTGTCGCCACCTGCCGCTTCATGGAGCAGCCGCCGCACATGGATGGGCGCTACATCGATTACGCGCTCGACAACCTGAGGGTGAAGCGCCCCGGCGACGCCCCGCGCGAGCGGCGCACCGCAGCCCAGATGCACTAACCAGGGTCCACCAAGGAAATCCACAGGGCGCAGGGATCTCGACTGACAATTCTTACGGTACTCACCCCTCCGGTTGCGAGTTAGCATAGGCGCACTTTGCGGAGGTGATCATGACGCAGATGCCTTTGCGCATCCTGGGTCTCCTCCCGTTTCTCGTTGCCTTTCTTCCGGGCCCGGCATTCACGCAGGACAATCCTGCCGACGACAAGAAGGCGGCAATCGAGGCACGGGCAATCCCAGTGGAAGTGAGCCAGCCTGGCCTGGCGAGCACCAGTTGGCAGCTTGTGAAATTTGAGGGCGGCGATGGAAAGGTTCTCGCCCCGCGCGGTGCGGCGAAGTACGAGGTCGCGTTCGCCGGCGACGGCAGCGTGAGCGCGCGCATCGACTGCAACCTCGGGAACGGAGTCTGGAAATCGCCGCAACCGGGCCAACTCCAGTTCGGCCCCCTGGCGCTGACTCGCGCCATGTGTCCAAAGGCCGAACTGACCAACCATCTGGCGCGAGACTGGGCCAATATGAGCTCATACGTTCTCAGGGACGGCCATCTCTTTATTGCGTTGACGGCCGATGGAGGCACCTATGAGTTCGAGCCGGCGCAGTGAGCTTCAGATCTCGGGATAGAAGTCGAAGAAGGCGTCGAGGCTCTGCTTGAGCTGCTTCTCGATGTCTTCGCGCGAGCCCTCCAGCACGTGCATCGTCACGTGCGCTTCGTGGCCATTGACCAGCTTCAGTGTGGCGTCGTGGATCTCTTTCACTTCGCCTTCGGGGAGCAGCCGCAGTCCATACACAAGAGTCAGATTCGCCATGTCGTTCATCTTAATTGCGGGGGCAGTTTGGGAAATCCTCAAGACAGGAGCGTTTCGAATCCTCCGGCGAGCCGGTTCGGCCCCACGCGGCCCGGCTACAATCGAACCTGAACCACACGAACCTGAATCGAGCTTGAATCGGGCTTGAATCGAACTGGGAAATCCGCAATGACCGAAACTCGCGATACCGTCATTATCGGCTCCGGCTGCGCCGGCCTCACTGCGGCCATCTACGCGGCGCGCGCCAACCTCAAGCCGCTCGTCCTGGAAGGCCATGAGCCCGGCGGACAGCTCTCCATCACCACGCTGGTGGAGAACTTTCCCGGCTGGCCTGAGGGCATCCAGGGCCCCGAGCTTATCGACAACATGAAGAAGCAGGCGCAGCGCTTTGGCGCGGAGTTCCAGGTGGCCCACCTCAACTCCGCCGACCTGCATGCGCACCCGATCAAGCTCAAGACATCGATCGGCGAGATTCATACGCGGTCGCTGATCATTGCGTCGGGCGCCAGCGCGCGCTGGCTGGGCCTCAAGAATGAGCAGGCCCTGATCGGGCACGGCGTCTCCAGTTGCGCCACGTGCGACGGCTTCTTCTTCCGCGGCCTCGAGATTGCGGTGATCGGCGGCGGCGACTCGGCGATGGAAGAGGCGCTGTTCCTTACGCGTTTCGCCAGCAAGGTCTACCTCCTGCACCGCCGCGAGTCGTTCCGCGCCAGCAAGATTATGCTGGAGCGCGCCATGGCTCATTCCAATATCGAGATGCGCACCAACGTGATCGTCGAAGATGTTCTTGGGCGTGGATGACAACGAGGTCAAGGGCCTGCTGCTCAAGGACGTCGTCACCGGCGTCCAGTCGGTTCTGCCGGTCAGCGGGATGTTTCTCGGCATCGGCCACGAGCCCAACGCGAAGGCGTTCCACGGGCAGATCGACCTTGACGCCGATGGCTACATCCGCACGAAGGACAATGTCGTCACCACGCACAACGGCGTCGCAGTTCCCGGCGTCTTCGCCTGCGGAGATGTGCAGGACCGCCGCTACCGCCAGGCCATCACCGCCGCGGGCTCGGGCTGCATGGCCGCGCTCGAAGTGGAGAAGTTCCTCGAAGAGCACGGTAGGTAACGAGCTTGTAGCTTGTAGCCGGTAGCATATGGCGAATGCGCGGTGGCTACGGGCTACTGGCTACCGGCGACAAGCTTGCTGGAGGTCGAAATGCCCATCTTCCCCGGCCGTTACACAGCCCGTACTGACGAGCCCATCGTCATCTTCATCATCGGCATGCGCGTCAACCGCTTCCTGCAGTTCAGCAAATGGATGCAGGTGGCCAAAGCCATGCCGCCAATGATCGCCGAGCTGAAGAAGCACCCGGAGCTCGGCCTGCTGCACGTGGAGACAATCCTTTACTGGCGAGGCGTGGGATCCATCCAATACTGGCGCAGCTTTGAGCACCTGCATACCTACGCGAAGATGAAGGAAGGCCAGCACCTGCCCGCCTGGGCCGAGTTCAATCGCCGCATCGGCAACAACGGAGCAGTAGGCATCTGGCACGAGACCTTCATGGTCCAGCCCGGCAACCACGAAGCCATCTACGTGAACATGCCGCTCTTCGGTCTCGCAGCTGGAGTCAGCCACGTGCCGGTCACGGGCCGCCTCGACAGCGCCTACGGCCGCATGCAGCGTGCGGGAAGCGCAGAATCCAATCTGGTAGAGAAGTAAGTGAACCTATCCGGGGAAAGCTCGATGTCGTCACTGAAGGAGAACCTCGAACGCGTCGAGTCCGCCGTCGAGCAGGCCTGCCGCCGCGCCGGGCGAAAGCGCCGCGAAGTCGAGCTGATGGCTGTCTCGAAGACGTATCCGGCCTCCACCATTGTTGAAGCGGCGAAGCTCGGCATGCGCCTGTTCGGCGAGAACCGCGTACAGGAGTTTGCGGCGAAAGCGTCCGAACTCGGCCCCTGGCGGGTCAATGGAGCCATTGCCGCTTCCGACGTGCCGATCCAGATGCATCTCATCGGCCACCTGCAGTCGAATAAAGCTGCCAAGGCTGCGGAGCTGTTTGACGCCGTCGACTCCGTCGATTCCGTGCGCTTGGCCGAGCGCCTCAATGATGCGGCGGCCGCGCTGCACAAACGCATGCCGATCCTGATTGAAATCAAGCTGAGCCCGGAAGAATCCAAGGAAGGCCTCGAACCGGGATCGGACGAGCTTGCCCGCCTCTTCGAAGCCCTCCCGGGCCTTCACTCCCTGCACTGTCGCGGCCTGATGACAATCGCCCCGTGGGGCGTGGCGGAAGACGTCACCCGCGCATGCTTCCGCTCGCTGCGCGAGTGGCGCGACCGCTGGGCCGCGGCGCATCCGCGGTTGAAATTCGATGTGCTGTCGATGGGCATGAGCGGCGATTTTGCGATTGCGATTGAAGAAGGCGCGACGCGGATTCGGATTGGGACGGCGCTGTTCGGCAAACGCCCCCCGATGGAGGCACAGCGGAAAGCATTTCCTGAGGACTTCGGCGAGTGATCCGCGAAACCGCCGAAGGCGTAACGCTGGCCGTCCGCGCCCAGCCCGGCGCGAAGAAGACGGCGATTACCGGCGTGTACGGCGAAGGAGCCGCCGCGCAGCTCAAGATCGCCGTTCATGCCCCGCCCATAGAAGGCCGCGCCAACGAGGCGCTCATCGCTTTCCTCGCCGATCTCTTCTCGCTCCCGCGCCGCGACGTTGCGCTGCTCTCCGGCGAGACGAATCGCAGCAAGGTGTTTCTGCTGCGGGGAATCACGCTGGCAAAGGCGGAGCCGATCATTCATAAGCTCATTGGCTGAGCAAATCCTCAGCGCGCAATCGGATCAGCGACAATCTTCAATTCGCGTTATACTCGGCTGCATTCCACCTCAAGAGTGCTCCCGTGGGCCGAATCTGTTTGCCTCAGCGTCGTCTTCTGCTCTCACTTCTGATCGCCTGCGTGGCTGGCATCGGCCGCAGCGCCGCGCAGGAACCGGTGATCCCCACCCTCCGCGGCGCTATCACCGCACTGCAGCCTCCAGACAGCTTCGACGTAGCCGGCTATCACATCATTACCTCCGCGGCCACGCAGTTCTACACGCTCAATGGCCCGAAGAAAAGCCCGGCCGAGCTGCGGCAAGCCCTCGGCGTGGGTACCTACGTGCATGTTATCGGCGACAAGGACAACGGCACCCACACGGTTACAGCCCGGCAGGTGAAGGTTCGTAACGACAGCGACAAGCTCTCCGGCGTCGCCGTGATTGACCGGATCGATTCGCGCGATCCCCTGCTGATGTTCCGCGCTGACGGTTATAACTTCCAACTGCCGGTCGACGCCGAGATCAGCTTCAAAGGGGACATCACGGGTGCCGCTGGCGTGGATACAGGTACCTGGATTCGCTATGAAGGGAATCGAGACACCTCCGGAGAACTGGTCATCACCAAGGCCGAATTCATCAAACCGAAGCCGCGCAAACCGACAGGCGATCCCGCAAAGTACGCGCAGGTGACCGACTTTCCTCCTGGCAGCAGGATCGACCTGGACGGCAGCTTCCGGATCAAGCTGAAAGCAGAAAAAACCGATGACACCCCCGGCGGAATCTGCGGCTGGTATCCGGTGCCCGACGTTCCCGCCGTGCAGGACCACGTTCGCCGCGTGGGCATGAGGCTCGTTCCTCAATATCAGCGCGACCTCCCGGATGACGATCCCGCAAAAATCCACTTCCGCTTCTACGTGGTCGAGGAGAAGGACATCCGCTCTGCTCTGTCCTGCCACGAAGGGCTGGTGCTTGTTCCCGTCACCGTGATCAACCGGCTCAGGAGCGAAGATCAGCTTGCAGCCGTTCTGGCCGACGGCGTGGCGGCGAGTCTCCAACTCGGACAGGCGCGAATCGCTGTGGATTGGCGAGTTCTGTGGGAAGAAGCCGGATTCGCCGCGCTCTCCGCGGCCGGAGGCCCTTGGGGTTTGGGTTATGCGGGCGGTATGGTGGGCAACGCAATCGTGAACCACACCATGCAACGCAAGCTGGAAAACCAGCGCGGCCGGGTCGCGCTCAGCCTCATGTCCGACGCCGGGTTTGACCCCTGGCAGGCCCCGGAAGCCTGGCGTCTGCTCGCTCCCGAGAAGCCGTCCAAGGATCCTTCAAAACTGAAGTATCCAGACCGCGCCGGATATCAGTTGGAGATTCTCAATTTGCAGTACAAGCACGCCGCGACATCCACCGCAACCGCGGCGCAGGCTGCTGACGCTACGACGAAACCGAATTAGCGTCCCTGGGCGGCGAACACCGCAGAGAGCACTTCGTCGGGCTCGGGGCGCATGCGGAAGTCGGCGTGGGCTTCGGCGAAGAGGACCTTGCCGTCTTTGCCGATGACGTACGTGGCGGGCAGCGGCAGGCGCCAGCTTTGGTCGCCGTTCACAAACGGCAGGTTGACGAGGATCGAGCGGTAGTAGTCGCGCATGTACTCGGGCAGCGTGTAGACGAGGCCGAACTGCTCGGCCACCTTGTTGCCGGGGTCGGTGAGGATGGGAAACGGGATGCCATGCTGCCCGGCCATGAAGTCGCTCTGCCGCTCCACCTGCGGGCCGATGGCCACCAGCAGCGCATCGCGTTCGCGCAGTTGGCCGTACAGATCGCGCCACGTTTCGAGCTCGGTCATGCAGTAAGCGCACCAGCGGCCGCGAAAGAAGTTGATCACGAGCGGACCGAGGTCGAGCAGATCCGCCGAGCGCACAAGTTTGCCGTTCGCGTCCTTCAGCTTGAACTCCGGGGCGGTGGCGCCGACGGGCAGGATGCGCTCTTCGATGCCGGTCAGCAGCAGTTCCTCGACGGCGCGCTCGCTGATGGCGAGGCGATCGGCCTGCACCAGGTGCCGCGTGTTCGCGGTGATCTCGTCGAGTTGGTCCTGAAGACTTGCGATGGTCATCCGCCCTTGCTTCATCGTCCGAACTTCTGGCGGCCCATGCCTAATGCGCCCATGCCGCCGCGCATCATGGCTTTGCCCAGGCCGCCTTTGCCCATCGACTTGAACATCTTGGCCATTTGCGCGTACTGGCGCAGGAGCTGGTTCACTTCCTGCACGCTGGTGCCGGAGCCCGCGGCGATGCGCTTGCGACGGCTGCCGGAGATGATCTCGTGATTGCGGCGCTCGAGCGGCGTCATGGAGTTGATCATGGCCTCAAGGCGGATAAACTGCTTTTCGTCCACCTGGCCGGCGGCCTGTTGCATGCCCGCGAAGGGGCCGACGCTGGGCAGCATCTTCAGAATCGACTCCATGGAGCCGAGCTTCTTGATCTGCTTCAACTGGTCGCGGAAGTCCTCGAGCGTGAAGCCGTCGCCGAGCAGAGCCTTCTTGGCGAACTCCTCTGACTTCTTGCGGTCGAGCGTGGACTCGGCCCTTTCGACGAGCGACAGAATGTCGCCCATGCCCAGGATGCGGCCCACGATGCGGTCGGGATGGAACGGCTCGAACGCGTCGGGCTTTTCGCCGGTGCCGATGAACTTGATGGGCTGGCCGGTGACGTGGCGAATCGACAGCGCCGCGCCGCCGCGGGCATCGCCGTCCATCTTGGTGAGGACGACGCCGGTGAGGCCCAGGCGTTTGTGAAAGTCCTGCGCCGAGTTGACCGCGTCCTGGCCGGTCATGGCGTCGGCCACGAACAGGATCTCCTGCGGGTTGAGCAGTTTTTTGAGCTGCTCCATTTCCGTCATCAGCTCTTCGTCAATGTGCAGGCGGCCGGCGGTGTCGACGATGAGCGTGTCGAAGCCGAAGTTGCGGGCCTCGCGGCGCGCTTCGCTGGCCAGCCGCTCAACGAGTTTCGAGCCGGGCTGCTCGCCCTTGAGGTCGCCCTCGTAGATCTTGGCGTCAATGGACTTGGCGACGACCTTGAGCTGCTCGCGCGCGGCGGGACGATAGACGTCGACCGAGACGAGGATGGGCCGATGGCCGCCCTTCTTGAGCCACGCGGCCAGTTTGCCCGTCGTGGTGGTTTTGCCGGAACCCTGCAGGCCGGCCATCAGGATGACCGTGGGCGGCTGCGAGGCAAACTTGAACCGCGCCGTGTCCTTGCCCAGCAAGCGTGATCAGCTCGTCGCGCACGATCTTGATGACCTGCTCACTGGGCGAGAGCGCGGTCATCACTTCGGCGCCCACGGCCTTCTCGCGGATGTGGTCGATCAGATCCTTGGCCACGTTCAGGTTGACGTCGGCTTCGAGCAGCGCCACGCGAATCTCGCGCAAGGCTTCAGAGATGTTCTCTTCGGTCAGCGTGCCTTGCCCGCGAAGGTGCTTGAATGCCCGCTGCAGCTTTTCTGTAAGGTTCTCAAACATGGGGTTTCTTCAATCCTGTGGACACTTCAGTGTATCGTGACGGGCGCTTGGTTTTTTGCCGGCGGGGCAACCGCGCGCCGCTAGCCCGCGCATCCTACGCGTGTACGTTTCTGTACGTTCTAGCACATAAGACCCAGACCTTAGACCCAGGGAGTTGTAAACCATGCGGTTAGCGATGTCGTGTGCCCGCCTGGCGGTGATCGTTGCCATTCCCGCCGTTGCCTTCCCCTCTACCCTCTCCTTCCAGAACCACATTCAGCCCAACAATCAAAATTACGGAGGCGGCGCGCCCAGTTACCTGCATGCCGATCTGAACGGCGACGGCCATGAGGACATCGCGTTCGCATACCATCCCGAGGCGGGTGCGCAGAACACTTTTGCCGTGCAGCTTTCCAACGGCAATGGAACGTACGCCGCACCCGTGAGTTACACACTGCCCGAGGATTATTTTGGCAATTTCGTACCAGGCGACTTCACCAACGACGGGTCGATTGACATCGCTGCCTTCGGCTACAACACCATCTACGTGTACGCGAACAACGGGAAAGGGGCCTTCACCCTGCATAATACCGTGGCCATCAACAGCAGCCAAAGTGCCGGGGAAGGAGCAGTGGCGGCGGACTTCAATCACGACAATCTCACCGACCTGGCCTGGACCTCCCAAGGTAGGCTCTACGTGTATTTCGGCAAGGGGGACGGCACATTCACGCCCGGGCCCAACATCGGAGTGCTTGGCAATGGTCCGCAGCTCGGCGACTTCGACGGAGACGGCAAGGCCGACCTGCTGCTCACCGACAACACCACCTACAGCAAGGCCTACATCCTCTACGGAGACGGCGCCGGAAACTTCCCGGTGATCAGGACCATTGACTTAACCTCCTCGTCCGCTAGCTCTCCTTACGACAATTACGTAGACTTCACCGTGGGTGACGCCAACAGTGACGGCCGATCGGATGTACTAGCCGTGCAGCCGCAGATTCACGCGCACCGTGTCCTGCTTTACTACGGCGACACGGCGCGCACTTTCTCCAATCACACCAGCGTGCTCGTCGGCCGCTACGTAGCGGGCCCCGCGCAAGTCGCCGATCTCGATGGCAACGGGTACAACGACCTGATCGTGCTGGAGGCGGATAGTAACAACGCGACGTACGGGCCGCCCTACGTCGACGTCCTCACCCGCAACGCCAATAGCTCCTACAATGCCGATCAGACCGTCTATTGGTCACAAAAGTCCAGCGACGGAATGATCTACGGCATCCCTTACATGCCGCTGGTGTTGCGCGGCGACCTCAATACCAAGCCCGACCTGCTGGTCATGCAATGCGCCGACTCGCGCTGCGACGGCTACAACACCATCACCCAGATCAATACCACAGCGGGCAGCTTCCCCAGTTGCAATGCACCTGCGGCCGCCAAAGGTATCAGCGTTTGCTCTCCCACCACGTCCGTCGCCTCGCCTGTACCCTTCGCCGTGGGCGCCTCAGGCACTGCGCCGATGCGCGATGTTGAAGTCTGGATCGACGGCAGCAAGCTCGCCGAGCAGATTGGTGGCTTCTCGAATTACACCTTTCTCAACAGGAGCGTGAGCCTCAACCCCGGCACCCACAATGTCACGGTCTTCGCGGCGGGATGGGACCAGTCGCTGGTGAAGAAGTCATTCACCGTAGACGTGAAGTAAGGCTCCCTTCCGCACCGCAAACAACGCGGGGTCAGGTACTCGCCTGGCCCCGCATTCATTTCTGAATCGCAGCCCCGCTGGTCCTGGAGTGCGAACCCTGCATTACCCGGCCATCAGGAACTCCGCGATGGGGTCCCAGTAGGCCGCCGTTGGTTTGTAGAACGGCTCGTTGTGGCGGAGGCCCTCGACAATGCGAAGGCTGGCGCGCGCTCCGCAACAGGCGGCCAGCTCTTCGGCCATGGCAAGGGGAAAAAGGCGGTCGCGGGTGGAGTGCACCAGCATGACTGGATGCGGGGCCGCGCGCAGCACTTGCCCTGAAGCCCACACCGGCGGCACCAGCGCGGACAGGAAACCGGGAATGCACACGCGGCGGGCGGCGGCGCGAAAGCTGGTGAAGCTGGCGCAGAGAACCAGGCGATGCGCGGGCATACGATGCAGAGATGGCAGGGACTACGCCGGTGCCAAGCGAGAAGCCGAGCAGAGAGATGGGGCCGGGGGCGAGCTGCTGCAGGTGGTGGAAGGCCGCAACGGCGTCGTGCTCGAGCTGTGCGGGGACCGGCCAGCCCGTGCTGCGGCCGTAGCCGGAGTAGTCGAAGACCAGCGAAGCCACGCCGCGCGCCGCCAGCAAGCCGCTGGATGGGCATCCACTGCGGAACGATCTCGCCGATGCCATGACAGATGAGCACCGTGGCGCGGGCGGGCTCGGCGGCGGGCGCGACGAAGACTGCGTCGAGCACGCCGCGGCCGCTGGGAATGGCGAGCGGAGTGATGCTGAGGCCGGGCGCTCGTGCGGCGCGGCGCGGGATGCGGCCGAGCAGCCGGTCGCGCACGTGGATGGCGCGGCTGCCCTAGCCAGCGCGAGGCGAAGGCGAGGCGCTGGAGCCAGGTGCAGTGCTCCGCCGCGTGGGGACGGCGGCGAGCGGGATGTCAGCGAGTGGGGCCATTGCCGTTAGTCCGCCGGATCGACGAGGTATTGCTCCAGCTTGCCATCCGGATAAGTATAGGTCGTTAGACTCAGGCTTCCGCGTGGGATACACGATCCGGAACGATCGGAATGTCATGCCGCCGCGCAGGCTCTCCCTCACCTGCTCGAACGTCAGCGGCTCGCCCAGAGGGCCAAGGCTGCTCTTGAAGTCCGCCAGCAGCCTGCGCGTCAAAGTAGTCGCTGAGGTTGGGAGCGAGCAGGCTGCGATCGATCTCGCCCTTCTGCAGGCCGCGATAGATCGCGAGCGCCTGCTCTTCGGCGGGCGAGCGCTTTTTGTCGCCTACGGTTTCCGCCACCATCGTGGCAATCTCGCCCGCGCCGCCGGCCATGTGATTGGTCAGCACCGCCACCGCCACGCCGTCGTCCACCAGCACTTCGTTGTCGGAGACGAAGCCCGTGACTTCGCCGCTATGCGAGATCGTCTTGTGGCCGTCGTGGTCCTGCACCTCTACGCCGAGACCGTAGTGGGTGCCTTTGCCGTCCTTCAGCTTCACCTCGGTGAACATCTCGTTGTAGCTCTCGGGCTTGAGGACGGAGCGGGCGATGAGGCTCTGATCCCACAGGGCGAGGTCGTGCGCCGTCATGGCAAGCTCGCCAGCAGCGAACATCCAGTTGCGACCCTCTTTCGGAGCGGCCCGCAGCGGACCCAGCGCGAAGCGGATGTAAGGCGATGCATCGGGCTGCGTGAGCTTCACCTCGTCGGAGTTCCACACGCTCTTCATGCCGAGTGGATGGAAGATGTGCTCGCCGAGGAAGTCCATGAGCTTCTGGCCGCTGACCTTCTCGACAATCGTTCCCGCGATGACGAAGTTGGTGTTTGAGTACTGCCACTGCGTGCCGGGCTCGAAATCGAGCGGCTTCTTGGCCCACGTGTCGAGGATGGACTGCGCCGTGGTCGGTTTCATCATCGGCGTCATCAGGTAGTCCTCGGGCCAGTAGTCCTGGTAACCAGACGTATGCGACAAAATCTGGCGAATCGTCACTTCGTCGCCGCGGGTGAGGTTGGGCACGTATTTGCCGACGGGATCGTCGAGCTTGAGCTTGCCCTGCTCCTGGAGGATCAGCATGGCCGCCGCCGTGAACTGTTTTGAGATCGACCCGATGGAGTAGCGCATGTCCGGCGTAGCGGGCTTGTCAGGATTGATGTACGCGCGGCCGTAGGCATGCGTGTAGACGATCTTGCCGCCTTGCACTACGGCGACGGAGGCGGAGGGCACGCCGCGCTGTTCCATCACGCCGGCGGCAATGCGGTCAATGCGCGCCTTCAGCGCGGGGTCGATGGTGTCGACGGTCTGAGCTCGACACAGGGCCGAAGAGAGGAAAGCGGAATACACCAGGGCTGTGGCAGCAATAAGTCGAATCTTCAGCATGGACCTCAATATAGCGCAGCGCCTTCGCGGGACGGAGGTGCGGTAGGCTGAATCCAGAGGTCAACGCCGGTGCAACAGCTCTTCGAAGGTCATCGCAGGTTCCTCAAAGAGGTTTTCCCGGAGCGGCGGAGTCATTATCATCTGCTGGCGGAGAGTCAGGCGCCGCAATGGTTGTTCATCACCTGTTCCGACTCGCGCGTGGTGCCGGACCTGATTCTGGGCACTGAGCCGGGCGATCTGTTTATCAGTCGCAGCATCGGGAATGTGGTGCCGGTATCGACGGGCGAGGTGGACGGCGTGTCGGCCACGATCGAGTACGCGGTGGAAGTGCTGAAGGTGCCGTATGTGATCGTGTGCGGGCACTCGGACTGCGGGGCGATGAAGGCCGCGCTGGAACGCAAGGCGCTGGAGACACTGCCCAAGGCGAAACGCTGGCTGCAGCATGTGGAGGGCGCGTTCAGCCATCGGCAGCCGGCTGACCCGGCCGACGGCGAGCACGCCGAGTTGTGTTCGCTGATCCGCGGCAACGTGGTGGCGCAGCTAGGCAATCTGAAGGCCCAGCCGGCCGTGGCGAAGGCACTCGTGCACGGGTCGCTGAAGGTGTTCGGGTGGTATTACGACATCCTCACCGGGCGCATCGAGCAGTATGACGAGCAGAGTGGCCGGTTTGCCCCGCTGGTCGACCCGGCCGGTTGAGATCGTGTCTCTCTCCCATTCGCTGCTCCCTCCGGTGTACAGATTGGGGCCAAATCGAGAATTTTGTTACCCCTGTCGTAGACTTTTGCGGAATTTTGTAACTCCTGTCGTAGACGTTTCGTAAATTTTGACCGGCATTTTGGTGATTTGGCTCACACGAAAAGCCCTGTTCAGGAGCAGCAAAAGCGCACCCATTTTGAACCAAACGCGGGCTATGCGCATCTGGAAAGATAGAGAGCGAGGCGCGCTGTGACCCAGTTAACTGCACCGCTTCAACAACTTCCGGGCCGCCGGCCCCGCGTGGTCATCATTGGCGGCGGCTTCGCCGGCATCCACGCCGCCAGGTCCCTGGCCCGCCTTCCCGTTGACGTCACCCTGATCGACCGCCGCAATCACCACACCTTCCAACCCCTTTTGTATCAAGTAGCTCTGGCCGTTCTGTCGCCCGCCGACATCGCCTCGCCGATCCGCAGCATCGTTCGGCACCAGAAGAATACGCAAGTCTTGATGGATGAGGTGGTTGGGTTCGACACGCAGGCGCAGCTGGTGAATCTGAAGAGCGGCGCGCAGGTTCCCTACGACTATCTCGTTGTAGCAGCAGGATCTACGCACTCCTACATGGGACACGACGAGTGGGCGGCGGCCGCGCCGGGGCTCAAGACTCTTGAGGATGCTACGGAGATTCGCCGTAGGGTGCTGTTGGCATTCGAGTTAGCCGAGCGGCAGATGCAGGAGCATGGGTGGCATCCGCCGCTGAATTTTGTGGTGATTGGTGGCGGGCCCACGGGCGTGGAGCTGGCCGGGGCGATCCGCGATATCGCGCAGTACTATATGCGGCACGATTTTCGTCATATTAACCCACAGAAAGCAAAGGTGTTACTGCTGGACGGGGGGGACCGCCTTCTGGCTGCGTATCCGCCGGATCTGAGCGCCAAGGCGCAGAAGGAGCTCGAAGCGCTGGGGGTTGAGGTGCATCTGGGGTGCCATGTCACGGGAATTTCGCCGGGATGGGTGGAGACGGGCGGTCCGCATCCTATTGGAAACATTGAGGCTGCGGTCATTTTGTGGGCGGCGGGCGTGCAGGCGTCGCCGCTGGGCAAGATGCTGGGAGCGGCTACCGACAAGCGGGGATGCGTTCCGGTGGACGACCAGTTGAATCCTGCGGGGTTGCGGTAACGTATTCGTACTAGGGGACTTAGCGCACTTCGAGCAGGATGGGAAACAGGTTCCCGGGGTGGCGCAGCCGGCCATGCAGATGGGGGATCATATCGGAGAGATGATCGGGGCCGATCTGAAGGGGGCTAAGCGGCCTGCTTTCAGGTATTTCGACAAGGGCGACATGGCGACGATCGGGCGCATGTCAGCAGTGGCCGACGTGAAGTGGCCGTTCAAGGCGCACCTGGGCGGCTGGATGGCATGGATCACCTGGCTGGTGGTGCATATCTTCTTCCTGATTGGATTCAGGAATCGCGTAGCTGTTTTGTTTTCATGGTTTTGGAGTTATATCAGCTTTACGCGGGGAGCCCGGCTGATCACCGGGGATCAGAGGCTTCCGGGGTGGCAGGAGCAGGTTGATGCGGAGTCCGCACGGTCCTCGGCAGCTACAGCGCCGCAACCCGGAACCGGGGGAGAGCGCGCGGCCGATTGAGGCCGTTTTTGTGATCTGGCTCACCAAAAGGTGGGTCAAAATTCGCGAAAAGTCTACGACAGAGGGTACAAAATTTCGCAAACGTCTACGACAGGGGTGACAAAATTTGGCGATTTGGCCGCAGTTTTTACCCCAAGATGTCTAGGGGTATGGCTGCATCCCTGACGTTGTTCGCCAGATGTTCGCCTGCCGCCAGCTTTCGGGCAGTGCGCTTCCCTTTTTCCACCGCCCCTAACGGGGCTCCAAGCAATCTATCGGGCCGCTTACCCCGGGCTTCGCCCGGGGCTAACGTCTTGCCGTCCCTACGGGACTATGACTGGCACACGCCAGGTAGGAGGTTCATTCCAACTGCAGCCCTCCCAGGTCCCCGAGTGCGAGGGAGCTGGGGCACCCGCATCCGTACCCCTCCCAGGTCCCGCTCTGGGCACACGTACCCGAGCGGTCCTGTAAACTGGTGAGTCATGCTCGATCTGAATTTTGTTCGGGGAAATCTGGCCCTGGTGGAAGAGAAGCTGCGCGCGCGTGGGGCCGATCCTGCGGCGCTGCTGGGGAATTTTCGTGCGCTCGATCTGGAGCGGCGGCAGGCCATTACGCAGGCGGAGACGCTGAAGGCCAGCGCAATGAGCTGAGCCAGCAGGTGGGCGCACTGAAGCGCCAGGGTCAGGACGCGGCTGGATTGGCTTCAGGTTTGATGGAAGAGACGCGCACGCTCAAGGAGACGCTGGACGAGTTGGACACGAAGGCCGCGCGGCTCGATGACGAGATGCGGTTTTCGCTGGCGAGCATTCCGAACCTGACGCGGGACGAGGTTCCGGTTGGTCGGTCTGAAGAGGACAACGTCGTCGTCAAGACCTGGGGCGAGCAGCGGCAGTTCGATTTTCAGCCGAAGCCGCACTGGGAGCTGGGGACGAACCTGGGGATCCTGGACCTGGAGCGCGCCGCCAAGCTGAGCGGGGCGCGGTTCGCGGTCTACATGGGCGCAGGCGCACGACTGGAGCGGGCGCTGGCCAATTTCATGCTCGACATGCACATCGGGAAGCACGGGTATACCGAGGTGCTTCCGCCGTTCATAGTGAACAGCCGCAGCCTGTTCGGGACGGGCCAGTTGCCGAAGTTCGCCGAAGATCTGTTCCGCACCTCGGAAGCGGATCTGGAGAGCGCGGCACGGGGCGAGTACCAGGACGCGGACCATTGGCTGATTCCTACGGCCGAGGTTCCAGTGACGAACCTGTATCGCGATGAGGTTCTGGAGGAGGCGCGGCTGCCGATCTCGCTGACGGCGTACACGGCGTGCTTCCGTTCGGAGGCTGGCGCGGCCGGCAGGGACACGAGGGGCATCATCCGGCAGCATCAGTTCCAGAAGGTGGAGCTGGTGAAGTTCACGCGGCCGGAGGAGTCGGACGCCGAGCACGAGAAGCTGACGCGGGATGCCGAGGAGATTCTGGAGGCGTTGGGATTGCCTTACCGGCGGGTGCTGCTGTGCACAGGCGATACCGGCTTTTCATCGGCCAAGACGTATGACCTGGAGATGTGGCTGCCGGAGGAACAGACGCTATCGCGAAGATTTCGTCGTGCTCGAATTTCGAGTGCGTTCCAGGCGCGGCGGGCGAATATCCGGTTCAAGGCGGCGGGCAGCAAGGGCGAAGAGCGAGTTTGTGCATACGCTGAATGGCAGCGGACTGGCGGTGGGACGGACGTGGCTGGCGATCCTCGAGAACTATCAGCAGGCGGATGGATCGGTGGTTGTGCCGGAGGCGCTGCGGCCGTATATGGGCGGGTTGGAGAGGATCGAGCGGAAGTAGTGCTTTCCCACCCTAGCCGCAAAAACAAAGACGCGGCGGGGATGGGGCACCCAGGTTTGTGCCAGGTTTGTGGTGGAACGCTCGCAGGGCGGGTTGGGGTTCGTGCTTTCCCACCCTAGCCGCAAAAACAAAGACGCGGCGAGGATGGGGCACCCAGGTTTGTGCCAGGTTTGTGGTGGATCGAAGTGCAGGTCTTGCCCGTCGTTGCACTCAGGGTCAGGACGACAAAGTGATTGGGTAAGGACGAAGATGAATCGGATTTTGAAGAGTTATTTTTACTGGACGTACAAGCGCGGGGCCTTTCACTACGACGTGATGGTGACGCTGATTCTGTTGTTCATCTTTATCACGCCGCACCTGTGGAGCTACGGCGACAAGCCGTCGGGGCTGGAGTTTCCGCGGGCATCCGATGACGGTGACCAGCGATGGCAAGGACGGGGATGATCATCACCGTGCAGGCCAGGGATGTGAAAGCGGGGCCGGGCGATCCAGAGCGGGCGGTGAAGAAAGCGTTGCGGGTGGCCGTGGAGCCGGTGGCCGGCGATTCCGTATTTGTCGAGAGCTGGGAACTGACGCGCGACGCGGACGGCGCTCCGCAGGCATGGAAGGTATGGGCGCACCGGTAGATTTTGCGGGGCGACGGTTGACGCGGCAACTTAGTGCCTGTTCGGGTTCGAGAGATGAGGCGTGTCGCGGGATTGGGAACCCCCAACGGCGGCTAAACAGGCTGTCGGAAAAATGGGAGATTTGAATGGCGAGTGAGCATTTGCAGGGGTTTGAAACCCCGGCACGACTAGCCGGTCTGTAGACCGGCCCGCTACAGAGTTCGCTCAGGATTCCTGTTCGGAATGATTCGAGGCTTACGCTGAATTGTGCTGTTTCTTTGCGCCTCGAAGGCGCGTCAAACGAGATGTTGAAAGGAAGGTTATGCGCAGGAGGTTTCTTTTGGCTTTTTTCGCGGCGGTTGTGCTGGGCGTTCCCGTGGCCCACGCTGACGATTTGAATTCCGTGCTGCGGAAGCTGGATGCGGCGGCGGCCAATTTTCATTCGACGTCGGCGGATTTCAAAGTCGAGAACGGTGATGACCGATCCGATACCCGAGAACGAAGTGCAGACGGGGACGGTGTACTACGACCGCAAGGCGAAGATCGTTCCAGATGGCCGCGCATATCAAGGCGGTGGACGGCAGGCCGGTGCGAAGACGTACTCTGTTGTCGGTGGCGAGTTCAAGCTGTTTGAAGGGGGCGCGCTGAACCAGGTAACCTCGTTCGCGATGGCAACAAATTCGAGAGCTACCTGAAGCTCGGCTTTGGCGCGAGCGGCAAGGAGCTGGAGGACAAGTGGGACATCACGTACGACGGCGATGAGACGGTAGACGGCGTGAAAACTGCGAAGCTGGAATTGATCGCGAAGGATGCGGGCGTGCGCAAGAACCTGCCCAAGGTGATTGTGTGGATGGACACGATGCGGGGCATCAGCCTGAAGCAGTACTGGGACCAGGGGCAAGGGCAGTCGAGGACCTGTACGTATTGGAACATCAAGGTGAACCAGGGCGCTGCCGGGGGATGCGTTCACGTTTCCGACGGATAAGAAGACGCAGTTTATGAAGAGATTTAGTCAAGTCATGGTTAGTAACCATTTTTTTTTTTTTGCAAAGTCTATTCGTTCAGTTCGTCCGGGCCAATGTCTCGATCATCTCGGCAAAGTCGCGGAGCGCGTTGAAACGCGGTTGCGCGGCAATATGCGGCGTCAGGATCACGTTGTCGAACGACAACAGCTCGTCGTCGTCGCGGCCGGGGACGACGTATTGCGGGTCGAGCGCAAAGCCGCCGAGATGTCCCGAGCGCAGCGCCTCGATCAGCGCCGCGCGGGTGACTACGTCGGGCCGCGACACGTTGACGATGAATGCGCCGGGCTTCATGCGCGCAAGCTGCGGGCGATCGATCAGGTCCGCCAGGCCGGGGCCGCCGGGAAGCTGCGGCACCACCCAATCGCTTTCGGCCAGCACCGTGTCGAGCGGCGCGTAGGCGATCTGCATCCGCTGTTCCTCGGCAGCCGGCAATGGCCTGCGCTGGTAGTAAAGCACGCGCATGCCGAAGGCGTTGGCGCGCTGCGCGATCTCGCGGCCGATCTCGCCGAAGCCGATGATGCCGAGCGTCGCCTCGTTGAGCATGCGCACACCGCGAATCCGCGGCCAGTTGGAATTGGGCGTGTGCTGCCGGTCGAAGGGCCGGTAGGGGAAGCCGATCTCGGCGAGCGCGCCGGGGCTGATCCGGCCGGTCAGCCGCTTGGTCATCTTGGCCTGCGCCAGCATCAGGCAGACGACATGCTCCGCGCAGGCGATATTGGCGCGGCGGCGGATGGTCAGCACCTTGATGCCGCGCTCGGCGCAAGCCTTGGTGTCGATGCTGCGCAGTCCGACGCCGTATTTCTGCACCGCCTTGAGCGCGGGTGCGGCGGCGATCTCCTCGTGTCCGAATTCGAGCAATTCGAGCACCACCGCGCGCGCCTCGGGAAGCGCGGCGCGCAATTGGTCCTGGGTGTCGACGAGCAGGACCTTGGCCGGGAAAAGCCCCGGCGCGCGCGCCCGCACCCGCGCGCACCAGCCTGCGAGATCGGGCTCGTCGTGCGAGAAGAAATCGGCGAAGGCCGCGACCCGCTCGGCGCTGGTGTCGGGATCGAGCACCACCTGCATCACGCGCAGGAACGGATCATCTTCAATGACGATGAGAGGAACTGCCGGCACGATCGGATGTCAGGTCTGCGGATCGATCTCGAGTGCTTTGAGCACGCGCGCGTTCATATTATCGGTCCCGACCAGCACCGTCAGTTCCACGATCTGACGGTCGGTGAAATGCCGCCGCAACTCATCGAAGATCGTCGGGCACCTCGATATCGCGCGTCATCGTGTCGGCAAGCGCCAGCGCCGCCCGCTCCGGATCGGAAAAGCAGGTGGCGAGCCGCCAGCGCGGCATCTCGGCGAGCTCTTCCTCGGTGAGGCCTTCCGGCGTGGTCAATGTCGGTACGTGCTGGTTGACGATGTCGTAATCGGCGCCGGTAAGCGAGGCGACGCGAACGATCACCAATTCGCGCAACCGGCCGTCGAGGTCGGTCTTCCAGCGCACCGCGTTCGAGTGCCCGAACCAGGATTCCGCCAGCGCCGGGCTGTGCAGCAGCAACCGGTAGACGTTGATGAGGTTGCCGCGCCGGCCGGCGCGCAGAGGTGCCGATTAAGTCGGCCAGTTCGGGGTTAGTCTGGTCGTCGAGGAGAGGAACGCGGGCCATGTTGTTCTTCGGCTTTCGCAAAGGGGCCAAGGGCGGTCACTGTCGCATATCGGAGGAGGGCGTTCCACAGCATCGGATGGTTAATCGGCAGACGGCCCAGGCCGCGTATTTGCCGCAGTATCGAATTTCGTGTGATAGGGTATGGTTACAACACCAATAACAGAGCAGGCCCCAGATCTTACAGGCTTTAGGTCTCAGGGGCAGCTGCGAGGAAACGACCATGATCATCAATCGACGCCATGTCTTGACCGGAGCGATCGCGGCACCTGCGATGATCGCATCCGCGCGGCTTGGATTTGCCGCGCCGGCCCAGATGCTGAAAATCTCCCACCAGTTCCCCGGCGGGACCATCGACGAGGGAGATTTCCGCGACCGCATCTGCCTGAAATTCGCAGCCGAGGTGGAGAAGCGCACAGGCGGCAAGCTCGAGGTCTGGTCTATCCCGACTCGTCCTTGATGAAGACCGTACCCGCAGTTCGGCGCCGTCCGCAGGGCGCGCTCGACATCAGCGTGTATCCGATCTCCTACGCGGGCGGCGAGGTGCCGGAGCTCAACATCGCTTTGATTCCGGGCCTGGTGAACAGGTACAAGGAGGGCTCGCCTGGAAAAACGCCGAGATCGGGCAGGCGTTCAACGCGCTCCTCGCCGACAAGAGCGTGGTCGTCTGTCATGGATCTGGCAGGCGGGCGGGGTGGTCAGCCGGGCAAGACCCGGTGATCCTGCCGGGAGACGTCAAGGGCTGAAGATGCGCGGCGGCAGCCGCGAGATGGACCTGATGATGAAGGCGGCGGGCGCGCCACGCTGTCGACGCCGTCGAACGAGCCTACGCCGCGATGCAGACCGGCGCGGCCGACGTGGGGCACTCACCTCGGCGACCAGCCTGCTGTCGTTCGGCTGGAAGAGGTGGCGAAGAGCCTCGACCACCGGCCGCGGAAGTCATACTGGTTCATGCTCGAGCCGCTGATCATGTCGAAGCTGATCTTCGACAAGCTGCCCAAGGAGCAGCAGGACATGATCGTGGCGCTCGGCGCCGAACTCGAAGCATTCGGCACCAAGGAAGCCATAGCGGACGACGAGAAAGTCGCCGAAGTCTACGCCAAGAAGGGCGCCAAGGTCGCCGACCTCGACGAGGCGACGGTGGAGAAGTGGCGGGCGCTCGCCCGGCCGACCGCGTGGAAGGATTACGCGTCGAAGACCCCTCTGTCCGCGGAACTTCTCAAGCTCGCCGAGGAGCGTCCACGTCTCCTGACGTCATCGAGGCCCGCAATGGCGCACGGCCTCGACGAAGTCGAGACCGCAACCCTGGTGGCATCCCCTCCGGTGCCGCCGGGCCGGTTGATCGCATCTTTGCGCGTCTCAATAGCATGATCGTGCTGTTCTCCTCGATCGCGCTCGTCATCGCCGCGTTTGTTCTGACCTACAGCGTAGCCAGCCGGTACTTCTTTCATTTCTCGACCGACTGGCAGGACGAGCTATCGGTGTTCCTGATCGTCGGTGCGGTGTTCATGTCGTCGGCCGCGATCCAGGCGCGTCGCGGACACGTCGGCATCGATGCGGTCGTTGCGATGCTGCCGCCTGGCGCGAACCGCATCCGCCAACTGCTCGTCGACATTGCGAGCTGTGCCTTCTGCGGCTATTTCGCGTGGAAATCCTGGACGCTGCTGGAAGAAGCCTGGACCGAGAATTAGCACTCCGGCTCGACCTGGGGGCCGCCGCTCTGGATTCCGTATTCGCTGATGGCCGTCGGCATGACGCTGCTCAGCATTCAGTTGCTGCTGCAGGTCTCGGTTATTTCCGCCGCCCTGATACGGCTGCGCCAGGGGCGGTCGTGTAAATGAGCGTTCTTTCGATCGGGCTCCTCTACGGCGCGTCGACGTTGCTGGTGATGTTCGCCGGCATGCCGATCGCCTTCGCGCTCGGCGCGGTCGCAACCCTGTTCATGATCGCGTTCATGCCGGAATCGTCGGTCGATACGATCACGCAGAACGTCTAGAGGAGATGGCGTCGATCACGCTGCTCTCGATCCCGCTGTTCATCCTCAAGGGCGCGGCGATCGGGCGTTCGCGCGCCGGCCAGGACCTCTACGGCGCGCTGCATGCCTGGATGCACCGCATCCCCGGCGGGCTCGGCATCGCCAACGTTTCGCCTGCGCGCTGTTCGCAGCGATGGCCGGCTCCTCGCCCGCGACCTGCTCGGCGATCGGCTCGGCCGGCATCCCGGAGATGCGCAAGCGCGGTTACTCCGGCGGCTTTGCGGCCGGGATCATCGCCGCCGGCGGCACGCTCGGCATCCTGCTGCCGCCCTCAATCACGATGATCCTCTATGCGGTCGCCGCGGAGCAGTCGCTCGGGCGGCTGTTCCTCGCCGCGATCGGCCCGGCGCTACTGCTGGTGACATTGTTTGCCGGCTATTCCGCCTGGCGCTTCCGCCACGAATTCTACCTCGCGCAGCGGCGCTTCACGGAGACAGGCACGCCCTCGGAAATCCTGCGGCCGGACGAGCTTTCGATGCGGGACAAGTTCGCGCGTTGCCGCGGGTGCTGCCGTTCGTGATTCTGCTCACCGGCGTGATGATCGCGCTCTATGGCGGTTACGCGACCCCGTCGGAGACCGCGGGACTTGGCGCGGTGCTCGCGCTGGCGCTGATCGCCGGCATCTACAGCGTGTGGACGGCCGCGCGACCTGGAGCCGATCCTGGTCGCGACGCTGCGCAAATCGACCATGCTGATGCTGATCATCGGCATGTCGCTGCTTTATTCCTACGTGATGAGCTATCTCCATATCAGCCAGTCGACGGCGGAGTGGATCGTCGAACTGCACCTCTCGCGCTGGGTGCTGCTCACTGCGATCCTCTTGTTCGTGGTCGTGCTCGGCTTCTTCCTGCCGCCGGTCTCGATCATCGTGATGACGGCGCCGATCATACTGCCGCCGCTCAAGGCGGCCGGAATTCGACCTCATCTGGTTCGGCGTGATCATGACCATCGTCATGGAGATGGGCCTCATTCACCCGCCGGTGGGTCTCAATCTGTTCGTCATCAAGAACATCGCGCCGGACATTCCGCTGCGTGACGTGATCTGGGGCGTGATGCCGTTCGTGGCCCTAATGATCGTGGCGGTGGTGCTGATGTGCTTCTTCCCCGGCATCGCAACCTGGCTTTCGGATGCGCTGCTCGGACCGAAGTAAGGTTCCTATCTGCGCGTGAGGCTTTAGGCTGCGGTGCGAGCGAAAATCTCGCTCGCCGGGGCGGGTGGCGTCACGTTGAAGGTTTCATCGAGGACTCGGTCCCAACTCCTCGGCGCTGGCGATCGCGTGTTCCTGAATGATCTCTCCATCGCGCGCCTCGATCGCAAACCGGCGATTGATCAATTTGTAGCGCTTGTCGCTGCTGACGCGCTCCATGACCAACGTGCTCGTGAACGGCACGCGGCGGGTTTTGTGGAGGTGAACCAATTGGCCAGCTCGTAGTCGGCTGGGATTTGCGGCTCCAGATTGAAGGCGTACATGGTTCGCCAGCCAGCCGGCTGTTTCGCGCTCAGCCAGAAGCGGCCGCCGTTTTCATTCAACCGGTATGTTCCCATCGCCGTGCGTTGCTCGACATCGGTCTTCAGTTGCAGCGGTCGGTCGAGCGCGCAGGCGCCGAAGCCGACATCGGCGAGATGCGGCCCCTCCGCCAGATCGATCTTGAGCAGCATGTGCTCTCTCGGACCCAGCGGAGCGTCAGGCGGCGACATCCAGCGAACGCGCCCGCCGACCCCCGTGACAGGAAACCCTATGGCCTCCAGAGCGCCTTTGAACAGCGTGTTCTGCTCGTGACAATATCCGCCACGCCGACCATCGACGAGCTTGTCCTGCAGCGAGGCAAGATCGAGCTTGACCGGACGGCGCAGCAGCGGGTCGAGCCCTTCGAACGGGATGGCATCGACATGGGCCGCATGGATGGCCGCAAGCGTTGCGAGATTGGGTGCGATCGCTCCGTCAAAGCCGATGCGGGCCAGATAATTGTTCAGCCGAAATGCGGTCAAAGCCGCACGCTCTCCCGAGCATGAAACGCGACGTCGGCCGGCTTGTTGAGATGGTCGAGAACAGAAGCGGCGCCGGTGGCGAGGACTGCGGCGGTGAGGCAGGAGGCGAGGAAGACGCGCATGATCGTCACTCCGGTGTCCGGTTCGATCCCTGGAATATGGACCGCGGCGCGGCGCGTTCAAGCCACTAAATGCCGCGATCCGCGGTCGCGAGGCGCTCGGCCTCGCTAGCGTCCTCCGGGGTGTTGACGTTGAAGAACGGATCGACCGGCTGCGTCGGCCAATCGGCGATCGCCACGCCATGGCGGGCGGTCCAGGTTTCGATCTTGTGCAGGTCTTCCTGCACCAGCGCGTGCCGCAGGTCTTCGCGAAGCGCCACCGGCCACAGCCCCACGACCGGATGGCGCCAATCGCCCGACCGCGCACAGGCCAGCGGCTGTCCCACCGATCGCCGCGCTTCCTGCAGGCGGCTGACAAGATCGAGCGGCAGGAACGGACAATCGCCCGGCACGCTCATGATGTCGGTGATCTCGGGTGCGTGCGCCGCCGCCCCCAATCGAGACCGGCAAGGATGCCGGCGAGTGGGCCGACAAAGCCTTCCACGCTGTCCGGTAGGATCGGCAGACCGGTATCGGCGAAGCGGGCGGGATCGTTGTTGGCATTCAGCACGATCCGCGCGCATTGCGGCGCAAGCCGCGCCAGCACGCGCTCGAGGATGGTCGCACCGCCGATCCGGATACGCGCCTTGTCACCGCCGCCCATGCGGCGTGCGAGCCCCCCGGCGAGCACGAGGCCGAGCGGACGCGGTTCAGTCGTCATGGACCGCGGCTTTGCGCCGGTGCTTGGCGCTTTCTTCCTCGACGTAGCGCAGATCCTGGTCGAACATGACGTCGGTCGGGACAACGATCAGAGGGGAGCTTGCCATCGGGCGCGGATCATCGCGCCACAACCTTGTATTCGGTCGGTCCATAGGGACCTGACCATGATGCAGTCATGCGCATCGGCGGCGAAGCTCCGGGGCGGCGAGCCATTCTCGAAAGCGGTGTCGACACCATGGCCTGCTTCGGGTGACCGCCACCTCGGATCGTCATCGGAGGCCGACGATGGTCTGCTCGTCCGGCTCCGAGAGCTTATCCTCCCGCGTTCTCCCTCACGCTGCTCGCAAGACGACGCCAGCCGGAGCCTCGCCAGTGGTCACCATACGCCACAAGGCGATCAGCAGCTTGCTTGCCAGGGCCACGATCATTGTCTTGCGGGGTGTGCCACCGCCCTCAGTTCGCGTCCGATACCACTGGGCCAACGCACTCTCCTTCTGAAAGAGTAAAAAGCGCCAAGCCAACTAGATCATTCCGCGGCGGACGCGTGCGTTGCCCGCCTTGGTGAGCCCTTTTTCTCGCCGCCGGCTGCCGCTCTCGTCGGGTGAGCCAGTGAGACCAGCATAGCGCGCCACGGCTCGTCGATCCCGCAATCTCCGCGAGAGGACCTCGTGCACCAGCATGTCCGACGTTTCTATACCAATGCCAATAACGCGGGCGAGCAGTCGGACCATCGCGTGTGGTCCATCACCGGGCGCCTGCTCCATACGCTCCAGGCGAGCCTCCTCGATCTGGCGGATATGATCACTGAGGAGCCGCCGGCGCTCCATCTAGCAACGCGACTCAGCTAGCGTGTTGGGCGGTATTGGCTCGCCCTCGGGCGTGCGCAAATCTTCAAGGCGCCCGGCGGCCTTCTTCAGCTTGGGATTGAAGCCGCGGATGCCCAGCCGGATCAACGCTGCTACTTCAGTAGCGATCGGCGCTTAGCGGACATGGCTGGATCTGCTGCTAGTTCTACCCGGTCGCTCATGACCCAATGTATGGTCCGGCCGTGCGTTGCAAGAGACTTTGACGAGCTAGTGGTGAGCGGTCTTGCATCAATGTATCCGGCCTCGATTTGGAGCAGCCTGCTCCAGGCCATCATGGATATCAGCGCACATGCGATCTTCTTAGCGGACAGGCCCTCCATGCCGACCAGGCACGGCGGCATATTGGCGAACCGCGCTTCAACTTGGCCCCGCGACCACTTCTGTCGCAGCACGACGGCACCGCGATCGTCGAGGACCTACGACATGGAATGTGTTCTTGCCGATGTCGATGCCGATAACAGCAATCTCGCTCTGTCCAGTCGCTGTAATATCGTGCTCCTTGTCTGGGCGCCCCTGGCCAGCCTAGCGCTGGCGGGGCAGGAGCACGACCGTCCCATGAGCGGACATCCACACACACATGCCCTTCCAGTGCGCTGGTTTAAACCGGTACAATCCCCCGAGAAGTTGAACAGGAACCAGTTACATGAGCATTGCCGATCCCAACAAAACGATCCTTACGGGCGAGAACCCGTTTATCCGCTTGAGCCTGAAGGACGGTGATCCGAACTCAACAGATGCGGACTATTGGCGGATTATCTTTTCGCCAGCTGGGCCCGGCCACGTCCTCTACCTGAAGAGCGAGCTGACAGAAGGGCGCTGGCGCATCCATTCCGACAACATCGCGATGGCGCGCTGGCTGCAAGCAACTTACAAGGCATGCTCAATGCCGAACTTTCCGACACAACGATCCCCTGTGCGGAGGCGAGCGTTTTCCAAGGCTGGAGATCCCCGCTACTTCTGGACTGAGTACATCAAGTCGCACAGCGAAGACATCTCGCTCACTTCGTTCGATATCGGCGAGCCGCTGCTCATCCACTCGCAGCCGAACCAGATCCCCAACCGGCGTTACGGCGTATGCACTGTATTGATACCCAGCGCTCGGCACGCGCCTCGTCCGCAACGGCATTGAGGCCAAGGGGCAATCCTGGCCGCGCGAGCGCGAGGGGCGGCCCTTCTCGACATCGGCGTTGGCATTCTCGGAAAGCTGGACGGACGCGCTCTGAGGCGGAACGGCAAGGAGTGGCAGACTGTCTGCTTCTGGCCCATCACGACAGGACGCCCTTTTCGGGCCGACCGTCGCTAACGGGGCATTGCGGACATTGCTAGCGGCGGCCTCGAAGCAAGGTCTTGTGCCTCCTCGAGCGGCACAATCAAATCGGAGGGACCCGCCAACACTCGGAACGGGATGATCACCGATCAGTCCGCCGGCGGCGCCGGCGCCGAGGACGATGACAAATGCGCAGCACGCCGCTTTTGGTCGCGGCATGGGGCCGGGATCTCCCGAACCTGATCAGCCGTGAACACGGCCAGCATCCGATCGAGCGGCCAGCGCTTCCCGCTGACGGCATAACACCGGTTTTTCAACGATGTGGTAGGGTGTAGTCCTCGGCGTCAGGGACGGCCCATGAGACGGCGCGAGTTCATCAGAAAATGGCGGCGCGGCAGCGTGGGTGTCTCCGGCACGCGCGCAAGAGCCGCGAAGGGTGATCGGTGTTCTGGGCAGCTTTTCCTCTGATACATCCCTTCTCGTCGGTTTCAGCGGCTCACTACCTCCCCGCATTGAAGACTTCGTTGCCGTTGCCGGCGAAGCCGATTTCTTCCACGGAGCGGTGTCGGTAGTCACGCGGCCACGGGGTAGGAAGTGCCCAGCTGCGGGCAGACGATGCGCTCGCTTTCGCGCTTAAGCACCTCGAGCAGGCGCGGACCGGCTGCATTCCAGGTCGTGAAAAGGTCAACGTCGATTGGAGGACGGAAGCTTTGCTGCCGCGCCTCGGGGCCGCAGGTGTGCAACAGCGCCAATCGGCCAGCGGGCCTGTGATCGGCTGCTCCAGCCGTGCAGCCTCAAGCCGATCGTAGACATAACGGACGACAGTGCATGCTGAGACGCACGGGCTTGCCCTTGTCGGGACCGAACGGGACCACGCAGTAGTGTTCGATCCATAAATGGCGTGGGCGCCGCGGTTGTTTTCATACGCCATCGTCGGCCTCCTCTCCCGGCCGGATTTCCCAAGGTCGTGGGCCGCGGTATTCCTGTTGCCGCGCCGCTATCCTCGAATCGGTGCGGGCTTGCGGCGCCAGCCTCAGCCGCGCGCCAGCGTCGCTTGCAGCTTCACGGCCCGCTCCCAGAGCTGGGCTTTATCCGGGTCATTCGCAGTTGAACGGGCGACAACGTGGCCTGCACAAAGCTGACGATAAGCGGCGTGTCGCTCGGAACGAAAGTTCGCGTGTCTACGGCAGCAATCAGTTCCGCAAATAGCTCGCGCTCTTCCTCGTTGAGGTACGCCGGCGGTTGAAGTGGAGGTGGCGAACCGTCAACACGGAGTGCGACAAAGCTAGACGACTTCCGACCGCGTTGGCGCATGTTTTAGCCTCGATCATTTTCCGGCATTTTAGCACAAATCGCTGCACCCGTGCGCCCCAGAAAATCTGGACATTTAGCGAAGGAGACCAGGGCCGCGGTCCGCGGGCGAAGGCTCCCCTTTTTCCGACCTGCCCCCCCGGTCTAACCTTTGCGCGCGAGGCATTCCGAAATGCTCAAGGCAGACAACGTTCTCAGACTTAAAAACTCTATGTTCGCCCTTCCACGGCACCCACTGTCGATGTCGCCGTAGTTCCCCTATTTATCAAGAAATAGAAAGATAAAAGAATAATAATACCCCGCGGGTCCGTATTATGCCACCTAACATGGGGCAGAATGCCCCATGCGCATGCGGCAAAAAACCCCTAACTCCCCGGGCGGATACAGGGTTAGGAGCGGGCATCCGCGGAACTTGCCGCGGCGACGGACTGTCGCGAAGCCTGCTTTCACTAACCGATCTATTGTGCGCGTACGGGTATCGCGGTCGACGCCACACCGCCGCAGCACTGCAGCGGTGACGGGCACATCAACCTGACCTGTAGTTATTTGCACATAGAGGACATGCAGCACGATCCCAGCGCCGCGCCCTGCAACGGTCATAACGCGATATCCCCAATCGTCATTGAGTGGCACGACAACGAAGTTTTTGTGTTTTATTGACTATAGCGCGGCTTTGACTGCTGGAAATTCCACCACAGCGTCACGCCTTAAGTCTTCAATTTTGTCCTTGAATGGGTTATTCTTTGTCACGCATTCTTCCTCCGGGAGAATTTTTCCAGAAGACGCATCGTCGTATTCCAAAGCTCTACACTGCCTTCACGCCCGTCGACGTAACGCTCAGGGAAATGTAAGGACTTCGCATCCACCCGCACTGTCGGCCCCGCAGGACTATGCTCGAAGCCTTGATCATGCATTTAGAGAGTTCGGCGATGACATCCTCGATATCGGCCGCCGGCCCTTCGACCAGGATCGCGTCATAAATCGGCGCGACAATTTTGATGCCTCGGTCAACCGC